>CAVOKC010000024.1:0-38840 GCA_963696465.1 uncultured Gammaproteobacteria bacterium | reverse complement strand
TGGCCGGGTGGCCCGGTCGCCGTCTATCGCCGTAGCGCGCACGAACTCGACGGCCTGACACGCGTTGCAGCCCAACTGCACGATCCGCAGTCGCAACAAAGCAGGCAGCCCATCGATCTGCAGACTCCGACCCGTTCGCACCTACCGGAGTATTTCGTCTTCATCCCCGTCGATACCGACCGCGCTTGTCAGATACGCTATATCCCACCCAACAAACAACCCAAACCCGACATCGTTTGGTACGGCGGTTTCAGCGAGCCTTGCAACGGTTCGTTGTACGACACGGCAGGAAGGGTGTATCGCGAATATCGCAGCGAGCGACAACAGAACTTGGCGGTGCCGGGCTATAAGGTGATCGGAAGCAATCGCATCCAACTCACGAACGCTGCAAGATAGTGCGGAAAGACCAAGACGGGAGGATTGTACAATGGCAAAAAGATCCCTAGCCCTCTCCAAAGCCTACACCCTGCTCGAACCGGGCCCTGTGGTTCTGGTGAGCACAGCACACAAGGCTCGCACCAACATCATGACCCTATCGTGGCATTGCATGATGGAATTCGAGCCACCATTGGTGGGTTTCGTCCTGAGCAATCGCAATGACAGTTTCGAACTGTTGAAGGCAAGCCGGGAATGTGTGATCAACATTCCGACAGTGGTCTTGGCGAAACAAGTCGTCGCGGTCGGCAACAGTCACGGTCGCAAGCTCGACAAGTTCGCGGCCTTCGGTCTAACTGCAAGACCAGCTGCCCTCGTCAAGGCGCCACTGATCGACGAGTGCTATGCGAATCTTGAATGCAAGGTTGTGGATACGCGACTGGTAAACCAGTACAACTTCTTCGTTCTGGAAGTGATCAAGGGCTGGATCGATCCGTCACAGAAAAATCCGCGCACACTGCATCACCGCGGCAAGGGCGTGTTCATGGTTGCAGGCGAAACGATCAAGCTGCCGTCACGGATGAAATAATCGCACCTCAATCCGACAGGTAGTACTCCACCGTCGACACCACGCGGACCTTTTTGATGTGCGGCGTGTTGCTGTCACGGTCTTCGATTGTGAACTGACCCTGGTTGGCGCTCTTGATCTTACCGAGCTGGCTGGCCGAGTCCTGCGCGAACTTGGTGGCGACCTCACGAGCGTTGCGGGTCGCCTCCTCGATCATGGCAGGCTTGAGTTCGTTGAGCTTGGTAAACAGAAACTGGGTACGCGCTTCGTAATCCTGGCCAGCGATGGCGAGACCCTGCTTGCCCAGATCGACCAGCTTGTCCATGGTCTCGCGCACGCGATCGACATTCTGGGTATACACGCTGATGCTCGATGTGGCGGTGTATCGATATTGCGCTTCGCCCGCATTGCTGTAGGCCTGTGCCTGACGGTCGACGATGGCCGGCACCGACACCGAGATTTCGCTGTCGGTGAAGCCATGCTGTTTGAGGAAAGCGACGATCAGCGCATTGTTCTTTTCGATGGTTGCATACAGCGCGGTCAAATCGTTGTCCGCTTCATTAAACTTGATCGGCCAGATGGCGACATCGGCCGGCATATCACGCTCGGACAAACCTTTAACAGTAACGGTGCGCTCCAACGCCTTGGCCTGCAGAAAGCCATTCGCAAGGTAGTAACCCAGTCCGATCAAGCCCGCACATAGAAACACACCCAATACGAAGGCACCACCGACACCCGTTCTGTTGTTCATCATCGACTCCTGACCAAGAATGCCTCTACACGAAGGCGCCACAAGGCTGCTGCTCACCTGCGGCGGAATATTACTGCTTCGACAACCAGAACCACCAGACGATCAGCACGATCAGCGCCACGCCGCCGATATTCACCCACACATCGATATTCATGCCGTCTCCCCGGCACGTTGTCGGGCACTCGTCCAGGCGCGCAGTCGGTTGGCATTGCTGACCACGGTCACCGAGGACAGCGCCATAGCCGCGCCGGCGATCATCGGGTTGAGCAGTATGCCGATGAACGGGTACAGTGCGCCGGCGGCGACCGGAATGCCGACGATGTTATAGATGAAGGCACCGAACAGGTTCTGCCGAATATTGCGCACCGTGGCACGCGAAATCTGAATCGCATCGAGCACGCCCAACAGTGAACCGCCGATGAGCGTGACATCGGCGCTTTCCATCGCCACATCGGTGCCGCTGCCGATGGCGAAACCGACATCGGCGCGCGCCAGGGCGGGCGCATCGTTGATACCGTCGCCAACCATGCCGACCACGGCGCCACCGTGCTTGCAGCCGTGCGACCTCGCTAGCCTTGTCCGCCGGCAGCACTTCGGCGCGCACTTCATCAATATTCAATTCGCGGGCGACGACTTCAGCCGTCACACGGTGATCGCCGGTGAGCATCACCACACGCAGACCGGCCTTGTGCAACGCGGCAATCGCCTCGCGTGCGCCGGGCTTGACGGGATCGGCCACACCGATCACACCGGCAATCATACCGTCGATGGCGACATATAGCGGTGTCTGCGCCTGTGCGGCGAATTGTTCACCGCGCTGTTCCCAATCGCCGAGTACGATGCTTTGTGTTTTGAGGAAGCGCGGATTACCGAGCAACACCGTGCGGCCATCGACACGCCCACTCACACCGCCGCCGGCGCTGGCCGCGAATTGCTCCACCGCAGCGGATGCGATGCCGCGCGCGTGCGCGGATTCGACGATGGCCTCGGCCAAGGGATGTTCGGAGGCGACCTCGACGCTTGCGGCCAGACGCAGTAGTTCGACTTCATCCCATGCGGACGCCGTTTCGATCTGCGTCACACGCGGCTGACCCAAGGTCACTGTGCCGGTCTTGTCCAGCACGATCACAGTTAATTGCCCCGCGCGCTGCAAGGCCTCACCGCTGCGAATCAGAATGCCGTGCTCGGCGGCCTTGCCGACGCCGACCATAATCGAAATCGGTGTCGCCAATCCCAAGGCGCACGGACAGGCGATGACCAGCACGGTAATGGCGGCGACCAGCGCGTAACTCACGCGTGGATCGGGGCCGAGGTTGAACCAGAGCAGAAAGGTAATAACAGCAATGATCAAGACGGCGGGTACGAATACAGAGGCGATGCGATCCGCGAGTCGACCGATCGCCGGTTTTGAATTTTGCGCCTGACGGACCAGCTCGATGATGCGCGCCAAGGCCATGTCCTTGCCGATGCGCTTGGCCTGAAATAAAAAACTGCCGCTCTTGTTGAACGTACCGCCGACCACCTCTGCACCGGCCGTCTTTTCGACCGGCAACGGTTCGCCGGTGAGCATGGATTCGTCAACCGTCGAATGACCGTCGATCACCACACCATCGACGGGAATCTTTTCACCGGGTCGCACGCGCACGGTTTCATCCAAGCCGACCTCGGTAATCGGCACGTCGATTTCCACGCCATTACGCAACACCCGCGCGGTCTTCGGTTGCAGCCCGATCAGACGCTTGATCGCCTCCGAGGTCTTGCCGCGCGCGCGCATCTCCAGCGCGCTGCCGAGGTTGATCAGCGCCAGGATCACCGCCGCGGCCTCGAAATACGCGTGGCGCGCGAGCACCGGCACGCTGTCGGGGAAGATCACCACCACCATGGAATACAGCCAGGCGCTGCCGGTGCCGAGCGCGATCAGCGTATCCATGTTGGCGTTGTGATTGCGGAAAGATTTCCAGGCGCCGGTAAAAAAATGGCCTCCTGAATAGAACAACACGAACAGTGTTGCCAAGCCAACGGCGAACCAGAAGGCGCGACCACCGGTATCGTGCAGCATCGGGATCACGCCGAGCAGCATATCGCCGACCACCAGCGGCAACGCGATTACGCCGGCGATCGCCGCCTGCCGCAGCAGCTTGCGGTAATGCGCAAACTCGGCGGCTTCCTTTTCTTCTTCATCCGCCACACCGCGCAACTCGGCGGCATCATAGCCAGCCTTACGCACGGCCGCGACCAGCGCATCGGCGCTCATACTGCCTGCAACCTGCGCGGTGTGTTCGGCGAAATTCACACTCGCCGTCGTCACGCCCGGCACGGCGCGCAATGCGTCCTCAACAGTTCCGACACAGCCGGCACAACTCATGCCGGAGACGGAGAGGCGGATGGATTCGTGGCTCGTTGTCATGACCGAATAATACTCGCGAATGCAGCTCGTAGGATGGGTGAAGCGGAGCGTAACCCATCAAGGACACGGATAAATGATGGGTTACGGCAAAATACGCCTTCACCCATCCTACTGCACTACTGCACTGCCACAGTCTTCGTGTGCATACCCGGCGCCCAGCGGATCGGCTACACTGCCCGCATGATCGACTGGAGCGACTACGCGAAGTTTTTCATCGGCCTGCTGGCCATCGTCAATCCCATCGGGATTGTGCCGGTGTTCGTCGGGCTGACCCGCCATCTCAGCGACAGGGATCGCAATGTGATCGGCCTGCGCGCCTCGATCACCGTCGGCGTGGTCCTGGTCGTAGCCTTGCTGATGGGCGAATCCCTGCTCAAGTTTTTCGGTATCAGCCTGGATTCGTTCCGCGTCGCCGGTGGCATTCTCATTCTGCTCATGGCCATCAGCATGTTGCACGGCGGCATCAGCCCGGCCAAACAGACCAGCGAAGAGGCTTTGGACGCCGAAGAGAAGGACAACATCGCGGTGGTGCCGTTGGGCATACCGTTGCTGGCAGGCCCCGGCGCGATCAGCACCATCATCATCTATTCGCACCGCGGCCACGGGCTCACGCACCTCGCCCTGTTGCTGTCCATCGCATTGTCACTCGCGCTGCTGACGTGGGTGGCGTTGCGCGCCGCGCCGGCCATCGCCACCCGCCTCGGTCGCACCGGTCTCAACATCGTCACCCGCATCATGGGACTGATCCTCGCCTCCATTGGCGTAGAATTCATGGCCGGCGGTATCAAACAACTACTGCCGGGGCTGGGATAAAAGCTGCGCAGGTTTAGAAGGAGAAAAGCGCATGCCTTTCGAAGCTCAACCACACGACCTGCTGGTACCGTTCACCGACGACTTTCGCATCGATGATGTCGACACCCGCCCGCCCAAAGACATCCCCGGCAAGAACCATCTTCGCGAACGCTTGGCTGAGTTGGCCGAAGAACTCGACGAATTGCAACGTCGCTTTTATGCCCGCGATCAACGCGCCCTGCTGCTGATCTTTCAGGCCATGGACGCTGCCGGCAAAGACAGCACCATCCGCGCCGTCATGACCGGCATCGATCCGGCCGGCTGTTATGTGCACAGTTTCAAGCAACCCCGCGAGGACGAACTGGAGCACGATTTTCTCTGGCGCACGACCCTGCGCCTACCCTCCAAAGGCATGATCGGCATTTTCAACCGCAGTTATTACGAAGAAGTGCTAGTGGTGCGTGTGCATCCCGAATATCTCAAGGCGCAACGTCTTCCCGAGGCAAAAGCCACCGACAAATTTTGGGAACAACGACTGGAATCCATCTGCGACCATGAACGCCACCTCGCCCGCAACGGCACCGTAATCCTGAAATTCTGGCTGAACGTCTCACGCGAGGAACAACGCCAGCGTTTCATTAGCCGTCTGGAAGAAGCGGACAAGCATTGGAAGTTCAACGAACAGGACGTTGTCGAAAGCCAGCACTGGGATCAGTACATGCAGGCCTATGAGCGCGCGCTGAACGCCACATCAAAACCCTGGGCGCCCTGGTATGCCATCCCCGCCGACGATAAGCCATACATGCGGGTGTGCGTCGCCGAAATCATTGTCGATACCCTCATGCGCATGAACCTGGATTATCCGGAACTGGATGCGGAGACGCGGGAGCGGTTCAAGGTATTGGAGAAGCAATTAAGGGATGAAAAATAACGCTCGCCTGTCACGATAGGAATACTGGGCTGGCAACAATGGCACTAATTTAAGCCGAAATGTAGGGTGGGTTAGCGTTTTTTGCGTAACCCACCAAGCGTTGCGCAGCAACACAACGCATTTTTTATGAGTGCCTAGTGGCACGTCTGGTGGGTTACGGCACAAACTGCGCGCCTAACCCACCCTACATCGAGTATGGATCCGCTTAAGTTAGTGCCATTGTGGGCCGGCATTTAATAATTTTGCCGCGCAGATACATGCATCCCGTCCTCTGCGATCTCGATAACCGCCTTCGTTTTGCCAATCCGGTCGCATCTCTGGAGCTTTACCCCGTCTAGACTGATCATTGGCCGGCACTGTCCGCACATGCCACGTTGTCCGTCCGTAGGAGACCGATCTGGTGAGGTCCCTGAAAAGCATCCGCAGCAAGATCGTCGTATTCGCCATCCTGGCGACACTGCTGCCGTCGCTGGGTCTGGGCTTGATGTCGTTCCGGCATAACCAGGGCGTCATCGATGAGAAAGTCGCCCATGAGCTGCGTTCGCTCGCAAGCTATGCGCGGCGCGAGCTCGACTTGTGGATCCAGGAGCGCGTACATGACGTGCGTTCGCTATCGACCTCATCAGTGGTCATCGACGGGCTCGATGCCGTCGTGCGCAAAAAGACCGCGGACGACATCGGACCCGGCATCGGGACTTCCGCACTGGCGCTATACCTGCGCTCCGTGCACACCCGGCTGACGCCGCTGCTGGAGCTGACTGTGGCGGACACCCGCGGGCGCATCGTCGCCAGCAGCGCCGCCACGCCCGCACCTGTGCAGTTGCCTGAGCTTTGGCCGCAGAATGCCATTACTGAGGGCGTCATTCTCGCACCGCCTCGCTGGGATTCGGCACTCGCAGCACCTACGTTGACCGTAGCCGTGCCGGTACTGTCGATCGACAACGAAATCCTCGGCGCACTGGTGGCCGTACTCGATCTAAACACCGTACAGCTGCAGCTGAAAGACGCGGCGAAGTTACCGGGCGAAGTGATCTTGCTGGATGCACAGGGCCGGCCGCTGGTCGGGACGCTGCCAACAACGAGCCACCTGATACCGTTGCAGCCTGAAGTTCTGCAACGCCTGCACGCGCAACCCGGCCAACCGTTCGCATTCCAGAGTTTCGATCAGCGCGACGTACTCGGCGTGGCCGACACGCTACGCGAACGATCCGTCACCCTCGTGGCACAGAAGGACCGCACCGAGGTCTATGCGGCGTGGCGCGCGCTGCGCAACCAGACGCTGGCGCTGATAGGCGGGCTGTCGCTGCTAGTGGGACTGCTGGCCTTTCAGATAGGCCGCTCCATCGTCACGCCGCTGCAGCGACTGATCGGCGCTGCGGAGAATATCGCCGGCGGCGACCTCGCGATGCAACTGCCCGCGGCACGTGACGACGAGATCGGCCGTCTGACGCGGGTATTCAACCGAATGACGGACAGCCTGCGCCACGGCCGCGCCGAGATCGAAGCCGCCAGCCAGACCCTGCAGCAGCAGAATCAGCAATTGGAGCGGTTGTCAGTCACGGACAGCCTCACCGGTTTATACAACCGCCGAAAGCTCGCCGAGATTCTCACCGACCAGATCGCGCGCTACCAGCGCAATCGCCGCGCCTTCTCGGTACTGATGCTGGACATCGATCACTTCAAGGCGCTCAACGACAACCACGGCCATCTGTTGGGCGACGAGGTACTGACACAAGTGGCCAGCATACTCGCGCAGACCATCCGCAACGTGGACTTTGCGGCGCGCTACGGCGGCGAGGAGTTTGTTATTGTACTGGTCGAAACCGGTTCACGGGCCGCGCAGGATACTGCGGAACGTATCCGCGCCAAGGTGGCAGCCGCCAGTTACGGCGCAGTCGAACAGCGCATCGCTGTGACGGTGAGCGTTGGTGTCGCGGAGTGCCGGGAAGACGACGCGACTGCCGACGCCGTGATCGCGCGCGCCGATCAGGCGCTCTATCAGGCCAAGGACGCCGGCCGCAACCGGGTGCAATGTGCAGCGTGACGTACGCGCAGTGGCATCGACACGCGACCCCCAACTAGCCCAAACGCAGAGCGCCTTGTTGGAGCCGGCTTGCACACGAACGCGGCCGGCGCTTATTCCGCAGCGGGGTGCGGCGCCTCCAACAGTGTGCCGTACACCCAGCCTTCACGTCCGTCCTCAGTACGCACGCGCAGCCATTCGCCACGGTAGGCATGAGCCAGCACCAACGCACCCTGTCGCAACACATCCAATACCACTGCCGTGCGCCCCGGATGCGCACGCAGGTTGCTGTCGATGCGCGCGCGCAGCGTAACTGGGACCTGAAACGGCACTTCCACCGCATTACGCATGACCGGTGTGGACCCGCGACGGCCGGCCA
This sequence comes from uncultured Gammaproteobacteria bacterium, assembly GCA_963696465.1. Classification (GTDB taxonomy): domain Bacteria; phylum Pseudomonadota; class Gammaproteobacteria; order Thiohalobacterales; family Thiohalobacteraceae; genus JAHJQQ01. The sequence continues at coordinate 30,614 of CAVOKC010000024.1, read as the reverse complement.
CCATGTCGATGATCTCCTGCGACTGCGCGGCAAGTTCCACCGCCGCGCCGTAGTCGCCCTGCGCGAAGGATGCCGCGCCGGCGTCCAGGATGTGTTGCGCCTGCGCCAGTTGCGCAGCCGCGCGTCGTGGGTGCGCCTTCGCCTGCATGCCTTGCAGGGCAACTTCCACCTCCGCGAGCTGCGAGGCGGCATCGGCCTGGGTGGCAAGCCGGCGCAGCTTGACCTCGGCCCGTGCGACTTCGCCGGTGGTTTCCTTCAGCACCTTCGCCTGCACGTGCTGCTGGGCGCGCAGCTGCTGGATCTCTGTGTCTTTCTCGATAAGAGTCTGCTGCAGCCGGACGATCTCTCGATCCTGTTGATCGCAGACCACGGGGGCCGGCGGCGGCGCAGGTGGTTGCATCAGCGCGCAACCCGAGAGAGTCCACGCCAGCAACACCGACAGCGGCACCGCGCGCGGCACGCCACGCGCCGCGCTTATGCGCCATCCGTACCGGCAATATAGGTCACATGCCATTGCTTCCACTCGTTCAACTTCTGCTCAACATATACCGGCTACCACGCGGCACTTCTGTGATCTATGGCCTGTTTCTACAAGTGGCGCGTATTCAGCAGGCGGTTAATGCAAGGCAGAGAATAATCACCTGACCCACGCATCCGCAATACGCAGCGCGCCAACAGTCCCCAGTGCACACGGCACAATGATCGCGTTCTGCAACGATGCGGCACACGCCTGCGCCAGGATCAGCAGCCTGTCTACCTGAGAGTGGGTACGTTGTCTGTGTCCACCCTACTTGGTTTGCAACGACTAAGTGATTTTGTCTAATGCGCGTAGTCTGTAGGTTCGAGAACAGTCGGAAGTTTCACCTAACCACCTCACTGACAATCTGATCCTGAACTAATCACCCGACATAATCGGTTGCCGCCACTTCTATCCCAACGTACTCACCGACAATTCGATGCTGTACTGAGCACCAGACATAATCTGTTGTTGCCACCTCCCTGCCAACGACAAATCCTACATGCGCTTATGCATCGCCGTGAGCATCGTCGACACCCTCAAGCGCATGAACCTAGATTACCCCGAGTTGGATGCGGAGACGCGGAAACGGTCCAAGGTACTGGAGAGGCAATTGAAGGAAGAGGGATAACCGCTGACCACTGAAATCATAAACACGCTACAGGCGACTTGAATTTCATGGCGACCGGGGCGAAGCTAGCGCACAGGAGCTACATCTGCATAGGGAGAGGCCGTTATCATGCCAACAATTTCAATGTTCTATGGAATTCTTATCCGCATGTTTTTCTATGACACCGACAAGCACAACATGCCTCATATTCATGCTGAATATCAGGGCCAAGTAGCCGTATACTCTATCCGAGACGGCGCTGTCTTGGCGGAGAACTCCCATCGAAGAAGCACAAGCTGGTTGTCGCCTGGATTGAAATTCACCAGGACGAACTGATCGCCGACTGGCAATCGGCTGCCTCTGGCAATAAGAAACCCTTCCCGATTGGGGGGCTCGACCAATGAATATCGCAGAAGTCATCCCGAAGGATAATTACACGCTCTATATCAGGTCCGAGGATGGAAGGTCGGGCATCTTCGATGTAAAACCCTATCTCGAATCCGAAGCCTTCGCGCCACTGAAGGACAGAAACGAATTCGAGCGCGTTCGCAATGGCAAATACTTCATCGAATGGGACTGTGGAGCAGATCTATCCGCTGGACACTATTCAGGCATTATGGAAGATTGCGACAGCCGACTGCGCATAGCCAGCTCGGTAGGGTTGACACGTACTTTATGCACACAGCGGAATAGGCTGCATCTGATCACGGCAGTGGCCACGTGGGCACACACGACGCGCCACACCCTACTAGGCTCCCTATTTATTGTTAGCAGCGACAGGAATGGTATGGCCAAGGGCCCACAGTTCACCAGATACATCATCCCTCTCATGCAGGCCTTGCGTGAAATGGGCGGTTCAGCTTCGTCTTATGAGGCAACTGACGCGGTTATCGAGCGAGAAAAGGTTCCTGAGGATGAGCTGGAGAAAACCAACAAGAACGGCCAATCCAAGGTCAGGAACCAAATTGCATGGGCTCGTATGTACCTCGTCTACTCCGGGCACCTCGACTGATCAGTGCGCGGTATGGCGCCTGACTGAAAAGGGGCTGCAAGAAGATCTGTCCAAGTTGAGCCCTACCGACCTATTCAAGTCAGTCCACACCTCCTTTAAGAGTCAGAAGGGCAGCGAGGCTTCAAATAAGGCAGCCAACGAAGTCGAGGTTGAGGAAAAATTCGACTCCGAGGAAACACAATTGCTGCCAGTCCTGAAAGCACTCAGTCCAGAAGGGTTTGAGCGGCTATGCCAGCGCCTTCTCAGGGAGCACGGCTTTCAGAACGTCAAAGTAACGGGACGGTCTGGTGACGGCGGAATTGATGGCGAAGGCATCCTGGAAATCAACCCACTCCTTAGCTTCAAAGTCATATTCCAATGCAAGCGGTATCAGGGATCTGTTGGTGCCGGGATGATCCGTGACTTTCGTGGCGCCATGATCGGAAGAGCGGACAAAGACATACTTCTAACCACAAGAGTGTCGCGCCCCTCAAGTACTTAACCAAGGGGGATCCGAGGCCCCTAGCACCTCGGGTTGCGCGGCAGCTAATTCCTTTTGCATTGGTTCGTCCTGCGGCTGAAAAGCGCCACGGTGACTTGACGCCCTCTTAAAGCCTTGGCTGCTTCGCCCGCCAAGGCCGTGGCTACCGATGGCTTCTCGACTTCAGCTCTCGCCTCTCCATGCCTCGTCACTGGCATCTTCACCATGGATGCAAAGAGGGAGGCTATCGGAGATGGCGCAAATCTTATTGAACTCGTAGATGGCGAAAAGCTCGTGAGAATGTTTGAACGGCTTGAGCTTGGTTAAGCCCCGAGTAATTTACGAAGTCGATCCCGAATTCTTCAAAGAGTACAGATAAACGATGACTAGCCGTTCGTTAAACCGGAACAGCCCGATGAACATCCACTTCCTCCAACATGTTCCCTTTGAAGGCCTGGCCAGCATTCGCGGCTGGATTGAGCGCGGCGGTCACACCGTCAGTTGCACACGGCTTTACGCCGGTGACAGTTTCCCGCGCCCCGATAGCGTTGATTTACTCATCGTGATGGGCGGACCAATGGGTGTGTACGACGTCGATCAGTATCCCTGGCTCAAGGCCGAGAAAGATTTTCTGCGCGCGGTGATCGACGCGGGCAAGCGCGTGCTCGGCATCTGCCTCGGCGCGCAGCTCATCGCCGATGTACTCGGCGCGCGCGTGTATCCCAATGGGCAGAAGGAGATCGGCTGGTTTCCGCTGACGCGCACGGCAGAGGCGGAACAATCCGCGCTCGGTCGCTTGCTGCCGGTGGAGTTCATGGCCTATCACTGGCACGGCGACACCTTCGAGCTACCGCCCGACGCGGTGCATCTGGCGCAGTCGGCGGTGTGCCGGCATCAGGCCTATGCCATCGGCGACCGCATCCTGGGCTTGCAGTTTCATCTGGAGACGACGCCGGAGAGTGCGCGCGAACTCATCGAACATTGTTCCGATGAACTGGTCGATGCGCCGACGATTCAATCCGCGGATGCAATGCTCGCCGACAACGCGCGCTTCGTGGAACTCAATCGGTTGATGTTTGCGTTGCTGGATGGGTTGACTGTCAGCTGAAGAATTCCTCAATCGTCATTCCGGACGTAGCGTAGCGGAGATCCGGACAAAAGCGCGCAGCGCATTGAACGCACGAAGTGCGGCCCGAAGGGCGAGCGGAGCGAGTAATCCAGTTGTTGGCTTGCGGACGTTACTGGATCCCGGCTTCCGCCGATATGACGTCTAAGAAATTATTCAGCGTTTCACAATCTCATTTCACTGCACTTTGCCGTTCTGCCGCCGCCAATAATGCTTCGGCCTCGGCCTCGGTCTGCACACCGACGGCACGCGGGTGATCGTCGATCAGCACGGCCGGCATGATCTTGAGATGATGCCGGCTGGCGACGGCCTCGCCGGCCGAGGTGTCCAGGTCGACGACTTCCAGCGTGATACCCCGGCGCGCACAAATCCGTTCCCAGATCGCTTGTTCGCGCTGGCAGGAACTGCACCAGGCCGCGGTCAGGAGTTGCACGCGCATATTCTCACCCTCCGTCCTTGGACGCGGTCAGCCGGTAGGTCGCATGGCAGGCCACGCACGTACCGAGCACCTCGCCCAGTTGTTGCAGGGCATGTTCGCGGTCGCCGACCTGCTCTGCATCCAATGAAATCTGATCGAAAGCCGCATGCATGCCCCGGCCCATCGTCTTGAATTCCAGCGGCAGGGCCTGCATCAACGAGGGCGGCACCTGGCCCATCGCGGCCAGGCCGACGCTGCGCGCCTGCTGCGCCACCAACTTCAGATCGTCCTGTGTCAAAGCGGTGGTAACGCCCTGCACGGCGCCGAGCAGGGCACGCATCTCGGCCAGCACGATGTCGCGGTCGGCCGTGGTCAGTGCGATTTCGGCGCGGCCGTCGGTGCCCACCTGCGTATGCGCGCCCATGAACAGGCGATAGCCGGCAACACCGGCCAGCACCACCACGACCGTCAGCATCAACCAGCAGACGCTGCAACCCCTTCGCTTTTCCACCGTCGCTCCTTCTGATCGTCTATCCCTGCTCAGTCCTGATGCATCCCCGATGCAGACCCGAGTAAGCCACGATGTAAACTTGGGATGCGCGACCGGGCGTGTTTATAATGCTCACCGCCGGGCTGCGCCCATTAATTCAAAGTGGCTGTCAGAGCGCCTTGACCTCGATCAATACGCTGCCGTCACAGGACGGCGGCAAGCACACGCACTGAGGCCTTACCACGATGACGATCATCGGTGATCCTGCTCAAATGCTGCGTCGCACCTACCTGTTCAGCGCGCTGGATGACGAGCAACTGCGCACGGTCGTGGCCAGCATGCAGGAGCTGAATGTGGACGAGGGCCGCAAGCTGTTCGAGCATGGCCAACCCGCGGACAAGTTCTTTCTGCTCTGCGAAGGACAGGTCAAGCTCTACCGGCTCTCGGAGGAAGGCGACGAGAAGGTGATCGAGATCGTGCGCCCCGGCCAGACCTTCGCCGAGGCGGTCATGTTCATGTCGGGCAGGGTGTATCCGGTGAACGCCGACGCGCTGGTGAAAAGTCGCCTGCTGGCCTTCCCCAATGCGGTGTTCAAGGATCTGCTGCGCAATTCGGTGGACGCCTGTTTCCGGCTTATGGCCGACATGAGTCAGCGCCTGCATCAGCGTCTGAACGAGATCGATAGCCTGACGCTGCACAATGCCACGTATCGACTGGTGACTTATCTGCTGGGCGAGTTGCCCGAAGGATGTACTGACCTCCACCGAGATTGTGCTCACCACGCCCAAGCACATCATCGCCTCACAGTTGTCGATCAAACCCGAAACGTTCTCGCGTATTCTCACGCGGCTGGCACGCGACGGCTTGATTGTGGTGCGCGGCAACAGCATTGTGCTGGCTAATCTGGAACAACTGCGGCAGGTTTCGGAACTCTAGCTCAACCCGTCATCGCTTCGTCGCTGCGTTCGCAATGACTTCTACTTGGATATGCGATACCCACGAGCCGCCTAAATTGCACGGAGCGAACCCTGGGTTTCGCATTCGCTCAACCCAGGTACAGGATGTCTTAGATATGCGAGAGCCTAGATATGTGATACGAGGCGCGCATATGGCACGCGCAGGCGCACCGCGTTGGCGATCTCGAAGCGGATATTATCGAGCGGACGGATGGACACCCACAGCAGGTTGAGCTTGAGATTGAACTCGGCGAACACCACCGCGTGTTGAAAACAGGCCAATGCCGAATGAATCTCGTGGAGGGTCTGCTGAATCGATTGCCGCGGCTTATCGCGCAAGCCGGGAAAGATCATCATAAAATCCGACAGTGCCTTGCCGTGCTCATCGACGGCGGGCGCGCGATTGCGCAACGGCTCGGTGGAATCGAGCAGGGGAAACAACGCGACCTTGGGTAGGTTCATGGCAGCCTCCGGCAGATCCGGCGCACGCCTGACAAAGACGCACCCGGACGCGGCCGATACTACCTCAATGTCGCGGCGGGCAAAACCATGCGTCCGCCGCCGTGATCCACTTCAGCCCACGAGCGCCGCGGCGACCCGCTGCAAACGCCCGCGCACCTCTTCGGCCAGCGCCGCAACGCCTTCTTTTTCAACCAGACTGAGCACCGCCGCCGGGTCCATGAAGGCGACGGTAGTGGAACCGTCGTCCTCCTCGCGCACCACTACGTTGCAGGGCAGCAACAGGCCGATATCCGGATCGGCGGTCAACGCCTGATGGGCCAGCTTGGGGTTGCAGGCGCCGAGAATCTTGTAGGGCTTGCGGTCGATGTCGAGCTTCTTCTTCATCGTCGCCTTGACGTCGATTTCGGTGAGCACACCAAAACCTTCTTTCTGCAGTTCCTCGGTCACGCGCTGCACCGCTTGATCGAAACCGCCTGACACCTTCACATTGAAACCGTACATAACGTCATACCTCCACTCGATTTAGGTTGGACCCGATTCTATCACCCCCGACTCAATCCGCGTCGCCGCCACAGCAGGAACGCTGCCGGAATAACCAACAGTGTTAACACGGTTGAACTGATCATGCCGCCGACCATCGGCGCGGCGATGCGACGCATGACTTCGGAACCGGTGCCGGTACCGAGCATGATCGGCAGCAGGCCGGCGATGATGGTCGCAACGGTCATCAGCTTGGGCCGCAGGCGTTGCAATGCGCCCTCCACCACCGCCGCCCGCAGATCCGCCGCACTCGGCACCGCCTTCTCGGCACACACGCGCGTCCAGGCCAGATTGAGATACAGCAGCATCACCACGCCGGTCTCCACCGCGACACCGGCCAAGGCGATGAAGCCCACGCCCACCGCGACCGACAGGTTGTAGTCCAGCAGATACAGCAGCCAGAAGCCGCCGACCAGCGCCAGCGGCAACATGCCCAGCAGAATGATCACTGCCATGGCATCGCGGAAATGCACATACAACAGCAGCACGATGATGGCGAAGGTCACCGGGATCACCAAGGTCAGGCGTTGCTTGGCGCGCTGCATGTATTCGTATTGCCCCGACCAACTCACCGAATAGCCGGGTGGCAACTCCACGCGTTCGGCGACCACGCGCTGCGCCTCGGCGACGAAGGAACCGAGGTCGCGCCCTTCGATATCGACATAGACCCAGGCATTCGGCCGCGCGTTCTCGCTGCGGATCATGTCGGGGCCGTCTTCGATCCGCACCTCTGCGACATCCGCCAGCGCGATCTGCGCGCCCATCGGCGTGACCAGCGGCAACAGCCGCACGCGTTCCAGCGAATCGCGGATGTCCTGCGGATAGCGCAGATTGACCGGATAGCGCTCCAGACCTTCGACGGTGTCGGTGATATTCATGCCACCCAAGGCCATGCGCACCACGTCCTGAATATCGCTGACGTTCAACCCATAACGCGCCGCCGTGGCGCGATCGATATCGATGATCACATAGCGCCCGCCGGCAACTCGCTCGGAAAACGCGCTCAAAGTACCCGGCACCTCGCGCACCACCTCTTCGATGCGCTGCCCGAGATTCTGCAGCGTGTTCAGATCCGGTCCGGCGACCTTGATGCCGACCGGCGTCTTGATGCCGGTGGCGAGCATGTCGATGCGCGTCTTGATCGGCGGCGTCCAACTGTTGGCGAGACTCGGCAGCGTCACCACGCGATTGAGTTCCGTCTTGAGTTTTTCCAGCGTCATGCCCGTGCGCCATTCGGCATGCGGCTTGAGTTGCATGATGGTCTCGATCATGGTCAGCGGCGCCGGATCGGTCGCGGTCTCGGCGCGGCCGATCTTGCCGAACACGCGCGCCACTTCGGGCACGCTTTTGATCAGCTTGTCGGTCTGTTGCAGGATCTGCTGCGCCTTGCCGGCCGACAGGCCCGGGAAGGTGGTCGGCATGTACAGCAGATCGCCTTCATCGAGCGTCGGCATGAATTCCGAGCCGAGCGGCCGTTGCAGGGGCCATATACCCAGCACAGGCCACAGCGACGTGGTGGCGATCAGCACCGCCAGCACGATCACCGTCATGGGCCGGCGCAACACCCAGTCCAGACACGGGCGATACACGGCCATGCAACATGCGATTCAGTGGATTGGCCGTCTCGGGACGCACGCGCCCGCGAATGAAATAGCCCATCAGCACCGGCACCAGCGTCACCGACAGCCCCGCCGCGCCGGCCATCGCATAGGTTTTGGTGTAGGCGAGCGGCGCGAACAACCGACCTTCCTGCGCCTCCAGCGTGAACACCGGCAGGAAACTCAGCGTGATGATCAGCAGCGAGAAGAACAGCGCCGGCCCGACCTCGCTCGCCGCCCTGGCGATCAGGGCCCAACGATCTTCGTTGGCGTTCTTGTCATGCTCCAGATGCTTGTGCACGTTCTCGATCATCACGATCGCCGCATCGACCATCGCGCCGATGGCGACCGCAATGCCGCCCAGCGACATGATGTTCGCGTTGATACCCTGCGCATGCATGACGATGAAGGCGGTCAGAATACCGATGGGCAGGAAGATCACCACCACCAGCGACGAACGCAGATGAAACAGAAATGCCGCGCACACCAGCGCGACAATGATGAATTCCTCGATCAGCTTGCCTTTCAGGTTGTCGACGGCGCGCTCGATGAGACTGGAGCGGTCATAGGTCGGCACGATCTCCACGCCCGCGGGCAGGCTGCGTTTCAGTGACTCCAGCTTCTGCCTTGACGCCGTGGATGGTCGCCAGCGCGTTCTCGCCGGAACGCATCACGATGATGCCGCCGACCACCTCGCCCTCGCCATCCAGATCGACCATGCCGCGGCGCATCTGCGGCCCGATCTGCATATCGGCGACATCGCGCAACAGGATCGGCGTACCGTTGTCGTTCATGCCCAATGGCACCAGCTCGATGTCCGCGATGCCTTGCAGATAGCCGGTCGCGCGCACCATGTATTCGGCCTCGGCCAACTCGATCACCGAACCGCCGGTCTCCTGGTTGGCGCGTTGAATCGCGCTGCTGATCGCCTCTAGCGGCAGACCGAAGGCACGCAGACGATCGGGATCGATGCTCACCTGATATTGTTTGACCACACCGCCGACGGTGGCAACCTCGGACACACCGGGCACGGTCTGCAATTCGAACTTCAGAAACCAGTCCTGCATGGTGCGCAGCTGCGCGAGATCGTGCTGACCGGTACGGTCGACCAGCGCATATTCGTAGACCCAGCCCACGCCGGTCGCATCCGGACCCAGGCTCGGCGTCACCCCCGCCGGCAGACGCCCCTGCACCTGGCTGAGATATTCCAGCACGCGCGAACGCGCCCAATACAGATCGGTGCCGTCCTCGAACAACACATACACATAGGAATCGCCGAAGAACGAATAGCCGCGCACCGTCGTCGACTTCGGCACCGCCAGCATCGCCGTGGTCAGCGGATAGGTGATCTGGTCCTCCACCACGCGCGGCGCCTGCCCCGCGTACGGTGTGCGGATGATGACCTGCACATCCGACAGATCAGGAATCGCGTCCAGCGGCGTCATGCGGATAGCCACGATGCCCCAGGCCGTGAGCAGGGCCGTGAGCAGCAGCACCAGGAAGCGGTTATGGATGGACCAGTGGATCAGGTTCTTGATCATGCCGTCACTCCTGCAGCCGAATCGCATCGATGCGGTAGGCGCCATCTTTATCCTGCACCATGTCGAACTGGAGACGGCTGCCGACCTTGACGCCCGTCAGATTCGCGTTCTCGGTCAGGTTGAAATCCATCGTCATGGACGGCCATCCCAAGGCCTCGATGGGCGCATGATCGATGGTCAGTGCGCGCCGCTCGACCATCACGGCGGTCACCGTGCCTTCGCCGCGGATCGGCGCGGCGGCCTGCGACGGCGTGTCCGTGCCGGTCTGCATGCGCATGACGCTGGCCTTGATGCTCGCCTCCGAGTCGATGAGGAATTGCCCGGAGACGACAACGCTTTCGTCACCCTGAAGGCCGGACACGATCTCGATGGCATCACCCGACTCAATGCCCGTGACGACTTCGGCGGCGCGGAACTTACCCTCACCCAACGCGACGATTACACGGTCGGCGCGCCCGGAGCGGATCAGCGCCTGACGCGGTACGCTCAATATGTTCTCACGCGGCGTGGTGAGGATCTGCACGTTGGCATACATGCCGGGTTTCAACACCTCGCTGGGATTATCGAAATGCATGCGCGCGCGCAAAGTGCGTGTTTTGGGATCGAGGCTGGGATATATGAATTCCACCGTGCCCCGGTAAACCTCGCCGGGACGCGACGATACCCGCACTTCGGCGCTCTGGCCGACGGCGACCCAGGCGGCCTGGCGCTCATACACATCCGCCAGCAACCACACGCTGGACGGATCGGCGAGGCTCATGACCTCGACGTCGGGTGTGACATACATGCCCTCGCGCACATTCAACGTCGTCACCACACCGGCTTGCGGCGCATGCACGGTAATCCGCGAGTTGGCGCGGCGACTGCGCTCCAGGGCTCGCACCTGTTGTGTATCCACACCCAGCAGATTCAGGCGTTCGCGCGAGGCCTCGATGAGATCGGCCTGACCCACGCGCAATGCCTGCAGAAATTCCTCCTGGGCATTGGCCAGCGCAGGGGAATAGATCTCGAACAGCGCCGCGCCGGCCTGCACGCGCTCGCCCACATAGTGAATACCCAATCGTTCTATCCAGCCTTCGGAGCGCATATGCACATGCACCATATGCTGTTCGTCATAGGCCACGGTGCCCACGGTGTCGATGTGCTGGGAAAAAGGTCCGCGCGCGACCGGCTCGGTGCGCACACCCAGGTTCTGCACCACGGTCGGATCGATGCTGACCACCGCCGCACCCGTACCGGTTTCGTCCGCGTACACGGGGATGTAATCCATACCCATGGAGTCCTTGGCGGGCACCGGCGAAGTGATCGCGGGGTTCATGGGGTTGCGGTAGAACAATGGTGTACGTCCTTCCGCCATTGCGGATTGCGCAACTAGCGCGCAACTCATGCCCAGCAATACAGCGCCGATGCCCTGGCGCATAACCGATGTGATGGAACTCATTGTTCGTCTCCTGCGAGATAATCCAAACGCGCCTGGGCCTGCAACCGATCCGTCTGCGTGCGCAGCGCCTGCAAACGGCTGTCCAGTTCGGCGAGCGTGGCGCGCATCAGCGCGGTAAAGTCGGTGACGCCGTTGCGATAGGCGGTAAGCGCGGCCTCGGCATTGTGGCGCGCCGCCGGCAGGATCTGTTCGGCATAACCGCGCTCACGCTCTTGCAGACGCTGCCAGCGCGGATAGTCCGTTTCCAGTTCACGTTGCAGATCGCGCAGAACGACATCACGCGCAAAGCGCATGGCCTGCGCCTCCTCGACGCTGGCGGCGACGCGACGATCCTGGCGCTTGCCGGGAAACAGCGGCAGATCCAGCGTCACCATCGCGGAGACCAGGTCGCTGCGGGGCGTGCCGTCCATTTCGCGGCCGATGCGATCGCCGTAGCTGACATCGACCATCCAGGTGGGTTTGTATTGCTGGCGCGCGGCATCGACCGCCGACTGGCCGGCGGCCACGCGCGCGCTGGCAGCGGCGATCATCGGATGGGTTTCGAGTTGGGCGTGCAAGTCGGCCTGCGTAGGCGGTGTCGCCAGCCCGGGCGCATCCGCCGACACGGTGATATCGCCCGCCAACGCGCCGGTCCAACGTTGCAAGCCGGCCAGGGCCGCATCGCGTTCCGCGAGCAACTCGCGTTCACGGTCATCGAGCATCGATTGTTCAAGCTGGGCGCTCAACACATCCTGCAAGTTGGCGCTACCGACGCGATACAGCGATTTGGTGATGGTCGCGATGTCCGTCAGCACTTGGCGCGTATCGGCGAGCACACCCAACGCCGCCTGCTGATAGCCGAGTTCCAGATAGGCCTCGCGCACGTCGCGCACCAGACTGCGCTGGCGAGCCGCGGCCTCGGCGTCGGCGGCTCCGGCCAGGTGCATAGTGCGCGCCGCCTGATACTCCAAGGTCGCGCCGGGTGGGAACGCCTGCGAGACGCCCACCTTGAGCTGGGTCATCGATTCTTCGCTGCGGCTGAAGGAATCCACCGGCACACTCTCGGCGCCGAGTGTCAGCGCCGGATCGGGCAACTGACCGTCGGCGACGGCCTGCTCACGCAGGGCCTGGGCCTGGGCCTGCGATTCGCGCACCTCGGCGGCGCTGCCCAAGGCGAGGCGCTCAGCCTCGGCCAGCGTCAACGGGATTTGCGCCTGGGCACCGGCCCAGGAGAACAACAGCAGTGCGACCGCAGCGGGCCGCGATAAGGAAACCATGGCAATACTCCTCGACTGAAGGACAACGGGGTCGAACAGCGTGGAGTCTAGTTAATTACGGAAGACGCAGTGACGCAGATAGAGCGGACAGGAATCGGGGGCGGCGGTATAGGCGCTCGGAGTGGAAGAAGGTGGCGTTGCCGGATAGGCATGACTGAACAAGCCATCCAGCGTGAACGCCGATAGCGGCGCATCCACTGCGAGCATCGAAACCGATTCGACGTTGGCGACGGTGGATATCTGTGCGCAATTACCGCCATCGCAAACCGGCGCCGCGGCCTGTGGACAGCAGTCATGTCCTTCACCCATGTGCTTGGCGGGTGGCGCAGCGTGCTGACAGTGTCCGGCCATCTCCGGCGACGCCGCCGAAGCCTCATCTACCTGGGCCAGACAGTGCGGGCATACCGCCGACAACCAAGTCGCCAACAACACCAACAGCACGCCGTGCGCGAGGGCGCGGCTGCGGTGGCGGAGCTGTTGGAACAATTGGGTCATAGCGGCTCGAAATAAAACATGTGGTGAGGGCCAGTCTAGCCCAGATCGGCCGAAATGCCCAAGGGCTGAAAGCAAGGACCGTGAAAGATCGGTGGAGTTCCCTGTTGTTGACCACCGCGGCGAGCGTCTTCACAGTAACAGCCGGCGGCCGACTCAAGCCTTCATCACCTTCCATAATACCGCTTACACTGAGTGATATTCGCTCTGGAAATCTCCCGACAAGAGATTAGACTCACGGGTGGGCCTCGTTTCGAGGTACCACGATTTTCGTCCATGCAATACAACTCTATAGGAGAAAATACAGATGGCCGGGGTATACACCAATCGCGCTGATTCACTGTTTCGCAAAGATGATGACAAGGGCTTCTGTGTGGGCTGGAAATTGAAGTACGGCTTTCAGAAGGGCCGCTTCGACAAAGAAATGACCTATGCCGAGGCCAAGAAGCAAGCGGCCGAGATGCAGGCCAAGGAACCCGACAAGGTATTCTGGCCCGAGATGATGATGGACCCGCACTTCTAAGCCCGCACTTCTAATCAAGGTACGCTCACCGCGTGACAAGGCTGCCCCACCTGGGCAGCCTTTTTTATGCCCCCCGCCGTCACTACCCAACCAACCAAACGATCGCCATTCCCGTTACACTGCGTGCGTACGCCAAGGGGAAATCTCTGGTGGCGTTTTTTGGGGGGAGAATTTCTGGCCATGCGCTTTCGGCCTGAGAAAAGTTTGCGCTTTACGGTCTACACGCCACGCTCGGAGACGGTGCGGGCGTTGGTCGCGCTGGCGCGATCCGGCACGGTCCAACTCGATGCGCAACCGGACGCCAACGCGACGCTGGAAATCCGCCGACTGCAACCCATCATCACGCGCTACGAAATGCTCTTGCGTGAATACGGCAGCATCCTGCCCGATTATGCGGCCTGCCCGCTTGCGCCACGCGGTTCACTGGAAGGTATTGCCGGCACCGCACTGGAACACCTGACGGATTGGTGCCGGCGCATGCAAGCATTGGTTGAGCGACGGTCCATGTTGCAACTGGAACGTGACAACCTAAATCTGCTCAACGAATTTCTTGCCCACACACCGACTAGCCAACAAGACCTCGCGCGCATCGGTACGCATGGCCAACTCCTCTATAAGGCCTGTTTGCCTGTCCACCGACACAGGCGCCACAACGCTCGTTCCGCAATGTACTCGAGGCGATCACGCGCGGTCCAACGCATCATTATTATCTCTACCTCGGCCTGCCGGAACAGCGCGCCTTCATCGAGCAGGCAATTACGCCAATCTGCCAGCCGCTCGCAATGCCAGCCTGGTTGCAAGACACCGACGCCGACTGGCACGAGCAGATTCAACAACGGCTACTGATCCTCGAAGCCGGTATCACGCAGATCGAGAATGAGCAGCAAGTCTTGCGCGATGAGCCGGGCGTCACTGACGCGCTGGGGGAAATGTCGCTGCTACGCTGGTATCTGCGTCAGGCGCGCACACTCAGCCAGGATGACCATTTCTGCTACATCACCGGCTGGACCACCGCGCCCACTGAACTGCGCGCGTTGTTACAACAGGCCAGCATAAAAGCCATTGTGCGTTTCCCTCCCGCAGCCAACTTAACTGACGCGCCGGTTACCCTGCGCAGACGCGGTTGGCTGGCCCCGTTCGAGTTGTTCATGACGCTGTACGGTACACCGAACGAAAACGAAATCGATCCGCGGCCGATGCTGGCGATCATTGTCCCGTTATTGTTCGGTTACATGTTCCCCGATGTCGGTCATGGACTGGTCCTGGCGGCCGTTGGCGCCATTCTGTATCAGCGCTGGCCCGAAGGCCGTTTTCTCGTACCTTGCGGACTGGCCGCCGCCGTCTTCGGGGTGGTATTCGGCGAAGTCTTCGGCTTCGATGATTGGATTACACCGCTGTGGATTCATCCACTCGATGACCCGCTGCGCGTGCTGATTGTGCCGATGCTGTTCGGCGTCGGCTTGATTCTGCTCGGCATTGTGTTGGCCGGTATCGAGGCGCGCTGGCGTGGCGCGGGTTGGCGCTGGCTCATGGCCGACGCCGCAATTCTGCCTATGTATCTCGGCGCGCTGGCAATTCCGTGGTGGCGCGAAGCGGTAGTCGTTCCGCTCATCGCACTGATATGGTTTTTACTCGGTTCGGTGTTGCGCGATTACCGCACGCCCTGGTATGCCTTACGCACAGCACTTGCGCATCTGCTCGAAAGCAGTTTTCAACTGCTGATCAATACGATCTCCTTCGCCCGCGTCGGTGCGTTTGCACTGGCACACGCGGGCCTGTCAAAGGCGCTGATGTATCTCGGCGCGGGCATCGACAATCCGCTGCTGTTCGCGGTGTACATGTTGCTGAGCCAGGCGTTGATCCTGACCTTGGAAACACTGATTGTTTTCGTGCAGACGGTGCGGCTGATTTTTCTCGAATTCTTCCTGCGCTTTCTGCGCGCCGAGGGGCGGGTATTGGAGCCGCTGCGACCACCGCAGCCGTAAGAGCTGCGGTGATCGCCCTTATTTCTCGAGCGAACTATTGCCCAGTCAACCGCCGCTTTGCCTCGCGGTATTTTTCAGCCGTTTTCTCGATAACCTCTGCCGGCAAGATCGGACCGGGTGCGGTCTTGTTCCAGGCCAACGTCTCCAGATAATCGCGCACAAACTGTTTGTCGAAACTCGGCGGACTCACGCCCGGTTGATATTCATCGACCGGCCAGAAGCGTGACGAATCCGGTGTGAGCACCTCGTCGATGAGCACCAGCTTGCCGTTGTCGTCCAAGCCGAATTCAAATTTGGTGTCGGCGATGATGATGCCGCGCTCCAGTGCATAGGCAGCGGCTTCCTTGTAGATGCGCAGACTCACATCGCGCACCTGCGCGGCAATGTCCTTACCCAGAATTTTCTCAGCTTGAGCGAAGTCGATGTTCTCATCGTGGATACCGACGGCAGCCTTGGTCGACGGCGTGAAGATCGGCTCGGGAAGACGATCGGCCATGCGCAGACCGGCGGGCAAAGTGATGCCGCAGACCGCGCCGGTCTTCTGATAATCCTTCCAGCCAGTGCCGATGAGATAACCGCGCACAATGGCTTCGACCGGCAAAGCCCTCAGTTTGCGCGCGACCACGGCACGGCCCTCGACCTGGGCGCGTTCGGCGGCGTCGGGCAGCACCTGTTCTAAGGTCAGGTCAGCAAGGTGATTGGGCATGATGGCGCGCATGCGCGCGAACCAGAAATTGGACACCGCCGTGAGCACCGCGCCTTTACCGGGGATCGGCTCGGGCAGGATCACATCGAAGGCCGACAAGCGGTCGGTGGTGACGATCAGCAGCGTGTCATCGCCGATCCCATATACGTCGCGCACCTTGCCGCGATAGACCAACGGCAGGCTTTTCAGATCGGATTCGTAAAGGGACGCTTGCATGGGTGCGCTCCGGAGCGGCTATGGAAAGCGGGGTATTGTACCTGTTTGCCCCTCACCCTAACCCTCTCCGCCCGAGGGGAGAGGGAAAAATCCACGGCCGGGGTCAAAGCGCTGAGTCCCCTCTCCTTCCGGGAGAGGGCCAGGGTGAGGGCACGCAGGTCACGCCGTAATTTACCGGTGGAACCCACCGCCCAGGATGCTAGAATGCGCCGTTTCCCGGGTTTTGGGTCCGACTACAAGGGCACCACGAACATGAGCGAAACACCCCGCATCGGCCTGGTCATGGGCAGCACCAGTGACTGGGACATCATGCAGCACGCTGCCAGCATGCTCGACCAACTCGGCATCGCCTACGAAGCCCGGGTCGTCTCCGCCCACCGCACGCCGGATCTGCTGTTCGATTACGCCGCCACCGCGCGCAGCCGTGGCATCGCCTGCATCATCGCCGGTGCTGGCGGCGCGGCGCATCTGCCCGGCATGTTGGCGGCCAAGACCACCGTGCCGGTGCTCGGCGTGCCGGTGCCCTCAAAGTATCTCAAGGGCATGGACTCGCTGCTGTCGATTGTGCAAATGCCCAAGGGCGTGCCGGTCGCAACCTTCGCCATTGGTGAAGCGGGTGCGGTCAATGCAGCCCTGTATGCGGCCAGTATTCTCGCTGTGTCCGATCCGGCGCTCGCCGCGCACTTGGATCGCCTGCGCAAAGAGCAGGAACAGGCGGTGCTGAATATGCGCCTGCCGCCGCAATCCGATGCGCATTTGCCGTGAACCGGTACGATGCGCATAGCCCCGGCGCAATTTTGCCCGGCGCAACGCTGGGTGTTCTCGGCGGTGGACAACTCGGCCGCCTGTTTACCCTCGCGGCGCGCACGCTCGGCTATCGCGTACTCGTGCTTGATCCCGATCCCAACAGTCCCGCCGGTGCCGTCGCCGACACGCATTTGTGCGCCGATTACACCGATCAGCAAGCACTCGCCCGCATGGGCGCCGAATGCGCCGCCATCACCACCGAATGGGAAAGCGTGCCCGCCATCGACCCTGGAAACCCTGGCCACACACTGCCCGGTGCGCCCGAGTGCCGCGGCCGTCGCCGTCGCGCGCGATCGCATTTGCGAAAAAACCTTCTTACGCGATTTAGGGCTGGCCACGGCACCCTTCTTCGCCATCCGTTGCGAGGATGATCTCGCCGCCGCCGTTGCGAATTTACGTCTGCCAGCCCTGCTCAAGACCGCAACCCTCGGATATGACGGCAAGGGACAGTTACCCGTCGACAATTAGCGCAGGCGCACACCGCCTTCGCGCAACTGGGCCATCATCCGTGTGTGCTGGAAGAGAAGGTCAAACTCGCACAAGAATTATCCGTGGTATTGGCGCGTGGCACCGACGGTGAAACCGCCGTCTACCCCAGTCGGCGAAAATATCCATCGCAACGGTATTCTGCATACCACGCGCGTACCGGGTCGCATCGCCGCGGGCGTCGCGGAACTCGCCATCGGCATGGCACAGCGCGTTGCCGCCGAACTGGATTACGTCGGCGTACTCGCCGTGGAATTCTTTTTCACCGACGACGGCGAATTGCTGATCAATGAAATCGCACCACGTCCACACAACAGCGGCCATTACACACTCGATGCCTGCGCGAGTTCGCAGTTCGAACAGCAAGTGCGCGCCTTATGTGGATTGCCGTTAGGCTCGACGCGCTTACTGTCACCGGTGACGATGCTGAACCTGCTCGGCGATGTATGGGGTGACAGCCAACCGGATTGGCAACAAGTATTCAGCCACGCCGAAGCCAAGCTACATCTGTACGGCAAACGCGAGGCCCGCCCCGGCCGCAAGATGGGGCATATCAATGTGCTGAGTGAAAACGCCGACGGTGCGTTTGAGCTGGCGAATGCGTTGTTCGCGGAACTGAGTTCGCGTTAAGCGCCGCTCACCACAAACCAAGTTTGGGCTTGGCACACGCAGCTGGTTTCAACCGCTCTCCGTAACGCGCCAGCCACTCTCCGAAAATTTGTAGTAATCGCGACTTGATCTGATAGTTACGGAATTTTCAGAAGCGTCTGTCAGATCAAGTCGCGATCACTGCATTTAAAATTCAGCCCGATTCAAGTACTCTCGCTCTAACCCCAGGGTGACATAGCCTTTATCTCTCCAATACCCAACAAGGTATTCATCACACACGATGCAGACCAGAGATACTCCGCAGAATGGCCTAGCCGGGCTCAAGCACTGGCGTTATGACCTTGGCGCTGGGCTGCAAGTGGCGCTTGTTTCACTACCACTTTCGCTCGGCATTGCCGTGGCGTCGGGCGCACCCCCCATCACCGGCGTCATCTCCGCGATCATTGCCGGACTGATCTTTCCCTTTCTAGGTGGTGCCTATGCGACCATCAGCGGCCCAGCGGCGGGACTCGCACCAGCACTGCTCGCCGGCATGCTGCTGCTCGGTGGGGGTGACCTTGCCACGGGTTATCCGCTCTTGCTGGTGGCAATCTGCCTCACGGGTTTGGTGCAGATCATTCTGAGCCTGGTCAATGCCGGACGCTTTGCGATTTTCTTACCGGTCACCGTCGTTGAAGCGATGCTCGCGGCGATCGGGATCATGATCATCGTCAAACAGATTCCTCCGCTGCTAGGGGATCTCGCGCCGCTTCCTAAAGACATGCTCGGCGCGATTCTCAATTTACCAGACAGCCTGATGCGCATTGAAATGCCGGTGATGCTGACTGGCCTGGTCTGCCTGTTTCTGATGTTTTTTCTCAACCACACCAGCAGAGCCTCGTTGCGACGCGTACCGGCGGCGCTAGTCGTGACGGTGGTTGGCATTGCACTGGGCTATGCCTTCAAGCTCGACAGCCAGCATTTGATCAGCATGCCGGACAACATTCTCGAAGGGGGCATCACCCCGCCGGACTTCAGTGCCGTATGGCAACGCCCGGAGTTGTGGGGCGGCATTATTTTGGTTGTCATCACGCTGACGTTGATTGATGGCATTGAGTCGCTGGCCACTATCGCCGCCATCGACAAGATTGATCCGTACCAGCGCAAATCCCAGGCCAATACCACACTGCGGGCCATGGGTGTCTCGAACATGCTATCCAGTTTCTTCGGTGGTCTGACGATCATTCCGGGCGGGGTGAAGAGCCGCGTCAACATTGACGCCGGTGGCCGCACGCTGTGGGCCAATTTCTACAATGCCATCTTCCTAATCTTTTTCCTATTTTTGGCCAAAGATCTTATCAGTCGCGTTCCGCTGGCCGCCATTGGTGCGATTCTGATTTATGTTGGCTGGCGGCTGTGCGAGTACCGTGTATTTCAGAAAACCTATGCGATCGGTCGCGACCAGATTGTGATCTTCCTCGTCACCATCGTAGCGATCCTGGCGAGCGATTTGTTGTACGGTATTCTGATTGGTATTGCTGCGGAAATTGCGATGCTGGTCTATCTACTCAGCCCGTCTTTCCGTATGGTTCTGACGGGACGCTTAACCTATTCTCAAGCTTTAATTCTGTTGCAACGTAATCTATTCGACTTGTTCCGCAACCCGGTTATCAAGCTCAAGCAGGAACAACACAATGGCTTGCAGCACTACCAGATCACCCTGGGTTCGGTGGTCTGTTTCAATCTCCTGCCGCTGGACAAGCTTTTGCACTCACTCCCGCCACAGTGTTCGGTCACGCTGGTAGCCAGTGAGTCCGGTCATATCATTGATCATACAGCGATGGAGTATCTGCACCAGTACGAGGAGGAATGTCTGCGCGATGGACGTCTGTTCCGGCTCATTGGTTTAGATAATTATTACCAGTTCATGCCGCACTCTCTGTCTTCGCGCATGCACGATGCCAAATTGGTCAAAGAAAAGGCGCGCCTCTCCGATCGTTCGGCATTGATGTCAAAGATTGCGGCGCAATATCAACTCAATTTCAGTGAACCAACCGTCGGCACACTCAATCTGCATGGTTTTATTTATTTACGTCGCGGTGACATGCGCCAGGAAAGCAATGTCATGACCGGCGAATATGCCGGTTGCCACGTCAAACTGTTCGATTACAGTCACACGGCCGCGCCCGATTACTATTCCGAGCACCGCCACACGGTCCTGATTTTACGCCTTCAGGACGAGACAACCGCATTACCCGAGCTGGTGTTAACACCGGGCAATTATCTGGAACGTTATCTGATAGGTTTTGAAGAGATCGACACACCAGAAATTGCGGCGGCTCTGCGTGAGCATCGACTGTATACACGGCCAGGCGGCCCAGATCCTGTCGCAATGATTGGCAGAATTCTGCCTCTGCTTGAACGTCATTCAAGCATCTATATTGAAATCCGCGACGGTTCTTTACTCGCCTTCTGTCCCGGTCGCGATCTGGCCACGGCCGAAGGTATAGAGGCACTTTTTGAACTGGCCAGGCACTTGTGTCGTGACGGAACTAAAGCTTAGTTGTTTGAACATGCGCTACAACGATCGCACCATGAACAGCGCCCATCACGAAACGTCTGATCCCACTTTCTCGGCATCAAAGCGCGCATCCAGCACCCGCAGGGCGATATCTTTGCTAGCGAAGATATTCTCGGCACCGATGACTTGATCGAGACCGGCACGAACCAAGGCTTCGCGTACCGGCCGCTTCAACCCAGCCAGCATCAGCGTGACACCAGCCCCACGCAAATCACTGTTCAGTGCGCGCAGTTTTTCTTCACCAGTAGCATCAATGCGGTTGATGCTATTGCCTATCACAAGCAGGGCGCGCGCATTCGGAAATTCGTTCAACGACTTGAGTACAGCCTGTTCAAAATAGGCCGCATTAATAAAGACCAGAGAAGCGTCGAACCGCAACACCACATAATCTTCGCTGATTGGCGCCAGATCGTTACTGGCAGCACCCGCCAGTACGCCCTCGGAGGTGCGGCCCATGACTTCACTGCGCGGACTCATGGTGCCGGCGAGGAACAACAGAATCGTCAGCGAGACTCCAACCAGCACGCCATCGGCCAATTGCGGGGCCATCACCAAGGTCGTAATAAAGGTGACGACGCCTATCATCCCGTCGGCGCGCCGTACCCGCCAAGCATGCAGCATTGATGGCACGTCAATCAGACTGAACACGGCGCTCATTACAATCGCTGCCAGCACCGGCTGCGGCAGGTGATACAGATACTCGGTAAAGAACAACATGACCAACAACACGCCTGCTGCACTGATGATGGCGTAAACACTGGTGCGCGCACCCACCCTGGCTGCGACAGCGGAGCGTGAGAACGAACCACTCACAACATAAGACTGGAAAAAACTACCAACGATGTTGGCCAACCCTTGACCGATCAATTCTTGATTAGGATCGAGCTTCTCGCGGGTTTTGGCGGCTAAGGCACGCGAAATCGATGTCGCTTCCATGAAGCCGATCATGGCCATGATGAATGCCGTCGCAAACAGACCAGAGATAACACCAAAGTCTAACGGTGGGATAATGAAGCCCGGTAAACCGCTCGGAATAGTGCCGACCACCTTACCGCCACCGGAAAGTTTGAACTGTCCGTCTTTTTCACCGGACCAACGCCATGACGGAGCAAACCAACTGCGGCTCTCACTGGTGCGATAGACCAGTTTTCCATCGGCTTGTTCAACAGGCATCAAGCGCGAACTGATAGGCCGTGACCTGCTCGGTATAGAGATTCTGTTTCAAACTTGCTTCTTCACCAAGCAAGCGCATCGCCTCGGCTTTGAGCGTGTAACTGTGACGGTCTGCCATGTCCACATTTTTTATTTTTTCACTCACTGCTTTCTGCGCTTCTTTGACTTTGCGCAACGCGGCTTCATTCACAACCACTTGTTCGAATGCTTCACGCGCGGCCGCATCCTCGATCTGCGCAGGTGCGACTAACGCGACTTTCTCAAAATCTGTGGCAGCGCTAATGATTGTTCCGATCACCACCACCAGCAGCACGCCCGGCAGTTTTGGGTAATGTTTGCGCAGCAAGGAAAGGGCGACCAGCGTGCCCAGGCCAAACACAAGTGTTGGCCAATGCGCGCTGGGGATCTGCTGCACGACTTGCCACAAATCCAGCAGGAAGGTGTCCGAGCGCGGCATCGGCACATTGATGAAACTGTTCACCAAGGACAGGCCGATGATCATGGCGGCCGCATTGGTGAAACCCAGAATCACCGGATGCGATGCCAGATTGATGAGTACGCCCATGCGGAACAGACCTAGCGCCAGACGTAACACGCCGACCATCAGCGCCAGCAATAACGATAATTGGATGAACTCATCGCTACCACGGCTGGCTAACGGTTCGATGGCCGCAGCAGACATCAGCGAGAGCAAGGCGACTGGGCCGGTGTGCAGGAAGCGCGAAGCGCCCCACATCGATGCAACAATCACCGGAAGAAATGACGCATATAAACCATATACCACCGGCAAGCCCGCCAGCGTGGCATAGGCCATGCTCTGCGGCACCAGAATCATGGCCACGGTAATGCCGGCAATCAGATCGGCGCGCAGCGCGTCGCGACGCAATGGGAACCAGCGAAGAAAAGGGAATAGTTTTATCAGCATGAAGAATCAAATCTGTAGTTTGAGTGGCGCAGCTTGTTAGGAGAAGACACAAACAAATAACCGCCTTGCTAGGTGTTAGCCTAGCATGCAGCGGTCTATTGTGGGGCTATGTGGGACGCGTGCTCAGGCGACGCGATGCTTCTCTTCAGCCGATTTCGGCAGCGGCTTGGCATTACGCTGCACGCCACTGGCATGCGACTCCACCAACACCACCGGTACCGGCAAGGCGCTCTTACGCTGCGTCCCGTTCAGAAAACTGCGCCCCAGATAGCCGGTTTCATTGCAGGCCAAGAAGGCGACTTCAGGGTGACGACGCAGATAGCGCGCAAGTCCGGCGAGGGGTTCGCCCGTGAGTGCCACCAACTGCATGCTGACACCGGCGGACTTCAGGCTGTCAAGGTAAGGGCTCAGCACAGCGCGTGCGGTATCTTCCGGCTGAAAGGTCAATAGAGTCAGACCATGCTTGAGGCGCACACAGGTCTGAATCACATAATTCATGATGTCAGCCGGCAATTCGCTACCCATATATAACGCGACCTGCTGGCGATTGCTCACCGGCTGTTCTTCGCTGAGGATCACACTCGATTGTGAACAACCCAAGCTAGCAGCCTGTTTAATGTGCTGGCTCTTCTGCAGCGGGGTCAGGTATTCACCGGCATCGGCATGCGCCAATGCGTTCAACATGAGTTTGATGGTTGTGGTTAATGTGGCCATGCTCTGCTCCAGAAAGGTTAAAGGTTAATCGTTGTCTAGGTGATTGCACGCTGCATGCCACAACAAACATTCCATATAAAACAGTAATATACGTAACTCCCCTTTTATTCATGCGTTGCTATACGCAACACATCAGGCATTTTCGTTACGCTGCAGGCGCAACAACGTTGTAATATGCAACACCTTTCAACTTGCCCCTGGAATATTGCCGCCATGTCCAGTCTTCGTGGAAAAATCCTGACCACGTATGCGTTTTCCAAGGCCGTGTTGCTGGTGTTCGCCGCTGCGGTGTTCGCCGACCTGTATTACCTACAGACACAGATTAAGGACGGCGAGGCCGCGCATGAGTTTCGCGAGGCCAGCCAGGAAATACGTCGCGAGGAAAAAAATCTGTTTCTCTATCATGAAATGGGCAACCTCGATCACCTCCTGCTGCAACTCGATACAGCCGAGGCATCACTCAAGACAGGCAAGAGCGCCTTTACTGGTATCGCTAGCTCACGCGAACTGAATCACGCGACAAAACTTTTGAAACTGTATCGCTCGCAACTGCAACAATATTCTTTAGAGTCCAGCGACATGCGTGCGGACAAGGAACTCGCAATACGCAACACCGGCCGCGAGTTGTCTGATCTGGCGCAGGAATTCAGTGGTCGTGAACGTGCTGCACTGGCACAAGCCGTGCGCACCGCCAGCTGGACACTGGTAGCGGTATTTCTAACGGTTCTAGTCTTAGGTGTAGGCAGCGCTCTGTTTCTGGTACGCCAGGTCGCGCGGCCTTTGCGCGAATTGGAAAATCAGTTGGATGGTCTGACCGAGGGACATAATCAGCAACTGACGCTACCGTCGAAGGATCATGAAATCCAATCCTTCGTCCATCATTTCAACACCATGCTGTATCGTCTGCGCGCGCAGCAGAACGAACTGCGACATCACGAAAAGGCCGCCGCATTGGGTGTGCTGGTATCCGGTGTGGCGCATGAACTGAATAATCCTCTGTCGAATATCTCGACCTCGGTTCAGTTACTGATGGAAGACGATGGATCGGACAATCCTGAACTGCACAAGCAATGGCTGTCACATATCGACGGCGAATCAGAACGTGCACGGCGCATTGTACGACGACTTGCTCGATAGCGTTCGCCAGCCCAAATTGCATCTGCAGGCGCACAATGTGAATGAACTGATCCAGGGTTCGCTGGCACTGGTCAATCGGCAATTACCCAGACGGTGGAGGTACGCGTCACGTCCGCACCGACATGCGCTCTCTGGGCGGATCGTGACCGCATCATCAGGTGTTTATCAACCTGATCAAGAATGCTGCCGATGCCGGCGCCATGCACATTGATGTCATCGCCGCGGAAACCAACTGGATGTCTTCGATGCCCGCCAACACCGATCATTGGTGGGAGAGATCACCTCGGTCAGTCAGGCGGACCATGTGCTGAACGTCCGCATTGAAGACGATGGCCCAGGCATTGCCCCGGAAAATCTGGCACAGATCTTCAACCCGTTTTTCACCACCCACTCCGCCGGTGACGGCACCGGCCTGGGCCTGTATCTGGTCGAAGAGATTGTCAGTGAACACCATGGCTGCATCGCCGTGGAGAATCGCGCCGAAGGCGGTACACGATTCTCGATCTGGTTGCCGCTACCTCACGCGCAGGAGGCCGCATGATAGCACAGAAAAAATACCACATATCTTACTGATCGATGATGAAGTGATTGCGCTATCAAATCTGAGTCACGTGTTCGAGAGCGAAGGCTATACCGTGACCGCATGCAAGAGTGGCGAAGCAGGTCTCACGGCCATGCAAAGACGGCTTTCGACCTGGTGCTCACGGATTTACGCATGCCTGGCATCGATGGCATGGCCGTGTTGGCCCATATCCGCGCGACCTCGCCGGATGTCCCTGTGATCATGATCACAGGCCATGCCACACTAGATTCAGCAGTCGATGCGATGAAAGCAGGCGCGTACCACTACATCGCCAAACCGTTCCGGCTGGCGGAAGCGCGCGAGGTGGTACGCGGCGCATTGGAAATGCGCCGCATCAAACGTGAAAACTGCGAACTCAAACAACGCATCGAATCACTCTCCAATCAAACCACCATCATCACGCAAGACCTGGGCATGCAGCGCTTGCTGGAAACGGCGCGACAGATCGCCGGCACCGATTGCAGTGTAGTGATCCATGGCGAGTCCGGCACCGGCAAGGAATTGCTGGCGCGATTTATTCATCAGAACAGCCAGCGGTCGCAGGGGCCATTTGTTGCCTTCAACTGCGGCGCACTGCATGAAGAGATTGCCGCAAGCGAATTTTCGGCCACGAAAAAGGGTGCCTTTACCGGCGCGCAGGCCAGGAAGATTGGCCTGTTCGAAGCCGCCGAAGGCGGCACGCTGTTCCTGGACGAAGTCGCCGAGCTGCCACTATTAATGCAAGTGAAACTGCTGCGCGTATTGCAGGAGCGTGAACTGATGCGCGTGGGTCCATCACGCCGGTCCAAATTGATGTGCGCGTGGTCGCGGCCAGCAACCGCGATTTGAAAGCCGCCGTCGCAGGACGGGCAGATGCGCAACGATCTCTATTTTCGGCTGAATGTGGTGACGTTGACCTTGCCGCCGTTACGTGAACGACGTGAAGACATTCCACTGCTGGCGTATTACCTGCTGCGAAAATTCTCCACCGTGATGGGGCGCGAGGTTCATGAAATTACGCCCGAAGCGATGCAGCAGCTGGCCGACATACGATTATCCAGGCAATATTCGCGAGCTGTCCAATTTTATCGAACGCGGCGTGGCGCTGTCGCAAGGTGACAGCCTGGGCATAGAACACATGCCACAAAGCCTCGGCGCACTCGACGGTGCGCGTATTCAAACCGCAAATGGAGGCGTCCCCACGACACTTGAATCACAAGAGGCCGAGCATATCAGGCATGTGCTGCAGCTGGCCGAAGGCAACCGCAGCCAAGCGGCGCGGATGCTGGGTATCGACCGCGTTTCTTTATGGCGTAAGCTGAAAAAACTCGGCATTGATAACAAGTGAATGCACTTCACACCAGGCCCGCGCAGCCCGCGCATTAATGTTGCAGGCGCGACCACGCGCTGCCGGACCGCACCCGCTTTGCCCGTCGGCTAGCAACAAAAAGCGTGATATTATTGCGCCTCAGCCCTAACACTCATTGAGCCGACTCCATGTTTTCCCATCGCGCCAGCATCTCCAGCGCACTGCAAAGTTTCCGTCTCGACGGACATATGCTGTGTTACAACAATTTCGTTCCGAAGTTGTACAACTGGTGCCTGTCGCTCGGCTTCACGCCCGGGAAAATCATGCCGTCGCGGGCATTCTGTTCGGACGAAAGCCAGGGCTTCCCGATAATCCTTATCGCCAAGCATTTCGGCGCGTTTCCGTTTAACCACGGGCGGGTTGGCGGCATTGTGTCGATTGATCGCCATGGCCCCCATGCCGACCACGGCAAGGACCTGCTGCTTTCTCCAGGCCAGCCATGTCGGCTACAACCCGGAGAACGGTGAATTCGGCCTTTACCGCCGGCTGTTCTCGGAGCACGAATATTCCAGCTGCAGCTGCGGCAAGATCGGCCGCATCCTCGAATGGTATACGACGGAATATGAGTATGCCTGCGAGAACATCCGGCTGCTGCGCCATAACGGCCAACCCGCGCTGCTGATCGACTATCAGCTGATCGTGACCCCGCGTAATCAAGGTCTGTTCCTGATTTTCGAGCACTTGGTGAACGGTGCCATAGATGAGAAATTACCGTCGCCCTGATCCACCCGCAGCACCGGACATATTTTCCCTGCCTCTCGCCTTCTGATTACACGGGTAGGCGAGGATGCCTGGCCGCAGGAAGGTTCTGTCGCGATCGGCAAACATCTCTCTGCCGATGATTTTTACTTCCGACACAAAGGCGGCCACCTGGATCCGCTTCAGGACCAGCTGGAACACAATCTGCTCGCGCTATGCCGTGGATTCTGACCTCACCACACCCGTTGCTGACCGCCGCCTGCGCAACACGCTGGTGGAATTCGACCGTACTTATCGCAGCCTGGTTCAAGACCGCCATGAATGGGCGTAACCTGCTGTTCCTGGCAGGCGTGAATATCGATATATCTCCGAGCCCGGGAGAGCATTTTCCGTTGACCAAATTCGCCCCCTGGGCGGCCTACCTGCAACGCGCAGACGGTACGCGGGAAATTCTCGAACAGGACGAATTACTCGAACGCCTGGGTGGTGCGTCCAACAAAAACCCCGCGCAGATCGATCTCGAAAAGGCCATCGAAGCCATGGCGAATAAGCGCGAAGTCGAGGTACACCTGTACTCCCCACCTGAGCCCCGGCAGTTTCTGTCTGCTTATTTCAAACCGCTAATCGCGCCCCGCGCGGCGACTCGCCCTGTCAGCGCCGACTGCGCTCAGCAGATGACGTCAGCCGTCGTATTGCTGCCACTGGGCTGCCATTCCACGCCATATTGCTTTAGATAATCGCGGATCAACTGCCGCAATACCTGCGAGGGCGTCGTATCCTGCTGTGCGCATAGCTGCTCAAAAGCCTTCTTCTTGGCTGGATCGAGCAGGATGGTGAGCCGGGCCGTTTTCAGTTCCATAGAAATAACCTTATTATAAGAGTATTATAATATGACATGTATCATATGCTAATTGAATAACCTCCATTATAAGTGAACATGAGGAACATCTCGCATGATCGCCCTGCTTGAGGCCCATCGCGCGGGGCTGTATGCGCGCGCCCAGTGGCTACCTAACCTGGCTGCTGGTGTCGTGGTCGGCGTGGTGGCGCTGCCACTGGCCATGGCCTTCGCCATCGCCTCAGGTGCTCGACCCGAGCAGGGAATCTATACGGCCATCATCGCGGGCGGGCTGGTATCGGCCTTCGGCGGTAGCCGCGTGCAGATCGCCGGTCCCACCGGCGCATTCATTGCCATCCTCGCGGTCATCACCGCCAAGTACGGCATCGGCGGGTTGCAGAGTGGCAACGATGATGGCGGGCATCATCCTGCTGCTGATGGGGCTTGCGCGCATGGGCAACGTCATCAAATTCATGCCGGCACCGGTGATCGTGGGCTTCACGGCCGGTATCGGCGTAATCATCTTCGTCGGTCAGTGGGGCTACTTCTCTCGGCCTGCCCGAGGTCAGCGGCGAACACTTCCATGAAAAACTCTGGCACCTGTTGCAGGTGCTGCCACGACCTGCACCTGGAAACGACTGCGCTGGCGATAGTGAGTCTGCTGCTGGTGATATTCACGCCACGCATCCGCGGCTTGTCGCGTCTGCCGGGTCCGCTGGTCGCAATGCTCGTCGCCACGGCCGCTGCAAGCGCTGCTGGACTTGCACGGGGTGGCCACGATCGGCAGTGCCTTCGGAGGCATCCCGAACGGCCTGCCTGCGCTTCAGCTTTCCGGAGCTGTCGCTTCCAGTGATCGCGCTGATCGGTCCGGCGTTCACGATCGCCATGCTCGGGTCTATCGAGTCGCTGCTGTCCGCGGTGGTCGCCGACGGCATGACCGGCACTCGGCATAACTCAAATCAGGAACTCATCGGCCAGGGCATTGCCAACATCATCGCACCGTTGTTCGGCGGCTTCGCCGCCACCGGGGCAATCGCCCGCACCGCCACTAACATCCGCAACGGCGGCAGCAGCCCGCTCGCCGGCATTATGCATACGCTCACACTGATCGCCGTGATTATGCTGCTCGCGCCCCTGGCATCAAACATCCCGCTGGCCGCACTGGCCGCGATTCTGTTCGTGGTCGCCTGGCATATGAGCGAGGCCAAACACGTGACCTATATCCTGAAAAAGGCGCCGCGTGCCGACCGCGCCATTCTGGTGATCACCTTCCTGCTGACGGTGTTCGCCGACCTGGTGGTGGCGGTCAATGTCGGTGTGATTCTGGCGATCCTGCACTTTCTGCGGCGCATGGCCGAGGCGGTGGAAACCAAGGAAGTGGATGCCGAGGCATTGCAGGTGGAGCTGCAGCACTTCGGCATCGAGCACATGCCGACCGAGGTGATGATCTATGAAATCTCCGGACCGATGTTCTTCGGCGCCGTGGAGAATTTCGAACGCGCCCTACTGCAGACCCACACCGATCCCAAGACACTCATCATCCGACTAAGGCGCGTGCCCTTCATGGACATCACCGGCATCCAGACGCTGGAAGTCGTGATCAGCAAACTGCGCAAGCGCGGCATAGAGGTATTGCTGTGTGAGGCGAACGCACGGGTATTGAAAAAGCTGCGTAAGGCCGGCGTGCTGAATGAGGATCCACCCAGGCGTTATGCGGATCAACTCATTGAAGCGATCCGCATGGTACAGCCTGCGCCAGACCCGATGGTGCCGGCAGCCAGATGAGGGACTCGCCGCCCGGTCCAGATCGACCGTCATATCACTGAATTTGGCTTGTCCGACGCGTTCACGGTCGTGCTCACACCCTGGAGATGGGGCGGGCAGCTGAGCCATGCCCGCCAGGCGGAAATTCCTCCCCCACGGACTTACCCTCGCGACCACCCCACTGGTATACTTCTAACCCGTTTGAGCCGGGCTTTGCCCCCACCCAAAACACCGAAGCCGATGTAAATGCAGCCCCGAATCCCCTCCGATGCGCCCAAAGTTGAACTGCGCACTTATGTGTTCATTGACTCGCTGCAGCCCCAATTGGCGTCTTATATGGCGACGGCCTCCCAGGGCTTTCTGCCCAAGCCCAGCGATTCCTGCCTGTGGCTGGAGGTCGCTCCGGGCATGGCGATTCATCGCTTGACCGATATCGCGCTGAAAGCGTCGCCGGTACATCTGGGTGGGCAGGTCGTGGAGCGCGCCTTCGGCTCAATGGCGATTCACAGCCGGGATCAGGCCAGCGTGCAGGAATCCGCAGATATCGTGCTGCGCTGGCTGAATACCACCGCAGCCTCGCGACAGAGGGTCCGAGTGGCCTGGCACGAGATCATCCGCGGCA
>CAVOKC010000023.1:0-132678 GCA_963696465.1 uncultured Gammaproteobacteria bacterium | reverse complement strand
TCGCAGCCTTCCTGCTGCGACGACGATGTGCGTAGTTTATTGGCCAGTTTGGCCAGGTCAGCGGCTTGTTTTCCTGCTCGGGCGGCTTGCGGCATCACCTCCAACTGCGTGACCGAAGCCGCGCCCTGGCGGTTGGACGTGCCGACGCAGTCGGAACCGGTGTCGCCGCCGCCGATCACCACCACGTGTTTGCCAGTGGCATGCAGCTGATCGCTTCGGCATGCCATCGCCGGCCACTCGTCTGTTCTGCTGCGGCAGAAATTCCATGGCGAAATGCACTCCCTTGCAGTTCGCGCCCTGGCACTGGCAAGTCGCGCGGCTGTTCAGCCCCACCGCGTCAACACCACGGCGTCGAACTCATCCTTCAATTGCTGTGCCGGCACGTGCACGCCGATATGCTGATTGACGCGGAACTCCACACCTTCGGCGCGCATCTGTTCAATGCGACGGTCGATGTGCGCCTTTTCCATTTTGAAGTCGGGAATGCCATAACGCATCAGGCCGCCGATTCGGTCGTTTTTCTCGAACATACCACCACGTCATGTCCGGCGCGCGCCAATTGCTGCGCGCAGGCCAAACCAGCCGGGCCGGAACCGACCACGGCGACCTTCTTGCCGGTTTTGTGCGCTGCGCGGTTGCGGCATGCACCCAACCTTCTTCCCAGCCCTTGTCGATGATGGCGTGCTCGATGATTCTTGATGCCCACCGCATCGTTGTTGATGTTCAGTGTGCAGGCCGCCTCGCACGGCGCAGGGCAAATACGGCCGGTGAATTCCGGGAAATTGTTGGTAGAGTGCAGCACGTCCAGCGCCTGCTCCAGTCGCCGCGTACACCAAGTCATTCCAGTCCGGAATGATGTTATTTACCGGACAACCGTGGCAGAATGGAATGCCGCAGTCCATGCAGCGCGCGCCCTGCACGGCCGTCTCGCTGGTCGGTCAGGTGCGGCATGAATTCCTGATAGTTTTTCAGGCGTTCCGCACCGGCAGAGCTCTGCTCCTGAAGCGCGGAATTCCATAAACCCGGTAGTCTTACCCATGTATCACGCTCCTCCAATCGCGTCGGCGCCTGTTGCGGCTGCGATTTCCTGCAAGGCGCGGCGGTATTCAGTCGGCATGACCTTGACGAATTTCGGCAAGTAGTGCGCCCAGTTATTCAGAATTTCCTGAGCGCGCGCACTGTTGGTGTAGCGCAGGTGCTCGCTCGACCATGTCGCGCAAACCTGCTTCATCGCCTTGCCGAGGTGATTAAAATGGACCCGGCCATGCGTCTTCCAGTTCACCGCCTGTTCACCCTGCAGCAGCCTTCTTCGGGTACCGGCTCCAGTTGCACCATCGCCAGATTGCATCGATGTTCGAAACCGCCATCCTCATCCAGTACGTAAGCAATGCCGCCGGACATGCCTGCAGCAAAATTACGCCCGGTCTGGCCCAGCACAACCACTATCCCGCCGGTCATGTATTCGCAACCGTGGTCGCCCAAGCCTTCTACTACCGCAATAGCGCCGGAATTGCGCACCGCGAAACGCTCGCCAGCCACCCCTCGGAAATAGCATTCACCACTAGTCGCACCGTACAGCACGGTATTGCCAACGATGATATTTTCCTCGGCGACCATCGTTGCACTCCTTGGGTGGATAGCACCACGATGCGGCCGCCACACAAACCCTTGCCGACGTAGTCATTGGCCTCGCCCATTCGAGCTCGAAGGTAATGCCATGCGCGAGAAAAGCGCCGAAGCTCTGTCCTGCGGTGCCTTGTAATTTCACGTAAATGGTATCGTCCGGCAATCCGGTCTGACCATAACGCTTTGCCACCTCGTGCGAAAGCATTGCGCCAACGGTGCGGTTGACATTGCTAATGCGCCCTTCAATTATCACCGGCAACTTGTTTTCCAACGCAGGCATGGCTTCGGCAATGAGCCGATGATCCAACGCCTGAGTCAGTCCGTGATCCTGTTCCTCGGCATGGCGGCGCGCCACGCTGACGCGGTACATCAGGCTGATGGAAAATCTTGGAGAAATCCAAGCCCTTGGCTTTCCAATGATAATGACATGCTGCGCATCAAGCAATTCGCTGCGGCCGATCATATCATCGAACTTGCGAAAACCGATCTGCGCCATGTACTCGCGCACTTCTTCGGCCACGAAGAAGAAATAATTCACCACGTGTTCAGGCTGACCGGTGAATTTCTTGCGCAGCTCGGGGTCTTGCGTTGCCACGCCCACCGGGCAAGTGTTGAGATGGCACTTGCGCATCATGATGCAGCCCTCCACCACCAGCGGCGCGGTGGCAAAACCGAATTCATCCGCGCCGAGCAGCGCACCGATCACCACATCGCGCCCGGTCTTCATCTGGCCGTCCACCTGCAACGACGATGCGGCCGCGCAGCTGGTTCAGCACCAGGGTCTGCTGAGTTTCCGCCAGCCCAGTTCCCACGGCGTGCCGGCATGCTTGATGGAAGACAACGGCGAGGCACCCGTGCCGCCGTCATGGCCGGAAACAGTCACATGATCCGCTTGGCCTTGGCCACGCCGGCCGCCACCGTACCGACGCCGACTTCGGACACCAGCTTCACCGAAATGGACGCGCGCGGATTGGCATTCTTCAGATCATGAATCAGCTGCGCCAGATCTTCGATGGAATAAATATCGTGATGCGGCGGCGGTGAAATCAAGCCCACACCAGGTATGGCGAAGACGCAGTTTGGCGATGTACTCGATCGACCTTGTGGCCGGGCAACTGACCGCCTTCACCAGGCTTGGCGCCCTGCGCCATCTTGATCTGAATCTGATCGGCGCTGGTCAAATATTCCGCTGTCACGCCAAAGCGCCCGGAGGCCACTTGCTTGATGGAGCGCAATGAATCACCCGGCAACGATCGGTATACGCCCTTGCGATTTCAGTATTCTCGCCGCCTTGAAGCGACGCATCGGATCCTCGCCGCCTTCGCCGGTGTTGGATTTTCCGCCGATACGGTTCATGGCGATGGCCAAAGTGGTGTGCGCCTCTGTGGAAATCGAACCAAGCGACATTGCGCCGGTGGCAAAACGTTTGACGATTTCTTTCGCCGGCTCGACTTCTGCCAGTCGGCACTGGCGCGCCGGCGGGCTTGATTTCAAACAAGCCGCGCAACGTCTTCAGCTGCTGACTCTGCTCGTTGATCAGCTTGCGCGATATTCTTTGTACGTCTGGCCATTGTTGGAGCGCGTGGCATGTTGCAGCTTGCGCGATGACTCCGGCGTCCACATGTGCTCCTCACCACGCACACGGATAGGCATATTCGCCCCCGGCTTCCAGCGCGTTCGCGATAGCACCGGATCGTCGCTGTAAGCCTGTCGATGACTGCGCATCGCTTCCTCGGCCACCTCGGCAAGCCGATGCCTTCGATCTGGCGTGGCCGTGCCGGTGAAATACTTGTCGACGAAATCCGACTTCAGGCCGATGGCCTCGAAAATCTGCGCGCCGCAATAAGACTGGTAAGTCGAGATGCCCATCTTCGACATCACCTTGAGCAGGCCCTTGTTCGATCGCCTTGATGTAGCGCTTGTTCGCCTCGCTTGCGATCGACACCTGCGGACATTCGCGCGCATGGGAGAGATGGTCTCAAAGGCCAGCCATGGATAATCGCCTCGGCGCCGTAACCGGCGAAGCAGGGCGAAGTGATGCACTTCACGCGCACGAACCGGTTTCCACCACCAGTCCGGACTGGTGCGCAGCCCTCGCGCACCAGATGATGGTGCACAGCGCATCGCCAGCAGCGCCGGAATGGCGATGCGTCGCTGACTCGACCCCGCGGTCGGACAGAATCAGCATGTTGCAGCCTTCACGCACCGCCTGCTCGGCTGCGCGCACAAGCGCCTGATCGCGCGCTCGCCATGCCGGCCGCGCCCTGCTCGGCGGGATAGGTGATATCCAAGGTCGCGTGCGGAACGCGCCTTGCGTCGATGTGCTCGATGGTGCGCATGCTTGTCCATGTCGTCGTGGGACAGCACCGGCTGCTGCACTTCGAGACGCATGGGCGGCCATGCTCGTCGATACCCAGCAGTTCGGGCGCGGCCCGAGGATCGATACCAAGCGACATCACGAATCTCTTCACGGATCGGATCGATAGGCGGATTGGTGACCTGCGCGAAAGTCTGCTTGAAATAGTTGTACAGCAACTTGGGCCTGTTCGACAGCACCGCCAGCGGCGTGTCCATTGCCCATGGAACCGGTCGCTTCTTCACCGGCCATCGCCATCGGCGTGAGAATGAATTTGATGTCTTCCTGGGAGTAGCCGAAGGCCTGCTGGCGATTCAGCAGCTGGCGCGGCACACCGGTATTGCCGGCGACGACGGCCGGCAGGTTCGCCAGACGAATCTAGCGTGCTTGTCCAGCCATTCGTGATACGGCTGCGGCGGCGAGCTGCGCCTTCAATTCGGCGTCGTCGATGATGCGGCCCGCTTGCAGGTCGATCAGGAACATCTTGCCCGGCTGCAGGCGCCACTTCTTGACGATCTTGTGTCTGCGGAATGTCGAGCACGCCCATCTCGGACGCCATCACCACCAAATCATCATCGGTGATCAGATAGCGCGCCGGACGCAGACCGTTGCGGTCCAGTGTGGCGCCGATCTGGCGGCCGTCGGTGAAAGCCACGGCGGCGGGACCGTCCCACGGCTCCATCAACGCGGCATGGTATTCGTAGAACGCGCGGCGCTGTTCGTCCATCAGCGGATTGCCGGCCCAGGCTTCGGGGATCAGCAGCATCATCGCGTGCGCCAGCGAGTAACCGCCGGCCACCAGCAGTTCCAGCGCATTGTCGAAACAGGCGGTGTCGGACTGGCCTTCGGCAATCAGCGGCCAGAGCTTGTCGAGATCGTCGCCGAGCAGTTTGACGACATCGCATAGCGGCGTGCCGCCATCCAGTTGATGTTGCCGCGCAGCGTGTTGATCTCGCCGTTGTGCGCGACCAGGCGGAACGGATGCGCCAGATCCCAAGTCGGGAAGGTGTTGGTGGAAAAACGCTGATGCACCAGCGCCAAGGCTGACAATATCGCTCATGCGAGGTCGGGTAATACTGCCGACCTGATCGGCCAGCAGCATGCCCTTGTAGACCATCGTGCGGCTGGACAGCGAGGGGATGTAGAACATCTTCACAGCCCGCCCTCGGATTCGCGCACGCTGTTCTGGCGCGCTTGCGCATCACAAACAGTTTGCGTTCGAAGGCGTCTTGGTCGGAAGTTTGCGCACCGCGGCCGATGAATACCTGGCGGATCACCGGCTCGACCGCCTTGACGCCTCGCCGAGTCCGCTGTTGTCGGTCGGCACATCGCGCCAGCCGATCAGCGTTTGGCCTTCCTCGGCGTTGATGCTTCCAGTAATGCCTCGCAGTGCGCGCGCGTCGTCTCCGGTGCGGCAGGAACACCATGCCGACGCCGTAATCGCCGGCTTGGGCAACTGAGATCTTGCGCCGCGCAGACGGGGCGCAGGAACTTATCGGGGATTTGCACCAGATGCCGGCGCCATCGCCCGCCAGCGGGTCAGCGCCGGCGGCGCCGCGATGGGTGAGGTTTTCGAGAATGCGCAGGCCCTGCGACGATGGCATGGCTCTTTCGGCCTTTGATATGCGCGACAAAGCCTACGCCGCACGCATCGTGTTCGTTATTGGGATCGTAGAGCCCCTGTTTTTGCGGCAAACCACCACGACTCATGGCCGGACCTCATTAGTTTGATGTATTCGTCTGTGGACGTTCCGCAGCGGGGTGGGGTCGGTATCTTGCCCCATCGCGCAGGCGGCTGGCCCCCGGGCGGCCGACGAGTATAGCGCCGGGTGGGTGACGGTTCAAATCAGCGCGGCGTGGCTTCCCCGTTTAATTTCAGGGCTATGGCTGTGCTGGGGCGAGGCTGGTTCGGCGCGGACATCGAGTGTGTGTTTGGGGGGTTATGGGCGGTCCTCTTGCATGGCCGCGTGGACGGTGGAAAGCTGCGCGCCCAAGGCTTGGCCTTGCGGACGTTGGCCGCAGCGTGTCGAGCGTCGCCTGCGCGGCGGCCATGGTCGGAAAGTCGCCGTGGATCAGCACATACCAGTTGCTGCCCTTGAAGGTGGTGCGAAAGGTGGCGACCGGTTCGGGAATCCGGTTTTGCCGCAGGTATTCGCGCAGGGACTTCTCGCTGCGACCGCCCAGCAGTTGCAGGGTGAAGCGCGAACCGGCACGGGAGAGCAGCCATTCTGTACCCAGTTGATCCGTTGTCGCCTTGGATGTCGGTGCCTTAGCGGGGGCCGGGGTCACATCAGCCGCCGGTTGGCTGGGTTTGGCGACCAGCACGGGTGGCGTGGTCGGGGGTGTGACGGTGGCCATTGGCGCGGTCTTTATGGGCGGTTGCGACTTT
Organism: uncultured Gammaproteobacteria bacterium; assembly: GCA_963696465.1. Taxonomy (GTDB): domain Bacteria; phylum Pseudomonadota; class Gammaproteobacteria; order Thiohalobacterales; family Thiohalobacteraceae; genus JAHJQQ01. The sequence goes on along the minus strand of CAVOKC010000023.1, from coordinate 126,307 downwards.
TCCGGCAGCTCGGTTGTTGCCGTCTGGCTGCGCTCCGGGCTTTGGGCTTTTGTTGCGCTAGCTGGGGCCGCCGCCGGCTGGGCGGGTGTCTCGGGCGGAATCATTTTGGCCGCCACCAGCTCATTATCGACGGCTGGCTGGGGGGCAGGTGTGGAGGCGGGTGCTGGAACCGGAACCTTGATTGGAACTGGAATTGGCTCGGGTGCTTGGGTGTCCGATGGGTCATCGGCCACCGCTTGACTGGCGGGTGGCACGGCGGCGGGTTGTGCCTCGAGCGCAGGGAGCGCGGGCGCTGGTTCATGGCTAGCATCCATCGGGGGCGCGGCACTCTCGATAGTGGCTGAATCGATGGTCGGGGCCGGCGTGATGGCGGAGTTTTCTGAAATAACTTCTTTTCTAACATCCTGTTGCAGATTATCTGGGGTCGACTCCAGAGATATTTTTGACTCCTCTTTAGGCTTGGCAGTTGGCTGCGAGCGCTCGGCGGTGGGTTTGGAGTCGGTTGCCGGGGCCGAGGGCGGCGCCGATGCCAATCGGGCGAGCGATTCCCATACCGCACGGTCCTGATTCAGATACCAGGCGAGCGCGACTGCAACCAGGCTGCCGATCAGGCCCATAACCACGGCAGGTCGGATGCGGCGCGGACTGGGCGTTGCGACGTGCTTGCGAAGGGCGATTCGGCCGGCATGTTCGAGCAGGAGTTCGTGGGCCTGAATATTGAGTTTGCCGGGCACGCCAGCGGTGGATTTGTGCAGGGCGCGAATTTCGGTGAGGCTGAACGGGCACTCGCCCGAATAGCCGGCGGCCGCGAGGCGAAACATCAGGTAGGCGGCGGTCTGCTGCGCATCGAAGCACGGGATCTCCATGCAATGTAGCAGCAGTCGTGAAGGGCTGTGCAAGCCCATCGCGACTAGGCGCTGTTCGAGTCCCGGTTCGCTGAACAGGATGATGCGCAGCAGCTTGAGGGTGGCGAACGCATCATCATCGGCCAACGCCAACAGGGCGCTGAGTACGGGGTCGGGTAGAAGTTGGGCGTCGTCGATGACGACCACCGGCAGTTGGGCATTTTGTCGCAGGGATTGGCAATGTCGGACCAGATCGAATTTTAGACGTTCTGGTGTGAAGGAGGTGTGTAGGCCAAAGCCTTCAGCGAGTTTTTCCAGTAGCTCGGCAGGTTGCTGCAATTGCGTCCCGTTGAGGTGGCAGCTGCGCCAAGACGCGCTGTTGCTGCGCAGCAAAAATTGCTGCGCCAAGGTGCTTTTGCCGCTGCCTACGGCACCGGTAACGCCAAGCAGCATAGCGCCGAACTGGGTCAGGTGTTGCAGTAGATCCAGGCGCTGGATCAATCCCGGGTCAGCATAAAAAAACCGTGCGTCGGTCGAATCCAAATACGGATGTTGCTGTAAACCGAGTGTGGCGAGGTAATTGTCCGCACTGGTGGTATGCGCCGCTGTGTTCAATGTGGTTCCTGCCCCTGTATAAACACCACACGAAAACCTTTGCGCAGTTGTTCATCGCGCACCTTGATCAGGGCCTGTTCAGCACTTTCCCGATCTAAGAAGTGTTGTTTGACCACGCGCCCTCCGGAACCCTGGCGGCCGGACTCGCGTACCAAGGTCCAACCGTCCAACAAATCTTCCTGCAGATGCAGGTGATAGTAACGGGGCGTGGCATCTTCGCCAATGGGCGTTTGCATATAGATGCGCATAATGATGTCCAGCCAACGGCTGTCAGGTCAGTTCCTTGGGGTTATAGACCCGCTCATATTCGGTGATTGCATAGCGGTCGGTCATGCCGGCGATGTAGTCGGCTACGCCACGCGCGCGTCCTGGCATACCCATGCTGGCTTCAAGATGCTGGCTGTGTTCGCGGGCCTCATCGGGCAGCAGGCGCGGGTCATCGATAAAGGCCTCGAACAGCGACGTTAACACACGCGCGGCCTTGGCGGTCATGCGATGCACGCGATAATGCTGATACAGGCTTATACGCAGGAAACGTTTCAGCTCCAGGTTCTGCTCACGCATGGTGTCGCTGTAAGCAATCAGCGGCTGTGGCTGCGCACGCACGGCATCAATATCGGCAGGTTGCGCGGCTTGCAGGCGTTGAACGCTGGTTTCAACCAGATCCACTACCTGTCGGTTGATCATGCGTCGGACGACCTCGTGCACGGTTCTGCGCAGGCTGATATCGGGGTATCTATTGCGCACTTCCACGTATTGCTCATTGAACAGGCGAACCTCGTTGAGCGCATCGATATCGATCAGACGCGAACGCAGGCCGTCGTCTACATCATGGCTGTTGTAAGCGATGGTGTCGGCAAGATCGGTAAGTTGAGCTTCCAGGCTGGGCTGCGTACGGTTGAGAAAACGTTCGCCAAGTTCGCCGAGTTCGCGCGCGTTGGCCGGTGAACAGTGTTTGAGTATGCCTTCGCGTGCCTCGAAGGTGAGATTCAACCCGCAAAATTCGGCATAGCGTTCTTCGAGTTCGTCGACGACGCGCAACGACTGCAGATTGTGCTCGAAGCCACCATACGGCTTCATGCAAGCGTTGAGCGCATCCTGGCCGGCGTGACCGAAAGGCGTATGTCCGAGGTCGTGGGCGAGTGCAATGGCTTCGGTGAGATCTTCGTTGAGTTGCAGCGCACGGGCGATGGAGCGGGCGATCTGCGCGACTTCGATAGAATGTGTCAATCGGGTGCGGAACAGGTCGCCCTCGTGATTGACGAATACCTGGGTTTTGTATTCCAAGCGACGAAATGCGGCCGAATGAATAATGCGATCGCGATCGCGTTGGAATTCACTGCGGTAGGCCGGTTCCGGTTCACTATGGCGGCGGCCGTGTGAACGACTGGCGATAGCCGCGTAAGGCGCAAGACCGCTGTCGATTCCATACGCCGGCAGATTCATGTGGTATTCCCTTGTGCGCTGTTTGTTCGATTAGGCGACCGCGCGGCCGTGCGCAGCATCCAGGGTGGCGCGTAAATGCCGCGCGTCGAAATCGCTGGTGACGATGGCCTCGCCGATGTCCTTCATCAGTACCATCCGCAGGCCGCCATCGAGAACCTTCTTGTCGACAGCCATCAGATCCAAGAACTGTTCGCTGCTCATCGACGCTGGAGTTTGTACCGGTAGGCGCGCGCGTTCCAGCAGACGCGCAATGCGTTCGACCTGCGTGGCAGTAAGCCAACCTTGACGTGCTGAGAGATCGGCGGCTAGCAGCATGCCGGTGCCGACGGCTTCGCCGTGCAGCCACGTGCCGTAGCCGGTGCCAGTTTCAATCGCATGGCCGAAGGTATGGCCGAGATTCAATAAGGCGCGTTGGCCGCTTTCGCGTTCATCGGCAGCGACTACTTCGGCTTTGTTGCGGCAGGAGCGTTCAATGGCGTAGGCCAATGCCTCGGGATCGCGCGTGAGCAAGCGATCGATGTTCTGTTCCAGCCAAGTGAAGAAATCCACATCGCGGATCAGCCCGTACTTGATGATCTCGGCGAGACCTGCCGACAATTCGCGATCGGCCAAGGTGCTGAGTGTGTTGGTGTCGATGACGACGCAGTTGGGTTGGTGGAAGGCGCCGATCATGTTCTTGCCGAGTTTGTGATTGACGCCGGTCTTGCCGCCAACGGAGGAGTCGACTTGCGCGAGCAGTGTGGTCGGCACTTGAATGAAATCCACGCCACGTTGATAGCTGGCCGCGGCGAAGCCACAGATGTCGCCGACCACGCCGCCGCCGAGGGCGATCAATGTGCAGCGTCGATTGAAGCGGTGCTCCAGCAACGCATCGAAAATGGTGTTGAGTGTGTCGAGGGTCTTATAGACCTCGCCGTCGGGCAAGTTGATGTGCTGTACGGTATAACCATGCAGCGCACTTTCCAGTGCGCTAAGGTACAGCGGCGCCACGGTCACATTGCTGACGATCAGCACCTGTTTGCCATGGATGTGAGGTGTGAATAATGGTGATTCGGAGATCAGATGTGTGCCGATAAAAATCGGGTAGCTGCGTTCGCCGAGATCAAGCTGCAGTGTGCGCATCGGGTGTCCTGCCGCAAGTGCGGAGCTTCATGAAACAGTGAGGATATAAAGAATCGTCGCGTCAGGCAAAGACCGATGGTTAGCCCGGCGTCCGGGTACGTTTCGGACGTGCCGGTCGAATCTGTCGCATAATCTGGTTGACGACGTCTTTAGCGGAGCGGCCGTCGGTGAGTACCGTGATGTCGGCGATCTCGCGATAGAGTGGATCACGGGTGGCCAGAAGTTCTTCCAGGCGACGTTTGGGGTCCTCGGTCTGCAACAGGGGGCGATTGCGGTCGCGGCCGGTGCGCGCGAGTTGCTGGGTAACTGAGGTTTCCAGATACACGACAGTGCCGCGATCGGCCAGATGGGTGCGATTCTCCAGGTCGAGAATGGCGCCGCCACCGGTGGCCAGCACGGTGTCCGACAGCTGCGTCAGCTCGTCGATAACGGCGCGCTCACGGGCACGGAAGCCAGCCTCGCCCTCCAATTCGAAGATCAGCGGGATGTTGACCCCGGTGCGTTGCTCGATCTCGCGATCGCTGTCGAGAAAATCACGCTTGAGTAGACGCGCGAGTTGGCGCCCGATGGTGGTTTTGCCGGCCCCCATGGGGCCGACCAAAAAAATATTGCCCGGCATGTGTGTCATGCCGGGCATGGTATGCCAGAAAGCCTGGCGGCTTACAAGTCGAGTGCAGGTCAGTTGCTGGCCAGGCTCTCCTTGAGGATCTTCGGTGTCACAAAGATCAGCAGCTCTGATTTATTGTCGATCTTGGTCGTGTTGCGGAAGGCCACGCCAATACCCGGAAGGTCGCCGAGGAAGGGTATCTTATCCACCTGATTGCGGTTTTCCTGGATGAAGATGCCGCCCAGGACCGCCGTCTCGCCATTTTCGACCAGTACCTGGGTTTCCACGGCGCGCGTGTCGATGCTGGGTATCTGATCGGGTCCGTAGAGTTCGCCGACCGTATCCTGATTGACCTTCAGATCCATGATGACGCGGTCATCCGGTGTGATCTGCGGCGTCACGCGCAGCGACAACACCGCTTCCTTGAAGCTGACCGTGGTTGCACCGCTGGACGAGGCCTCCTGATATGGAACCTCCGTACCATCGCGGATCACGGCTTCTTTTTGATTCGCCGTAATCACGCGCGGACTGGAGATGATTTCGCCCTTACCCTCAGATTGCATGGCGGACAGTTCCAGACGCAGCAGGTCTTTACCGACGCGACCGATAATGAAATTGATGGCGCCGGTTGCGTTGGCGGCTGTAGATCGGTCAGCAGGGCGTCTACCGGAGGATCGGAATCGCTGGGGTTGCGAATAAACGTGTTTGCAAACCCATTGTTGCCATCAGCATCGGTATAAGAAATATCGCCTGGCAGACCACCGCCAACACCCATGTTGGTGCTGTTGGATGAATCGACCTTGTTGCCACCCAGGCGCACGCCGAGATCGCGCGTGAAATCGTCGCTGGCGATCACGATGCGTGATTCGATGAGTACCTGGCGTACTGGAATATCCAAGGTGCCTACGAGTTTGCGGATATCGTTCAGCTTGTCGGCGGTGTCACGCAGCAACAGGGTGTTGGTACGCTCGTCGATGGAGACGCTGCCACGCTCGGACAGCATCGAGGTGCCCTCTTCGCCTTTAAGCAGGAGGGCAAAATCAGCGGCCTTGGCGTAATTGACCTGGATGTATTCGGAATACAGCGGTGCGAGTTCCTCGATTTGCTTCTGCGACTCCAACTCGAGTTTCTCACGCGCGGCTATTTCCTCGCTGGGCGCAACCAGGATGACATCGTTGTTCTTGCGCATTGCCAGTCCCTTGGTCTTGAGCACGATATCCAGTGCCTGATCCCAGGGGACGTTCTGCAGGCGCAACGTCAGGTTGCCGGTCACGGTGTCGCTGACGACGATGTTGACGCCGGTGAAATCGGCGATCAGTTGCAGCACCGAGCGAACTTCGATGTCCTGGAAGTTCAGCGACAGGCGCTCGCCGGTATAGCCAAGCTTTTCGCGGCGGCGTTCTTCCTGCTGTTCCTTGGTGGTGGGCTTGATCTCGACCGTATAGGTATTGTCGGTCTGATAGGCGACGTGGTCGTATTCGCCGGTGGGGGCGATGACCATGCGGACATTATTGCCTTTGGTGACGGTGTCCACGGTGCTGACGGGTGTGGCGAAGTCGGTCACGTCCAGGCGGCGTTCCAGCGTCTCCGGAAGATCGACGTTGAAGAATTCGACCACGACTTGCCCGGCCTCTTGACGCATGTCGACGGGTGTATTCGAACTGGGTAGCGTGACGACAACACGTCCCTCGCCATTTTCACCGCGGCGGAAGTCTACATTCTTGATGCTGTTGCCAGTGATGGCCGGTGTTGCGGTTACTGTGTTGCTAACCGGCGCGGCGGCGGGTGACGCGGTGGGCGCGGCAACGGCGGCGGTACCTGCAGAATCCTGCAAGGTCACAATGATATTGTTGCCTTCGACACGGGTATCGTAGGCCGCCATCTGCACCAAGTTGAGCACCACGCGGGTACGGCCCTGGGCCTCGATCGCCGTCAGACTTTTTGCCAGGCCGACACCGATTGGTTGTGAGGCTTTACCCAGTGCATTCTCCGTATCGGGCAAATCCAGCGCGATGCGGGCCGGGTTGTCGATGGTGAAGCTCAGCGGATGCTCCGCGGGCTGACTCATTTTGAGAATGATCTGCACCTTGTTGCCAGGCAACGAGCCTATGTCGACGGCCTGCAGCGTGTTGGCTGCATCGGCTGCCTGGGCAAACAGCAGTAGACCGCTGAGAGCACTGGCAAGTAAGGTCAACACAGGCTTGCCCGGGGGTTGCTTCCCAGAAAAGGTGTTGTTATGTGCGGTAACGATTTTCGAACTGGTCATAAAATTAGCTCCCCCCATGGGATCATTCGCTGAGCGCGAGCGAGGCCGGGCGTTCCATCCAGCCTCCTAGCCCATCCGGTACAATTTCTAAAACATCAATTTCGAATTCGGTGATCTTCCTGATTTTCCCGTGGTTCTGGCCTACGTAATTGCCAGGCTGGACGCGGTGGATGGTACCGTCGTTGGCAAGCACCAATCCCCAGGATTGACCTTTTTGCGAGAGCGTGCCGACCATCCGCATAGTATCCAGTGAAAATTCCTCCAGCGGTTCGCGAGATCGTCTGGCATCTGGGTGAATACCGCTGTTACTGGTGGCGTTGGCCATCGCCTGTTCGGTTTGCTGCGCCGCGCCGGGATCGAACGGACTGCGGAGATCACTCGCTTGGTAAAGGAACGTTTCATACGGCTTGAATTCCGGCAGCGGCTCAATTTTGGACGGTTGCCTGTCGCGTACGTCACTGACGAAACGCTGTAAATCCTGGGTATTGCTGCCGCTGCAGCCGGAGAGCGTGAGTCCCAACGCAAGCCAGCAAGCAGTGCTGGCCAAGATAGTGTGTTTAGTTTTCACTTTTTAGCCTCCGTGCTGCTTTTGCTTTTGCTCTTGCTGGTGGCCTTCTTGCCCTTGGCGTCGGTTTTGTCATCTGTTTCGGTGGCCGTTTTCTGCTCGTTTTCGTCCAGATAGCGGTAGGTTTTTGCCGTCAGTTCCATAACCAGATCGTCGCTGCTGGCCGTACCAGTATCCTTACCCTCTTTGGCAGGAGGCAAGATCGCGATATCGTGGATGGTGACGATGCGTGGCAATGCCGAAACACCGCTGACGAAGGCGCCGAACTCGTGGTAGGTGCCACGCACTTTGATACTGATGGGCAATTCGGCGTAAAAATCGCGGGGCACTTCGGCCTGCGGTTTGAACAGATCGAATTCCAGGCCGCTGGCCAGGCCCGTCTGCGAGACATCGACCAGTAAATCGGCAACTTCAGTTTTGTTCGGCAGTTGGCGCAGCATGGCACCGAAAGATTGACGCATTTCTTCCAGTTGCTGCTCATAGGCCTCGAGGTTAGCGGCCTTGCGGGCCTTTGTCTCGAACTCTGCCTTCAAGTCAGCTTCAGTTTTTTCGACTTTATCCAAGCGTAGCTGCTGGTCCTTGATATCGAACCAGTAGCCCAGGCCGAGCACCGCGATGGCGATCAGGATAATCGTGAAGATTCGCGCAGCAAACGGCCAATTGGCGATATTGCTGAAGTCCAAGTCATTTATGTTGATTTCTGAGAGGTTCACTTTTTGACCTCCGGTGCGGGGGCATCGGTTTCGCTCGTGGCTGCTTTTTGCCCAGCGAGGAGGGTGAATTCTGCGATGCGTCGACGCTCCTCGGTCTTGGTCTCGATCACATTCAGCTTGGGACCACCAATCCACTGCGAACCGTCAATGTTGCGCATGTAGGCTGATACACGGGCATTAGACTGTGCAACACCATCCATTGTGAGCGCCGGACCTTTCTGGGTGAACTTATTCAGGTACACACCATCAGGCAAGGTTCGTACCAGTTCGTCCATTAGATGTACGCTCAACGGGCGGTTGCTCTGCAGTTCCTGAATCACATTCATCCGCGCGAGCAATTTGTCTTTGGTGGATTCCAGATCTTTGATTTTCTCGATCCGGGACTCCAGGGTCTTGATTTCGCCCTGCAGGAAGCTGTTGCGCTCTTCCTGGGCGCTGATCATGCCCTCCATCTGGAAATGTCCAATAATGACGGCGAATCCGGCAAGTATTGCGCCGGCTGCGGCCATGCCCGCGAATTCGCGCTGTTTGCGCTTGCGCTCCCATTCGCGCCAGGGGAGTAGGTTAATACGCGCCATGTCAGTCGAAGCTCCTTAGGGCCAGGCCGCAGGCGATCATCAATGCCGGCGCGTCGTTGCTCAGTGTTTGAGGTTTGACGCGCGAGGCCAGCGACATGCTGGCGAACGGATTCGCGATGATCGTTTCGATACCGATCGTTTGATGGATGAGTTCGTCGATTCCGGGAATCGAAGCGCTGCCACCTGCCAGTACAATCTGATCGATGCTGTTGTACTGGCTGGAGGAGAAGAAAAATTGCAGGGAGCGACTGACCTGCTGCGCCATCGCTTCCTTGAACGGTTCGAGCACTTCAGGCGCATAGTTGTCAGGCAGGCCACCCTGGCGTTTCGCCATGCCGGCTTCCTCATAGGAAAGTCCATAGCGGCGCATGATCTCTTCCGTCAGTTGTTTCCCGCCAAACACTTGGTCGCGGGTATAGATGATCTTGAGATCATGAAGGACATTCAGCGTGGTCATCGTGGCGCCCACGTCGATCACGGCGATGGTGCGTTCTACGCCTTGATCCGGGATCTGGCTGGCCAGAAGACTGAAGGCGTTCTCGAGCGCGTAGGCCTCGATGTCGACCACTTTAGCCGTTAGCCCGCCGGCCTCAACCGCGGCGACACGCATCTCGACATTCTCGCTGCGGGACGCGGCGAGCAGGACATCGACGGTATCGGGATTTTTTTCCGATGGGCCGAGCACCTGAAAATCGGTGTTGACCTCGTCCAGCGGATAAGGGATGTATTGATCAGCTTCCAATTCGATCTGCGCTTCCAACTCCTGTTCGGACAGGCTGGCAGGCATCGCGATCACCTTGGTAATAACGGACGATCCCGCAACGGCCACGGCGGCTTCTTTGGCGCGTGTGCCTGAACGCTTGACCGCGCGCCGAATAGCCTCGCCTACCGCTTCGGCATCCGTCACACTTTTTTCGACGACCGAATTCGGTGGCAGCGGTTCTACCGCATAGCTTTCTACCCGGTAGCGTCCGCCACTCTTACTCAACTCCAGCAGCTTGACAGCCGTGGAGCTGATATCGAGTCCGAGACGCGGCGAGGTGTTCCTTTTTAGCAGTTGCGCGAGCTGCACGATAAATTCCTTTCTCTTATCTGTAGGTTGCGCCGCATAAATCCCCCGAAGCATTAGATGGCAACAACAACTGTTTGTCAACCAATGCCTAACAGTGGGAGCGGGGTATCGAATCAAGCTATCGGGAGATTTATATTTTCCTTTATAGTCTAATACATGACCTTGTTCACAACCTGATAATATCCCACTTCATATGAACCTCCTGCGGCTTATCCTCACCGCGTTGTTTGGCGCCATGACTTCGGCGTTACTCCTTGCGGTAGGACTGTATGCATATATCGCGCCGGAACTGCCTTCCATCCAGGCTCTTCGCGATGTGCAGCTCCAAGTCCCGCTTCGAGTCTACAGCCACGACGAGCAGCTAATCGCCGAATTCGGCGAAAAACGGCGTATTCCCGTGGCCATCGACAAAGTGCCGGAGCTGATGGTCAAGGCCTTCCTGGCCGCCGAGGATGACCGTTTCTTCGAGCACCCAGGCGTAGACTACCAAGGTTTGCTGCGCGCAGGCTTTGAACTGGCTCGCACTGGTGAAAAAAGACAGGGCGGCAGTACCATCACCATGCAGGTGGCGCGCAATTTCTTTTTGACCGCGGACAAAACCTATCTGCGTAAACTCACCGAGATCCTGCTCGCGCTGAAGATTGAGCGTGAACTGACCAAGAATGAGATCCTCGACCTCTATCTAAATAAGATATACCTGGGGCAGCGGGCTTACGGTATCGGCGCCGCTGCGCAGGTTTACTACGGCACAACCTTGGACGATCTGAGCCTGGCTCAGACGGCAATGATTGCGGGTCTACCTAAAGCGCCATCTAACTACAACCCGGTTACCAATTCAAAGCGTGCTGTGGTGCGACGGAATTATATTCTCGGCCGCATGTTCGAACTCGGTTATATCGACGCGGAAACCTACGATAGAGCGGTTAAAGAGGTCGATCAAGCGCGCCTGCACGCCACAAACGTCGGTGTCGAAGCCACCTATCTTGCCGAGATGGTGCGCGCTGAGCTGTACCAACGTTTTGGTGAAACAGCCTATGAAAAGGCCTTGCGGGTCTATACCACGCTCGATTCAAAGCATCAGGAGGCGGCCAATCGTGCGCTGCGTTCCGGTTTGCTGGACTACGATCGACGCCATGGATACCGCGGGCCGGAGCGTAAGTTGGCGTTGCCGGTAGGTGCCGATCTGACGACAGTCGTCGAACTGATCAAGGGTGAAAGAACTATGGGCGGACTACTGCCCGCGGCGGTGGTGGCGGTTGAAGGAAAGACCTGCCGCGTGGTCTTGCGGGATGGTAGTGAGGAGACGTTGCAGTGGGAGGGGCTGTCCTGGGCGCGGCGCTACAAGTCGGCCAACCAACGCGGCGCAACGCCCGCATCGGCGAGTGATGTAGTGGCTGTCGGTGATCTGGTACGCGTCGAGCTTAAGGACAAGGCTTGGTGGTTGGCGCAATTGCCGGCTGCTGAAGGAGCTTTAGTGGCCTTGGATCCGGCGGATGGCCGCGTGTTGGCGCTGGTTGGTGGTTTCGATTTCTTCCGCAGTAAATTCAATCGCGCGGTACAGGCCTACCGGCAGGCGGGATCAAGCTTCAAGCCTTTCATTTACTCGGCGGCACTTGAAAAAGGCTTCACCTTGGCCACCGTCATCAACGATGCACCGATTATGTTCGACGATCCGTCCTGGGACAAAGCCTGGCGTCCGGAGAATTACACCGGCCGTTTCTATGGCCCCACACGTTTACGTGAGGCTCTGGTGCATTCACGTAACGTGGTTTCCATCCGCGTGCTGGAGGCGATCGGCGTGCGCTATGCGATTGACTATGTGACGCGCTTCGGTTTCCGCAAGGATTCGTTCTATCCCAACTTATCGCTAGCGCTCGGCACTGGAACCGTGACGCCGCTGGAGCTCACGCGCGCGTACGCCGTGTTCGCCAACGGTGGCTATTTGATCGAGCCCTATTTCATCGATCGCATCGTCGATGCCGCCGGCAATGTGCTGTTCCAAGCACAACCAAAGCGGGTGTGTACCGATTGTGGTGGAGCGTCCACGCAACCCATGCCGGATGTGTCGAGCGATGCGGCTGTTGTAACGGCGACACCATTGACGCCGGTTTTGAATCCGCAGAATGTTTGGTTGATGACGTCGGCCATGCAGGACGTCATGCGTCGTGGAACGGCCCAACGTTCGAAGCAGATGGGGCGGAATGATCTGGCCGGTAAGACGGGTACGACCAATGAGCAACGGGATGCCTGGTTCAGTGGTTTTAATCGTGGATTGGTTGCCACGGCCTGGGTTGGTTTCGATGGGTTCGCGCCGCTAGGCAATGATGAAACCGGTGGCCACACGGCGTTGCCGGTGTGGATGCGTTACATGAGCGCCGTGCTGGAGGGTGTGCCAGAGACGCCATTGGAATCGCCGCCCGATCTGGTAACTATGCGGATCGATCCACTCACGGGTTTACCTGCGGGGAGTGATCAGCCCGATGCTATTTTTGAAACCTTTCGTGAAGGCCGACTGCCAGACGCGAGTAGTGCAGGCATAGGCGTGCCTGCGCCAGACTTTCAGCCGCAGGATAGTGGTGCGAGTTACCCCGAGCAGTTATTCTGAAACTTATAGATCAGGGTTCCGAGGCAGGCCATGGGTGTACGCCATAGCACACGTGACCGACAGATGCGGCAACGCATTGCGCAAGAGGCGGCGCGACTGATCGTCAGCGAAGGTATTCGCGATTATCTAGTTGCTAAACGCAAAGCCGCCGAACGGCTAGGTGCGCCAGAGACCCAGAATCTGCCGCGCAATACGGAAGTCGAGCTCGAGCTGGCGGCTTACCAGCGGCTATTTCAGGGGCAGAACCAGCTGAGCTATGTCCGGCAGCTGCGTGAAGCGGCGTTCAACGCGATGCAATTCTTTCAGCGATTTGAGCCGCGCCTGACCGGTTCAGTATTGAGCGGCACGGCGGGCGCGCATTCCGATATCAATTTACATATCTTCGCTGATTCGCCCGAAGAGGTTACCTTGTTTCTGTTTGATGCAAACGTGCCGTTCGAGCAAAACCAACGGCGTTTACGCATAGATCGTGATGATTACGTGACCTATCCTTGTGTGCGTTTTTTGGCCGGCGACATCCAGGTCGAAGCGGTGATCTTTCCGCTCAACGGCCTACGCCGGGCGCCGCGCAGCCCGCTCGACGGTAAGCTGATGGCGCGCGCCAGTCTGCGGAGGGTCGAGGAACTTTTGGTGGAGACTAAGGCGCTGCCAGAAGCGCAATCCTGATCATGCGGGAATGCGCTTCTGGTCAAATACGAGCGCGGTGATTCAGATTTTCGATTGCGGATAGTGTGCCGGATAGGCCGCGCGCGCCACGCCGGAATCCACGGCGGCCTTGGCGATGGCTGGTGGGACGAATTCCATCAAGCGCGGGTCTAGAGGCTTCGGAATAATGTAGTCAGGCCCGAATTCCAGTTTCTCCAGCTTGTAAGCCTTCAATACATCGGGATGCACGGGTTCGTGCGCCAATAAGCGTAGCGCATGCACGGCTGCGATCTGCATCGCCTGGTTGATGGTGCGCGCATGCACGTCCAGAGCGCCACGGAAAATGAACGGAAAGCCGAGCACGTTATTGACTTGGTTTGGATAGTCGCTGCGACCGGTGGCCATCAGCAGATCACTGCGTGCCTTGAGCGCATCTTCCGGGCGAATTTCCGGATCGGGATTGGACAGCGCGAACACGATCGGCTTGGGCGCCATGCTGAGCAGCATATCAACGGACATGATATCCGGGCCCGAAACACCAATGAACACGTCGGCATCGCGCATGGCGTCGGCCATGGTCACGCGGTCGGTGTCCATCGCAAATTCGCGTTTGTATTTGTTCAAGTCGTCGCGATCGTTGCGGATGACGCCCTTGCGATCGACCAGCAGAATGTTGCCGGGTGTCGCGCCCAGCGCCAGCAGCAGGCGCATCGAGGCAAGTCCCGCTGCGCCGGCGCCGACGCAGGCGATGCTCGCATCCGCCAATTTCTTGCCTTGAATTTCCAAGGCGTTCAACAGGCCGGCGGCGATGATGATGGCGGTGCCGTGTTGATCATCGTGGAAGACCGGAATATCTAACTGTTCGGTCAAGCGACGCTCGATTTCAAAGCAATGCGGTGCGGCGATGTCTTCCAGATTGATGCCACCGAAGGTCGGCGCTATGGCGGCCACGATTTTGATGAATTCTTCCGGATCGTGTCTCATTCACTTCGATGTCGAACACGTCGATGCCGGCGAAGCGTTTGAACAACACGCCCTTACCTTCCATCACCGGCTTGCCGGCCAGCGCGCCGACATTGCCGAGCCCTAATACCGCCGTGCCGTCCGTGATCACGCCGACCAGATTGCCCTTGGCGGTGTATTTGTAGCGCATTGGCCGGATCCTCGGCGATGGCGCGCACCGGTTCCGCCACGCCTGGCGTATATGCCAGCGCCAGATCCTCTTGCGTCTCACACGGCTTGGTGACTTCGATAGCGATCTTGCCGGGGCGCGGCAGGGCGTGGTAGTCGAGGGCGGCTTGCTTGCGGTCTTCGGACATGAGGGATTCCGTTTGACTAAGGTAAGGCGTTGAGGATGCGCGAACGTCGATGATGCCAGTATCGTCGCTGCGATCAGTGCACGATTTTTAACGTTTCTCCGGGCGCAGGCTCACCCTTGGGATAATGCCCGTTGAGCAGTCGCAAACGGGCCTCTGGGTAATCGCGGCAGGGCGGATTGCCGGGCGAGCGTGGCGAAGCGGGTGGCCGCAGTTGCGCGGAGCAGCTGCAACTGTTGCGGGCGTGCCAGGGCACGCTCCTGTTCCGTGAGCGGGTGAAAGCTGCGCACTGTTTGCAGAACGAGCGGGTCATATTTGTAGGGCTGATTTTTGGTCTTGGATAGGCCGGCGAAGATCAGCGCCTGATTGTTGCGATATAACACGACATAGCGCACCGGTAACGTGCCGAACGGGGTTTTTTGTTCGGCCATCGCCGTATAGCCCTTCATGCCCGCGTGTTGATGGCCTCACCATTGCGTAGATTTGCGTCCTAATTGTGCATGCGCAGGAAATCCTCGGGCGATATTTTCTTATTGCGATCCTGGATCGTGAACTGCAGCAGGCCCTCGCCGTCATGCGATTGCGCGAGCAGCCGATCGGCGCCGTTGTCGATACGCCAGCCAGCGGGGAATTCCAGGGCGAAATTGAGGGCGCCATGATAAAAGCGATTGCCGCGGCGAATGCCATCGCGTTCACTGTCGCCGAAGGTTAGGCCTTCCAGCTGGTTGAGAAATTCCTGAGTGTGATTGGTCGTGGCGTTCGGGCTGGCGAATTGTTTGGCGGCACCGACGACTTCTTTCAGACGTTGGTCATTGTCCGGATGCGTGGAAAACAGGCCGTGATAGACGTGCGGCTCACGCCCTTCTTCTTTGGCGCGCTGGACTTCGAATGTCTCCTGATCTTTCAGGATACATGAATCACGCGCAACATGGCCTGTGGGTCATAGCCGCTGCGTGCGAGATATTCCGCGCCCAGGCGATCGGCTTCAAGTTCATGCTCGCGGCCATAGCCTCGTACTAACGCTGTACCCGCGATGTTGGCCACATCACCCGCGGCGCTAACGCCAGTGACGCCGGCCAACACGGCGCCGAACAGGCCGGTCGCGGTTGATGCACTTTGCTGGCGTACCGAATGCCGGGCGGTGACATGGCCGATTTCATGTCCGAGCACGGCGGCCAGTTCAGCCTCCGAGTTCAGATAGGCCAATAGGCCGCGGGTGATGTAGATGTAGCCACCGGGTAAGGCGAAGGCATTGACGTCCGGACTGTCCAGCAGGGTGAAGCGGTAGATCAGGTTGCTGCGGTGACTGTGGGCGGCGAGCTTGGCGCCGACCCGTTGCACATAGGCGGCGAGCTGTGCATTCGTATATTCGGGACTTTCTTTGAGAATCTGCGGGTGGCTCTGACGACCCAGCGCGATTTCCTGTTGCTCTGACATCAGTACAAAGTCGCTTGAACCCGTGACTGGATTGGTGGCGCAGCCGGGCAGTCCAGTCAGCCAGGGTGCCAGGAGGAGTGCGAGCCAGGAGGAAGTGCGACGGTATTTCATGGATCTATTTTACTGGACTGATTCGTGCGGCGGGAGTCAGGTGATTGACGACCTCCAGGGCGCTGGGGTGGCGGACGCGCATGCGCACCTGGCCACTACGAGTATACAGCCAGCCTTGGGCGTCGAGGGTGTTTCCGACCAGGCGCTTGAAATCGAAATTACCGAACTGAGGGAGGTCCTGGCGTTCGACGCGCGCGGCGAAGTTGCCGACGAAGTTGATCCATACTGCCGAGGCGCTGTCACTGATATGGCTGACGCGGCCACGCACGATGTGAAAGCCTTCAGTGCGTAGGGTGAGTTTTTCGACGGGTGTCGGTTGGTAGTCCGGCAATGCCCAGAGACCGAGACGCTGTTGGCGGGCGCTGTGGGTTGCCCGCTGATAACAGTCGGCCTGCCAAGTGTTAGGCGGCACGACGATATGTGTGCCGGCGCCTTCGCTGAGTAATTGTTCGACGAGATTGCCGCCGTCGCTGAAGAAGGCATGCGCCAGCAGTCGTCCGTATTTGTCCTCGCGCTCGGCATCGAAGCGCAGGTCGAGGCGTTGCTGGTGGCTGAAAACCAATTGCCGCAGACGATCACGAGCGGCCAGCGCACCAGCTTGATGAGGCTGCCCTTGTCTGCCAAGTTCCGGGGTGTCGATGCCAATCAGTCGAACGCGGCGTCCATCGCTGAGCGTGACGGTATCGCCGTCGTAGGCGAGAACGGTGCGGACCTGCTCATCAATGCGGTCGGCTGTGCAGAATGTCTGCGCGGCAAGGCCGGCTGACAGACCTAACCAGACGGTGAATATGAGCCAGGACCAGACACGCACAAGGGCGCGCCGTTGCCGACGCGCCCTTGGTGTTGCCCGTGCTATCTGCAAGCCCGCGAGGGGCATGAGTATTAGGACTTGACGCCGTACTTCTGGCGGAATTTTTCCAGACGACCGCCGGTGTCGAGGATCTTCTGCTTGCCGGTGAAGAACGGGTGGCACTGCGAGCAGACTTCGATGGCGAGATCGCGACCATGGGTCGAGCGCGTCAGGAAGGTGTTACCGCAGCTGCAGGTGACGTTGACGTCACTGTACTTGGGATGGATGTCCGGCTTCATGCTCTAGTCCTCGATAAACCGACTCGGCTGCAACAATGGGCAACAGCCGTGAAAGGCCGGCGATAATACGGGATCGTCGACTGGTCGACAAGTCCCCGATGGGCTTCGGGTGGGTTATCGCGCGCTGTGGAACTCTAAGATCTGGGCGTTACGTCGTGGTGTCGGGGGGCGGCCTTCGATAAGTGTTTCGAGCAATCCGCCGGTCCCGGTCACACGGTCCCACATCATATGATTCATGCGGATGCAGGCGGCCATCGGGGTCGTCGCGGTGCGTCTGACTTGGTCGAGTTTCCACTGCAGTCGGCGTAGGCGCATCTGGGCGCGCGGTGCGGCGCGGCGGATGGCCTCTTCAATTGCACGACTGCGCCGCGCCTCGAAGCCTTCCGGGTCGTTGTTGGCCAGTGCTGACCAGGACTCGAAGTCGAAATTGTGTTGTGCGTGCTCAGGCATATCGTATCTCCCCTCGCTGCTGCGGCGAACCGCGATCGTCTTTATTGTTGTAGTCGAGTGAAACTCTAGCACAGGGGTATTAGAGTGTCATGCTGTTGGCGTCCGAAATACGGCGCATTGCGTAAAATCGTTTGTAACCCGTTGTTTTGTTGGCGTTGGGTTATTGGCGAGGGGTGTGTATAAGTCTGTGAACGCTTGTATGGGTTCTGCCTGCGCTGCTCGAAATTGGTTGACTTAATGGTAGGCGGAGCTCGTTTATAGAAATATAAATGTCTACATTTATCGAGGTGTTATTTTGCTGGCCGTGGATTCGGATAGAATGCGCCCGCCAAGGAATAACTGAGCTGGGCGGTGGGCATGCGTGTGTATAACTTTTTCCAGCCGTTTGATCTGCCGTGACTTTTTTCTGACATCAGGTATCTCAGCATGACCGCCCAACCCAAAATCGGCTTCATCAGTCTCGGCTGCCCCAAAGCGCTGGTCGATTCGGAGCGCATCCTCACTCGTTTGCGCGCCGAGGGTTATGGCATCGTGCCCACCTATACCGATGCCGATCTGGTGGTGGTCAACACCTGTGGCTTCATCGACAGCGCCGTCGAGGAATCGCTGGACGCCATTGGTGAGGCCCTTGCCGAGAACGGCAAGGTCATCGTAACCGGATGTCTGGGCGCGCGTGCCGACGAGGTACTCGCAGCGCATCCCCAGGTGCTGTCGGTGAGCGGACCGCAGGCCTACGAACAGGTGATGAGTGCTGTGCATGAACACCTGCCGCCGCCGACCGATCCCTTCACCGCCTTGTTGCCGCCCGGCGGCATCAAACTCACGCCGCGCCATTACGCCTACCTGAAAATTTCCGAAGGCTGCAATCACCGCTGCACCTTCTGCATCATCCCCTCCATGCGCGGCGATCTGGTATCGCGTCCGGCGGGCGAGGTGCTGGAAGAGGCCGAGAATCTGGTGCAAGCCGGCGTGAAGGAATTGCTGATCGTCTCGCAGGACACCAGTGCCTACGGTGTCGATGTGCGTTATGGCACCAGCTTCTGGAAGGGTCGCCCGGTCAAAACACGGCTGCTGGAACTGGCGAGGTCGCTGGGCGAACTGGGCGTCTGGGTGCGCATGCATTACATCTATCCTTACCCCAACGTCGATGACCTGATTCCACTGATGGCCGACGGCCTGATACTCCCGTATCTCGATATCCCGCTCCAGCACGCGAACACCCGCGTGCTCAAGGCAATGAAGCGACCGGCGGCGACCGAAAACACTCTGCGGCGCATCGAGCAGTGGCGCGCGATTTGTCCGGACATCACCCTGCGCAGCACCTTCATCGTCGGCTTCCCCGGTGAGACCGAGGCCGAATTTGAGGAATTGCTGCAATTCCTCGCTGCCGCACAACTGGATCGTGTCGGTTGCTTCACCTATTCACCGGTTGAGGGTGCCGTCGCCAATGAACTGTCGGGCGCCGTGCCGGAGGAAATCAAAGCGGAGCGCTATGCGCGCTTCATGGAAGTACAAGCGCGCATCAGCGCCGAACGCTTGCAGGCAAAGATCGGCCGTACACTCGCCGTCATTATCGACGAGGTAGACGACGAGGGCGCGACGGGGCGCAGTATGGCGGACGCACCGGAAATCGATGGTCAGGTGTTCATCGATACCCAGGATATTCAGGTTGGCGATATCGTCGAGGTGACGATCACCGAAGCGAGCGAGCATGATCTGTTCGGCGTGATGGCCTAGTCGCGCATCAGGGAAACGCGGTGGTACTACTTTGAGCCCGATAAACGGCGTGCCTCGGTAATCTGATCCAACCGGATCTCCAGCCGTTCGCCCGCCAGCGTTTCCGCGATCAAAAACTCTTCGCTGTGTCGCGTCTGCAAGTCGCATGGTCGCAAGACTTCAATGTGGGAGAGGCCGTGCACATCCCGCCAACCGATGCGCAATTTCCATTTGCGCATAATCGCGAGTTCATATTCGCTGTATCGATCACAATCAATCGGCGTGTAGTCACTCATCGTCGCGACGTGCGGTGAGGCTGCTGAGTAGGCCGTTGGCGACCTCGGCGTGGAGTTCGATGGGGCGGCAGCAGACAGCGCAGTCTTCGATGAAGTCGTGGCTGCCGGCCGAGCAGTCGACGCTGACGGACATGTATTCGCCACAGTAAGGGCAATCAAAGTCGCGTTCTTCAATCAGGTTCATGGTCGGGTAGCACCTCTGCGAGCAAATCATTCAGAAAACGGTGGCCCTGCTCTGTGCAGCGCCAGGGCGCGTCATATTCCAGCAAGCCACGCGATTGCGCTCGCTCCAGCGCGGGTTGTACCTGTTCGAACGCGAGTCCGGTGGTCTGTTCGAACAGCGCCGTGTCGAAGCCGGTGTTCAGGCGCAGCGCATTCAGCAGAAACTCGAAGATGGCGTCTGCGGTAGTGGGCTCGCTGACGCCGCCGATGCGCGCCTCATCGTGCACGCCCGCCAGATAGTCGCGCGGGTTCTTCACTTTCCAGCGGCGGCGAATGCATTGCGCAGCGGCGTCGGTTATTTTCTGGTGCGCGCCGGCACCGATGCCCAGGTAGTCGCCGTACTGCCAGTAATTCAAATTGTGACGACATTGCATGCCCGGGCGCGCATAGGCCGACACTTCGTATTGAGTATAGCCACGCTCGGCGATGGCTGCCTGACCGAGTCGCTGCATATCCCACAGCATGTCATCGTCAGGCAGTTCGGGTGGATGTCGATGGAAGTAGGTGTTCGGTTCCAGCGTGAGTTGATACCAGGACAGATGCGCGGGCTCCAGATCCATGGCGGTGGCGAGATCGGCCAGCGCCTGCTTTGGGGTTTGGTCCGGCAGGCCGAACATCAGATCCAGATTGAAGCTGGCGAAATCCAGCATCGTGCGCGAGTTCCGCGGCGCGTATCGCCTCGCGACGACCGTGAATGCGACCGATTTTGCCGAGCATGCCGTCATCGAAACTTTGTACGCCGATGGACAGGCGATTGATCCCGGCCGCGCGGAACTCGCGGAAACGACCCTGTTCAACGGTGCCGGGATTGGCCTCCAGCGTGATTTCCATATCCGGCTTGCAGCGCAGACGCGCGCGGATGCCGGCGAGCAGACGGTCAATGGCTTCCGCCGAAAACAGGCTCGGCGTGCCGCCACCGATGAAAATGCTGCTGACGACGCGCCCCCACACCGCCGGCAGTTCCAGGTCGAGATCAGTCAGGAGCGCATCGATGTACTGACGTTCGGGGAGTCCCGCACTGGCCTCATGCGAATTGAAATCGCAATAAGGGCATTTACGCACGCACCAGGGAATGTGCACGTAGAGTGCGAGCGGTGGCAGTGTAGTGAAGTGGAACATGAGGTGCGGCCTAGCCCAGCGCCGCCACCAATTTGCGCAGTGCCTGGCCGCGGTGACTCAAGGCATTTTTTACCTCGGGGGGTAATTCCGCCGACGAGCAGTTGTGCGTCGGCACGAAGAATACGGGATCGTAACCGAAGCCTTGTGTACCGCGCGGCGTGAACAGGATGCGGCCTTCCCAGGTGCCCTGAAAAATTAGCGGTGTTGGATCATTCGCGTGGCGCAGATACACCATCAGGCATTGGAAGCGCGCCGTGCGTTCGCTTTCCGGTACATCGCTCAAGTCGAGCAGGAGTTTCTCCAGGTTCGCCTGATCGGTGGCACCTTTCCCTGCATAACGCGCCGAATAGATGCCGGGTGCGCCATTGAGTGCATCGACTTCAATGCCCGAGTCGTCGGCGATCGCTGCCAGGCCTGTATGCAATGCGGCATTGCGCGCCTTGATGAGCGCGTTCTCGACGAAGGTCAGTCCGGTTTCTTCCGCATCGGGCACCTGAAAATTCGATTGCGGCACAACCTCGGTGTGGTGGCCGGCGAGCAGTGCGTTGAACTCGCGGACTTTGCCGGGGTTGTTGCTGGCAAGGACGATGGTGGTCATGGTTGTGCTCAAGGTGTCTCGGCCAGCGCCTGTTTCTGCGCTTGGATCAAGGTGAATATCCCGCCTTGGGCGAGATCCAGCATGGCCAGGAGCTCGGCGCGCGAAAACGGGTGGCCCTCGGCGGTGCCCTGAACCTCAATAAAATCACCCTGCTCGTTCATGACCACATTCATATCAGTCTCGGCATTGCAGTCTTCTGCATAGTCGAGATCCAACACGGGTGTGCCCTTATAGACGCCGACGGATACCGAGGCGACCTGCGCCAGCAGCGGGTTGGTAGTGATCGAGCCCTTGTCGAGCAGATGCTTGATGGCATCGGCCAACGCGACATAGGCGCCGGTGATGCTGGCGGTGCGGGTGCCGCCGTCGGCCTGGATCACGTCGCAGTCGATGGCGATGGAGCGTTCGCCGAGCGCCTTCAGATCGATGACGGCCCTAAGCGAGCGGCCGATGAGGCGCTGAATTTCCATGGTGCGGCCGCCTTGCTTGCCGCGCGAGGCTTCGCGGTCCATGCGCGAACCGGTCGAGCGCGGCAGCATGCCGTATTCCGCCGTGACCCAACCCTGACCCTTGCCGCGCAGAAAGCCGGGTACGCGTTCATCGACGCTGGCGGTGCACAACACGCGGGTATCGCCGAATTCGACCAGCACCGAGCCTTCGGCATGTTTGGTGTAGCGGCGGGTGAAACGAACATGGCGCAGCTCGTCGGCCGCGCGTTGACTGGGTCGCATGGGGAATCTCGTGATTAGCTGTGGAGGTGCAATTATAGGGGTGGCGATGGGGGCGGGGCCAGGAATAACGACGGCCGTGAATAACGTCGGATGTTCCGTTGTTTTGGCGCGAAGCCTCAAACTGAAAGGGTAACGTATGGCTTCACGCGTGCCGGATAATGGCCGCGCAGCAGCTGCGCCAGGCAGGGTGGCAGCGACGAGCAACGGTTCGGGTGTTATTTGTTCGACATCTCGCCTGCATAGTCGGCCAATGCCTGATGGATATCGGCGATGGCGCGGTCTACAGGATCATGGCTGCCGGTGGCTTTGTCGAAGTCAGTCGTGAGGTCGGCTTTGTGGGTGTCCGGCTGTTCCTCGCGGCCAGACTCCCAGCGCAAGGCAACACCGCTGACATTGTCGCTTTGCGGATGACTGGCGTGTACGGCGGTCTCGACCAAGCCGTCCAGGCCGCATGGCAGGTTCTCGTTGGCTAACATGCTGGTGATGCGTTTTTCGGAGACCGCCGACCATAGGCCGTCGCTGCACAACAGCACAATGTCGCCGGGCAGCAGGTAAATAGTCGGACCCAGCGCGACTTGCGGTTGGGTGCGACCGCCAAGGCACAGGCTGACCTGATTGCGTAGCGGGTGCAGGCGCGCCTGTTGCTCGGTAAGCAGGCCCGATTCCACCATCTCGGCGACGCGGGTGTGGTCGCGGGTACGCAGCGCAACTTGGTTGTTGCGAATCAGATAGGCGCGGCTGTCGCCGACATGCGCCCATTGCGCTGCGCCGTCCTGGATCAGGCAGGCGACGGCGGTGGTCAGCGGTTCGATCGGGGGTTTCTGTGTCTGGCCGACGCGTTGAATAGTGCGGTGCGCCTCGCGGAAGGCCTCGCGTAGAAACTGCGCCGGATCTTGCAGGGCTTGGCGGGCACGGAACTGCCGACTCAAGGTATCGACACAGGCCTGCGCCGCGAGGTCGCCGCGCGCGTGACCGCCCATGCCGTCGGCGACCACCAGCAGCACGGCATCGTCGCGTTCCAGCACCAGGCAGCGATCCTGGTTGTTGGCGCGGTTACCGAGACGGTTGGCCTGGCCGGCAGCGTAACGCATGGTCAGCCTTTGCCCCACGGCAGACTGCCAACTAAGCGCTCCAGTGTTGTCGATGGCTCCACCGTTTCCTCGCCGGGTGGATCTTCCGCGAGCAGGGCTTCGCGAAAGACCGCCGTGTTTTGCGGGCGCAGCATCGGATCGACTTCCATAGCCCAGTCGATGGCGGACAGCAGGCTGTTGGAATAGCGTTTGCGGAAGGTGTCGCGCGCGCTTTTCATCGTGTCGCGCTCGTGACGTTCCTTCGCTGTGGCCGGTGGTTTACCCTCGATACAGGCGCGCATGGTGGCGCCGAAGGCGTAGATATCGGTCCAGGGTCCGACATAGCCATTCACTTCATACTGTTCGATCGGTGAGAAACCGGGGCTGATGATCTGTCCCGGTTGCGATTGCCGACTTTGCGGGAAGCCGTGCACAGCGCCGAAATCCAAGAGCAAGGGATCGCCGCCGGGGCGGATATGGATGTTGCCGGGCTTGATATCCAGATGCAGCAGATCGCAGCTGTGAATCAGCGTCAGCCCATCGAGTAGTTGCGGAAACACCGTGCGGAGAAACTTCTCGCTCAGATTGCCGCTGCGCGCAGTCAGATAGGCCTGGAGATTTTTACCATCCTGATATTCCATCACCATGTATACCGTGCCGTTGGCGCGAAAAAAGCTTAGCACGTTGACGATGTTCGGGTGCTTGAGCGTGGCCAGCGCGCTGGCTTCCTGGAAGAACAGCATGCGTCCGCGATTGAAACGGCCGGCCGCGTCCTCATCCTTGGGCTCGACGCCGTAATCCTCGCGGCGGGTGGCCAGCCGACTGGGGATGTACTCTTTAATGACCACGATCTCGCCGGATTCAATGTCGCTGGCGAGGTAGACAATGCTGAAGCCGCCGCCGCCGAGCGTTCGGTCGATCCGATATCGATCCAGTTGGGTGCCGTCCGGAAGAGAGGGTGGGCGTTGCTTCATTGCGTCCAGGTGTCGGATTGCTACGGGATTTGTTTCGTCGGTAGAGGCGCGCAGCCGGTATCGCTGCGACGCCGGAGGCCGTACCATTAGCCTTCCCCATCGGCACTGCCGACGGGGTACTTGAGGTTCCGGTCTCCACCACCCGTACAGGACAAAACATGATCCGCAGCATGACGGCCTTCGCGCGCCAGGAACACGAAGCTGATTGGGGTGCGCTGACCTGGGAATTGCGTTCAGTCAATCACCGCTATCTGGAAGTGAGCCTGCGCCTGCCGGACGAGTTGCGCAGTCTGGAGACCGCCGTGCGCGAACGCGCGGCGCGTCGTCTGGGCCGCGGCAAACTCGACTGCAACCTGCGCTACAAACCCACTCAACGCCGCGCGGCCCTGGCGCTCGATGCGCAGGCGCTCGATCAGACGCTCGCGGCCTGCGAGCAGATCCGCGACCAATTGCCCGGCGCCGCCGCCATCAGCCCGCTGGATCTGCTGCGTTGGCCCGGCGTGATCCAGGAAGAATCCACTGACCCGGCGCCCTTGGCCGAGGCCGCGCTGGCCCTGTTCGATCAGGCGTTGAACGAGTTGGTCGCGACCCGCGACCGCGAGGGTGCGCAGATCCACGAGATTCTGCGCACGCGTCTCGACGCTATGGAGCCGTTGGTCGCCAGTGCGCGGGCGCGCCTGCCGGAGGTGCTGGCGCGCATCCGCGACAAACTGCGGCTGCGCGTTGCGGAACTCACCGCCAATCCCGATCCGGATCGCCTCGAGCAGGAGCTCGCCTATCTCGCGCAGAAGATGGATGTCGACGAGGAACTCGACCGCCTTACCGGCCACATCGCCGAAGTCCGTCGCGTGTTCAAACTCGACGAACCGGTCGGCCGTCGCCTGGATTTTCTGATGCAGGAATTCAACCGCGAAGCCAATACGCTGGGTTCAAAATCCGCCGACAGTGAAACCACCAAAGTGTCGGTCGAATTGAAAGTGCTGATCGAGCAGATGCGCGAACAGGTGCAGAACGTCGAATAGTGTTTATTCAGGTTCGTTGGCGTTCATTATTTCCGGACGCTCCACGGACGCGGAATGCTGCGTTCCCACTTTACATTTTCGCCACGCGCAACAGTGCAGCGAGCATGTCGCGGGCGGTCTTCTCCCAACTGAAATCACCTGATCTGCACAAGCTCTTCGCCTGCAGTTCCTGGCGCAGGGTGTGGCTGGTCAGCACCGCCAGCATCTTGTCGGCGAAGTCGGCGGGATCATAGGGATCCGCGAACAACGCCGCGCCGCTGCCGACGTCGGCATTGCCACCGCTGTGGGACACCACCATCGGACAGCCGCATGCCATGGCCTGGAGCAGGGTCCCCGGGCAGCCCTCGTAATACGCCGGGTTCACGAACAGTTCGGCAAGACTGTAGAGCTTCGGCATTTCCTCATAGGGCACGAAGTCGAGGAACCGTACCCGCTCGAGATTCACATCCGGGCCCTCGGTGTGCAACAGATAATCGCGTACGCGGCGCCCGGCGAACACCAGTTCGTGAGGCACGCGATCACGGATACGCGCGAAGGCGCGGAATGTAGTCTCAGGATTCTTGCCACCGTGGAACGAGGTTGAACCCTCCAGCCCCGGATGATCGACGCGCGTTACCGAAAGGATGAAGCGTGCGGGAAGCTGGTGTTTGCGCCGGAACGCTGCCAATGCATCGGCGGCGTCGATCTTCCGAAAATGGTGATCTGCGGCGGCATAGGCCACTGTGGAATTGGCGAGTGGCAGACCCAACACCTGGCGGTTCTCCTCCAGGATGAAGTTGGACATCGGGAACAAATGGGCGGCTTTGTGGATGTAGCGTGGCAGCATCAGCCTCTCGTACAGCGCGTCAAGCTTCTCGTAGTGTTGTGGCCAGGTCCACCACGCCGGCTCCTGGAGTCCCATGGCGACCGGGCAGTGGCTTATCAGCGGCACACTGAACTTGGGATTAAAAATAACGTTCGCCCCTTCCTTCCAGGCACGATACGGTACCGCGACCTGGTCCCACAGGAACTTGTGGGGCGCGCGCACGAGCACCTCCCTAACGTTGGGGTAAGTAGCGAAGCGGCCCAGCCATTTCGGCGTGCGGTACAGCAATAGGTAACTGACCTTGGTATCGAGTGGCACCATAGTATCGATAAGGACTTCAGTATTGGCGCGGAATCCGCTGTCCTGGTCCATTGCGCGCATCATGATTGCAATCTTCACATTACATCATCCCATAAAAAGCAATTAACCACGGAGCACACCAGGCGCACGGAATGAAGTAAATGTGTTCCGCAATTCGGTCCTGTCACTCGGGGATCTGGTCCAGCGGTTTCGGGCGCAGGCTGCCGCTGCCCAGAACGTAGGCGGCCCACCATGGCAGCCAAGCCACGATCTGCAGGATCCGTCCGATCATCGCTATGGCCACCGACTCGGCGGGCGCCACGCCGGCCAGCGCCATCAACACTAGGAACATCCCGTCGTAAACGCCGAGACCGTCGATCGAAACCGGGATGCGTGCAATCAGCAGTGCCAGCGGCACCGCTCCGGCAATGAACAGCAATCCCACGTCAATGCCCATTCCCAAGGCGATCAGCCATGAATGCAGAATCGGCAGCAACTGTTCGCCGAAGCTGAGGCCGAAGAACACGGCCATTCCGGCTTTGTGCCCACGGTAGGCACGGTAGGTCTCATGAAAGCGCCGTAATCGCGCCATCACGCCGGACTCGCGAAAGCGCGCCAACAGGCGCTCGTGGATGAGTCGATAGGCGCGCTGGCTGAATGACGCGCTGAACGCACCCAACGCGCCGGTTAACAGTGCCAGCGCCACCCACCACAGCGGTGCGAAACGTTCCTCAAGGGCGCCGAGCCAAGACAGCAGCGTGAGACTGCACAGTGCCAAGACCAGGGCAGACAGGAATCCCAGCATGCGCTCGATGATGATGGACGCAGCGACCTCACCCATCGGCAGACCGCTGCGCGCGGCGCTTACCGTACGGATCGCGTCCGCACCCACTGTAGACGGCAGGAACATGCCCCAGATCATCGCGGCGCAATACATCTGCACCCCCCGCCACAACGGCAGGTGCAGTCCCCGCAGGCGTAGCAGCAAACCCCACTTGTAGGTCATGAGCACCCGGTCCAGCGTCAGGACCACAATCACCAGAACCATATACAGCGGCTCCATCCGCTGCATCGCGGCGACGATCTCCCCTAAGCCGCCCACTTGCCAGACGATCAGCGCAACGAACATCAGCGTCAGCAGGATTCTCAGCGACCGCGTGTATGATGATCTCAAAGATTTTCCTTTAATAACGCACAATGCCCCACGCCGCATGGATTACCGACTCAACGTCGGCATCGGCGGATCGGTCGTGTCGATGTGACTCAGGAGTGGCTATCCTGATTAACTGACTGGTACATACGTCGTATCTCGTCGGCGTTCAGTACGCGATTGTAGATGCGTACCTCGTCGATCTTTCCGGTGATCTCGTCTACGATCTCGCCGGTGTCACTCAGGTAACCGGAAATGGTGAAAGGCGCGTCCGGCATTGCGATTGCGCTGCTCATCCATGACCACTTGCTGCAGATTTCCACGCCATCCACGTACAATCGCACTGTCCTGCCGTCATACGTACCGGCCAGGTGAAACCAACGGTTGAGTTCCGCCCGATATTTTGGATCCGCGTAGCAGCTGAGCTTCTTGCCGCGCGTGTTCGCGATCTGCCATTTGAAGCGCGGTCCGTGGAATCCTAGAAACAGAAACGGGTACGCGTGACCGACAAGATCGACGTTGTGTTCCGCGGTTCGATACGCCCATCCCATGACCGTGACACTGTCCGCCGTCGACCGCAGACTGTCGGACAGCGGTACGGTCACGATGCCGTGATTGCTGCCATCCATCTGCAGTGCGTTGCCAGTTTTACCGCTGCCCCAGGCGCCGTTGCGGATCGTCGCGGTATTTCCGTTGCCGGAAGCATCCAATGCCGTGGTGCCACTACCTTCGTCGAAGGTCCACCAGCCCACCAAACCACGGTCGTCCGCCTGACCGCCGGATGCCGCGGTAGCCGGCGAATCGGCCGAACGGCCGCAGGCCGCCAGCAGCAGTAGCGGCGCCAGGATGATGATGCGTGTAATCCCCCCAATCATGATTAACCTCAGGCGTGTCGCGCCTCAATAGCAAAGTATCGGCTGGCCGCTGCCCCGCAAGTCCGCGGTTGTCAGATGACTTCGGCAGACTGCAATTTCTGCTTTAGGTGGTCGGCGAGGCGCAACGCCAGGGCCACGATGGTCAGGGTCGGAGGCACATAGCCCGCCGTCGGAAATACGGAGCTGCCGGCGACATACGCATTGCTGACGGAGTGCAGACGGCAGTTGCGATCCACCACACCCATTTTGGCATCATCGGACATGCGCGTCGTGCCCATATGATGGCATCCGCCCCAGAGCGGCTGCGGCCAGCTGTTGTCGTCGCGCGTGACCCATTCCGCCAGCTCGATGCGACCGAGTTGCAGACGCCCCAGCTCTTCGGCCATGCGGTGCGTCGCTTCGATAATCGAATGTTTGTCGAATTGTGACAGTTGCCAGTCGACCTTGATCCTCGGCAATCCGAACGGGTCCCGTTCTTCACCTAGCGAGACGCGGCTTTGCGCATTGGGCGCCGGTTCCGCGCGCACATACAGCTGCGCATAGTATTGGTCCTCCTTGTAGAGTGCCTCCCCGATCGAACCCAGGTCTGTTAACACCGTTCTGAGCTTGTCGGAAAAATGCTTTGGCCAACGACCGTGTTTCAAGTCTACCCAGAGATTCCGCAAGGCCTTGTAACCCGCGCCACGTATGGCGCCCGCATCGATCGTGAAGCCGCTGCCGAGTATGCGATGCTTGCGCTGCGCCTGATCCGACAGGGAGATTTCCGCGCGTACACCCACGCCCTGTTTCGCATATTTGCTGTAAACCTGCGCGAGTGCCTCCGGGTCCGCGGCCAGAATGCGCCCGACCACACCCTCGATGTGTTGCATGAAATAATGTCCGACCAGTCCAGAGCCGTTGCCCAGACCGGCATGCTCAATCTGATTAGATAACAGCAGGAGCCGTGCATTTTCCATCCCGCCGCAGGCCAGCACGACGATGCGCGCTCGGACCGATCCGCTGCGGCCTTGCAGCGTTCGCAGGCGCACGCTACGCACTTCGGAGGCCGTCTCATCGGTTTCCAGCCCGATGGTGTTCGCGTATAGCAATACCTGGACATTGGCGGCCCGGTCCAGACGTTCGCGATAGACCGTGCCGAAGCGCGTTGGCGGGCTGAAGCGAAAGTGGCGTGTTGTGGCCTTGTCCGGCGCGAACTCCGGAAAGCGGTGTGTCTCATCCTGCAACGCATCCGTCTCGAAGCCGAATGATCCGATCTGGCAGATTTCCTGCGCGCGTTCGTAGTAAGGGTCCAGATCGGCCTTGCGAATCGGCCAGCCGCTGTTGGGAATCCAGGGCCGGGCCTCGAAATCAATCTCCTGCAACGGCGCACACCAACCCTCCCAGTGATTGGTCGTGCCTCCGAAGTAGTGCAGTCGGCATCCGATAGGGCTGGCGTTGGCGAGACCGACGCTGGCTCCGTCATAGAGGGTCTGGATGTCCTCGGCGTTCTCGAAACCCCCGCTTTCCAACAGGCACACCTGAATGCCGGAGTCGATGAGCGCGCACGCCAGTGTGATTCCCGCCGCGCCGGCGCCGATGATGCACAGATCGCAACGGAGGTCCTGCGGGGCTTCGGCCGCTCGAAAATCTACAATCACGAAGAGACCTGCATAGTCAGGATAGGGCTACCAGCGCGCACACGTTTGCCTCGGTGCGAGACAATATCCAACGGTTGACCATAACGGTGTCGCCGGCGATGAAATCCCGTTGCTGCGCGTCGCGCAGGTGCCTGCGCAAGGACGGTACGTCGTGCGCACCCGTCCCGGCGGCATCCAGGCCGAGGTCGGCCAGCAGCAGACGGCGATCGGATCGTTCCGGGTATGCCCGCAGATAACAAAGTCCAATGGCCCGCGCGTTCGCCGGCGTGGAAAACAAACCGATCAGCGCGCGCGCCAGCGTCCGGGAGTCCGCGGGCCGTGCATTGCGTGCGGCCGCCATCAGGCCCCGTTTTCGCGGCAACGCGAAAACGGCCAGAATACCTGAAAGTAAGACTATGAAGGTTCTTCGCTTCAACGGAGGAATACGCGTTACAACGCCCCTTTGATCAGCAAGCTAACCCTCTAGCGTCTGCGCGTCAACGTAAGCCGGTTCTGATCAGTGATGCGTACTGGCTTGTTGTTTACGCTGTACGAACCTACCGGCAGTCACAGCCCGCACGTTTATGGTCGCATGTGCCGAACACCAGGACATCCGCCAGCTTGTTTACCAGATCCCCGGTGGCGCGCGCGATCAACAGCCATTCCCGCTAGAATCCCCAATGTGCGTGGGGCACACTGCCGCCAGGCTGATCTGCTCCCGGAGTTGATGGCGGTCGTAGTGGCGGGTAGTCACCTCTCGCTGAGGTGTTGTGAGTACACGGCAGAGCGACATTCGAGGAGGCTGCGAGGGTGAACATGATGTGTGTTGGCAGGACTGTCCTGGCTGCAGCGCTGGCGCTGGCCACGGCCTTGCCGGTCCTGGCGGCCGGAAACTCACCAGCGGGATCGGTGCCCCACCTGGATGAACGCGGGCAGGCAGACTATGCAAGTTTTCTCACAGCTGCCAGTCATCGCGCCTTCGTGATCGCCCCTGGCGGCACTTGGGCCTGGTATGCAGAAATGCCCTCTGAAGATATGGCGCTCGAAGCCGCACTCCAGGATTGTCGGCGCTACACGGAACAACAGTGCGTACCCTATGCGCTCGATGATCGGGTGGTGTTCGATGCCGGGGCCTGGCCACTGTCCTGGGGGCCTTACCAGACGGCCAAGGAAGCCGCGGCGGCGACCGTCGGTATGCGGCGGGGACAGCGTTTCCCGGATCTGCTTTTCCAATCCCCGTCCGGCAAACAGGGCAAGCTGTCCGATTTGCGTGGCAAGGTGGTCGTGCTGCACTTCTGGGGTTCCTGGTGCCCGCCCTGCCAGCGTGAAATGCCCGAGCTGCAGAAACTCCAGGGTCAGTTCGAGACTGCGACGGATGTGGCCTTCGTGCTGCTGCCGGTACGTGAATCCTCTGGAGACGGCCAAGCAGTGGGTCGATGAAAAGGGCATCAGCCTCCCGATTTATTATGCGGGCGATGAATTCGGGCTGGCTGAGTCGTTCACGCTCGCGGATGGCACGGAACTCAGCGACCGGAAACTGGCCAAGGCCTTTCCCACCACCTATATCCTCGACAAGCATGGCATCGTGGTGTTTTCCCGCATCGGCCCTGTGGCCCGCTGGCTGGAATTCGCGCCATTCTTGAAAGACGCCGCGGCGAAGTCCGGACAATAAAAAACGGCGCGACCGAAGTCGCGCCGTTCAATTTTCAGCCGCAAGTTGCGCTGCTTTCAGTCCGTTTCTTCCCAACCGGTGATCATGGCCTTGATGTGCGAGGTCGGGGTGTGGCCCGCGGTGGTCAGATACAGATGCACGATCAGGAACAGCAGCATCATGAACGCCGCGACGGTGTGGAAGAACGCGACCCACTCCAGCGACAGATACTTGTCCCAGCCCCACGCGACCCAATTGTCGTAGAAGATGTAGAACCAGCCGGTGAACCAGATCAGCGGGCCGATAAACAGCATCACCCCGAGATAGGCCAGGCGTTGCAGCGGGTTGTGCTTCTTCAGCGTGGTCGCTTTGAACGGGTGCGGGGCGTCGGTGAAGATGCCGAACGCATAGTACTTGATCATCGCATCCACTTTCTGCATCGTCGGGATGTACTGCTTCCACTCACCGGTGGTGAAGTGCCAGAAGATGGCAAACACCCACAGGCCGACCAGGGTCCAGGCGGCGATGGTGTGGTAGTTCACCGCATCCTCGAAACCGATCAGCGTATAACTGCCGTGGATCTCGAAGCCGGTGGTCAGCAGAAAGATGATCAGTCCGGCCTGAGACCAGTGCCAGAAGCGCTCGAAGACTTTGAAGACGTAGATCCTGTTACTCATTTCTTGGCTCCTTTGCGGGCGGAGAAGATGCGGATGGTGCCGTGGCCAAGCACGCCCAGCAGGGCCAGGCCGGCGAGGCTCCAGCCACCCGTGTTGAGCAGTTCATTGGCACGCCGTCCGGGCATGTAGATGCCGGGCACCTTGTCGAGTCGACCGACACCGCCCGAGGGGGCGTGGCACTGGGCGCAGGTAAGCGCATCGTCCTTGGGCGCGACCATGTGGGTGATCGGCCAAGACATCTCAGTCTCGACGAAGGCATATTTACCGCTGTACTCGGCGCCGATCTCCTTCATGCCGAATTCGATCGCCTTGTCCCAGTTGAAGTTGGACCACAGGGCGCTGTCGTCCTTGCCGTAGGTATGGAAGACCAGCAGTTGGTTGCTGCCCACATCATAGGGCTGCTTGCCGCGGAAGATCTTCAGCGGCCAGATCTTGGACTTTCCATCCTCCGCGCTGCCCTCGAAGCTGTTGATCTTGACGACCTCCGCTCGGGTCCAGCTTGGTTTCGCGCAGCGTGTAGTTCACGGTGCCGTTGAACCAGATGTACTCGGGGATGACGTTGGCCTCGTACCTGAAGTCGCCTTTCTTGCTGTCGTACGCATCATGGCCGCCGCTGTCCTTGAGCTTGAAGGGCTTGCCATCCTTATCCAACTTGCCGGCGGTCGACCAGTCC
This sequence comes from uncultured Gammaproteobacteria bacterium, assembly GCA_963696465.1. GTDB lineage: Bacteria > Pseudomonadota > Gammaproteobacteria > Thiohalobacterales > Thiohalobacteraceae > JAHJQQ01. The sequence goes on along the minus strand of CAVOKC010000023.1, from coordinate 93,330 downwards.
CACCCCATCTTGGTGGGCTTGCCGCCGCGGGCGAACTCGGGGATGTGGCAGGTCTGGCAGGCGATCTTGTCGGTATGACTGTTCAGCTTGGCGACCTTGTGCGGCGTGCTGGCGTGACAGGACTGGCAAGTCGCCAAGTTCTTTGCGTCCTTGCCGCGCATCTGCGCGCTGGTCTCAGGCACGGCCGTCGGGGTATAGCGACTGCCCGGTACTTCGTGGCCGGTGGTTACATGGCAGGTGCCACAGCTGAAGTTCAGGCCATCCTTGTCCATGTGGACGTCCAGATACTTGCTCGGTTCGCCCAGGGAGCTGTCGAGATCGCCGTGTTTCACCGCGTCGCCACCGCCGCCGTAGAAGTGGCAGGCACCGCAGTTCTTGCGTCCGGTCTTGCCGACGCTCTGAGCCACCGCCTTCAGGTCAGGCGCCTTGACGATCTTGCCGGACTTGGGGGGAAATTCCATGTCCGTATAGGGTGGGTGACCGGCAAGCCCCGGCAGTTTGCGGTAGGTGCCGGTACTCTCGTGACAGACCAGGCAGTCGACATTCTCCTGAGAGGTGAAATCGAAATTCTGGTCCTTCCAGCCATAGCCCGCATGGCAGGCGGTGCAGAACTCGTAGTTCGACGGCACGGCGGTACAGAAGTTGTTGATGACATTCTTCTTGCCAAGCCGCTGCTTGCTCTGGGGGTTGAGGAATTCCCAGGTCCAATGCTTGGACTTATGCACCTGTTTGGCCGCTTCCGTATGGCAGGTCAAACAGGCCTTGGTGACCTCCGGGCCAGTGGCGAAGGGCCCTTCCAGTTCCTTGAACTTGCTGTGGTCGGCGGTCGAGGTCGATTTTTTCTCGGCGTCCGGGACGTACGAATGGGCTCCCGGAGCGATGGATTGAGTGGGTGCGGGGGCTGGGTCTGTACTGGCCCAGGCCATCGATACCGTCAACACGGTACTGACAACCATGACCAGGGCCAGCATGCGTTTTCCTAACAACATGGATGAATCCTCTGAGTACTGAATCGAGCGTTGCCGGGCAGAATCAGCAACCGCCAGCCGCGCCACCGCCGGCACCACCCGTAGGCGCCTTGGGCAGAATGATCTCGGGGGCCGGTTTGCTCGGATCGAATTCAAGGAATATCTTCTGGTCCTGGGCGACCTTGCCCATGACTTCACCCACCAGTGGGCCGAACATCTTGCCCATCAGGCCGGCATTCATGGTACCGATGTAGACCTTGCCATCCTGTTTCTTGTAGACGGAGATCTTGCAGGGCATGAGGATGGACAGGAAGCGCACGGTGTCTTCACGCAGGATCGGGCCAGAATATTTGGTGGAACAGGCCTCGATCATCATGACCGGCAGCACGTTGCCGCCATCGGTCTGCACGGCTTTGGCCGGGTTGCGCAGCCCGGACAGTGTCCATCCATGTTCTTTCAACACGGGATTGTCCTGAATGTTGTGCTGGATGCGGGCAATGGTCTCTTCGAAACCGAAGGGACTGGCCGTCTCGTGGAACATCATATGGGGCATCATCACGTAACCTGCCCCGGCCACGACCGCGAGGCCGAACAAAAATCCTATGATAATTCTCAACATGGTTTTCTCCCCCTTGTCTGTGTACTTGAAAGTATATTAGCCAGTGATTATAAAGGTAGTCGATTTTTCCGCGTTCATATGACCTTGATCAAAATCACCGCTGACAGCACCGGCCTCGCCGGGTTTTTGATCCTGGGCGGGCGCAGCCTACACGAATTCGGGATCACCGGTGCGGCGAACGATACAGTAAGTCACTTAGTCATTAGAATGCCAAGTCTGTGCTGGTCATGGCGGAGATGCTTATGACCCGACGACAAGATTGTTTAGTGTGATCGTGGATCGATCCAGAAACTCGAAGATTCAAGGTAGCCTCACCTATGCAAGCCAACCTCTTTATCGTTTCCGCCCCATCCGGCGCCGGCAAGACCAGTCTGGTGCGGGCCATGATGGAACGCCTGGGCAAGATCGCGTTCTCGGTGTCGCACACCACCCGCGCCATGCGGCCGGGCGAACAGGATGGAATCGACTATCACTTCGTCGATGTGCCGACCTTCGAGGCGGAGATCGCGGCGGGCGCCTTTCTCGAGTACGCGAAGGTGTTCGAGAACTACTACGGCACGGCACGGGCCTCGGTCGAGGCGCAGTTGGCGGCCGGTCAGGACGTGTTTCTGGACATCGACTGGCAGGGGGCGCGGCAGATCCGTGCAACCTGGCCGGGAGTGGTGAGCATTTTTATCCTGCCGCCGTCGCGGGCGGCGCTGGAGTGGCGGCTGCGCGGTCGTGGTCAGGATTCCGACGAGATCATTGCCAAGCGCATGCAAGGCGCGGTCAGTGAGAGCGCCCACTATGGCGAATATGACTACCTGATTATCAACGATGATTTCCCCACGGCGCTGGACGAATTGATGGCCATCGTGCGCGCCCAGCGCCTGCGCCAATCCGTGCAGGCCCAGCGCCACGCTGATCTTCTGGCCAGTTTGCTGGCAACAAACGCCTGAATTGGGTAGACTTCCCGTCCCGTTTTACCCGGTAACAAAGGTCAGGATCATGGCACGCATCACCGTAGAAGATTGTCTGGACAACGTCGCCAACCGTTTCGAGTTGGTGCTGGTGGCCTCCAAGCGCGCCCGCCAATTGGCGAATGGCGCCGCGTCCACCTTGGCTTGGGAAAACGACAAGCCCACCGTGCTGGCGCTGCGTGAAATCGCCGAAGGCCTGATCGGTCCGGACATTCTCAATGTGGTCGACGAGCCGGTTGAAGAGGCCCCGGATGCCGTGGCGCGCGCCAAGGCCCTGTTCGCCGATGTTGCCGACGGTGAGCTGATCGCCCCGGAAGCTGATGATGAGTCCGAGCTCGGTGGTCCCGCCGCTGCCGCACCCACTGTCGATGATGAGGGCTGAATAGCCCCGTAGCATTGCGACACCCGGGTTGTCCTGCGGGTGTCGCTGACCTTCCCTTTGCCCTATGATCCAGGTAGATGCATCGCGTCAGCCGCGGACAGCTGTGTCCGCGCGGCAGTTGTGCTTGGGTATTAATCAATGGTGGTCATTCCTGAACAGATTGCGACGCACGACGGCGAGCCACGCTTGCTGATCAGCGATCTGTGCCGCCAACTCGACAGCTATCTTGAAGCCGATCAGATTCGCGAGGTTTACCGCGCCTATCTGTTCAGCGCCGAGGCGCATGAGGGCCAGCAGCGCGTTTCCGGCGAACCGTACATCTACCATCCTTTGGCCGTCGCGCAGATCCTGGCGGATATGCGCATGGATTACAAAAGCATCATCGCGGCCATCCTGCATGATGTCATTGAAGATACTGACACCGCCAAAGAGCAGCTCGCTGAAATCCTTCGGCGAAGAAGTCGCCGAGCTGGTCGATGGCGTGAGCAAACTCACGCAGATTAATTTCGAAACGTCAGGCCGAGGCGCAGGCGGAAAATTTCCGCAAGATGATGCTGGCCATGGTGCGCGATATTCGCGTCATCCTGATCAAGCTCGCTGACCGGCTGCACAACATGCGCACCCTGGGCGTGCATGCCGCCGGCCAAACGCCGCCGCATTGCCCGCGAAACGCTGGAAATCTACGCGCCGATCGCCAACCGCCTGGGCATGAACGCATGCGGCTGGAACTCGAAGATCTCGGCTTCGCTGCGCTTACCCGCTGCGTACGCGTCGCTCGCCGAGGCGGTGCGCAAGCGTGCGCGCGGCAATCGTAAAGAAATTCTCAACAAGATCGAGACCGCCACTCAAGCAACGGCCTGCGCATGACGGAAATGCCGGGTCGACGTGCACAGTCGCGAGAAACATCTGCTACAGTCTGTATCAAAAAATGCGCGCCAAGCGACTCTCATTCAATGATGTGCTCGATGTCTATGCCTTCCGCATCGTGGTCGAGAATGTCGACACCTGCTATCGCGTGCTCGGCATCGTGCACAGTCTCTACAAGCCGGTGCCGGGGCGCTTCAAGGATTACATCGCCATTCCCAAGGCCAATGGCTATCAGTCGTTGCATACGGTGTTGTTCGGGCCCTATGGCGTGCCTATCGAGGTGCAAATCCGCACCGAGGACATGAACCGCGTTGCCGAGTCCGGCATCGCCGCGCACTGGTTGTACAAAAGCGCCAGCGAGACAACACCACCGGTGCACGTGCCCGCGAATGGTTGCGCGAGTCTGCTGGAGATGCAGAAGAACGCCGGCAATTCGCTGGAATTCATCGAGAACGTCAAAATCGATCTGTTCCCCGACGAGGTTTATGTGTTCACCCCCAAGGGCGAGATCATGGAGTTGCCGCGCGGTGCCACCGCTGTCGATTTCGCCTATGCGGTGCATACCGACGTCGGCAATACCTGCATCGCCGCCAAGATCGACCGGCGCCTGTCGCCGCTGCGCACGCCGCTGTTCAACGGTCAGACTGTGGAGATCATCACCGCGCCCGGCGCGCACCCCAATCCCAGCTTGGTTGAACTTCGCTGGTCACCGGCAAGGCGCGCGCCAGTATCCGCACTATCTGAAAAACCTGAAGCGCGACGAGGCGATCAATCTGGGCCGTCGCCTGCTCGACAAATCGCTGCCGAGTATGGCTATCCGAGCGGCTGACATTCCCCGCGAGCGTTACGACAGCTGCTCAAGGCCACTCCACCTCAAGATCGGTCGAAGATTTGCTGCGACGACATCGGCCTCGGCAATCGCATGGCGGTGCTGGTGGCGCGGCGTCTGGCTGCCGGAGTAATGCCGTGCCGGAAAGTGCCCGCGAATGCCGAAGGCAACCCTCTCGGAGCATGCCGCTGACCATCAAGGGTACCGAAGGTATGGTGCTGACTTTCGCCAAATGCTGTCACCCGATTCCCGGGCGACCGCATCGTCGGCTTTGTCAGCGCCGGCCGCGGCATTGTCATCCACGCCGAGTCATTGCAAGAACATCGCCGACTTCCGCCATCGGCCGGACAAATGGATCGATGTGCAATGGGAAGCCAGGCTGAAGGGCGAATTCACCGCCGAGTTCCGCGTCGAAGTCGCCAATCAGCGCGGCGTGCTCGCCACCGTCGCGTCGGCCATCGCCGATATGGGCTCGTAATATCGAGAATGTTGACATCGAAGAGCGCGACGGCATGACTAGTTCGATTGTCTTCACGATCACCGTGCACGACCGCAAGCACCTGGCGCGGCTGATGCGGCGTATCCGCCACATCCCCTTGGTGTTGCGGATCAACCGCACCAAGAGCTAAGGTCCGGCGGCACACCCTTAACAGATTTTTTTCATCCGTATCACAGGAGAACGTTGTGAAGCGCGAAATCATAGCCACCGACAAGGCGCCGCAGGCGATCGGGACCTATCTCGCAGGCGGTCAAAGTCGGCGATACCGTGTATCTGTCCGGACAAATTCCGTTGCTGCCGGAAACCATGGAATTGGTTGCCGGCGATATGGAGGCGCAGATTCGGCGCGTGTTCGATAATCTGTCTGCGGTGTGCGTAGCGGCGGGTGGTTCGTTAGCCGATATCGCTAAGTTGAATATATTCCTTACTGACCTGAGCCATTTCCCCTTGGTGAACCAAGTCATGGCCAGCTATTTCCAGCAGCCTTACCCGGCGCGCGCCGCAGTCGGTGTTGCCGCGCTGCCCAAAGGCGCGGCGGTGGAGATGGATGCCGTTATGGTAGCCTGGGCGGCTGATCCGCGCTAATTGTGATTGAACTCATGCCCAGAACACCGCACAAGGATGTGCCGGTGAATGAATCTGCACTTCTGCAATCCAAACCGGTGACGGTGCTGCGCGGCGTCGGGCCGCGCGCCGCGCAGCGCTTGGCGAACCTCGGCATCGAAACCGTGCAGGATTTGCTGTTTCATCTGCCGACGCGCTATCAGGACCGTACCCGCGTGGTACCGATCGGCAGTCTGCGACCCGGCGATGAAGCGGTTATCGAGGGCGTTGTCGATCTCGCCGAAATAAAATTCGGCCGCAAACGCATGCTGCTGGTGCGCATCTCCGACGGCACCGGCGCCTTGACGCTGCGCTTCTTTCATTTCAACGCCAACCAGCAGGCGGGCTTCGCGCGCGGTGTGCGGCTGCGCTGTTTCGGCGAGGTACGTCCCGGAGCAGCCACGCTGGAGATGATCCATCCGGAATACCGGCGTGTCGATGCCGCTACTGAGGAAGAGGTCGAGGAACATCTGACGCCGATTTATCCCAGCACAGAAGGGATGCATCAACTCAGCTTGCGGGCGCTGACCGAGCAGGCGCTGGAACTGCTCGCGCAGACCGGCGATGCGGGTCTGCACGATTGGTTGCCAGCGGAATTACTCAAGCAATTCAAGTTGCCGTCGTTGTCGGCGGCGATTCGTTATGTGCACCGTCCGCCGCCCGAGGCGAGTGTCGAAAGTCTGGAGGCGGGCAAACATCCTTCGCAGCAACGCCTGGTGTTCGAAGAATTGCTGGCGCATCACTTGAGTCTGCGGCAACTGCGGCATGCGGCCAAGGCGCAGCAGGCGCCGATACTGGCGGGTACAGGCAAACTTCGCACGGCGTTTCTCGCAACGCTGCCCTTCGCCTTGACGGCCGCGCAGCAGCGCGTCGTCGCTGAGATCGATGCAGATCTTTGCCGCGATCATCCCATGCTGAGATTGGTGCAGGGCGATGTCGGTTCCGGCAAGACCGTGGTCGCCGCGCTGGCCGCGTTGCAGGCGATTGAGGTCGGCGCGCAAGTGGCGGTGATGGCGCCAACCGAATTGCTGGCCGAACAGCATTACCGGAATTTTCATGCCTGGATGATGCCGTTGGGTATTGAGGTCGCCTGGTTGTCGGGAAAGATCAAAGGTAAGGCGCGTGAGTCGGCGCTCGCGTCACTCGCTGATGGCGCCGCGCCGATCGCTATCGGTACACATGCACTGTTTCAGGAAGAGGTGCGCTTCGCCCGTTTAGGTCTGGTGATCGTCGATGAGCAGCACCGTTTCGGTGTCCATCAACGTCTCGCTTTGCGTGATAAAGGCAAACATGGCGCATTACGCCCGCATCAGTTGACCATGACCGCGACGCCCATCCCGCGCACCTTGGCGATGACGATCTACGCCGATCTGGATGCCTCGATCATCGATGAATTGCCGCCGGGTCGCACACCGGTGCAGACAGTAGTGATACCCGACAATCGCCGTCCGGAAATTGTCGAGCGGGTGCGCCAGGCCTGCGCGCAGGGCCGCCAAGCCTATTGGGTGTGTACGCTGATCGAAGAATCCGAGACGCTGCAATGCCAGACCGCCGCTGATACCGCCATGCAACTTGCCGAGGCGCTGCCCGAGTTGCGCGTGGGTCTGGTGCACGGGCGCATGAAATCGCGCGAGAAACAGGCGGTGATGGCGGCGTTCAAGGCGCGCGAGCTCGATCTATTGGTGGCGACCACGGTGATCGAGGTCGGCGTCGATGTGCCCAATGCCTCGCTGATGATTATCGAGAACGCCGAACGATTGGGCTTGGCGCAGTTGCATCAATTGCGCGGCCGTGTCGGTCGTGGCGCACTGCAAAGCAGTTGTGTGTTGTTGTATCGAGGGCCGCTATCCGAGCCGGCGCGCGCGCGGCTGGGTGTGCTACGCGATACCACGGATGGCTTTGAAATCGCGCGTCGCGATCTGGAACTGCGCGGCCCTGGCGAGGTGCTGGGTACGCGCCAGACCGGCCTGCTCAGTTTGCGCATCGCCGACCTGTTACGTGATCAAGGCTTGTTGCCGACCGTCGAGCGTGCCGCCGAACGCCTGCTGGTCGATTACCCCGATCATGTCGCGCCGTTGATCCGCCGTTGGCTGGGCGACGCTGGCCGCTACGGCGAGGTGTGAGATAATGCGCTGCCTTGATTGGATATGCACAGCGTGACCCAGCGACGTTCCCCCGGATTAGATGTGGCCCTGCGTTGGCGGGAAGGTCGGCAGTTGTCGCGCGCCACGCCGACTGCGTCGCTGCGCGATTGGCTGTTGCATACCGGATCGCTGACGCGGCGTGTGCAACAGGCCTGTGCAGGTCGCTTTCGGGTGCGGGTCGAAATGCAGGGGTGGGCACGTCCGCGCCTCGATGAATACCGTGCCTTGGGTTTGCGCTGGGGTCGGATCGCATTCATTCGCGAGGTGCATCTGTTGTGTGACGAACAGCCTTGGGTGTTCGCGCGCACCATTATTCCTGTGAGCACCTTGCGCGGTCGCGAGCGTCGGCTTGCGCATTTAGGCAGTCGGCCTTTAGGTGCCGTGTTGTTCGCCGATCCGCACATGCAGCGTGGTCCGGTCGAGGTGGCTTGTATCCGCCCCGGTTCGAAAATGTTCGCCACGGCGGTCAAAGGTCTGCAGCGCCGCCCGGCTCGAAATCTGGGGTCGTCGCTCGGTGTTCCGCTTAGGCGGCAAGCCGTTGCTGGTGAGTGAGATATTTTTATTGCCGGATCACGTGAAGGCATGACGCTCCGCGAACGCGTGCACCAATATTATTTGCTGACCCGGTTGCACAAGCCGATCGGTATCCTGTTGCTGTTATGGCCGACCTTATGGGCGTTGTGGATCGCCGCCGCAGGCATGCCGGATCTGTCTATTCTGCTGGTGTTCTTGCTGGGTGTGGTCTTGATGCGCTCGGCGGGTTGCGTGATCAACGATTACGCCGACCGCCATTTTGATCCGCATGTCGCGCGTACCCGTGAACGGCCGATCGCCGCTGGTCGGATCAGTCCACGCGAGGCGCTGATCCTGTTCGCGGTGTTGTGTCTGCTGGCCTTCACCTTGGTGCTCACCCTCAATCGCCAGACCATTTATCTCTCCTTCGGTGCCTTGCTGCTCGCCGCCGTCTACCCCTTCAGCAAACGGTATACGCAGTTGCCACAGGTAGTGTTGGGCGCGGCCTTCGGTTGGGCCATCCCGATGGCCTTTGCCGCCGTGCAGGGCGAGGTGCCGCGGATCGCCTGGCTGCTGTTCACGGTGAACGTGCTCTGGTCGACGGTCTACGACACCTTCTATGCCATGGTCGATCGCGATGACGACGTCAAAATCGGCGTGAAGTCCACGGCCATCCTGTTCGGTGAATCGGATCTGCTGATCGTGGGTGTACTTCAGATACTGATGCTGGCGGGCTTGATCCTCGTCGGGCAGTTGGCAGATCTGGGGCGGTATTTTTATCTGGGGCTGTTGGTGGCGGCGGGGCTGTCTCTGTATCAGCAATATCTGGCCCGGCGGCGGGATCGGGACGGCTGCTTTCAAGCCTTTCTGAACAACAATGCACTCGGCGCCTGCGTTTTCTTGGGGATACTTTTGCACTATCTCGCCGCGGCAGGGTGACAAATCCTCAGCAGTTCAAACTGCGCAGACCCGGGTCAATATGCAGGGCTTCAAACAATATGGCTGTCGGTTCGCGCGGGATGATTTTGGCAGTGTATATCTTCGTTCAGCCTACTTGAAGAATCTGCCGGTGGATTACCTCAAGATCGACGGTGCCTTGGTGTGCTATATCGGGGTCAATTTTGCGCAAGGCTATGCAATTCACCGCCCGGAGCGAATGGCAATTAGGGGGTATCTAGTTCTTAAGCAGTTTCCGATCCGCTGTAGGGTGTTAGGCACGCCGTTTGTGCCGTAACCCACCACGCGTGCCGTCAGGCACACCTTAAAAAACGGGTTGTGTTGCTGCGCAACGCTTGGTGGGTTACGCAAACTACGCTCTTGTGCCCTTCAGAGTAAACCCACCCTACATTTGAGCTTAAGTAAGTGCCATTCCCGCCCTGAGCCACCCCTCGGTTAGACGCTATACTCAGCGCGCATTACTCGGCACGGTGCGCGCGCATACCCAAGCTTCCACCGTTTCAACACCTGCATCACGCAGTACTTCCGCCAGCGCTTCCAGGGTGCTGCCGGTGGTCATGACATCGTCGACCAAGGCGACATGCCGCACGTCGAGCGGCCGGGTCAGGGCGAAAGCGCCACGCAGATTGCGTCGGCGTTGCGCGGCAGGCAGCCGAGATTGTGCGGGTGTAGCGCGGGTACGTCTGCAACTGCTGTGATCGAGACGGCAATGTAAGTGCTTGGCCAATGGCCGGGCGATTTCGAGCGCTTGATTGAAGCCGCGGGTGCGTTGGCGACTCGGGTGTAGGGGCACCGGAATGAGACAATCCGGTAGCGCGCTGCCACCTACGCGCTCCGCCAGCAGCGACGCAAACAGGTGTGCGTGATGCAATGCCCGGCCGAATTTGAATTGTTGTATCAAGGTATCCACGGGTGGTGCGTACTGAAACAGGGCCAGGGTGCGATCCAAATTGGATCTGTGCGTCTGGCAATGACCGCACGGTATGCTGGGCCCGGCCAAGGGTAGTGCGCAGCGCGGGCAGCCGCGATCCAGCCAGGGCAAGTCGGCGCGGCAGTCGCGACAGAGATTCAAGCCGCTCGTATCGGCGGCCAAGCACAGGGTGCAGCGGCTCGGTAGCAGGCGCTGCTGGAGATATTCAACCCATTTGTAAACCATATGAATTCCCTTTCAGTTGACGGATAATCCGGCGCGGGCCAGTTCCTTGGCCGACTTCGACAGTTTACAGCAGGTTAGCCATGTCCGATCCGATGAACGCAATACCCGCGCCGCAGCAGGTATCCGCACGCAGCGCCAAGTTGTCAGCGTCGCTGTTCAACTACGGCAATATCGCTGCCGTTGCGCCCGGCTTGGTGTTGGCGCCCTATATTCTGCTCGCGCAGCCCACCGGCATGTCGATGATCCTGCTGTTCGTCCTGATGATGGTGCCGCCGATCCTTTGGTTCGGTGTGTCCATGGTCGTGTATGCCCTGGCCCGGCATCACCCCGACCCGCAGGTCGGTCATTTCACTCAGCAGGCGGCTTATCAGTTTTATGGGATGTTCGGTCTGATTATCCCGGTGGGTACGTTCTATGGCACCGATTGGCACCTATGGATACTGACGGGCGGCATTGTCGCCGCGATTTTGATTCCCTGGTCGTTGCTGGACCTGCGCCGCATCGGCCGCACCCATTGGCAGGACACGTTTGTAACCGAGGAACATCACGCATGAACGCACCCGCGACCTCTCTGACTCCCGCGCAGCCGACGCCGGCACTGCGCCATGACTGGACGCGCACGGAAATTCTCGCGCTGTTCGATCTGCCTTTCGCCGACCTGATGTTCGCGGCGCAGCAGACCGTGCACCGCGCGCATTTCGATCGCCAACGCCGTGCAGATCAGCACGCTGCTGTCGATCAAGACCGGCGCCTGTCCCGAGGACTGCGCCTATTGCCCGCAGAGCGCGCATTACGACACCGGCCTGGAGGTCGAACGGCTGCTGCCGATTGGACACCGTGCTGGACAAGCGCGCGCAGGCCAAGGCTGCCGGCGCCAGCCGCTTCTGCATGGGCGCGGCCTGGCGCAGTCCGCGCGACAAGGATCATGCCGCAGGTCGTCGCGATGATCAGCGGCGTGCAAGGCGACTCGGGTCTGGAGACCTGCGTCACGCTCGGCATGCTGACGCCGATCAGGCGCGAGCGCCTCAAGCAGCGCCGGCCTGGACTACTACAACCACAATCTCGACACCTCGCCGGAGTTCTACGGCGAGATCATCACCACCCGCACCTATCGAGGACCGGCTGGATACGCTGGACGCATGTGCGCGAGGCCGGCATCAACGTCTGCTGCGGCGGCATCGTCGGCATGGGCGAGAGTCACGCGCGATCGCGCCGGCGTTGTTGCAGCAGCTGGCCAATCTGCCGGAGCACCCCGAGAGTGTGCCGATCAATCTGCTGGTGCAGGTCGAGGGCACGCCGCTGGCCGAGCGCCGAACCGCTCGATCCCTTCGAATTCGTGCGCACCATCGCGGTCGCGCGCATCACCATGCCGCACTCGATGTGCGCCTGTCGGCGGGGCGCGAGGATATGAGCGACGAAATGCAGGCGCTGTGTTTCCTCGCCGGCGCCAATTCGATCTTCTACGGCGAGAAGCTGCTGACCACGGAAAACCCGGACAGCACCATGATCGGCGCTTGTTCGAGCGGTTGGGTTTGCGGGCGGTGGATAGTTGAGTGCCTGAATCCGCTGAGTCTCCCGGCGGATGCCGGGCCAGTCCATGGCAACACCGATCCGATCTCCGCTCGCATGAGAAAGCGACGCTTCATGAACTTTTCAACGAAATGCCACATCCGCTGACCTCACGCCACGCTTGAACAGCAAGCGCGAGTTGTACCGAACGCCGCGTCGGAGGGCCGCAGGGCCGAGATCAGTATCGACGGCCGGCGTTGTCTGTCGTTCTGCAGTAACGACTATCTCGGTCTGGCCAATCACCCGGCGTGATCCGCGCGCTGCAGGACGGCGCGCAGCGTTACGGCGTCGGCAGCGGCGCGGCGCATCTGGTCAGCGGCCACAGCGCCGCGCATCACGCGCTCGAAGAAGAGCTTGCAGACTTTTGTTCGGCTGGCCGCGCGCGCTGTTGTTCTCGACCGGCTACATGGCCAATCTGGGCGCGGTCGGCGTCTGCTTGGTCGTGGCGATCGGTGTTCGAAGATCGCCTGCAACCACGCCTCGCTGATCGACGCCGGCCTGTCAGCGGTGCGCGTCTGTCGCGCTATGCGCACGCCGACGCGGAGGACTTGCGCGACGACTGCGTAAGCCGGGGTGATGGCGAACGCTGATTGCTACCGATGGTGTGTTCAGTATGGATGGCGATATCGCGCCGCTGCCGGAACTTGCGGCGCATTGCGCGACAAACGCAGAGCTGGCTGATGGTGGATGATGCGCATGGTCTCGGCGTGCTGGGGACGCAGGGGCGCGGCAGTGTGGAGCACTTTGGTTTGCATGCCGGCGACATACCGATTCTGATGGGTACCTTGGGCAAGGCCTTCGGTACCTTCGGTGCCTTCGTTGCCGGCAGTGAGGCACTCATCGAAACATTGATCCAGCAGGCGCGCACCTATATTTACACCACGGCAACGCCGCCGGCCTTGGCCGAGGCGACCCGTGCGAGCCTGCGACTGGTGCAGCAGGAATCCTGGCGGCGCGAAAAACTGCAAACGTTGATTGCGCGTTTTCGTAACGGCGCTGCGCAACTCGGATTGCGGTTGATGGATTCCGCCACGCCGATCCAGCCGCTGCTGATCGGCGCGACCGATATGTCCGTGCAACTCAGCGAACGCCTGCGCGCGCGCGGCATCCTGGTGCCGGCGATGCGTCCACCGACGGTGCCTGAAGGTGCGGCGCGTTTGCGTATCACCTTAAGCGCCGCGCATGAAGAGGTGCATATCGATCGTTTGTTGGATGCTCTGGAAGCGGTGCAATGAAGATCGCAGCATTGCATTGCGAGCGTATCGGCACGGGGCCAGATCTCGTACTGTTGCACGGCTGGGGTCTGCACGCAGGCATCTGGGCGCCGCTGGTCGAAGCGTTGGCGCTGCGGTTTCGTTTGCATCTGTACGATCTGCCCGGGCACGGCCGCAGTGCACCCGTGGAAACATTCACGCTCGAAAGCGTGTGCGAGGCGTTGGTGCAGGATGCGCCTGAACAGGCGCATTGGTTGGGTTGGTCGCTGGGCGGTATGGTGGCGCTGGAGTTCGCGGCACGCTACCCGCAGCGGGTTACGCATCTGGCGCTGCTGGCAAGCAATCCAAAATTCGTCATCGGCGCGGAGTGGCCACATGCGCTGGCGGCCGCGGTGCTGGACAGTTTTGCGCATGATCTGAGTACGGATTATGTGACGACGCTCCAGCGTTTTGTGAGTCTGGTCGCACGCGGCGCGTCGGATAGCGGCGTGTTGCGTACACTGCGCCGCGCGCTGACGGCTGCACCTGCACCGACGCAAACGGCCTTGCGCGGCGGACTTGCCATCCTGCGCGATGCCGATCTGCGGCCGCGCGTGCGCGAGTTGCGCATGCCGGTGCTTTGGTTGGGCGGAGCGCGCGATACCCTGGTTCCGATTACGGCGTTGCGCACTATGACGACATTGTATCCGCACATGCAGTTGCGGGAGATTGAATCCGCCGGGCATGCACCCTTCGTATCGCATCCACAGGCATGCGCTCAGGCGCTAACGGAATTTTTCGTATGACGGAGCGTGAGGTGTCGTTGATCGACAAGCGCGATGTGCAGGCGAGCTTTGGGCGTGCCGCAGCGGATTATGATCGCGTGGCGGTATTGCAGCGTGAAGTCGGCGAGCGTTTGTTAAAGCGCCTCGATGCGATTCGCGTGGCGCCGGAACGGGTGCTGGATCTGGGTACGGGCACCGGTTATATCGCGCGTGCCCTGCTCAAACGTTATCGCGGTGCGCGCGTGGTGGCATTAGATATCGCGCCGCCCATGCTCGCTCAGGCGCGCCGTTGCGCCGGCTGGTGGCGGCGGCCGCGATTTGTCTGTGGCGATATCGAGCGCCTGCCGTTTGCAGAACACAGTGTCGACATGTTGCTGTCTAATCTAACGCTGCAATGGTGCAACAGTCTGGATGCGGTGTTCGCGGAATTCCGGCGCGTATTGCGTCCCGGCGGCACGCTGTTGTTCACCACTTTCGGCCCGGACACGCTGCGCGAATTGCGCGCGAGCTGGGCGGCGGCCGATGCCCATACCCACGTCAATCGATTCCTGGATATACGCGATGTGGGCGATGCGCTGGTACGTGCCGGGCTGTCGATCCGGTACTCGACGTCGAGCGTTTCACGCTCACCTATCCCGATACCCAGGGATTGGTCCGCGATCTGAAGACCTTGGGTGCGCATAACGTAAATGCAGATCGTTCCCGTGGACTGACCGGGCGCGGACGCTGGCAGGCCATGCAACAGACCTATGAAACTTATCGGCTGCAGGGTGTGTTGCCGGCAACTTATGAAGTTATTTACGGGCATGCCTGGGCGCCGACGCCATCGCCGCGACAGCCCGATGTTGACGGTGCGGTGAAAGTGCCGATATCGACGCTGACGCGACGCCGTGAATAAAGCCATGAAAGAGACAGTCATGTCGCGCGGATATTTTGTCACTGGTACCGATACCGGCGTCGGCAAGACCCTCGTCAGTCAGGCCTTGCTGCATCGGTTGGGAAGACACATGCAGCCGTCGCGGGATTCAAGCCGGTGGCCAGTGGTTGTCACATGACGCCAGAAGGATTGCGTAACGAGGATGCGCTGGCGCTGCAACAGGCCAGTTCTCGTTGCCTTGTCTTATACCACCGTGAATCCCTACGCTTTCGCGCCGCCCGTCGCACCGCATCTGGCGGCGCAAGCGGTGGGCGTTACCATCGACTGCGCCTTTATCCAGCGCAGTATCGCCGCGGTGCCGGCGGAGCAGATCGTGGTTGAGGGCGTGGGTGGCTGGTTGGTGCCCTTGAATGAACAACAGACCGTTGCCGATCTCGCTCAGTTGTTGGGTTTGCCGGTGGTGCTGGTGGTCGGCCTGCGTCTGGGCTGCATCAATCATGCGCTACTGACCGCGGCGGCGATTCATGCGTGCGGACTGGAGATTGCGGGTTAGGTTCCAATCAGATCGATCCGGCACTCAGCATTCACGAAGAGAATATCGCTGCGATCGATGCGCGGGTGGGCGCACCTTTGCTGATGCGTATTCCCTGGTTTGCGTCGCCGCCGCGACCTGAAGATGTGAACGCATGCTTTCTTAGATCAAGGTGCCATATGAATGCATGAATATTATTATTTAGTAATAAACTGGGTATTCGTTTTATAAGGTGCTGTTATAGCGAAGTTATATAGCTAAAAAATTGATATTTGCTTGCGCCTCAAATTTTCATCGGTTAGCATCCAAGCCACTCGAAATCACACACTATGTGTGAAGACACGCACTCACTAACAAAGATTGATGGCTGCAATCCAAGAGGGGCATGTGGTCGCAGCAGAGCGTGACGCCGGAACAGCAGATTGTTGCGTGGTAATACGGCCTAATTGCTCCCTGACGTGGCGGGCAACGCTGTTCGTATTCAGTGGCATCTCCGTGGTTTCCCTTGCGATAGCCCTGGGATTTTTCCTGCTGGGTTATTGGCTGATTTTGCCTTTCGCCGGCCTTGAACTCGCCGTGCTTTTTGTGGCGCTGTATCTCACTGCCAGGCGCGGCGCACACCGCGAGGTCATTTCGATCCGTGGTGGTGAAGTTGCCGTACAAAAAGGTCGTCGTCGACCCGAGCAGACGCAGACTTTTTTGCGCGGTTGGGTGCGGATCGAATTGGCGCGTCCACCGCGCCGAGGTTATCCCACGCGTCTGTGGATTCGGAGTCATGGGCGTGAAGTGGAAATCGGTGGTTGCCTCAATGAATCTGAGCGCTGCCGACTTGCAGAGGATCTGCGGCGCTGGGTTCGCCCGGTGCCAGTGCCGCTAGCGGCCGCATAGTTGTTATTGCGGAGCGGCCCGGCTCGACGAATGGCAAAACAAAAATTGACTACGACCAAAGGAGAGTGATGGGCATGTCTGCGAGAATCAAATTGAGGGTGAGACAGTCGCTAGTCGGCGCGTGTCTCATGTCCACTGCTGGATTCGCTGCCGCCGAGTACGGCCTGAATCTGCGGCCGGGCGTCACATCAATTGCCCAAAATGCCTACAGCCTGCACATGCTGATCCTCTGGATCTGCGTGGCGATCGGCGTGGTGGTGTTCGGTGCGATGTTCTATTCCATCATTAATCATCGCAAGAGCAAGGGTGCGGTCGCGGCCCAGTTCCACGAGAGCACCACCGTAGAAATCATCTGGACCATCATCCCCTTTTTGATCCTGATCGGCATGGCCATCCCCGCCACCAAGGCGCTGATCGCTATGGAGGATACGCGCAATTCCGATATCAGCATCAAGGTGACGGGTTATCAATGGAAGTGGCAGTACGAATATCTGGGTGAAGATGTAAGTTTCTTCAGCACGCTGTCCACACCGAATGACGAAATCATGAATCAGCGCGGATAAGAATCCCAATTATCTGCTGGAAGTCGATAACCCGGTGGTCGTACCGGTCGGTAAAAAGGTGCGTCTGTCGATCACGGCGAATGACGTTATTCATGCCTGGTGGGTGCCTGATCTGGGCATGAAAAAAGACGCCATTCCCGGGTTCATTAACGAGATGTGGTTCAACATCGACAAACCGGGCACCTACCGTGGTCAGTGCGCCGAATTGTGCGGCAAGGATCATGGCTTCATGCCGATCGTGGTTGTGGCGAAAGAACAGGCCGACTACGACAAGTGGCTGGCCGAGCAAAAACAGGCCGTCGCTCGGCGTCCGCCGAGACCCCAACCGTGTGTTCAGACCAAAGATGAACTGATGGCGCGTGGGAGAAAGTTTATGCCGCCAATTGCGCGGCGTGTCATCAGGCCAACGGTGAAGGTGTGCCGGGTGCCTTCCCGGCGCTCAAAGGCAGCATGATGCTACCGGGCCTGTGGCATGGCATTTGGATCATCGTTATGCATGGTAAACCCGGTACCGCGATGGCGGCCTTTGGTCCTCAGTTGACCGATCCGATATCGCGGCCGTGATTACCTACGAACGCAATTCCTGGGATAATGATATGGGCGATATCGTCCAACCGGCCAACGTTAAAGCCGCCCGCTAACGGATTCCGAGGAGGAGCAAGCTAATGAGTACTGCAGACCACACATGATGCCCACATGACCACGGGCCAGCCGAGGGACTTATGCCGCTGGCTGTCACGACCACCAACCACAAGGATATCGGCACGCTGTATCTGCTGTTCTCGCTGCTGATGTTCTTTGTCGGTGGCGGTATGGCCATGGTGATTCGTGCCGAACTGTTCCAGCCCGGCTCTGCAGATTCGTCGACCCGATGTTCTTCAATTCCATGACCACCATGCACGCGCTGATCATGATCTTCGGTGCCGTCATGCCGGCCTTCGTGGGTCTGGCAAACTGGCTGATCCCGATGATGGTCGGTGCGACCGGATATGGCCCTGCCGCGCATGAATAACTGGTCGTTCTGGATCCTGCCGTTCGCCTTCGCCATGCTGCTGTCCACGCTGTTCATGGACGGTGGTGCGCCAGCCGGTGGTTGGACTATTTATCCGCCGCTGTCCTTGCAGACCGGTACGCTTTTCCGTTCCTGATCTTCTCGATTCATCTGATGGGAATCTCGTCGGTGATGGGCGCGATCAACGTGATCGTCACCATCCTGAACATGCGCGCGCCGGGCATGACGCTGATGAAAATGCCGCTGTTCGTCTGGACCTGGCTGATTACCGCTTACCTGCTGATCGCGGTGATGCCGGTGTTGGCTGGCGCGGTGACCATGCTGCTGACCGACAAGTTCTTCGGCACCTCGTTCTTCAGTGCCGCGGGCGGCGGTGATCCGGTGATGTTCCAACACATCTTCTGGTTCTTCGGTCATCCCGAGGTGTACATCTTGATCCTGCCGGCCTTCGGTATCGTTTCGCAGATCATCCCGACCTTCGCGAGGAAGCCATTGTTTGGCTATAGCTCAATGGTATACGCCACCGCGTCCATTGCCTTCCTGTCATTCCTGGTCTGGGCACACCACATGTTCACCGTCGGTCTGCCGTTGGCCGGTGAGCTGTTCTTCATGTACGCCACCATGCTGATTGCGGTGCCGACCGGCGTGAAGGTATTCAACTGGGTTTCGACCATGTGGAAGGGTTCGATGACCTTCGAAACACCGATGCTGTTCGCGCTGGGCTTCGTGGTTATGTTCACCATCGGCGGTTTCTCCGGCTTGATGTTGGCTATTGCGCCAGTAGACTTCCAGTATCACGATACTTATTTCGTCGTTGCGCATTTCCACTATGTGCTGGTGACCGGTGCGATTTACGCCATCATGGCGGCGACGTATTACTGGCTGCCAAAATGGACCGGCAATATGTACAACGAAACGTTGGGTAAGTGGCATTTCTGGATTTCGACCATCTTCGTTAATGTGTTGTTCTTCCCGCAGCACTTCCTGGGTCTGGCCGGTATGCCGCGACGTATCCCGGATTACTCGATCCAATTCACCGAGTTCAATCAGATCTCTTCGATTGGCGGCTTTGCCTTCGGTCTGAGTCAGTTGCTGTTCGCCTATATCGTCATTAAGACGATTCGTGGCGGCGCCAAGGCGACCGATCGGGTTTGGGAAGGTGCGGAAGGTCTGGAATGGACGCTGCCGTCGCCGCCGCCGTACCACAGCTTCACCACGGCACCTGATGTGAAATAAATGAAATATGCAGTGATTGGGCTGGCGCGGATGTAAACCTCGCCAGCCCGATAATGCGAGGCAAAATGGATCAGAAGCAAAAGCGCAGCAATATACGTTTGGCCATCCTCCTGGCGCTGCTCGCATTGGGTATATTCGGGGTGTTCATCTGGTCAAATTATGGGGACAGGATTTGACTGACAGGACTCTCAATGCCGCGGTCAACCGCAGTACGCGCCGCTTGTGGCTCGCGGCGTTGGGGATGTTCGGTTTTGGTTTTGCGATGGTTCCGTTCTACGACGTATTTTGTGAATGGACGGGCTTGAACGGTCGTACGGCAGCCGGTCCTGCCACGGTTGTTGATCATCAGATAGACACCAAGCGTTTAGTCACCGTTGAGTTCGTGGCCAGCATCAATGAAGATTTACCTTGGGAATTCCGGCCCGAGGTGGCCAGGCTGCAAGTGCACCCGGGGCAGACCTATACCACCCGGTTTTTTGCAAAGAATCGCAACCCTGCCGCCATGGTTGGGCACGCGGTACCCAGTGTTGCGCCCGGTGTGGCCGCGCGGCATTTTCAGAAGACCGAATGCTTCTGTTTTACCGAACAGCGTTTTGAGGGTAACGAAGGACGTTGGATGCCGGTGCGATTTGTGGTTGACCCGGCATTGCCGGATAAATATGAAGTCGTGACCCTGTCCTATACATTTTTCGATTCGGGCAAGGTGGCGCCGGCGCAGGCCAAGCGGAAAGATCTGGGCGGGCTTGAGCAGATAAATTAGGCAATGCGAAATACAACAATCGGGAAACTAGAGAGAGGACTTTGGCATGAGTGAAGCGCATGGCGGCTATTATATCCCCCACGGCAGTCATTGGCCGCTGGTGGGTTCGGTCGGTCTGACCACCACCGTGGTCGGTTTTGCATCGTTCCTCAACGGTGCCGGTTTCGGTCTGACCATGATGTTGGCCGGTCTGGCCATCACTGTGTTCATGATGTTCGGCTGGTTCGGTACCGTGATTCGCGAGAGCGAATCGCATCTGTACAACAGCCAAGTCGATAAATCCTTCCGCTGGGGTATGAGCTGGTTCATATTTTCGGAAGTGATGTTCTTCGCCGCCTTCTTTGGTGCGTTGTTCTATGCGCGGGCTTATTCGATCCCCTGGATTGCCGGCGGCGATCCGGGCACCAATGAGTTATTGTGGAGCGGTTTCGAGGCGGCCTGGCCGACCAATGGTCCGGCCAATATGGGCGGTGAATTCAGCATACTCGATCCGTGGAAGATCCCGGCACTCAATACCTTGCTGTTGCTCTCCAGTGGCGTGACCATCACCTTTGCGCATTGGGCGCTGAAAAAGGGTGAGCGTACGGCGCTGATTTTGTGGATGTGGGCGACGGTCGCGCTCGGCGCCACGTTCCTTGGCTTCCAGATTTTCGAATACGGCCAAGCCTATAGCGAGCATCACAATCTGACACTGGAATCGGGCATCTACGGTTCGACGTTCTTTATGCTGACCGGTTTCCACGGATTCCATGTGACGGTCGGGGCCATCATGTTGACGGTGATTACGTTGCGCTGCATGAAAGGGCATTTCTCAGCCGAGCACCATTTCGGTTTCGAGGCTGTGGCCTGGTATTGGCACTTCGTCGATGTGGTCTGGCTGGGGCTGTTTATCTTCGTCTATCTGCTCTAAAGCTGCGGTAATCGACTAGGGCGCTGCTGGTCAGCGCCCTTGTTTTTTTTATTTGCTGCTGGGTATTGGCGCGCTGCCATTGGCGGGGGCATGGGGATAGATGCCGTGCGGCTTGATGGCGCCGGTGTAGATGCCTAGCATCAGCATCAGAAATAAAAACACCGATAGCCCGATGCGGACGGTCAGTGCCTTGGCGGTGCGGGTCGAGTTGCCGTTGTCCTTGATCAGGAAGATCAGCCCGCTGGCAAGACTGCCGAGAATGACGAGTAAGGTCAGTACAATGAAAACCTTTGACAGCATGACGATATCCGGCCAAGTGATGATGGGGTCGGCAGTATAAACGAGTTTGGCGCGACGACGAGGTGGCGAGTGCGCATTGGCGGTTATGAGTTCCAGCCGGCCATGTGGCCCAGTGTCGCCGGCGTGCTGATACTGGCATTGCTGATGTCGCTGGGGTTTTGGCAGTTGGATAGGGCAGAGCAGAAGCGGGAATTGTTGCGGGCCTACGGCGATCGTCCGACCGATGCGGCGATCCGCATCGGTAGTGATTTCACCCTCGGTCCAGATTGGCGCTATCGACGTGCGCAGCTGGTCGGCCGCTATGATGCGGAACATCAATTTCTGTTGGACAACCGTGTGCAGCAGGGCCGGGTTGGTTATCATGTGCTGACGCCGCTACGGCTGGCGCAGAGCGATGCGGTGGTGTTGGTGAATCGTGGCTGGATAGCGCAAGGTGCAACGCGCGCCGATCTGCCGCCGTTGCCGGTGCCCGGCGGTGCAGAACTCAGCATCGAAGGCCTGATTGATTTTCCGTCGGACAAGGTTTTTGTCCTCGGGGAAGGCGAAGACCGCGATCCGGGCTGGCCCAAGGTGCTGCAACAAGTCCGTTTGGATCTGCACGCGCAACAATTGGGTATGCGACTGTTGCCGATGGTGCTGTTGCTGGACAAAGATCAGCCGGGTGGATTCGTGCGCGATTGGAATCCGGTGGTGGTCGGACCGGAGCGGCATGTCGGCTATGCCGTGCAGTGGTTTGCCTTGGCGGCGGCGCTGGTGATTTTGTACGTCTGGGTGAATCTGAATCGTATAGGTGTGGAAGAACCATGAGTGGCTCTGTAGATACAACGGCAACAACACCGACGGGCATCACCCGCACGCGGCTGATGCTGGTACTGATATTGGCTTTTTTTGCCTTGCCGCTGGTGGTGGCTTGGGTATTGAATTTCAAAGGTGATTTTGTTCCGACCGCGACAACGAATAACGGGATGCTGGTGCAGCCGGTACGCCCGGTGACTGCAGCAGGTTTATTTGATGCGCGCGGCGCTGCCGTGGATGCCAAATATTTTATCGGCAAGTGGACGATGTTGTACCGACACGCCGGCGCTTGCGATGACGCGTGTCAAAAGACACTCTACACCCTGCGCCAAGTGCGCCTGACGCAAGGCAAGAATATCGATCGCATTCAGCGGTTGTTATTGCTGGAGGGCGCGGCAATGCCGGCGTGGACCGCCGAGGCCGCTGCGCAGTATCCGGGTATGGATATCGCTCGTGCTGTGAACGGGGCTGCGGCGGATGCGTTCGGCGTGGCGGGGCGCATCTATCTGATCGACCCGTTGGGTAATCTGATGATGGAATATGCCCTCGACGCCGAGCCGCGTGGCATGACCGAGGATTTGCAGCGCTTGTTACTTATTTCCTATGTGGGTTGATCGATAATCCACGTGCACGCGGGGGCAATGTTTTCCCGCGTGAGCATCTAGAATAGCGGCGGTACAGTAATGATGGAGAACAGCAACGTGATAACCGAGGCCCCGCGAGCCGGTTTGGCCTGGCGCGATTATGTCGGCCTGTGCAAGCTCAAGGTGGTCGCGTTGATCGTATTCACGGCGGTGGTCGGTATGTTCCTGTCCACGCCGGGCATGGTGCCGCTCGATGCCTTGGTATTCGGTACCTTAGGCATCGGTATGGCGGCGGCCTCGGCGGCGGCGATCAATCATCTGGTCGATCATCGCGTCGATGCGCGCATGGCGCGCACCGCTAATCGGCCCTTGCCGACCGGGCATCTCAATCCCAGTAATTGCCTTTGGTTTGCCTTGTCGCTGGGCGCGTTGGCGATGCTGGTGCTGGTGGTGTTCGTCAACACCCTCACGGCGGTGCTGACATTCGCCTCGCTGATCGGCTATGCCGTGGTCTACACCATGTACCTCAAGCGGGCCACGCCGCAGAATATCGTTATCGGTGGCGCCGCCGGTGCCGCGCCGCCGGTATTGGGTTGGACGGCGGTGACGGGCAGCGTCGATCCGAACGCCTTGCTGTTGTTTCTGATCATCTTCGTCTGGACGCCGCCGCATTTCTGGGCGCTGGCGATTCACCGCCGCAAGGAATACGCCGAGGTCGATATTCCGATGTTGCCGGTGACCCACGGCGTCGAGTTCACACGCTTGCAAATCCTGCTGTACACCGTCTTGCTGCTGGCTGTGAGCGTGCTGCCATTCGCGACGCACATGAGCGGTTGGCTGTATCTGGTGGGTGCGGTCGGTCTCGGCTTGGAATTTCTGCGTCATGCCCTGCGCCTGATGCGAGACAATACCGCCGCGATGCCAGCCTTCGGCTACTCGATTGTCTATCTGATGGGTATCTTTGCCCTGCTCCTGATCGATCACTACATCCCCTGGTTCGCGCGATTACTGGCCTGACCGCGTTGTGGCCCTGGCGGCGGTGTTAACCCAGGGTTCGTCTACACTTCTAGGCTTGTCTGCGGCCCCAGCCCATGTCGGACAGAATGGCGCCCGGTTACCCAGGCTGCTTGGCTCTTTACGCAAAGCGGGGCATCATATTAGAATGTCCTGATATTCTCTCATTGGTGACTGGCTTCGGGCGGTTTGCCTTGGGCGCTGGAAACTTCAGTAAAATCAGTGAGGCAAGCTATGGTACAGGGCGCAGTCACCGGTACGGAACAGTACAACTATGAGGTGATCCGCAAGTTTGCGGTGATGTCATTGGTGTGGGGTCTGCTCGGTATGTCGGCCGGTTTATACGCCGCGCTTGAACTGGCCTACCCGCTTCTGAACATGGGGATTGCCGAGATCAGCTTCGGCCGGCTGCGTCCGGTTCACACCACCGCGGTGATCTTCGGCTTCGGCGGTAGCGCCCTGTTCGCCACCTCCTATTACGTGGTTCAGCGCACCTGGCAAGCCCGCCTGATTTCAGCGACGGCATGGCCAGCTTCACCTTCTGGGGTTGGCAGACCATTATCGTGCTGGCGGCATCAGTCATATGTTGGGCTATTCGCAGGGCCGTGAATACGCCGAAATGGAATGGCCGATCGATCTGCTGATCGAGGTGGTGTGGGTGACCTACCTGATCCTCTTCGTCGGCACCATCATGCGCCGCAAGCAGCCGCACATCTACGTCGCCAACTGGTTCTACCTGGCCTTCATTCTGGCGACCGCGCTGCTGCACACCTTCAACAACCTTGCAATGCCCGTCGACCTGTTCTCGATGAAGTCCTACAGCCTGTTCTGCCGGCACCCAGGATGCGATGACCCAGTGGTGGTATGGCCACAACGCGGTGGGCTTCTTCCTGACCGCCGCCTTCCTCGGCATGATGTATTACTTCGTGCCCAAGCAGGCCGGCCGTCCGATCTACTCCTATCGCCTGTCCATCGTCCACTTCTGGGCGCTGGGCTTCATGTACATGTGGGTGGGCGCGCATCACCTGCACTGGACCGCGCTGCCGGACTGGACCTCGTCCCTGGCCGCTGCCTTCTCCATCCTGCTGCTGATGCCTTCCTGGGGCGGCATGATCAACGGCATCATGACCCTGTCCGGCGCGTGGGACAAACTGCGCACCGACCCGATCATGCGCTTCATGATCGTCGCGCTGTCGTTCTACGGCATGTCGACCTTCGAAGGCCCGATGATGTCGCTGAAGGAAGTCAACGCGCTGTCGCACTACACCGACTGGACCGTGGGTCACGTGCACTCCGGCGCGCTGGGCTGGGTGGCGATGATTTCCTTCGGTTCGCTGTATCACATGATCCCCAAGCTGTGGGATACCAAGATGTACAGCCAGAAACTGGTCTGAATGTGCACTTCTGGCTGGCCACCATCGGCATCGTGCTGTACATCGTCGCGATGTGGATTTCCGGCATCACTCAGGGTCTGATGTGGCGCCTTCGACGATTTCGGCAACCTGCAGTACTCGTTCGCCGAATCCGTCGCTCGCGATGATGCCGTTCTACGCGATGCGCGCGATCGGTGGCATGTTCTTCCTGACCGGTGCGGTGCTGATGGCGTTCAACATGCTCATGACCATCCGCCAGAGCAAGCAGAGAACGCCGTGCCATCGAAGCCAAACTGGCCGCCAAGCTGGCGCGCGCCTGAATTCAGGGAATTGAATAATGAACTTCAACTTCAAACACGAATGGATTGAAACCAACATCGGCCTGATGGCCGTGTTGACCATGCTGGCGATCAGCGTCGGCGGCCTGGTGGAAATCGCGCCGCTGTTCTTCATCGACAGGAAACCATCGAAAAAGTCGATGGCGTGCGCCCCTACACGCCGCTGGAACAGCGCGGTCGTGATATCTATCACCGCGAAGGCTGTTATCTGTGCCATTCGCAGATGATTCGCCCGTTCCGCGACGAGAAACTGCGCTATGGCCATTACTCGCTGGCGGCCGAATCGCAGTATGACCATCCCGTTCCAGTGGGGCTCCAAGCGTACCGGACCGGATCTGGCGCGTGTCGGCAACAAATATTCCAACGAATGGCATGTGCAGCATCTGGTCGCGCCGCGCGATGTGTGCCGGAGTCGGTGATGCCGAATTATCCCTGGCTGCTGTCGAGCCGCTGCAATACGCCGATGTCGCCGATCGCATGCGCGCACTGAAGTTCGCCGGTGTACCGTATTCGCTGATCAGCAGGAATACGATGCCAACGTGACCAAGTTCGGCAAGGACCGTTGCGGACACGTTACATTCCCGGACGCGGAAAAGAATCTGCTTGAGCAGGCCAACTTCGGCAACTACGATGGCGACCGCTCGGGCATTTCCGAGATGGATGCGCTGGTGGCGTATCTGCAGGTGCTGGGCACCATGGTCGACTTCAGTAAATACAACGAAGGTTATTTCGCGGAATTCCGTTGATCGGCGCGTCCGCGGTCGGCGTGAATCCCGATAGAATCCCGATTGAGTCCTGGGGCGAATCAAGATGACTGAAATCCTGCAATGGTTGGGTCATCTGGAAAACAGCAAGATTGTCGCGCTGCTGATTTTCTTCGTGACCTTTTGCGGCATTCTGATTTACGTGTTCACGGGCAAGCAGCGCAAAGAGCGGCTGGAATCGTACAAATATATTCCGTTCGACGATGAGGAAAAGCCCGCGTCGGACGAGACACGCAAGGTGGATGAGCAATGAGCGAAGCAAAGCGGCAGGGTGCGGTTCAGACCACGGGTCATGCCTGGGACGGTGATATCCAGGAATTCAACAATCCATTGCCGCGCTGGTGGCTATGGGGTTTTTATGCCACGGTCGTGTTCGCCGTGTTGTATTGGATCGTCTATCCCGCTTGGCCGGTCGGCAAGTCCTATACCACCGGTTTGTTCAATAACATTACCTATACGGTGAACGGTGAAGAGCGCAGCCGGCATTGGAATACCCGTTCTCTGCTGGCCAAGGATATGCAGGAAGGCCCCGAGGCGCTGAAAACCAAGGAATACATGGAGAAGATCGCCGCGGCTGATTATCAGCAGATTCTCGCCGATCCGGAGATGATGGCCTTCGTGCGTTCAGTGACCAAAGGTTTGTTCGGCGACAACTGCGCAGCTTGTCATGGCGCCGGTGGTGCTGGAGTGATGGGTCTGTTTCCGAATTTAGCCGACGATGATTGGTTGTGGGGCGGCAGTGTTGAAGAGATTCAGAACACCCTTACGCTTGGGCATAACGGTTACATGCCAGGATTCGCACGCACGTTCGACGACGAGCAACTGGATGACGTAGCCAATTTCGTCCTCAGTCTGTCGGGGCACGATGTGCCGGCGGACAAAATTATGCGCGGCAAACAACTGTTTACCGGCGAAGGCGGCGGTTGCTACTATTGTCATACGGCTGCGGGTACGGGCATGAAAAGTCAGGGTTCGGCGAATCTGACCGACTCCATTTGGACGGTTGCGGACGTGCCGGGTCAAGCGGAAATGACCGGCAAGGTCGATGCGGTCAAGAACGTGATCAGCCATGGCGTCAATCGCGTCATGCCGGCCTGGCAGAATCGCCTGGACGCGAATCAGATCAAGCTGCTTACCGTCTATGTGCACGAACTTGGCGGAGGTCAGTGAATGGTCGTCGAGTAGATCATTCCGGATCCGCGGCGGCGACAATATTTCGAAGGTGTCAGTCTTCATCGCCACGGACCCCGCACTCGGCGCTCGGTACACTGTACTGAAGCATGGCTGGCGGCACCTCCCAAGCGCTTTATCAAGCACGCATACCGATCTACCCACGATCGGTCAAGGGGCGCTTCCGCACGCTTAAATGGGGCATTCTTGTACTCGCCTACGGCGTCTACTTTCTGTTGCCCTGGCTGCGCTGGGAGCGCGCCATCGGTATTCCTCAAGCCGTCGCGTTTGATATCGAGGGGCGGCGCTTTTATCTTTTCAATCTCGTCGTGCATGCACAGGATATTTTCTGGCTGGCAGGCCTGCTGGTTATCGCAGCGCTGCTGCTATTTTTTGTGACGGGCATCGCCGGGCGGGTGTTCTGCGGCTATTTCTGTTTTCAGACCTTGTGGACCGATCTCTACATCCTGATTGAACGCCTGGTGCAGGGCGAACGCGTTGCGCGTATCCGTTTGGACAAGCAGCCCTGGAACGGCGAGAAGATCTTCAAAAAACTCAGCACGCATCTGCTCTGGTTGCTGGTGGGGTTCTGGACCGGTTTCACCTTCACGCTCTACTGGGGCAATGCGCCGCAGTTGTTCGGCGAATTCTTTACCGGCTCGGCACCGTTCCCCGCCTACGCGACGACCCTGTTCCTTATGTTCACCACCTATGTGATGGCGGGCCTGGCGCGCGAGCAGGTGTGCACCTACATGTGTCCGTATGCGCGTTTCCAGGGAGCGATGTTCGATCGCGACACGCTGATCGTCGCCTATGACGAGAAGCGTGGCGAGGGAGAGGCCGGTCGCCATAAGATCGCACGTGGCTTTAAATCCAGGGAAGATCGTGAAATCGACGGTGCCGGTGACTGTATCGACTGCGGTTACTGCGTGCAGGTGTGCCCGACCGGCATCGATATCCGCAACGGCATGCAATATCAGTGCATCTCCTGTGCCTTGTGCATCGATGCCTGCGACACCATCATGGATTCGCTGAACTGGCCACGCGGGTTGATTAAATACACCTCGGAGAAAGCACAGCAAGGCGAGAAGACACGTTTCCTGACTGCCAAGAATATTGGTTATGGTGTGTCGCTTGTTGCGACGGTCGTGGCGCTGATCTACAGCATCGTTGCGCAAATTCCCTTCGACTTCAGCGTGGCGCAGGTGCGTCAGCCGCTGTTTGTGGAGATGTCTGATGGACGTATCCAGAATAGCTACGAACTCAAGATCAACAATAAGACCGATCGCAGCGTGCCCTTTGTGCTGGAACAGGAGGGCTTGCCGGCAGCGGAGCTGGATCTTGGGCATCTGCAGAATCTGCATTTGCAACCCGAGCAGAATCTGCGGCTGTTGGTGCGGGTGCGCATTAATCCGCAAGACATGCCAACTAACCCGGTGGAATTCCGTTTCCGTATACGTATGTCGGGCGACACAGATGTGTTTCTTCTGGAACAGCCCACCTTCTTCCACAAGCCGGCGCGTTGAACGATGGATATTTTGCTGAGTATTCCGATAGGTGTCGTCGCGCAGCTGGTCTTATTTGTAATGCTGAGGCGGCTGTTCCGGCTGCACGCAAAAGCCGCCGCGTTGATGGTCGGCATGGTGGTGTTGGCGCTGTATATCCCGTACGCCATCCTGGTGTGGCCGGGTGCGGATGTCGTGGCGATGAACGTGGCGATCTTTCTGGTGACGGCCTATGCCCTGGGATTGATCTTCGGCCACCGCGAGGCGCGTCTGGATGATGTGCATGGCTTTCATTGGGCGCCGACACTGATCGTCGCGTTTTTTGTGGCGCTGGTGTTGTTCGACTCGGTGCTGGTGGTGGTGGCGACGAAGGGATTGCCGGAGCCGATTGCGCGTGTGCTGCTGCCGAGGACGGATCAGGCGCGTGAGATTTCTTCCGCCTTTCCCGGGGTTGTCGATAACGACTTGCAGAAGAAGGAGGCGTTGTACAACACCTATCTGCAACAGGTTCAGCGCCAGAATGAGCGTGGCTGGGTGGTGCGTAAGGGTTGGTTAGGCGGCGCACGCGCCGGACAAACGGCGAAGTTTCAGGTGATGGTCAATGATCGGAATGGTCATGCCATCGCCAATGCGCAGGTGCAGGGTAAGTTTTTGCGCGCCGCCGATACCCGGCAGGATCAGCCATTCACGCTGGTGGAGATCAAGCCCGGTGTCTACCAGGGCGACGTGATGTTGCCGCTGCCGGGCGTTTGGGATCTGGTCTTGGAAGTGCGCCGCGGTGAAGACCGGCATGAGGTGCGTGCCACGACCGAGGTGGCGCAGTGAACGCATTGGTCGCGACCATTCCAGCCCTGTTATGATTTCGCCATGAATGTCACCGCTGCTGTTTCCGTTGCCCCGCAGGATGCACTCGCGCAGGACTGCTTTCATTGCGGCTTGCCGGTGCCGCGGGGCAGTCATTACCACGTCGAGATTGAAGGACAGGCGCGCGCGATGTGTTGCCCCGGTTGCCAGGCCGTGGCCGAGAGCATCGTCGGCGCCGGATTGACCGAGTACTACCGCTATCGCACCGCGCCTTCGCGTACCGCACAGGAACTGGTGCCCGAGGTCTTGCGCCAACTCGATCTTTACGACAAACCGGAAATCCAGAAGACCTTCGTCACTATCGACCCGAAGAATCTGCGCGAGGCCTCGCTGATTCTCGAAGGCATTGTCTGTGCCGCGTGCGTCTGGTTGAACGAGCGCCATGTCAGTCGGCTGCCGGGCGTGAGTGAGTTCAACGTGAATTACACCACCCATCGTGCGCGGGTGAAGTGGGATGACAGTCAGATTCATCTCAGCGATATCCTGCGCGCCATCAGTGCCATCGGCTATATCGCGCATCCCTTCGATCCCGGTCGTC
Organism: uncultured Gammaproteobacteria bacterium; assembly: GCA_963696465.1. Taxonomy (GTDB): domain Bacteria; phylum Pseudomonadota; class Gammaproteobacteria; order Thiohalobacterales; family Thiohalobacteraceae; genus JAHJQQ01. The sequence continues at coordinate 63,264 of CAVOKC010000023.1, read as the reverse complement.
AGGAGGCGGTGTATAAACGCGAACGCAGTTTGGCGTTGCGCCGTGTGGCGATCGCCGGCCTGGGCATGATGCAGGTGATGATGTTGTCGGTGGCCTTGTATGCCGGTGACTACACGGGCATCGATGCGGATATGGCGCAGTTTCTGCGCTGGGTGAGTTGTGTGATCTCGCTGCCGGTGTTGCTGTATTCATCGCGACCGTTTTTTCAGTCCGCCTGGCGCGACCTTAAGCATCGCCAGCTAGGCATGGATGTGCCGGTGGCCTTGGGTCTCGGCGCTGCTTTTCTTGCCAGTCTTTGGCACACCCTCATCGGTCACGGTGAAATCTATTTTGACTCGGTGGTGATGTTCAGTTTCTTTCTGCTGACCGGCCGTTATCTGGAAATGATCGCGCGGCATCGCGCCGGCCAGGCGGCCGAAGCGTTGGTGAAACTGTTGCCGGCGACGGCCACACGCATGACGGACGCGGGCGATGAGATCGTCGCCGTCGCGGAGTTGGCACCGGGAGAGCGCGTGCGCATCAAGCCTGGCGAGACGGTGCCGGCCGATGGCACGGTACTCGAAGGCATCAGCTCGGTGGACGAAGCCTTGTTGACCGGTGAGAGCTTGCCGCAAGCACGTCGTGCCGGTGAGGAATTGGTGGGTGGTACGGTGAATATCGAAAGCCCGCTGATCATGCGTGTCGATAGGGTGGGTGCGGACACGGTGTTGTCGGCCATAGTGCGCTTGCTGGATCGTGCGCAGACGGAGAAACCGGTTATCGCGCAATTGGCGGATCGCGTGGCAGCCTGGTTTGTGGCGGCGTTGCTGGTGCTGGCCGTGGCGGTCGCCTGGTATTGGTGGCAAGTCGATCCGACCCGCGCGTTTGCGATTGTTCTATCGGTGCTGGTGGTGACCTGTCCGTGCGCGCTGTCGCTGGCGACGCCGGTGGCATTGACGGCCGCGACCGGCGCCTTGACGCGCATGGGCGTGTTGACGACACGCAGTCATGCCTTGGAAACCTTGGCGCGCGTGACCCATGTGATATTCGATAAGACCGGCACGCTCACTGAAGGTCGGCTCACACTGACGCAAGTGGTGCGTCTCGGCGTGCTTACGCGGGATCGCTGCGTGGCCATCACGGCCGCCTTGGAGCAAGGTTCCGAGCATCCGCTGGGCCGCGCCTTGATCGCGGCGGCGGGTGTAGCAATGCCGTTGCCAGCGAGCGATGTGCGTGCCGTCGCCGGTGAAGGTATGGAAGGCGTGGTGCAGGGCGTGAATTATCGCATTGGTACTTTGGAATTCGCGCAGGCCTTGAGTGGTCGTGCGAGCGACTTGCCGGAAACGCTCTCCGAGGCAGTGGGCACGGTGGTGTACCTTGCCGATCAGCGCGGCGTGCTGGCGGGTTTCGTCTTCGAGGATACGCTGCGCAGTGGTGCCGCCGAGGCGGTGGCCGAATTGCGTAAACTCGGACTCGAGGTGCAACTGCTTAGCGGTGATGGCGAGCGTCCCGTGCAGCAGGTCGCCGCGATCTTGGGTATTACAACCGCCGAGGCGCGTTTGAAACCGGCCGATAAATTGCGGCGGCTGCAAGCCTTGCAGGCGCAGGGCGCGGTGGTGGCGATGATCGGTGATGGCGTGAACGATGCCCCGGTGCTGGCGGCCGCGCAGGTCTCGCTGGCGATGGGCAGCGGCACGCAACTGGCGGCGTCGGCCTCGGATATGGTGTTGTTATCCGAGCGCCTTGCACATCTGGCACCGGCGGTGCTGATGGCGCGTCGCACCTTGGCGGTGATTCGGCAGAATCTGGCTTGGGCGCTGCTCTATAATCTGCTGGCCGTGCCGCTGGCGGCGATGGGTTGGATCGCGCCCTGGATGGCGGCGATCGGTATGTCGGCCAGTTCGCTGCTGGTGGTGGTCAATGCCCTGCGCTTGCGCGAACCGCCGGGTGTCGCGACGCAATCCGCGCAGACTCGGTAACGCGATGGATATTCTTTATCTGCTGATTCCGCTGGCCGTTGTGATCATGATCGTGGCGGTCGCTGCGTTCATCTGGGCGGTCAAGAACGGACAGTACGAAGACCTAGAGGGGCCGGCGCACCGTATTCTGATGGACGACGACGATCCGCGCATTCCGGGTGCACGGCCGGCGGACAAGCCTGACGCGATGAAGGGCGACTTGAAGGGCGACGGTTCTTAATATAAGATTTCTCTAATATTTATATTAAAAAATCATTTCAGCCACGGAAACACACGGAAAACACTGCAACACAGTACATTCGTGGAGCGACTATTCACTCCCTTGCGGGTGCCGGCGTGAAGCTTATGATCTTGTCCGTGTGATTCCGTGGCAAATGCGGTTTATAGGTTTATTCGACACTACAGGATTAGGCACAATGTTTACCTTCGACAATTTCCCCATGGTGATCGTGATCGCGCTGGTCGCGATGGCGTGGCTGAGTTTCCTCTCGGTGATTCTGGCCTAATATTCTGTGGCCTAAGCTCACGACCCCCGAACCACAACGGCCTCCCCCCTTGCGTGGGGGAGGCCGTTGTCGTTTTACAGCCAGGTCGCTGCCGACTTCAGGCTTCGAGCACCGCTTTCAATTTCTTCATGGCATTGTTTTCCAGCTGGCGGATGCGTTCCGCCGAGACCTGATAGCGGTCCGCCAAGGTCTGTAGCGTAGACTTATCATCGGTCAGCCAACGCTGCGCAAGGATGTCGCGGCTGCGTTCGTCCAATTGCTCCAAGGCGCCTTGCAGGGCGTCAAGTCGGTTGGCTTCCCAATCGCTGGATTCCAGCATCACGGCCGGGTCCATGCGCGAATCCTGTAGGTAGGCGGCCGGCGCCAGGCTGCGCGACTCGTCATCGTCATCGGCGCTGGGGTCGAAGGTGACATCCTGACTGCTCAGACGCGATTCCATTTCCAGCACGGCTTCCGGTTTGACGCCGAGGTCTTTGGCTACAGCGGCGACTTCCTCGCCGTTCAGCCAGCCCAGACGTTTTTTGGCGCTGCGCAGGTTGAAGAACAGTTTGCGCTGGGACTTGGTGGTGGCCACTTTGACAATGCGCCAGTTGCGCAGAATGAATTCGTGCATTTCGGCGCGAATCCAATGCACGGCGAACGACACCAGGCGCACGCCGACGTCGGGGTTGAAGCGCTTGACCGCCTTCATCAGGCCGATATTGCCCTCCTGGATAAGGTCACCCAAGGGCAGGCCATAGCCGTTGTAGCCACGGGCGATGTGGACGACGAAACGCAGATGCGACAGCACCAACCGGCGTGCCGCGCCGAGATCATCGTCGCGTTGTAAACGCACCGCGAGATCGTGCTCTTCCTCGGCACTCAGAACGGGGATGCGGTTTGCTGCTTGGATATACCCGCTCAGGTCGCCGCTGCTGAGGGCGAGCGCGAAATCGGGATTGCTGCGAACCAAGGCATGACTCATTACTGGATCTCCTTCCTGCCGTCCGGGTCTGTATTTGGGGCGTGTCTAAATGTTAGCACTCGGTACGTGGGAGTGCCAATCGCCAGGAAAGTTCACTTTGGGAGGCTAGGCGAAGACCTGATTGCGGCCGCGGTCCTTGGCGGTGTACAGCGCCTGGTCGGCCTGGGTCAGAAGTTGGGTCAGCGTAATGTCCGGATTGGCGCCCGTTGAGGCAACACCGATGCTAACCGTTATGGGGTGTCCGGCAGGGCATAAGGCCTCAATCTCGGCGCGCAGCGACTCGGCCCGGGTCTGTGCGTCCCGCAGATTACAGCGTGGTAGCAGCACGGCAAATTCCTCGCCGCCGAAGCGTGCGACCAGGGTATCTTCGCGCAAGCTGTCGAGTAACGACCGGCCCAAAGCCTCCAGAATTCGGTCGCCGGCGATATGGCCGTAACTGTCATTGATGTTCTTGAAATGGTCGATGTCGAGCAGCATGACCGAGACCGGTTGGCTGCGCCGATCGGCCAGGAGTTGCTGGCCGTAATCGAGCAGGAAGCGCTTGTTGCGCACCCCGGTGAGGCTGTCTGTCGTCGCCAACACGCGCATTTCTTCAGTCTGCGATTTGAGCGCGACGAACTGTTGTTTAATCAGCAGCAGCGAGCGGATGCGGGCGATCAGCACCTCCTCGACGATCGGCTTGCTGACATAATCGTTGGCACCGGCGTGAAAGACCTCGGTCTGACGGCCTTCGTCGGCGTCGGCGGCCGTAATCACCAGCACGGGCATTTCTTGTTGGGATAAGCGCAGTTTGGCGCGGATGGCATGCAATAAATCCCCGCCGGTGAGGCGCCCTTTGAGATAAAAGTCCGTCACCACGATATCGACATTGCCGGCGAGGCCCAATTCGAGTGGGTTGGACTCCAGGAGGATCTCCAAGGCCTTTTCAGCCAAAGGCGTGTGGGTGACCTGCAAGCCGTGGCGTTCCATGAGACGGATCGTCTGGGTGGCGACGGTGGGGCTGTCCTCGACGTAGAGAATGCGTCCGACCAGGCCGGTGTGGCGTCGGGTGAAATCCCGGATGAAGCTCGCGAAGGCCAGATATCCCAGTGACTTATCGAAATACTCCGTTACCCCGGCGGCAAAGCCTTCGCGCAATAAACGCTCGTCGGCATCTCCAGATACGACGATGACCGGGGTGTAGTGGTGAATCTGATCGGTGCGTACCTGGCGGCTGAAATCCAGGCCATCCATGTCCGGCAGCATCAGTGCCGTGGTGATGAGGTCGAAATGCTCGGACTGCATGCAGGTCATGGCCTCATGGCCGGACCCACAATGGGTGATGCGGGCGTAAGGCATTTCTTCTTCGACCACACGGGCGATGATGGTTCGGGCTACTTCCGAACCATCGACGACGAGGATACGAGTGAGGCGTGGGGTCATTGTTCGCATACTAGCTCATGCCCCGCACGACCTCGTGCAGGCGCAACACCCATAGCGGCCAGCGAGCCGCTTGATTGAACGGGGAAATTTGTCGGGCGCTGGGTGCGCCGAAGGGAGCGTCAGGTGGGTTCGATGGCGCTGAGATGGCGGCCAACGGCCAGCCAGGAACCGGCCAGTCCGAGGGCGATACCGGTCAACAGTAAAATGCCCGTGCCCTGCCAGGACAGGCCTGAGAGCAGGAAGCTGCTGTCATAAAGTCCGGCCAAGCGGCGCGCCGGTTCGTCGACCAACCAGAAACCCAGTCCGACCAGGATCCACGCGAGCAGCGCACCCAGCAGCCCATACCACAGGCCGGTATAGAGAAAGGGTCGGCGGATGAAGGCATCGGTACCGCCGATGAGTTTGCTGACCTCGATTTCCTCGCGCCGGTTCTGGATGTCCAGCCGAATCGTGTTGCCGACGATCAGCAGTACCGCCAGCGCCAATAGCGCGCCGACTACCAGAATGCCGCGGCGCCCCATGTCCATCAGCGCAGCGAAACGGCGTACCCATTGCAGATCGAGTTGCGCCAATTCGACTTCGGGCAGACGCCGTAAATCATCCAGCAAGGCCTCGTAATCCTGGCCGGGGGTGTCGGCGCTGGCGGGGCGGAGCTCCAGCACGTTGGGCAGCGGGTTCTCATCCAAAGTCTCCAGGGCGGAGCCGAAGCCGGAAAATTCCTGAAACTCCTTCAGGGCCTGATCGCGATGCAGCGTGCGTACCTCGGCGATGCGTGGCCAGTCTTTCAATTCGCGGGCCAGCCGGTCGGTCTGGGCCTCGTTGACGGTTTGCTTCAAGAACAGCGAGACACTGCTGCTGTCGTCCCAGCTGGTGTTCAGGCGCTGCAGGTTGTCGAGGATCACCAGCAGGCCGCTCGGCAGGGCCAGCGCGATGGCGATCACCGCCATCGTCAGCAGAGTGGCAAAGGGGGCGCGAGAGAGGCGGCCGAGGCTGGCCAGCAGTACTTGCGCATGCAGCCGCCCATAACTGCGCAGCCATTGGCGCGGATCGAAGGACTGGCGGCGCGTGGCGCCCTGGCCAATGGGCGTGGGCGTGCTTGGACGTGTCGGTCGTTGCGCACGCTTCATGTGCCGGCATCCTCGTCCATGCCGCCGGTGGCGAGAATACGGCCCTGCTTGAGGCGCAGGATCGGATAGTTCATGCGTGAAATCAGATTCAAATCGTGGCTGGCGACCAGCACGGTCACGCCGACCTGATTGAACTGCGCGAACAAGTGCATGATCTCGCGCGACAGATCCGGGTCCAGGTTGCCCGTGGGCTCGTCGGCCAGCAACAGCGCGGGCTTGTTCACGACCGCGCGGGCGATGCCGACGCGCTGCTGCTCACCGCCCGACAGCGTAACCGGATAGGCGCGTTCCTTACCCAGCAGGCCGACCTTGTCCAAGGCGGCACGCACGCGGCGGCCGATATCGTGGGTGCTGTAGCCGGAGATCACCAAGGGCAGCGCGACATTGTCGAAGACGGTGCGATCGAACAGCAGTCGATGACTCTGGAAAATCACGCCGATGCGCCGCCGCAAATAAGGAATGCCGCGGCGGCCCACTTTGGCGAGATTGTGGCCGTCGATGTGGATCTGGCCTTGATTGGCGCGTTCGATCAGCGCGATCAGTTTTAGTATCGTGCTCTTGCCGGCACCGGACGGGCCGGTGAGGAAGGTCATCTGGCCGCGCGGCAAATGGAAATTCAGGCCGCTCAAAGCCTCATAGCCGCCAGGATAGCGTTTGCTGACGTTCTCGAATCGAATCATGAATCTTTATCGAACAACGCGGCGACGAATTGCTCCGGCGTCGAACTCGCGCAGATCTTCGATGCTCTCGCCCACGCCAATGAAACGAATCGGGATACCCAAGCGTTTGGCGATGGCGAAGATGATGCCGCCCTTGGCGGTGCCATCGAGCTTGGACAGACTGATGCCGGTCAGGCCGACGGCCTCGTGGAATTGCTATGCCTGATTGAGCGCGTTCTGGCCGGTGCCGGCGTCGACCACCAGCATCACCTCGTGGGGGCGCGGACATCGAGCTTGCCGAGCACGCGTTTGATCTTCTTCAGCTCCTCCATCAGGTTGGTCTGGGTGTGCAGACGGCCGGCGGTGTCGGCGATCAGCACATCGATGCCGCGCGCCTGTGCCGATTGCAGCGCATCGAAAATGACCGAGGCCGAGTCCGCGCCGCTGCCGTTGTGCGATCACCGGGATGTTGTTGCGCTCGCCCCAGACCTGCAGCTGCTCGACGGCCGCGGCGCGGAAGGTATCGCCGGCCGCCAGCATCACCGACTTGCCCTGTGCTTGAGGCGGTGCGCCAGTTTGCCGATGGTGGTGGTCTTGCCGACGCCGTTGACGCCGACCATCAGAATCACGAACGGCTTTTTCTGCGCATGGCATGGTAGCGGCCGGCTGCACGGCCGCCAGATCGCCGCCATGTCTTCGCGTAAGGCGGCGATTAAGGCGTCGGCATCGGCCAATTGCTTGCGTGCCACGCGTTGGGTCAGGTCGTGATGATACCTTGCGTCGCCTCGACACCGACATCGGCGGTCAATAGTTGGGTCTCGATGTCTTCGAGCAATTCCGCATCGATCTGCTTTCGCCCAGCACCAGATTGGCAATACCCTCGGTGAGACCGCTGCGGGTTTTGCCAGGCCGGCTCTTAAGACGTGCGAACAGCCCCGGCTTGGCCGCGGTTTCGACGGTGTCGGCTGGGGTAATTAGGGCGGTGGCTGTGTCGGCGCTCGGCGTGTCACTGCCGTCGTCGCCGGATTTTTTCTTACGTCCGAAACCAAACATCGTCTGCGCGGTCATTAGGCAAATGGGTGAGAGCGGCTTATCCTACCACCCGGCTCGAATTAACGTAACAAACTAGTCGAACAGGAAACCTATACGAATGTTATCCAGAGTGATTTTGTTTACCAGCGCCTGTCTGCTCGGCAGCGCGGTTGTTGCGGCCACGCCTCAGGTACCACGAATACACGCTCGACAATGGCATGAAGCTGATCGTGCAAGGTGATCATCGCGCCCCGGTGGTGGTCATCGCAGGTCTGGTACAAGATCGGCGTCCAACTACGAGCTTGACGGCATACCGGATATCGCATGTGCTCGAACACATGATGTTCAAGGGTACCCAGGCACACGGCATCGGCGAGTTCTCGCGCATCATCGCCGAAAACGGCGGTCGCGAGAACGCCTTTACCGGGCGTGACTACACCGCCTATTTCCAGGAGTCTGGAGAAAAGCCGTCTGCCGGTGAGCTTCGAACTGGAGGCCGACCGCATGCGCAATTTGATGCTGCCGACCGACCGAGTTCGCCAAAGAGGTCAAAGTGGTCATGGAAGAGCGCCGGCTGCGTACCGAAGACGACCCCAGTCACTGACCTATGAACAGTTCAACGCCGTGGCCTTTCTCAACAGTCCGATACCGCACCCCGTGATCGGCTGGATGAATGATCTGGAACATCTCCAAGTCGCGGATCTGCAACACTGGTATCAGCAATGGTATTCGCCGAATAACGCGGTGCTGGTGGTGGCCGGCGATGTTGATCCACAGGCAGTTTTGAAGCTGGCGCGTAAACACTTCGGCGGTCTGACTACCAGCAGATCGAAGCGTCCAAGCCGCGTCATGAAATCGCGCAACGTGGTCTGCGGCGCCTGATCGTGAAGGCGCCAGCGAAGTGCCTTATCTGATCATGGGCTACAAAGTGCCGGCGCTGAGCACTGTCAAAAGACGTTGGGAAGCCGTATGCGCTGGAGGTGCTGGCCGGTATTCTCGATGGCGGCGACAGCGCGCGTTTCACCCGCCGAGCTGGTGCGTGGTCAGCAAATCGCGACGACAGGCCGATGCGGGTTACGACCTGTACGATCGGCAGGAAAGCTTGTTGATGCTGGATGGCACGCCGGCCAAGGTCACGATATCGCCGCGCTGGAAAAGGCCTTGCGTGCGCAAATCGCGCTGTTGCGCGACCAGCCGGTGACCGTGGCCGAGCTCGAACGCGTCAAGGCACAAGTGCTTGCCGATCATGTCTATCAGGAGGATTCGGTGTTTTATCAAGCGATGCGTATCGGTACCTTGGAGTCCGTGGGTCTGGGCTGGCAACGGTTGGATGAGTACCTGCCGCGGGTGCAGGCCGTGACCGCCGAGCAAGTACAAAAAGTCGCACGCAAATATCTGCTGGATGATCGCCTGACCATTGCTGTGCTCGAACCACAGCCGATGGACGCCGGTGCTCGGGCGCGTGCGGCGGCCGCCGCACAAGGAGTTAGTCATGGTCATTAATCCGCAGATATTCATCCGTTATGCGCTGACCTTGCTCGCCCTGACCGTGAGCGTCTCCGCCCAGGCGATGGCGCCGATTCAACATTGGCAAACCAGTAATGGCGCGCGGGTTTATTTTGCGCCCGCGCCGGAACTGCCGATGGTGGATATACAGTTGGCGTTCAATGCTGGCAGTGCGCGCGATGGCGGTCGTCCCGGGTTGGCGCAACTCACGCACACACTGCTTGATAAAGGCGCTGACGGTTTATCGGCTAACCAAATCGCCGAACAGCTGGAAGGCGTCGGTGCACGTCTCGGCGGTGAATCGTTGCGGGATATGGCGACGCTCAATCTGCGCAGTTTGAACGATGCCAAGTATCTGCAGCCGGCCGTTGCCGTTTTCGCCAAATTGGTTGCGCAGCCGGATTTCAATGCAGACGACCTCAATCGTGAGCGCGAGCGTATGTTGATCGGGCTGCAATACGCCCAGCAGCAACCGGATTCGGTGAGTGAGAAGGCGTTCTATGCCGCGCTGTACGGTGCGCATCCCTATGCCTCGCCACCGGAAGGGACGGTCGAAGGTCTTAAGTCGCTCGATCGCGCAGCAGTGCAGGACTTTCACAAACGCTATTACGTTGCACGCAATGCGGTGGTTGCCATCGTTGGTGCCGTGGATCGTGCTACGGCGGAAAAGCTGGCCGAAACCGCGACCGCAGGTTTGGCTGCGGGTGAAGCGGCACCGACACTTCCCGCTGTAGCCGATTTCACGGCGGCGCGTGAACAACGCATCGAGCATCCCTCGACCCAGACGCATGTCTTGATCGGACAGCCGGGCATCCGCCGCGACGATGCGGACTACTTCACGCTGTATGTCGGCAACTATGTGCTTGGCGGTGGCGGTCTGGTGTCGCGATTGAGCGAAGAGATACGCGAGAAGCGCGGCCTGTCCTACAGCGTCTACAGCTATTTTATGCCGATGGCGGAGCGCGGACCGTTCCAGCTCGGCTTACAGACACGTAACGATCAGGCTGCCGAAGCGCTCAAGGTGTTGCGCGAAACATTGGCGCGTTATGTTGCCGATGGTCCGACTGCGGCTGAACTCGAGGCGGCGAAAAAGAACATCACCGGCGGACAGGCATTGCGCGTCGACAGTAACCGCAAGATTCTCGAATATCTCGCGGTGATCGGTTTCTATCAGTTACCGCTCGATTACCTGGACACCTTCAACGGCAAGGTCGAGGCGGTCACGCTCGAGCAGGTGCGCGATGCCTTCAAGCGTCGTGTGCAGCCGGAGCGGATGCTGACCTTGCTCGTCGGCGGGCAATAAAGCCGCCCGTTAGGGTGGCTGACAAAGTGTAAGCCGTTTGCCTATAGTAATTCCGTAGGCGACGGTTACTCTCTGTCCGCGGTTGCTCAATGGATGAGCGGCCCGATTCTTTTCAATACTTCACGGAGAGTACGCCATGGAACGGCTAATCCCACGCGCGGGTCTGCGCGCACTTTGTCTGTCTGCAGTCTTGTCCTTGCCCGCCACCGCTAACGCGGTGCTTATCTCTGAGATCCTTTACGATGCCAGCGGTACCGATGCCGGCAATGTCTTTGTCGAACTGTATGGCGCGCCCGGCACCAATCTGACCGGGTGGTCGTTACAAGGCGTCAACGGCGGCAATGGTGCCACCTATAAAACCGTCGCTTTAAGCGGTCTCATTCCCTCTGATGGCGTTTTCACGATTGGCGATCTGCTTACAGGCGGTGGCAGCAATGTCGCCAACACCGATCTGATTACGAGTGTCGATTTCCAGAATGGCCCGGATTCAGTGCGGCTGTTCAATGGCGTGACGCTGATCGATGCCATCGGTTATGGAAATTTCACCGGCCAGGTTTTCGCCGGTGAGGGTTTAGCGGTGCCCGCTCCGGCCGCGGGCAGCAGTCTTGCACGCATCAGTCCGCTGATCGACTCCGGGAATAACCTCGGTGACTTCATTATCTTGACCACGCCGACGCCGGGCACGGTGCCGATAACCGCGGTGCCGTTGCCTGCCTCGCTGTATCTCCTCGGCTCGGGACTGGCGCTGCTGGGCACGCGGCGAAAGCTGCGCGGGTCGCTAGCCATTAACATGACAAGCGCATAGATCATCCCTCCCTCTGGTTGGAGGTTGGGGTGAGTGGGTGCGCTTAGGTTTGACAGTCCTGGTTTGACGGGCCGGCCCAAGGACGGGATTATGGACAGATGGATTTGTCCCCGGCCCTCTTTTTCTGATGTCTACGCGCAAGGCGCCGCCGGCGCCTCGACAGGAGCGTAGCCAAGTGCGCGAGCAGCCGCGCAAACACGTGCGTAATCAGGTGCGCATCGGTGGCGGTCAGTGGCGTGGGCGTAAGCTGGATTTCCCCGCGGTCGCCGGCTTGCGGCCGACGCCCGATCGTGTACGCGAGACTCTCTTCAATTGGCTGGCGCCGGTAACCCCGGGATGTCGGTGTCTGGATTTATACGCCGGCAGTGGTGCGTTGGGTTTCGAGGCCGCCTCGCGCGGTGCGGCCGAGGTCGTGCTTGTAGAACGCGATGCGCAGGTGGCCAAGTCGTTGCGTGAGCATCAGCAGCGGCTTGAGGCAACGCAGATACAGATCGTGCAGGCTGATGCCCTGCAATTTCTCAAGGGTACGCCGCGGCCCTTCGATGTCGTGTTGATTGATCCGCCCTTCGGCCAGGGTCTGCTTGAAGCGGCGCTCGCGGCGCTGGCCCAGGGTTGGTTGGCGCCGTCGGCGTGGATTTATCTGGAGGCCGAACGTGCGCTGACGAGCGAAGCCTTAGCCGCCTTGTTGCCCGAAGGCTTTGAGCTGTATCGCAGCAAAGTGGCCGGGCAGGTCGGCTATCACTTGGCGCGGCGATTGTAGGCGCGGGCTGAAGGTGAGGCGCTTGCGCTGAGAGGCTGCCCTTGGGGCGCTGCCCGCAAACAGCCTGTTTATGCGTAGCATGTTCGCTGCTGGGAGTTGCTCCTACAGGCAGAGATCGTGTGGGCTATATCAGGTGCGGTACCATGGCGTCTGCCCAGTTTGCCAATGTGAGAATCGCACGCGATGAAAACCGCCGTCTACCCAGGCACCTTCAATCCGATCACCAACGGCCATACCGATTTGGTGCAACGTGCCGCGCGCCTGTTCGATCGGGTGATCGTCGCGATAGCCGCCAATCCCGGCAAGGCGCCGGCCTTCCCGCTGGAGCAGCGGGTGGAACTGGCGCGGGAGGTATTGGCGGGCTTGCCGAATGTCGAGGTCTGCAGCTTCGATAATCTGCTGGTGGATTTCGTGCGCCAGCGCGGCGCGGCGGTGATCTTGCGCGGCCTGCGTGCCGTGTCGGATTTCGAGTACGAGTTTCAGCTTGCCAGCATGAACCGCCAGTTGGCCCCGGACATCGAGACGGTGTTCCTGACGCCGGCCGAGCAGCACGCCTTTGTCTCCTCCAGTCTGGTGCGTGAGATCGCTGCCCTGGGCGGGGATGTCTCACCGTTTGTCCATGCCCGAGTTGTTGCTGCATTGAAGGCGCGGGTTCGGTAATATTACCCGCAGCTAATATTGAAGCCGCTACCCGCGGGGAGGAGACGAGCATGTCCCTGATGATTACCGACGAATGTATCAACTGCGATGTCTGCGAACCGGAGTGCCCCAACGGCGCGATCTCGCAGGGCGAGGACATCTACGTCATCAATCCCGATCTGTGTACCGAATGCGTCGGTCACTTCGAGACCTCGCAGTGCGTAGAGGTCTGTCCGGTCGATTGCATCCCGCTGGACCCGAATCACCCGGAGACCCGCGAACAGTTGCAGGCCAAGTACGAACATCTGATTGCCGAGAAGGCCTGATGCTGCGCAGGCGCAAGCAGACACTCGAAGGGCTCCGTCACGGGGCCCTTCTGCTTTGGGCCTTCCTGCAGTATTCATCGCTGTGTATTTCCGTGGCGTATGCCGAGGCGCCGCTTCCCGTGCCCGGAACGCCCTCGGCCGCAGCGATTGCCAGTGCGCATCCGTTGGCGACCGCGGCCGGCTTCGAAATTTTGGATGCCGGTGGCAATGCCTTCGATGCGGCTGTGGCAGTGAGCGCTGCAGTTGCCGTGGTCGAGCCGTACAGTTCAGGTCTCGGCGGCGGTGGCTTCTGGTTGTTGCATCACGCCGCCGATGGTTTCGAGACGCTGCTCGACGGTCGCGAACGCGCGCCGCAGGCAGCGACACGCGGCATGTTTCTCGATGCGCAGGGCGAGGTGATCGGGGATCTATCCATGGACGGTGCGCTGGCCGCCGGCATCCCCGGCGAACCGGCCGCGTTGGCACACTTGGCGGAACGCTACGGTAGCTTGCCGTTGCGCGTGAGTCTGGCGCCGGCCATTCGCTATGCCCGCGAGGGTTTCGCGGTGGATGCGCTGTACCAGAATATGGCCGAGTTCCGTGCCGAGGCATTGAATAAATCGCCGCATACTGCGCGCATTTTTTTGCATGGGGGCAAGGCGCCACCGCTTGGCCATGTCATTAAACAGCCCGAATTGGCGCAGACCTTGGAAACACTGGCGCGCGACGGCCATGCCGGTTTTTATGCGGGTGCCGTTGCCAAGCGATTAGTCGACGGCGTGCGCGCGGCCGGCGGTATCTGGACGTTGGATGATCTTAAGGTATACCGCGTCGTGGAGCGCGCGCCGCTGCGCGGACAATATCGCGGCATCAAAATCACCACGGCAGCGCCACCCTCGTCGGGCGGTGTCGTCCTGCTCACGGCGTTGAATATTCTCGCTGGTTACGATCTGGATGCCCTGGACGAGGTGACGCGTATTCACGTCATTGTCGAAGCGCTGCGCCGCGCCTATCGCGATCGCGCCGAGTATCTCGGCGATCCGGACTTTATCGACATGCCGATCACGCGGCTGATCCATCCTTTCTATGCGGACGGTCTGCGCACCTCTATCCGCTTGGATCGTGCTACGCCTAGCACGGACCTACCCGGCACGCAGCCGAACATCGATGGCCCACACACCACGCATTTTTCGATCATCGATACGCAGGGCAATCGTGTCGCTGCCACGCTCAGCATCAATTATCCGTTTGGTGCGGCGCTGGTTGTGCCCGGTACTGGCGTATTACTGAACGATGAGATGGACGATTTTTCCGCCAAACCCGGTGTGCCGAATGCCTATGGACTGGTCGGCGCCGAGGCCAACGCCATCGCGCCGGGCAAGCGCATGCTGTCATCGATGACGCCGACGTTTCTGGAAAGCGAAGACCGCGTCGCCATCCTCGGCACGCCGGGCGGCTCGCGCATTATCAGCATGGTATTGCTGGGCGCATTGGAATTCGCGGCTGGCAAGCCGCCGCAAGATTGGGTGACGAGGCCGCGCTTCCATCACCAATATCTGCCCGACAAAATCCAGTTCGAAGCGGACGCCATCGATGCGATCACGCAGGAGGAGTTGCGTGCGCTCGGTCATGCGCTGAGTGAATTGGAAGACAGTTACGGCAATATGCAGGCGGTGCAGTGGAACAAGCGCAGCGGTAAACTGGACGCAGCCAGCGATCCGCGTGGTGTCGGTGATGCTGAGGTGCGGGAGCTTGTGTTATTGAACCGCCAAGACGCCAAGGCCGCCAAGAAACCTTGATGGAACCGCCAAGACGCCAAGAGCGCCAAGAGGTTCCTTAATAAATGTCAAAACATAATGTCTTTTCGCTTTGGCAATTAATTCATGTTTTTTTGGCGCTCTTGGCGCCTTGGCGGTTCAAAAAAACTCAAATAGGAATTTGTTTCGATGCAAAGTCTCTGGAACGACGCAGAAGCCGCCCAGTATCCCGGCGAGCTCGGGCAACGCGTTTACAGCTCGCGCTTGTTGGGTCGTGATAAATCGTTGGTGCTGCACGGTGGCGGCAATACCTCAGTCAAGATTCGTGAAAACAATATCCTCGGTGAAGCTGAAGATATTCTGTATGTGAAGGGCAGTGGCTGGGATCTGGAATTCATCGAGGCCGGCGGCTTCGCGCCGGTGCGCATGCCGCATCTGCTGCGGCTGGCGCAGTTGCCAAGCCTGAGCGATCCGCAAATGGTCAACGAACTGCGCACACACATGACCAATGCAAGCGCACCGACACCGTCGGTCGAAGCGATTTTGCATGCGATCCTGCCATATAAATATGTCGATCACACCCACGCCGATGCGGTGGTGACGCTGTGCAACACACCGAGCGGCGTGCAGCGTATTCGTGATGTCTATGGCGATCGCGTCGTGATCATTCCCTACGTCATGCCCGGCTTCGATCTGGCGCGGCTGTGCGCGGATATTTTTCCGCGCGAATGCACTGATAACACGCAGGGTATGGTGCTGATGAATCATGGCATCTTCTCCTTTGGCGCCACCGCGCAGGAATCCTATGTGCGCATGATCGAGTTGGTTGATCTGGCCGAGGTTGAGCTCAAGGCGCGCAAGGCTTGGACAGTGAATCTGGCCGCCGGCAGCGTCTGCGACACACGCATTGCGTTTCGAATTGGCGACCTTACGTCGCGAGATTGCACAGACCATCGGTGCGCCGATTATTCTGCATTCTGTGCCTAGATGCGCAGGCGCTCGGTTTCGCGCGTCGTGATGATGTTGGCGTGATCGCACAACAGGGCCCGGCGACGCCGGATCATGTTATCCGCACCAAGCGTGTCCCGCTGCTGGGTCGCGATGTGGCGGCATATGCCGAATCTTATAAGACCTATTTCAGCGCGCAGGCCGGCGCGGATGCCAAGACCATGCTCGATCCGGCGCCGCGTGTGATCCTCGATCCTGAATTTGGCTTGTGCACTGTTGGTCGCAGTGTGCAGGATGCCTTCATCGTGCGTGATATCTATCAACACAGCATCGACACGGTAGTGCGCGCCACGCAGTTGGAGCGTTATCAGGCGCTGCCGGCGCAGGATTACTTCGACGTCGAATACTGGGATCTGGAGCAGGCTAAATTGCGTAAGGCCGGCACGCCACCGTTGTTCACCGGCGAAGTGGTGCTGATCACCGGCGCGGCCTCGGGCATCGGTAAGGCCTGTGTCGAATCCTTTTTGGCGCGCGGCGCGGCGGTGGTGGGTTTGGATATCACGGCGAACATTGCCGATGTTTCCAATAAGCCGTCCTATCTCGGTCTGGTCTGTGACGTGACGGACAGCGCCGCGCTTGAGGCGGCGTTGGAACATGCGATACAGCAGTTCGGGGGGTTGGACATGCTGGTGCTGAATGCCGGTGTGTTTCCCGGCGGCTGCGCAATTGCAGAACTTGCCGATGCGGAATGGACGCGGGTGTTGCAGGTGAATCTGGATGCGAATCTGAGTCTGCTGCGGCAGGCCTATCCGCTGCTCAAGCTGGCGCCGCGCAACGGACGTGTGGCGGTCATCGGTTCTAAAAATGTCACGGCACCCGGCCCCGGTGCGGCGGCCTATTCCGCCTCCAAGGCGGCGCTGACGCAATTGCTGCGCGTCGCTGCGTTGGAATGGGCGGGCGATGGCATCCGCCTCAACGCGTTGCATCCGGATGCGGTGTTCGATACCGGCATCTGGACCGATGAGGTGGTGGCGGCGCGTGCCGCGCATTACGCGATGAGCGTCGAGCAATACAAACGCCGCAATCTGCTCAAGACGGAAATCACCAGTCATGATGTCGCCGAGCTGGCGGCCGAACTCTGCGGTCCGCTGTTTGCCAAGACCACCGGTGCACAGATCCCTATCGATGGTGGTGACCCGCGGGTGATTTGAAGCTTCGTGCCGTTGCGTGAAGTGATCGCCGAGTCCACAGGTTATTTATCACTTTCCTTTAAATCATTTGGCGGCTGTTCGTGAGCGTTTGATTCAAATCAAGTCTTGATCGCATCTATCTCCAATGCGCCAACCGAAGCTCGGTATACTTTGGTCATCTTCATCTATTAAGGATGATTAGACGGCAATTTTGTTGCGTTAGGGGGAGGCGAACAATCAATGGATACGTGCGGCGAAGTTAAAGACCTTCTGATTCCGCTTGCGGAATATCCCCATATCCGCGAGGACTCGGCCTTACGCGATGCCTTTGAGGCCATCGAGCACGGTCTGGCGACGGGCAAACGCTTCCGCCATGTGCTGGTGCTCGATGAGGCGGACAGATTGGTTGGTGTGCTGGGTCTGCGGGATATTTTGCGCGGCGTGTTCCCGGACTTCCTACGCGCCACATTGCCGGGCGAGTCGCGCGGTCAAATAATTCTGCCTCAATACCCGGCTCTGGCATCGCTCTGGCAAGACACCTTCCACACTCAATGCCGGGAGCAGGCCCACAAGCCGGTGCGGCCGCATGTTGTGCCTGTTGCAGCAACTGTTGCGCCGACGGATCCGGTAACCAAAGCGGCTTACCTGATGGTGTTCGTCGATTCCAGCATGTTACCCGTGGTGGAAGGCAATCAGGTGCTTGGCGTGATTCGTATGGTGGATGTGTTCAACGCGGCGACCAAGGTGGTGTTGCATGACTGAGCCCGACAAAATGGCTGCCACGACGCAGTCAGTGCATTACGCTGTGGAGCCGTTGCCTTTTGATGCAAAGAAATTTGCCTTTCTTATGCTCGGTTTGGTGCTGTTCCTGGGAATTCACTACATGCCAGCCTGGCCCGACGCACTCGATCCGGCCGGCAAGGCCTTCGTGCTGTCGCCACAGGGCAAGGCGGCCATCGGTCTGTTCCTGATGGCGGGCATCTGGTGGGTGTTCGAGGTGATCCCCATTGGCATCACATCGATTGCCATCGGTGTGTTCCAGGCGTTGTTCGCCATCCGCCCGGCCAAGGAGGCGTTCCACGACTTCATGGACCCTTCGGTGATGTTTATTTTTGGCTCCATTGTTATCGGCCTGGCCTTCACCAAATCCGGTTTGACCAAACGCATCGCCTACAAAATGCTGGCGGTGGCAGGTGAAAAGACCAGCATGATCCTGCTGGGTTCGTTGGTCGTCACTGCGGGACTGACCCATCTGATGGCGCATACGGCAGTCGCCGCTACCATGTTCCCCATTTTGCTGGCGATCTATTCCCTCTACGGTGAAGGTGAGCGGCCGACGAATTTCGGCAAGGGCTTGTTTATCGGTATGGCCTATGCGGCCGGTGCCGGCAGTATCATCACTTTTCTCGGCGCGGCGCGCGGTCCTGCGGCGGCCGGGATGTACAAGGAATTCACCGGCAACGACATATCCTTCTTCGATCTACCGCTGTACATGGCGGTGATCGGCTGGGCCATGGTGTTGCTGATCTGGGTGTATCTGATGGTGTTTCTGAAGCCAGAGAAAGAGCGTATCCCCGGCCTTAAGGAAAAAGTGAAGAATCTGTCTGCGCTGCTAGGACCGATGACGACCAAGGAAAAGATTGTGATCGCCATTGTTCTGGGCGTGGTGGTGGTCATGTCGCTGAAGTCGGTGATACCGGCGCTGGACTCAGTTGACCGGGCGGCAATTATTCTGTTGTCCACACTGTTGTTCTTCATTGTTGGCGTGTTGACCGTCAAAGAACTCGAGGAGATCCCCTGGAACATCGTGCTGTTGTTCTCGGGAGCCATGAGTATTGGCTTTTGCCTGTGGAAGACCGGTGCGGCGGAATGGATGGCCGTGCAATGGCTGGGATTGCTGCAAGATGCGCCCTGGTTCGTGTTCGTCATGGGCATTGCGGCCTTCGTTTTGATCATGACCAATTTCATTATGAATGTCGCGGCCATCGCGATTTCGTTGCCGGTGTCGTTGGTGATTGCGAAATATCTCGGCGTGGCGCCCGAAGTGATTATGTATGCCTCGCTGGTGACGGCCGGCATGCCGTTTTTACTGTTGATTGGCGCGGCGCCCAATGCGATTGCCTACGACTCCAAGCAATTCACGCCAGGAGAATTTTTCCGTCATGGCATTCCCATGAGCATCATTCTGTTGATTGTGCTCGGTGTGGCGGTCGTCACCTTCTGGCCAATGCTCGGCATGCCCATTCTGGTTGAACCTTAGGAATATCTGACATGAGTTGCACGATTCTATTGCCGGTGGATGGCTCTGAATGTTCGCAGCGGGCCGCGCAGCATGTGGTACATATTGCGAGCATGGTGCAAGGGCTGCGTGTTCACATCGTTAACGTGCAACCCTTGGGTGACGATTGGATGGTGCGGCGGATGCTCAAGCCCAAGGAACTCGCAGCACTGGAGCAGGAATGGGGCCAATCGGCCATCGCGCCGGCGCGCGCGATACTCGAGGCAGTGGGGGTTACCTGTACCGATCGCATGGTGCAGGGTGATGTGGCGCAAACCATTGCGCGACTCGCTGAGGAGCTGGCGTGTGACCAGATCATCATGGGTACGCAAGGGCGCACGTCATTGGGCAATGTGTTGCTCGGTTCCGTGGCCAGCAAAGTTCTGCATTTCTCCAACGTCCCCGTCACCATGGTTAAATAGCGCATGCAGATCATAACAGTGCACACACGCTGGACCTTGATTGTCCTCGGCCTGTTGATTGCGTCACCTGCGTATGCCGCCACTGGGCCGGTGTTACTGGGAATTCCGGTGGATTTCATTCTCTTCGCGCTGACCCTGTTGGGTGTGGCGTTGTTTCATCAACGCACGCTGCAAGTGGCACTTACCGGCCTGATCGTGATTTCGTTGTACAAGATCGCTGTCACCGGCTTCAACGAAGGTGTCGGTGTGATTGGTTGGCTCGCGCATATGCAGCATGAATGGGTCGTGCTGACCAACCTGTTGGGCTTGCTGCTGGGTTTTGCGCTGCTGGCGCGGCATTTTGAGGACAGCGGCATACCGCGGATCTTGCCGCGTTTCCTGCCGGATGATTGGAAGGGCGCATTTGTTCTGCTGGTGATGGTATTCGTGCTGTCATCGTTTCTGGACAACATCGCCGCGGCTTTGATCGGCGGTACGGTGGCGGCCAGTGTGTTCAAACGGCGCGTGCATATCGGCTATCTTGCCGCCATCGTCGCCGCTTCGAATGCCGGTGGCTCGGGCAGCGTGGTGGGCGATACCACGACCACGATGATGTGGATCGATGGCGTCGCACCGTTGGATGTCGTGCACGCCTATGCCGCGGCGCTGCCGGCCCTGTTGGTCTTCGGTATTTTCGCTGCGCGTCAGCAGCAGGCCTATCAGCCGATCCAGAAGGATGCCAGCGCGGATGCGCGGGTCGATTGGACGCGGTTGGGCATCGTAGCGTGGATTCTAATGGCGGCTATCGTGACCAATGTGTTCGTCAATACTCAGTACCCGCAGTTCTCGGATGTCTTTCCGTTTATCGGCGCGGCGGTCTGGCTGGCCATCGTACTGGCCGTACCGGTGAGAAAGCCCGAGTGGAGTCTGTTGCCCGATGCATTCAAGGGCAGCATCTTCCTGCTTTCGCTGGTGGTGTGCGCGTCGATGATGCCGGTGGAGGAACTCCCCGCCGCGTCCTGGCAAACCGCCTTCGGTTTAGGTTTCGTCTCGGCGGTGTTTGACAATATTCCGTTAACCGCGCTGGCGCTGACCCAGGGTGGCTACGACTGGGGCATGTTGGCGTACGCCGTAGGTTTCGGTGGTTCGATGGTCTGGTTCGGCTCCTCGGCAGGTGTGGCCCTGTCCAACTTGTTCCCGGAAGCGAAGTCGGTCGGTGCCTGGATCAAGGGTGGCTGGCATGTCAGCGTCGCCTACATCATCGGTTTTTTAGTGATGCTGGCCGTGGTGGGTTGGCATCCGCATGCCCCGCATAAGGACGCTGCTTGCATCCCCGACGTACACGTATGCGCAGACCAGTCACGAATAGTGCGGTGACATGACGATGGCTGCGGCCGGTGTAATTGCCGATGTTCTGGTTGTATTGCACTTCGCCTTCATTGTGTTCGTGGTTCTCGGTGGGTTGCTGGTGTGGCGTTGGCGCCGGGTCGCTTGGCTGCATGTGCCGGCGGCGCTGTGGGGCGCGGCGATCGAATTCGTCAGTGGCGTCTGCCCGCTGACGCCGCTGGAAAACCAGTGGCGGGTGCAGGCGGGGGAGTCGGGTTATCCGCACAGTTTCATCGAGCAGTACCTCGCGCCGCTGATTTATCCCGCCGGTCTGACGCCGTCAGGTGCAGATCTACCTTGGCGTAGGTGTATTATTGATAAATATGGCAATTTACGGGTTCCTGCTATATCGAGCGCGGTGAGCAGGACGAGTGGCGATTTTGGGTTGTTGCGACTGAATAGAGAAATTGTTGTGGTATTCGAGGGCTTTACTGTATAGTGCCAACCGTTGCAGTACAGCTCTTGTAGTTAGTTCGGAAGCCCCTCCAGTTGTATTGGTCGCCCCTCCCGTAATGTCTCTTCCAGGAATGAACTGCACATTCAACGCAATTCAATTTTTATAGAGGTATTTCCGTGATTACAGGTACAGTGAAGTGGTTCAACGACGCTAAGGGCTTTGGCTTTATCACCCCGCAGGACGGCAGCAAGGATGTTTTCGTGCATCACTCCGCCATCCAGGGTAACGGCTTCAAGTCCCTGGCCGAAGGCCAGCGGGTGCAGTTCGAAGTAGAGCAGGGCCAGAAAGGTCCGTCGGCTGTGAAGGTTCAGGCCATCTAAGTCCGAGCTCTGTGTGACCCAGATGTAAAAAAGACCCCGCCTCGGCGGGGTCTTTTTTTTGTCCTTATGCCGCGCTCGCCCGCGGCAATATCACCGCGCGCGCGTCGGCGAATTGCACATCGGCCTCGGTGATAACTCCCTCCATGACCTGAACCTGCAGACCAGTGAGATCCCAGGCGCTGGCATCCATCGGCGGGACGCGGCCATGCTCAGTGGCCGGATCGTGTGCGGCACAGGCAATGACATCGGCGAGATGAATCAGTGCAGTCTCCAGTCGGTGCTCTTGCGCCAGCTGCGGTGTGTGATGGAAGCGAATCGCCTCGACCAGGGTTTCGGGCAGGTGCCAGGACAGCATCAGTTCACCGCCGACTTCGCCGTGATCGAAGCCGAGCAGTTCGCGTTCGATTTCATGCAGCGGGGTAATCTCGGTGCGGGCGCGGCGCAGCGCGGTAGCGGCGATGTCAGGGGCTTGTTTATATAAGGCCAGCGCACCGATATCGTGTAACAGACCGGCAATAAAATAGCGCTCGGTATTCGGAGCGCGCATGCGTCCGGCGAGAATGCGCGCGACGACCCCGGTATAGAGACTGTGTTCCCAGAAGCTATCCATATCGACCAGATCAGTGGGGATGCCGCGAAAGGCCTTGATGACGCTGGTGGCGAGGATCAGGTCGAGCAATTCGAGCGTGCCGATCACGGTAATGGCGCGCGATACGGTGTCGATGCGCGAGGGGAAGCCGTAGAACGGACTGTTGACGATCTTGAGTAGGCGCGCGGTGAGTGCCGGATCCTCGGCGAGCACCTGGCCAATGGCGGCGGCCGAGGTCTCGGGGTCGTTGATGAGGTCGATGGTGCGCATGACGACTTCGGGGAGCGAAGCCAGTTGCAGCGTGCCTTGTACCAACTCTTGTACGCTAGTCACCATCCGATTCCCCTTGTTGTCCGACGAGGCGCTTGTGGCATAGGCGCCGGAGTTCCTGAATCAGCGGGTGCCCTGCATCGCTGATGCGGAAGCGTTCTTCTAGGTGTGTCTCGATGGCGGCGCCATCGAGGCTGGCAGTTGGGGCTGAATCTGAATCAGAATCCGAATCAGGGCCGATCAATACGTTCTGAATTCGATTGGCACGCAGCACCTGCAGGTGCTTATCGTTAAGGGTCGCGCCGGCGCGTAGCAGCAGCTGCCCCTGGCTGCCGAGGACATCCTGGCCGAGCACCATGCCCGCACGCGCCTCATCCAGATCGAGATTCAGCATCAGCTTGATTATCCCCCTCAGCTTCTATGAACAAGCGCCTTGTTTGGCTTGATTCTACACAACTCACCGAAATATAAAAATTTTTGTTCATGGGTTTCAACTTTATGAATCCTTGTGGTTTTCCATGGCATAAGCCAGTATCGGGTCAATCGGCCTCTGCTTGATAGATATTAAAGCGCACGCGTTTGCAGCAGTGCCCCGGCTTTGTGAGAATAGCCTCGGTTTTTGAATCCGGTGCCTAGCGACTCCGGACACCTGTTAACTATTGGTAAATGGAGTAAGCGTAATGAAAAAATTGGTTTCTGCGGTTGTGGTCACTGTTGCAGTGATGGCGAGTGGTGTTGCGGTAGCGGGTGATGCCGC
The DNA here is from genome assembly GCA_963696465.1 of uncultured Gammaproteobacteria bacterium. GTDB lineage: Bacteria > Pseudomonadota > Gammaproteobacteria > Thiohalobacterales > Thiohalobacteraceae > JAHJQQ01. The sequence continues at coordinate 39,925 of CAVOKC010000023.1, read as the reverse complement.
GGCCGGTAAGGCCAAGTCGGCGACGTGCGCAGGCTGTCACGGACCGGAAGGCGTCAGCAGCAATCCGTTGTGGCCGAACCTGGCCGGTCAGAAAGAGGCCTACCTGGCCAAGCAGATTAAGGCATTCCGCGATGGCACCACCCGTTCCGATCCGATGATGACACCGATGGCCAAGCCGTTGACCGACGACGACATCGCCAATCTGGCTGCGTATTTCACCAGCCTGGGTGCTAAGTAATCGCCAGTAGCGATCATCAGTAGCGATCATAGTAACGACGCACTAAGTCGTGAGTGTCTGGAAGCCTGGGTTCTGCCCGGGCTTTTTTTTGCGCGCGAGGGTTCTGCTGTATGCCTGTCCGCGCAGCTGACGTCGACTACGCAACCCAGGATGGCCGGGCGCAGCGAGGATCTGGAAGCTCCCGTATTCTGTTCGCGGAGCAGTCGGTAGTTTTGTCGTGACTATCAGGGCAACCCGCCGGCGGCCTCGTTGTAGGCGATGATGATCTTCTCGACCAGTTCGTCGAGCTCGATCGGCTTCAGGCAGTAGTCGCTGGCGCCATGCTCGAGGCCTTCGAGGCTCGCCTGCATCGAGGCGTGACCGGTGAGCATGACCACCGGCAGGCGGGGGGCCGCTGCTTGATGCGGCGCAGGCACTCCATGCCGTCCGTGTCGGGCAGCATCACGTCGAGCACCACCACATGCGGCCAGCCGGCGACCACCTCGGGCATGGCTTCAGCGCAGCGCGTCGCCGTCTTTACCTCGAATTCGCGGCGCCGCAGCCGGCGCGAGGTGGTTTCGAGGAAATCCTCCTCGTCGTCAATCAGCAGGATGTTGCGGGGCTGTTTCCACTCGCGTTTCCCCTGTTTCCTTGATCAGTGCCTTCGCGGATCATGCGAATGTCCGCATGGATTTTATCCAGATAGCGGCCGATAAAGCCTTCCTCGTCCATCACCATGTCCACCTGGCGGGTGTGGATGAGCAGGTAGCCCAGCACCACGCAGCCGCTCCCTGAGATAGGCACCGGCCGCTTCTCGATCCGGGCCGTGAGGCGAATCGCCCTTGATCTCCACCCGGAAATCGATCTCGCGCAGCATCTCGCCCAGCAGCCTCACCCGCCGCACGCCGCCGGCGCTCGTCGGCGGCGCCGCCCTGAAACTGGAAATTCACGTAGGACTCGGTGAGCAGTTCCGAGAAGCTGGCCTCGGCCAGCGCGAAATGATAGCCGAGCCGAACGCTCAGATTGCAGTAATTCTTCGACAGCAGGAAGTAGTTGCGGCCGGTCATGTTGGAGCGCACCGCCGGGTCGAGCTGGGGGTTCATGGCGGACTGGGCGATGATCGCGCCCAGCCCGCGCAGGCTGACCGGCGGCGGCCCTTCCCAGGGCACGGCGGTCATGCCCTTCCAGATCGCGAGCATGGGCTCCGAGACGATGTCCTCGATACGGATGAAGGGTGTCGATCAGGTCGGCGTCCTCCCGGAAGCCGTCGTCCAGGTTGATCACCCACCACTGCGCAGGCATGCCCACCACGTACAGCTGTTTGGCGGACTTGTCGCGCGCGCCGTAGCGGTGGCCGAAGTTGAACATCTCGGCCAGGGCCTTCTCGTGGCAGAAGCGAGTGATGTCGTGCAGGGTGCGGCAGGACGAGGGCTTGAAAAAGGGCGAGTCGGGGGTCGTCAGGTGCAGCGGTGTGATGTGGGTGAGCGCTTCCTTGAGCAGGCGTCTGGATCGGGCTGCCTTCCATGAGGTTGGGGTGATGCGGGCGCGGCCTGCAGCAGGGCCTCGACGCGGCCGGCGTAGACGCGCCGTCGCCGTCGCGTCCACCGTCACGGCCTGGCCGTTCTCGAGCCGGGCCAAGGCCCCGGGCAGGTCGAACAGGGCGGGCACGCCGAACTCGCGGGCCACGGTGGCCAGGTGCGTGGCGCTCTGGCCGGAGTCGCTGATCACTGCCGCTGCCCGGTTCATGCAGCACGGCCCATTCCGGATAGGGCGTCTCGACCACCAGGACCGCATCCCTTGGGAAACTGCAGGATATCCAGCGCGCAGGTGACCTTGTAGACCGCCCCCGCGCCGACGCCGCGGCTGGCGGTGACGCCGCCCGAGAGCATGGGTGTCGGGCCCACTCGGCCGCCCGGCCGACTCCGTCTCCGGAGCGGGTGCGGCCAGCCTGCCGCCGATCGGCCGGGCCTGCAGGATGAACAGCGTGCCGCTGCGGTCGATGGCCCATTCGATGTCCTGCGGCGCGCCGAAATGGCTTTCGATCAGCATCGACTGGCGGGCCAGTTCCCGGGCCTGGTCCTCATTCAGGCAGGGCCTGCCCTGCGGTTCGGCCAGGCGGTGCTCGCACGACCTCGTGCGGCGGCTCGCGCGTGACATGCATGCATGATCGTAGGCGGAGCTGCCGTCCACGATCCGGCTGCCCAGGCCCGGCGCGGCATGGATGACCACCCAGGGGCCGCCCGGGTCTTCGGGGGTCTGGAATAGGCCACGCCGCTGGCGACGGCGTCGACCATGGCCAGGCAGCCGACGCACATGAGCACGTCCTGATGCCGGTAGCCGCGCTGCTGGCGGTAGACGATGGCCTGGCTCTGGTACTTGCTCGCCACGATTCCTTGTAGGCGTCGGTGACGGCCGCCGCGTCCACGCCCAGCCGGGTCCGGTACTGGCCGGCGAAGGAGCCGTGCAGGCTGTCTTCCCCGAGGGCGCTCGAACGCAGCGAGACCTGGACACCGGCCGCCATGGCGTTGCGGCGAGTCGCGCGTAGTGCTGCGCGGATCGACGGCTTCGAGTCGTCGGGCAGGGGTGCGGCGCGGATCAGATCCTGGATGGTCGGAACTGACGGTATAGAGGGCCTCCAGGTCGTCGATGTCGAGCGTCTTCAGGCGGCGGTTGATCTCGTCCTGGACGTGGCTCGACTCCATGAAATGCTTGGCCGCCGCGGCCGTGATGGCGAAACCGTCCGGCACGCGCAGGCCGATGCGGTTGCGGATCTCGCCGAGGTTGGCCATCTTTGCCCCGACCTGGTCCACGACTGCGGCGGTCGATCTCGTCCATGGTGAGCACGAAGGCGGTGCCGCTGACCTCGGGCTGGCGGGAGAGGATGGTCTCGATCTCGCCGGTGATGTGCCGGAAGCGGTCGTGCAGTTCGCCGTAGCGGCCATCCGAGAGCGCGATCAGGCTCTGCACCATCTTGTAGACGTTGACCGTCAGCGCCGTCAGGTCGCCGCGCACGAAGGCCATGCCGAAGGGCTTGCCCGAGTGCGAGCATCTCCTCGGCCGCCGACATCAGTTCCAGCGCGTTGTTGTTGGCCGTGAGCAGGGCGCGGAAGTTGCGGTAGTGCTCCCGGAAGGCGGACTGGGTCGCCTCCGGCGCCGAGCCGGGGCCGGGGCCGGAACAGGCGTTCAAGGAATTGAACATGCGATGAACATGCGCGGCGGAAACGCGCCCCGGTGAACGGCGTCAGCGGCTTCAGTGTTCCAGCTTGAGGCCCCAGCCTTCGAACAGGAACAGAATGGCGAAGCCGTACCAGATGGTATACAGGACATAGCCGACCAGGGCGCCAGCGCGACCCAGAGCATGCTTGGCTCATGGGCACGGCCTTGACGCCGTAGTAGTTGTAGGCCGGCTCCATCGCCTTGGTCTGGACGTCGCGCAGGGTCTTGGCCTCCTTGAATTTTCCTGCTTGTTGAGGTCCTTGGTCATCGACGATAGCGCCTGGTGCCAATCGTAAAGGACGCGCTTTCCCTCGATAGCCGTACTTGCCGGCCACCGTGTCGCCTTCGTTCTTGTACATGAGGTCGGCATCGGCCAGGGCGGCGCCCAGCATCCTGCCCAGATCGCCGGAGACACTCAGCTTCGCGCCCTCCCTGGCCACCGTGGCGCCGGCCGCCGTAAACAGCTTCTCCATCCGCGCCGCCTGGCCGTCGTCCGCGGCCTTGATGCCAGCGTCACGGCTGTGCCCGTCATGCTTCCTCGCCTTCTCGGCGACACCCGGAATGTAGTAGGCCGAATCCTTGGAGATGGAGTTGAACAGGCCGTCCAGATAGTCGAGGGTGTTCTTGCCGCCCTCGAAGAGCGGGCTGAAGATGGCGAACAGGGCGACGAAGAACACCGTGATGAGCGCCAGCCCGATGCCGAATTCCTTTTTGTCGTGAATCATGATCAGTGCCTCCTCGCCTTTGAGCGTCTTGATGTTGGAAACGAAGGTCCAGAGCACCCAGACCGCGAAGCTGGCCAGGGTGATGAAGAAGATGCCGATGCCGATCTTCTCGACGAGGGCCGCGGTCTCCTTGGTCATGGGGATGATACTCCATGCTCGGCGAGCTTGCCGGGCAGGGCGAAGACCCGGTTGACGAAGGCGGACATCACGGCCAGGGCGAAGAAGCCGCGGATGGTGACGCCGGAGACCACCTTGGTCACCAGGGTGCCGACCTGGATGCCGATCAGCGAGCCGAGCAGCATGCCCATCGCCAGGGTGTAGAAGATGAAGCCGTAGATGGCGTACTGGCCGATGCCGGCGTAACCGGCGGTGAACACGATCTGCAGGATGTCGGTGCCCACCGTGGTCGAGGAGGACACGCCGAGCACGTAGACGAAGATCGGGAAGGTGAGGAAGCCGCCGCCCACGCCCATGATGGCGGCGGCGATGCCGACGATGAAGCCGCTGACAGCACGAGGAAGATCGGCCGAGATCTTGCGGCCGCCCGGCACCACGCCCTCGTCGAAGTGGATCATGGGCGGCAGGCTGACGGCCTGCATCTTCCGGGCCAGTCCGGTCATGTCCTCGCCACGGCCTTGCCGGACGGCTCGGACTTCGTCTTGGCGGCCTTGGCCGGGCGGCGGCGGCCTTGCGCGACTTGAAGTAGTCGGCCATGCCGTAGAAGCCGAGGAAGCCGAGGATGAAGACATAGATGGTGGTGATGAAGGCATCCGACAGCACCGGGTTGATCTCATAGAGCGTGCGGTTGATGTAGCCGCCCACGGTGGCGCCGGCGATGGAGCCGATCAGGAAGGTGACCGCCAGGGAGACCGAGATGTTGCCGAGCTTGCGGTGCAGCACGCTGCCCATGATCGCCTTGGCGAAGATGTGGAAGAGGTCGGTGCCCACGGCGAGGATGCCCTTCACGCCGGCGCTCATCAGGGCCGGGGCGATGATGAAGCCGCCGCCGGCGCCGATGCAGCCGGTGATCAGGCCGGCGACCACGCCGACCGCGATCGAGGCGAGGAAGATGGTCGTGGTGTAGTAGGCCGGGCCGTAGGCCTGCTTGCCGCCGAGGATGCCGGGCAGGGCGTCGCCGACCTGCATCGGCGAAGGCGACGCCGATCAGGGCGATGGGCAGCAGCAACAGGCCCAGGATCATCATGCGCCGGCGGTCGTGCAGTATCCGCAGCGAAGTTTCGATATCCCATTGCGCGTAGCTGCTGCGCGCCCGCCATCATCACGTCATATAACTGCCTGAACCATTCATGGTCCTGATCCCTCCTGAATGTGAGTTCGTGAAAGAGGACGCGTGCACTGCACGCCATTGCTGTTGTCACGGTGATGCCGTGCCCGGATTGGCAGACATTGGCCCGCTCCTGGCGGTTGGCGCAGGGGCAGCTGCACCGAGAACACGGCGCCGCCCTCGGCCCGGTTCGCCGCCGTCAGTTCGCCGCCGAGCCGTGGCCATGATGTCGCGGGACACGAACAGTCCCAGGCCCGTGCCCTTGCCCTTGGGCTTGGTGGTGAAGAAGGGGTCGTACAGATGCGCCAGCACCTCGGCCGTCAGGCCGGGGCCGCTGTCGGCGAAGTCCACGACGATGCGCTCGCCGGCGAGCCGGCTGGTGACATCGATGGCCCCGTCCTGGCCGATGGCATCCATGGCGTTGTGCAGGATGTTCAGGACCACCTGCTGGATCTGGGCCGGCGTCGGTGTAGGCCGCGGGCAGACCGTCCTGGTAATGCCGGACGATGACGATCCGGTGGCGCTTGGCCTCGTGTTCCAGCAGCGCCACCGTCTCCTCCACGGCCTGGTTGATGTCGGTCTCGGCGGGCTCGCATACTCCTGGGCGCGCGAGAATCCGAGCAGCCGGTGGGTGATGGTGCGGGTACGGCCGATCTGGGTGCGGATCTTGCCGATGGACTTGCGGTAGTCGTCGAAATGGGCGATGGCGTCGGGTTGCTCCTCGTCCATCAGTTCGTCCATCAGTCCGGCCTGGTCCGTGATGATCTGCAGGGGATTGTTGATTTCATGCGCCACGCTGGCCGACAGGCGGCCGATCAGCGCGATCTTCTCCACCTCGCGTACCTGGTTGGTGAGCAGGCTGCGCTCGTGATCGGCGCGTGCCAGCCGGCCCACCATGGAGCGCGTCAGCAACACCGCGACCAGGACGATGACGCCGCAGCCACGGCCACCAGCGCGGTGTCGAGGCGGCGCGCCTTGTTGTAGGAGGCCAGCGAGGCCGCCATGTTGGTTTCCAGCACCAGCAGCCATTGCCCGCCGTTGAGGTGGGTGGCGCAATGGATCTGGTCGCCCTTCGGCTTCGCCCTGCCGCCGGCGTCGGCCAGGCGGGTGAAGAAGCGATCGACTCCGGCTGTCACCGCCGCGAGCCCGAGGCGGCTGGGCGTCTGCAGCTCGCCGCGGCGGTTGACGATGAAAGCATCTCCGCCGGGCCCGACGTTGGCGCTCGCCACCAGGCTGTTGAATAGTTCCGAATTGATGGTCGCCCGCAGGATCCAGGTCCGCCAGGATCCGCCACCGCCACGATGAGATGCGGCACCTTGCGGTAGCCGGTGAACACGTCGCTGACGTAGCGGCCGTTCTTCATAACCTCGGCAAACCATTCGGCCCCGGCATAGTTTTTCCCGGCCAACTCGGCCGCGAAAGGGCCCTGGTAGGCCAGGTGATTGCCGTCATGGTCGATCGATGACCCGAGGTCGGTGATCACGCCGCTGCGGTTCATGGCCTCGAACACGCCGCCAGGCGCTGCCTCTCGCTCAGCGTCTGCGGATCGTACAGGGACATGAAGCCGGCGAGCTGGTCCTCCTGGGTCTCCAGAAAGCGGTCGATCATGCCCGGCGGTCGCCGGCCAGCGTGGAGAGCTCGAGCGAGGTCTTCTCCATCCACGATTCCTGATAAAAACGTGAGGTGTTGTAGTTCAGGACCAGCAGCGGCACGATGGACACCACCACGAATACCAGGGCGAACAGGTATTTCTGCCGGGTATAGTAGGCGTCGCGCGATCTCATATACCCAAGCCCTGAGTTGCATGGGTGTGTAGCATGACATGGGCGCTAAGCTCACTATATGAGTTGCGTCAAGACAAGCGCAATATCAAGCGGGCCGTATCGCGGACTTGGCGCGAAATAATCGTCGGTAGCGACGCGCGAAGTTGTGAGTGTCTGGAAGCCTGGTTCTTGCCCGGGCTTTTTTTATACGTGTGTGCTGCGATGCACACCATGCAGGTAATACAGCGCGAGCGTGAACAATACCAACGCGCCGGCCTGATGGGCCGAGGCTAATGCTACGGGCACATGCAGCAGCAATGTGGAAATGCCCAGCGCAATCTGTATGCCGACCATGGCGAGCAGCAGATGCGCGCGGCGGCGTAATGGCGCGTGCAGTCGCCGTGCGCGCAGCCATACGGTATGCCGACTAGCAGCACCAAGGTCGCCAACAGACGGTGATCGAACTGCACGGTGGCGATGTTCTCGAAGAAATTGCGCCAGCGCGGTTCGAGCATAAAAATCACCTCGGGCACGATATGTCCGTCCATCAGCGGAAAGGTGCTGTAGGCGTAGCCGGCCTTGAGGCCTGCCACCAAACCGCCGGAACTCACCGTGATAATTACCAGTATCAGGAACAGCCATGCGCCAGTGCGCAGAGGTGACCGGACGGTTGCGTTCGTCGTGCGGGTCGGCTGCAAGAGATCCAGTGCGGTCCAGAAAATAAATCCATAGATCAAGAAGGCCAGCAGCAGATGCGCGGTGAGCCGGTAGTGACTGACATGCGGATTGTCGACCAGGCCGCTGGCGACCATATACCAGCCCAGCGCACCTTGTAGTCCGCCCAATACGAACATGCCGATGAGCTTTGGTATCAACGGACGCCGCACCCAGCCGCGCCATAGGAAAAACAGGAATGGCAGCAGGAATACGGTACCGATCAGGCGGCCCAACAAGCGATGCGCGAACTCAAACCAGTAGATGGATTTGAAGTCCTCCACGTCCATATGCATGTTGACCTTCAAATATTCTGGTGAGGTACGGTATTGGTCGAACACGCTCTGCCACTCCGCGTGCGAGAGCGGCGGTACGACACCGAAGATGGGGTCCCATTGCACCATTGAGAGTCCGGAGCCGGTCAGCCGTGTGACGCCGCCCAACACCACCATGGCGAAAATCATGGCACAGCAGATGAGCAGCCAGACGGCAAGCGTGCGCTCGTGAGTGGATCTTGGGTCGAAATCCGACATGCAACGGTTCCCGTAGCGGAGGTGTGCGAGTATCCCGGATTGTACCCGAATCGTTTCTGGATCGTCTCTGGGCAGGGCGTGTCTGCGTGCTATGCTCAGGCCGGTTGGCAAGAATATTCATGGAGGATGGCATGCGTTCAGCACGCGCAAGGATGAGTATGCTCGTAACCGTCGTGAGTGGCATGGCCGCGTTGCTGTTGACCGTGACGACGACATGGGCAATGGATGCCGGCCGGCCGGTGACCGGGTATGCCGCGATCGGCGTGGCAGACGCGCCGGATGTTGAGCGGCAGCGTGAGGTCTACGATGTGAGTCTGCACGACCCGCAAGCCTTGCAGTTGTTGCTGGGGCGTCTGGAGCAATTGGCGCATGCGCCGAATCCGCGGACGCAGCCGGCGGATATCGCCTTGGTGTTGCATGGCCCTGAGTTGGAATTCTTCAGCATCGGTAATTACGCGCACTACCGTGATCTGGTCGATCTCGCCGCCAAGTTGGATGCCTTCCAAGTCGTGGAAGTGAAGGCCTGTAATACCAAGCTGCGTTCTTTGGGTTTGCAGCCGCAAGACCTTCCCGCCTTCATCGAGATCGTGCCCTACGGACCGGGTGAAGTAGGGCGGCTGGTGGGTGATGGGTATTTGAAGATGTGACGTTGCGGGTGTGCCGCCGAGCGCCGCGAGCGGCGCTCGGCATGAGTATTTTTAATCGAAGTCGCTGAAGAAATCATCTTCTGTCTGGGCGGCCTCGTGTTCCAGATAGGCCCGCTTGGTGGCCTCGGACTCGAAGTAGATCTTGAGCGCGTATTCGCCCTGGCCCTCGATCAGAAAGGGATGAGTTTCTGGGTTGAAGACCTCTTTGCCCGTGACGGGATCCGTGGTCGTAACGATCATGGCTGCCTTTCTCCTACGCCATCTTGGCGCGCTGCACGAAATATTCCGCGCGCACAGTATAGGCCAGGAAACCCCACTGTAGGCAATGGGTATTGCGCGATGATTTACAGAAACAGCGTCAACACGCCCGTGTAGCCATACAGCCGGTTGTTGGAGATTTCACCGTTGGCGAAGAAACCGACCAGCGGAAAATCGCCGAGCGTGTTGCGGATCGCGCGCACCTCTTCTGAATCGTTACCGAACAGATTCTGGCCGCGTCCCAGGCAGGAGTAGTAGAGACCGCCACGCGGTGGATGCGGACAGCACGCTTTGAGTTCATCGAGCATGCGTTGCAGGTCTTCCCAGGCGCTGCGGCCATCGCGGCGACAGAACTGTAACGGCTGGCCGGGTTCGATGAGATCGCCGATGGCCAACAGCTTGTTTTGGGTGTCCACGCCGATCAGATTACGCACCAGGTAATCACCGGTGTCGGCGTGCGCTCCCGTCAACGGGAGACCCGCGAAGATATAACCGGCCACGCGCTTGAGGTCGCGAGCCAGAATCTCGCCGATGTCTTCATAGAAAACATCCAGTGCGGGACGGTCATCGATGCGGGCAATGATGTTGCGTTCGCACTTGGTAATCACATGCGTGCCGGCAATGGGGCTGCAACCCTGAGTCAGTCTCGTGACGACCTTGACCGCAGCGCCGAAGATCACGCCGGAAACGCCGCCCTGTGTGATGCCGTTGGCGATCTGCTGTTCTTCGCCACGCGAGGAACTGAGTCCGCCGACCAGATAGCCGCCCGGCAAACGTTCGGCGAGGCGCTCGATCAGTTCGGGGGTGTTGCCGTTGCGCGGGTCTGCATGCACCACGCCGAAGTGGCTGTGGTCTTTCTGCAGCCAAGTCTGAATGTCGAGCAGTTCATCCAGGTGCTCATCGCGCAATGCCGGCAGGATGCGGTAGCTCTGTTCCGGAAAACTGCCCAGCAGCACGGCGATGGCGGGCGTCTCGTAATATTCCTTGCCGCTGGCGCAGATACCCATGCCCACGCTGCCGACCCAATCCTTGACGCCGGTTTCGCTGCGGAAATGATCGAGGATTTGACTCAGATGGACAGTGAGGCTGTCGGTGACATACAAAAAACCCAGGTTGGTATCGGGCGGTATGTAGCCGATCTGTTGCAGGCAACTCTCAGCGGCCTTTTCCCAATCCGCCGCCTCGGCATGACCCAGCAGGAATGGGTCGGTGCGTGTTGGCGGTGAAATTGGCGGTTTCATGACGGTGCGGAAATTTCCGGTTGGGCGTGCCTGAGTATAAACGTTTTCGTTTGTTGCGCGATTTTGCGCCTCACAAACAAAAACCCCCGGGTAGGCCCGGGGGTTGATGAGATGGAGCGGATGCGAAATCCGTTCCGGTGAGGCTCGATCAGCCGCGCTTGGCCATCATCTCCTCGATGATTGGCGTGAGGATGATTTCCATGGCGAAGCCCATCTTGCCGCCCGGCACCACCAGGGTGTTGCGGCGCGACATGAAGGAGTCTTCGAGCATCGACAGGAGATACGGGAAGTCGACATCGTGCTTCTTCGGATCGCGGAAGCGGATCACCACGAAGCTCTCATCCGGTGTCGGGATGTCGCGGGCGATGAACGGGTTGGAAGTGTCGACCGTCGGCACGCGCTGGAAATTGATGTCGGTGCGCGAGAACTGCGGCGTGATGTAATGCACATAGTCGTGCATGCGGCGCAGGATGGTGTCGACGATGGCCTCGGCGGAATAGCCGCGCTGGGCGGAGTCGCGGTGGATCTTCTGAATCCATTCGAGATTGACCAGCGGTACCACGCCGATCAGCAGGTCGACGAATTGCGCGACATTCGAGTTCTCGGTGACGACACCGCCGTGCAGGCCTTCATAGAACAACAGATCGGTACCGGCCGGGATATTTTCCCAGGCGGTAAATTCGCCGGGCTGCTGGTTGTACGGCGCAGCCTCTTCGTCGCTGTGCAGGTAATAGCGGCGTTTACAGGCGCCGGTATCGCCGTAAGTTTTGAAGGTGTTTTCCAGTTCGTCGAACAGGTTGGCCTCAGCACCGAAATGGCTGAAGTGGGTGTTGCCGGTGGCCTCGGCCTTTTTCATGGCCTCTTTCATGGACGCGCGGTCGTAGCGATGGAAGCTGTCGCCCTCGAGTACCAGCGGGTTGATGCCCTCGCGGCGGAAAATATGCTCGAAGGCGACCTTGACGGTGGTGGTTCCGGCGCCGGACGAACCGGTCACTGCCACGATGGGGTGTTTCTTGGACATGTAACTCTCCTCAACTTTAATACTGAATCTGAACACCGCGATCGCTGAGCGGTCGCGCGGAAATTCGTCGTCAGGCCAGTGCGTATCCGCAGCGGGGCCGTCAGCCATGAAGCACGCTATTGAACCACTAACGCGCGGCTCGGAACAAGCCGGTGTGTGATGGGTCGACTGGAGTGGGTAGTGCGGGATAGGGTAAATAAGCATATTCGTCTATAATCCCGCCCTTCTAGGGCGCGCCTTCTGGGGTGTCTGGGCGATTTTATCGGGTGGATTAAGATGATAGATGTTGCTGAGTGGCTGACACGCTGGCGCCGCATGATGGTGCCCTTCCGGGGTTGGATGGGTGAACTGAAGAACCCCCAGACCCTGCGCGCCGACCTGATCGCGGGCATTACCGTAGCGCTGGTGCTGGTCCCACAGTCCATGGCCTATGCCCAGTTGGCCGGTTTGCCGCCCTATATTGGTCTGTACGCCTCATTCATCCCCGTCATTATTGCGGCGTTGATGGGCTCCTCGCGCCAGATGGCTACGGGCCCCGTCGCGGTGGTTTCCTTGATGACGGCTGCGGCCTTACAGCCGCTGGTCGCTACCGGCGCTGAGGGTTATCTCGCCTTCGCGGCGATGCTGGCGATCCTGGTCGGCGTGTTTCAGTTGGCGCTGGGCCTGTTCCGCCTGGGCGTGCTGGTGGACTTTCTATCTCATCCGGTCGTGGTCGGTTTCACCAACGGTGCGGCGATCATTATCGCGACCTCGCAGCTATCCAAACTGTTCGGCGTGAAGGTTGAATCGGCCGAACATCACTACGAGACCGTCTGGCGGGTCCTCGTCGAGGCCAGTCAACACACGCATATGCCTACCCTGGTCATGGGCTTGTTTGCGCTCGGCATCATGTTTTCGCTGCGCAAATTCATGCCCAAGATGCCCAATGTGTTGATTGCGGTGGTGGTGACAACGGTCGCTGCCTACGCGATGGGTTTCGTCGAAATGGGTGGCAAGGTGGTCGGTGAAGTGCCCAAGGGCCTGCCCTCGGTGAAGATGCCCAGCTTCGATCTCGATATGATGCTGCAACTTTCTTCGGCGGCGGTGACGATCGCGCTGATCGGCTTCATGGAGGCCATCGCTATCGCCAAGGCCATGGCGGCCTCGACGCGCCAGCGTTTGGATACCAATCAGGAATTGGTTGGTCAAGGCTTCGCGAATATCGCCGCCGGTTTCTTTCAGTCCTATCCGGTGTCGGGTTCCTTCTCGCGTTCGGCGGTGAATTTCAGTGCCGGCGCGGTAACCGGGTTTTCCTCAATAGTGACCGGCATCGTGGTCGCCATCACGCTGCTGTTCCTGACGCCTTTGCTGTATAACCTGCCACAAGCGACCCTGGCGGCCATTATCGTCATGGCGGTCATCAATCTGGTGAAGATCGAGCCGATTAAGCACGCCATGAAGGTACAGAAGCATGATGGCGTGATTGCCATCATCACCTTCGCGCTCACGCTGATCGTGGCACCGCATCTGGAGAAGGCGATTGTCGTCGGTGTGGTGTTGTCGTTGGGGCTGTATCTGTACCGCACCATGCGCCCGCGCTTCGCTGAACTGGCGCTGCACCCGGATGGCACGCTGCGTGATGTCGACGTGCATGATCTACAGCGCAACGAGGCTATATCAGTGCTGCGTTTCGACGGCTCGCTGTATTTTGCCAACGCCGGTTATTTCGAGGACAAGGTGCTAGCCAACGTAACACTCAAGCCCAAGCTCAAGTACGTCATTATCGACGCTGAAGGTATCAATCAGATCGACGCCACCGGTGAGGAGATGCTGCATGTCCTGTCGCAGCGTTTGAAGGTCGCCGGCATCCAACTCATGATCGCGCGCGCCAAGAAACAGCTCGTGGATATCTTCCGTGCCACGCATTTTGTCGATCATTTGGGCGAACAATATTTCTTCCGCACGCGGACGGATGCGATACATCATGCGCGCGCGCATTTAGACGATCAGATCGTTGGTGAGACTGCGCTGTCTTAACGGAGCGCATCAGCCGTTCAGTTTTGCTTGCTAAAGGGCCCGCTGCGGGCCCTTTTGTTTTCGATAGCCTCGACCTGCTGTACTGTGCGTACGTTGAATAAGAAACCCAATACACCTGTACTGCTGGAGGTTGCATGCATGCCTTAAATCGGGCGCGCTATGGTGTGCCGTTTCTGGTGCTGCTCCCCGGGCTTGCCGCTGCATCTCCCGTCGATTCTCGGCATGATGACCGGGCTTGGTGTATTGAAGTTCTACGGGTATTCCCTGCGGCGTGATCCTATGTGTGGGCGGGTTGGGTGCGTTCGGTTATCTGACGGTGGTGTCCGAGCTTATCTACACCGATTTGGGGCCGACGAAGGCCAACGTGCTGGTGGGGTTTCTCTCGTCCGTGGTCGACAACATTCCGGTGATGTTTGCCGTGTTGACCATGAACCCAGAGATGTCGACAGGCCAGTGGTTGCTGGTGACGTTGACCGCCGGTGTGGGTGGCAGTCTGTTGTCCATCGGGTCGGCCGCCGGCGTGGCGCTGATGGGGCAGGCGCGTGGTTACTACACGTTTTTCAATCACCTCAAATGGTCGCCGGCGATCGCGCTGGGTTATGCCGCGAGTATTTGGGTGCATTTGTGGCTTAACGCGAGCCTGATGTGAACCCGCTCTGTTGTGAGCCCATATAGTTGCGATCATGGCGGTGAGCATTGCCGCCATGATCGCGCCTACAGGCCGGTCCTGCCCCGTTTATTTGCCGCGTTCCATGGGCGAATCCACGATCGCGTCCACTTCATCCTGCGTCAGCACCTGCGCCACATACGGAACCCCTTGTGCCTCGATGGCAGCGACGAAACTGCGCAGATGATTGCGTGAGCCGCGCAGCAGATTCTTGTAGACCTTGAGGATGTCCGGCTGGTCCGTGGCCTCGATGGCATCGGCGAGATCCACCATATCCGTTTCTTCGATGAGCGCGCCGACGCGCAAGGCGGCAAGTGCGGAGGTGCTGCCGCTCGCGACAAGTTGGTCATACAGCGCCTGCAGTTCCGGATCCTGGAAATTGCCCGGCACATCCGGTGTTGCCGGATCGCTCAGCCGGTAGCGCTCGAGCAGATCACCCACGGCTTCGAAGTGTGTCTGCTCGGACTGGCTGATGTTGTCGAACAGTGTGGCATTCCACAGCGGATACAAATACTGATACACATCGCGCGCGAGTTTTTCCTCCTCGCGCATGAAAGTCAGGCCGGCGGCCTCGGTGGCGTCAAGCGTGGCTTGAGTTGCGGCGCTGGATGGCTTGGCTAGCGTTGGTGCGCTGGCGAGCGTGCCGAGCAGGGCAGCGAACATCCAGGTGCGAAGCGGGATAGCGGTAGTGTGTTTCATGGCAAATCACCTCATGCCAGTTTTTGGAGAGGCGCACTTTATCAAGTAAACATGCCGGCTATGTGATGCTGATCGCGCTTTAGGCGCGACAGAAAAATGACTGTACGCGTGTGTTGATAAACGTCAATGCCGAGTAAAAAACTGGATGGATTTCTGTTTGGTGTGGTGTGCGGCGCGCATTGCACGCGACTACAGCTACGCCTCACGCACATACACCAGATCCCACACGCCATGTCCGAGCCGCAGGCCGCGACGTTCGAATTTTGTTTCGGGCCGATACTCAGGTTTTGGCGCATATTCGCCACGACCAGCGCTGTTGCGAAATCCGGGCGCGACCTCCATGACTTCCAGCATCTGTTCGGCATAAGGCTGCCAGTCGGTGGCCATGTGGAACACACCGCCCGGTTTGAGTCGGTCATGGATGAGTGCGACGAAGGCCGGTTGCAGAATGCGGCGCTTATGATGACGCGTCTTCGGCCAGGGATCAGGGAAAAACAGCAGCACGCGATCCAGACTTGCCGGCGCGATATGCTGTTCCAATATCTCCACGGCATCGGCACAGATGACGCGCACATTGCCGAGCATGTAGCGTTCGATTTCCAACAGCAGATGGCCGACGCCGGGGCGATGCACTTCGATGCCGAGGAAATCCTGTTCCGGCGCCACGCTCGCCATCTTTGCCAGACTCGCGCCGTTGCCGAAGCCGATCTCCAGTGTGCGTGGTGCCTGTCGGCCGAATACGGCGTCGAGATCCAGCATGCCCTCCAGCGGCACGCCAAAGCGCGGCAGCAAATTATCCAGCGCGCGTTGTTGCGACTGGGTGATGCGGCCCTCGCGGCGCACGAAGGAGCGCACATAACGGCGGGGCGGGGTGGTGGATTCCATGCACGACTTCCGATTTGGGTTGCGATGCCCGGCAGGGCGCCCGTATTGTAATGACTGTCGCGCTGCATTGCCGAGGTTTTCCCGACGGGTTTTCTCGGCGGAGCGCTGTTCCAAACCCTTGAAAGCGTCGGTCTAACCCTTATGAATCCGCAACGCCGACCGAGCCGCTACCCGACGCGCGCACTCTGCGGCCTGCTGCTCTGCCTGTCCTCGGTGGCCAGCGCCGCGCTGCGCGTGGAGGTCGAAGGCGTGGGCGGCGAACTGCGGACCAATGTCCTGGCCCTGCTCACCGTGCAGCGTGAGCGCGAGACCGCGGACCTGAGTGAGAGCCATGTGCGCCGTTATTTCCAGCGCGGGGTGGGCGAGATCGGTCAGGCACTGGAGCCGTTCGGTTATTACGCGCCGCAGATCGACAGCGATCTGCAGCGTACAGCGGATGGCTGGCGTGTCCGCTATGTGATCCGCACCGGCGAGCCAGTGCGTTCACAGAGTTCGATGTGCGGGTGCTGGGTGATGGTGCCCGGGATGCCGAATTGCTGCAGCTGGTGGGCAAACGCGATCTCCGCCGTGGCGAACCGGCGCGGCATGCGCGCTACGAAGCCTTCAAGACCCGGTTGCAACAACGCGCCGTCGCGCGTGGTTATCTGGACGCTGCCTATACGCGGCATGAATTGCGCATCGATGCGGCGTCCCACAGCGCCGTGGTCATCCTGCACCTCGATACCGGCCCACAATATCAATTCGGCGCGGTCAGCTTCGATGAAGCGGGGCTTGAGCCCGCCCTGCTGCAACGCTATGCGGCGATCAAACCCGGCGAGGTCTACTCGGGTACGCGTTTGCTGGAACTGCAACGCGCGTTGGAAGTCAGCGGCTATTTTGCGCAAGTGGATGTGGTGGCGCAGCGCGAGCAGACGCGCGACCGCAAAGTGCCTGTGCATGTGACATTGACGCCGCGCCTGCGTCACGAATACAGCGCCGGTCTTGGTTTCGGCACCGACACCGGTGCGCGCGGCCTGCTTGGCTGGGAGCACCGGCGCATCAACAGCCGCGGCCACCGCATGAACGCCAAGATCCGCGTCTCCGAGATCGAGAATGATGTGTCCATGAATTACAGCATTCCGCTCGCTGATCCACGCAACGACCGGCTGGAATTCACCGGCGTGGTTCTCGACGAGCACAGCGATACCGTGGACACCAGTCTGCGTAAGCTGGGCGTCGGCCGGACCCGCGAGCGCGGCGACTGGCGCGAGGTGTTGAGTCTGAACTATCAACGCGAGCATTTTCAGCTGGGCCTCACCGACGACACAACCGGTCTGCTGATACCGGGCGTCAGTTATGCGCATGTGCGGGCGGACAATCGCCTGCTGACACGACGCGGTTACTCGGTGCAATTCGATCTGCGCGGCGCGGTCGAACAGGTGCTGTCGGACATCAGTTTCACGCAGGCTGGAATCAAGGCCAAACTGATCCATCCCGTGTTCAAGCAGGGGCGGGTGATCGCGCGCGCCGAGGCTGGCAGCACCTGGACCGACAGTTTCGACGAATTGCCGGCGACGCTGCGCTATTTTGCCGGCGGCGACCAGAGCGTGCGCGGCTACGACTTCGAGGAACTCGGTCCGCGCGATGCCTCCGGCGAAGTGATCGGCGGCAAGCATCTGGTGTTCGGCAGCCTCGAATATGAACATCGCCTCCGCGGCGATTGGGGTGTGGCGGTGTTCTACGACACCGGCAACGCCTTCAACAGCGTTAATGAAGGGCTGGAGAGCGGCGCCGGCATCGGTCTGCGCTGGCGCTCGCCGATCGGCATGGTGCGCGTGGATCTCGCCTCCGCGATCAGCGAGGACAATAGTTTGCGCTTGCACTTCACTCTGGGGCCGGATCTGTGAAACGGCGTGGCTGGCTTGCAGTGCTTGGCGTCGTGGCTCCGTTGCTGGGCATCGGTCTCGTGGCAGCGGCCGTGCTGACCACCGAGCGCGGTCTGCACTGGGTCTTGCAGAGCGCGCAGCACGCGCTGCCCGGCGAATTGCGTTGGGCTGAAGCGGAGGGACGTTTGATCGGCCCATTCATGCTGCACGATGTGGAGTATCGCGATGGGAGTGGCGAGTATCGCGTCGCGCGCCTGACCTTCGACTGGGTGCCAGCGCAGCTGCTGACGCGGCGTCTGAGCATACATTCGCTGCGCGTCGACGATGTCGATATCAGGCTCGCCGAAGGCAAGGACAAAGACGATACATCTCCCATCGAACCGGGCTGGGCCTTGCCGCTGGAAGTGGTCTTGCATGAGCTGCGCGTGACCAAGCTGAGCGTGCGCCACGGCGCGGCCGAGCCGCTCGTGATCGATAGCGTTAGCGCCGCCGCCAGCAGCGGTCTGGAAGGGGTGGATGTGCAGAGTTTCACGCTGCGCATGGCGCAGGGCGAGTTCAGTGCGCAGGGCCGGCTCGGTCTGGGGCGTACTGTGGCCAGCGATCTTGCCATCGACTGGCGCGCGACTCTGCCGGGTTATGCGCCGTTGGCCGCACACGGCCGGCTGAGCGGCAGCTGGGATGCAGTTGCGGCTCACTCAGCAGTTCAGCGCGCCGATCGACGGCGAATCTGCAAGTGGTGCTGCAACAACCTTTCGACGCATTGCGCTGGGACGCGCAACTGTCCATGCCGCAGATCGCACTGACGCAGATCCATCCGCAGTGGCCGCCGCAGCAGGTGGGCGGCACGCTCCAAGCCAGCGGGACACTCACGGATTATCGCCTGGACCTGAACGCGCGCGTGCATGGTGATGATGTGCCGGACGCGATGATTGCCGCCGTAGCGCAAGGCGATAGCACCGGGCTGCGCATCGACACTATGCAAGTGCAAACGCTCGACGGCGTGCTGCAAGGCAACGGGCAACTGGCCTGGGCGCCGCAGTTGCAGTGGGATATGCAGGTGCAGGCGACGGACGTCGATCCCGGCAAACAGTGGCCGGACTGGCCCGGCAAGCTGTCCCTGCAAGTGCACAGCAGCGGCCGCGACAGCGACCAGGGCCTGGCGTTGAACGCACGCATAGAACAACTGGCCGGCGTGCTGCGCGGCTATCCCGTTCGTGGCAGTGGCGCAATCACGTTGCAGAACGGTGTGAGTCGCATCGAGGCTGTGCAACTGCACTCCGGCAGCGCGCAACTCCTGCTCGACGGCACGCTTGCCGAGCAGTGGGATCTCGTTTGGCAACTGCTTGCACCGGACCTGCAGCAACTCCTGCCCGGCTTCGCCGGCGCCCTCGATGCCCGCGGCACACTCAAGGGTCCGCGTGCGCAGCCGCGGCTGCAGACACAGGCGCAGCTGCGCGACTTCGCCACGGCGGACGTGCGGCTGGCAGAGCTGCGGCTGGATGCCGACCTCGCGCTCCAGCCACGCGCGCCGCTTCGACTCAGCGCACGCGGCAAAGCACTGCGACTGGCGCAACGTCGTTTCGACGACGTTGCCGTGGAGCTGGACGGACGCCTCGATCGGCACACGCTTACCACGCAGGCGCAAGGACCTGAGCATGCGCTCAATCTCCGCGCGCACGGCGGTTGGGATGGTGCGCAGTGGACGGGCCGCGTGGAGCGCGCCGATTGGCAGTTACCGGAATTCGGTGCCTGGAGTTTGGCCAAACCGGTGGCGCTACGCCTGAGCGCGCAGAAGGGCGCGCTCGAACGGCTGTGCTGGTCACAGACACCCGCGCGTCTGTGCGCGCAATTCGACTACGATGCGCGCGAACGCCGGGTGCAGGCGGAGTTGGCCGATTGGCCGCTGCCGCAGCTGCAGGACGCGTTGCCACCGGCGGTGCATCTCACCGGCTTGTCGCTCGCCGCGCAACTGAACGCACGCCTGCCGGTCAACGGCATTGCGCAGGCCGAGGCGCGCGCGCAGTTGTCATCCGGAACTTTGAGCTGGGACGAGGCCGGTGTGCGCAAGCAGGCCGCGTTCGGCGGAGTGGCCGCGCAGCTGCGCGTGGACGCGGCCGGCGCCGCTGCGGATGCGCAACTGCAACTGAACGGCACGGATCAGTTGACCGCGCAGGCCCGACTGCCCGGCTACCGTCTGGGCGCGGACCTGGCAAAGCAGCCACTCGAAGGTCAACTGCGCGGCGAGCTGCGCGATTTTTCGTTGCTGAACGGGCTGACCGAAGATATCGATCAGTTGTCCGGTGTGCTGCGCCTCGATGCCTTACTGGCCGGCACACCGGTCGCGCCGCAAGTGCACGGCAGCCTGAAACTGACGGAAGGCCGCATGTTCATCGGTCCGGCCGGCGTGCAGGTGGAAGACTGGCAGATGACGCTCGCTGATGATCCCATCAATGATCTTGGCAATGGTCCTGGCGTCGGTGCGCTGCGTTTGCAGGGCAGTGCCCGTTCGGGGCCTGGCATGTTGCGGATCGACGGCCGCCTGAGTCGATCCCCGGCGCTCGCGGCCACAGCGGAGGGCGTGGATGAAGGCGCATTGCAGGTCGAGCTGCGTGTGAGCGGCACGGATTTCGAGGTGGTGAATCTGCCCGAGGCGCGCGTGCTGGCGACACCGGATCTGCGCTGCACGCTCGTCGGGCGCGGGTTGGCGGTCGACGGCACGCTGCTGATTCCCGAGGCGCGCATCGAGCCACGTGATTTGAGCGCAGCGGTGACGCCGTCGCGTGATGCGCTACGGGTGGATGCGCAGTTGGAGACGCCGCCGGGCTGGGAGGTGCGCAGCCATGTGCAGGTGAGCCTGGGTGAGCGCGTCACGTTCAAGGGCTACGGCTTGAACGGGCGGCTGACCGGTGCGCTCGATATCGTGGATGAACCCGGCAAGCAACCGCGTGCCAGCGGCGAGCTGGCGGTGCGCGACGGTAACTATGGGGCTTATGGTCAGAAATTGAAGATCGAACAGGGGCGCGTGCTGTACCGCGACAGCCCGCTCGACGACCCGGGGCTGGATGTGCGCGCGACGCGCAAGATCGAAACGACGGAAGTGCTGGGGGGCGTGCTGGCCGGCGTGCGCGTGCTCGGCACGGCGCAGGCCCCGCATGCGGAACTGTATTCACAACCCACGCTGCCGCAGGCCGATGTGTTGTCCTATCTGATGCTGGGCCGGCCGCTGGAGGGTATCTCCGGCGGCGAAGGTGAATTGCTGATCAAGGCGGCTTCGTCATTGGGGCTGAAGGGCGGTACGACGCTGGCGCAGTCCATCGGCAGGCATTTCGGTCTCGACGAGGTCTCGCTTGCTAGTGTTGAAGGCGTCGATGATGATCGGGAAGGCACCGCGCTCAAAGTCGGCAAGTACCTGTCACCGCGTCTGTACCTGAACTACAGCATCGGCCTCCTGGATGCCGCCAACCAGTGGCAGCTCCGCTATCGGATGACCAAGCACCTGTCGGTACAGACCGAGACCGGCGAGGCCACCGGTGGCGATGTGATCTATACAATCGAGCGCTGACAACGGCCCTGTGTTTCACATCAAAGCGCGCAAAGAACGCAAAGGTTTGTTGAGAAGATAAGCCTTTGCGTACTTAGGTGTGAACTCTTGGGTTAAAAAAACGTCCCGTCGATCGGTGAAGACGCGCTGGCGAAGCGCTTGCGTGGGATGCGTCCGGCAAGAAACGCCTCGCGGCCGGCCTCGATGGCCTTCTTCATCGCCGAGGCCATCAGCACCGGATCTTTCGCGCCGGCAATCGCTGTGTTCATCAGCACGCCACCACAGCCGAGCTCCATCGCAATGGCCGCGTCCGAGGCCGTGCCGACACCGGCATCGACCAGGATCGGCACTTTCGCGTTCTCGACGATGGTGAGGATGTTGTAGGGGTTGCGGATCCCCAAGCCCGAGCCGATCGGCGCGGCCAGCGGCATCACCGCGACGCAGCCCATGTCTTCGAAGCGTTTGGCGATGATCGGATCATCATTGGTGTAGACCATTACTTTGAAACCATCTTTGATCAGCGTTTCGGCGGCGGCGAGTGTTTGGATGATGTCGGGGAACAGTGTCTTCTCATCGCCGAGCACTTCGAGCTTCACCAGATCGTGGCCGTCGAGCAGTTCGCGCGCCAGCCGGCAGGTGCGCACGGCGTCGTCGGCGGTATAGCAACCAGCGGTGTTGGGCAGATAGGTGTATTTCGACATCGGCAGGGTATCGAGCAGATTCGGCTGCTTCGGATCCTGGCCGAGGTTGGTGCGGCGGATGGCGACGGTGATGATCTGCGCGCCGCTGGCCTCGACCGAACGGCGGGTCTCGTCCATGTCCTTGTACTTGCCGGTGCCGACCAGCAGGCGCGAGGTATACAGGCGCCCCGCGATCAGCAGGCCGTCGTCGATCGCGGTCGTGGGTTTCATCACAGTCGACATCAGGTCTTAACCTCCACCAATAGCTTGTACGATTTCAATCCTGTCGCCTTCGCACAGCGCATGCGCTGTAAATTGGCTGCGCGGCAGGATCTCGCGGTTGATTTCCATGGCCAGGCGACGGCCGCCGAGTTCCAGCAGATCCACCAGTTGCGCGGCCGTCAGGCCGGTGCTGACCTCGTGGGGTTCTCCGTTGACAATAATTTGCATCATGTTGGGCATCATGGCGAATGGGTGTGGTGGTCTGGGGCGGAATCGAATCGTGCGAACATGTGCCCGGGGTTTTATAGCTGACCAGGATTCTACATCAAAACACCGGCAGCGCCCCTCTTCCCCGGATTCCGCACGCTCTATCCGGGCTACATGATCCTGAGGGAATTATCCTCGTCGAGTCCACGGGAACACACTGCATTCGTGGAGCGACTATTCACCCCCTTGCGGGTGACGGCGTGAGGCTTATGCATCCTGTCCGTGTTTTTCCGTGTGATTCCGTGGCAAATGCGGTTTATAGGTTAAATGGGGTTGTCACGGTCTTAGCGTTAAGTAAGTGACAGTCGCGGCCAGGCGGCGTGCTTGTATCATTAGAGGGTTTCTACATTGCCTTGGCATGGGTGTTTGTCAATCAGGCAGTTGGTCCGTCAGCTGGTAACCGGCCAGGAGACCCTCTAGAATCGCCGCTATTGGCGGGTGTAGTTCAATGGCAGAACTGTAGCTTCCCAAGCTACTAGCGTGGGTTCGATTCCCATCACCCGCTCCACTTCAGTTGTCGACTGCAATATTTCACTGCACAGAAACGACACCGGGCTTGCCGGACTACCCAGGCAGGGTAGGCCGGCAAGCCCGGTGCGCGCGTGCTTGTTACAGCGCCGGCGATCGGCGTTGCGGGATCAGGTGTTCTCGTGCCAGATGTTCGTGCAATTCCAACGGGGACAGCTTGGATAGATCCTTGGCCAGTTCGCGGATCTCGACGCCGGCCTTGCTGAGAGCATTCAGTTCATGGCGCAAAAAGCCCAATATGCGCTTTTGCGCCACCAGCACCAGCTGTCGGGTGCTGCTCTGTTCGATTAAGCGCGCGGCCTCGCGGGCAATGTTGCGGGCGAAGCGCCGCTCGTATTCGTCTTCGTGCTGGGCGCGGTGATCGTCATAGCCATGCGTGCCACCGCCCGCGTTGCCGCGATTGCCCCCGGATTTGCTGTTGCTCCACAACTCGCTACCCTGGGCCTCTTGCTCAGGGTTCACCAAGTCGGTGACCTCGCACAAGTTAGGGCCGGATTGCATTTCCGGAAATTCGACCTCTTTGAGGGTAAAAAAACGCGCGCGTGCGCCACCGGCCACTACCACACAATTTTGTTGCATGAGCGTACTCCTTTGTCAGGCGTGCAGAGACAGGCGACTGACTGCAGCGCTTGGCGGACCCAAGCTTGCAGCGATGGTTGGGAATGTGTGCCTGCCTTATATGTTCAATAGCCCTGGGCGCGGGGGAATGCAAGGGCAGGGGCTGCTTATCGTTCCGCGGTGTGACAACTTACTGGCAGCGCTGTACGTGGCAGCCGGCACCGATGGTTTATACTGGTGCGCGCCAGATTGGTTAGGCCACTGAATTCACCCGAAATAAGGACTCGTAGTATGAAATCCGCAATCCGCTCCGTGGGGATCTTGCTGGTCGCGCTGGTGATCTTGATCGCAGCGGCCACGTTGATCCTCCCGCGGCTGATCGATCCCGGCATGGTGCGCGACCGTATCGGGGCGCTGGTCAAGGAAAAGACTGGGCGGGAACTGGTCATTGCCGGCGATATCGGCTGGTCGGTGTTTCCCTGGTTGGGGGTGGAAATCGCGGACCTGCGTCTGGCCAACGCCGCCGGATTTGGCGCGCAGCCGTTTGCCAAGATCGCATCTGTGCAGGCGCGGGTGAAATTGCTGCCGCTGCTGCGCAAAGAAGTGGAGATGTCCACCGTGGTGTTGGACGGACTGGCGATCCATCTGGCCAGGGCTAAAGATGGCCGTAGCAACTGGGATGATTTGATCAGGCCGGCGTCTCCCGCCAAAGCGCAGGGTAAGCGGCCGTCCAGCACGGATGTTGCCGCGGCCTTCGCCATTGGCGGCGTACAGGTGCGCAATGCCCGGCTGCTCTGGGAAGATCACGCGGCGGGTACGCAACAATCCATTGAACAACTTAATTTGAACTCGGGGGCGATCCGACCGGATCAGCCGATTGATGTCAGCCTTGAATTTGTCGCCAAGGCGGGTGCGCCGGTGATTGAGTCTGCTATTACCGTGCGCGGACAAGTCACGCCGACGCGGGCCTTTAAACGCATCGTGGGGCGCGATCTCAACGTGAATGTCTCGGCAAAGGGCAAAAGTCTCCCTGCCGGGCACTTGGACGCCAAGTTGGTCGCACAAATGCTGTACGACGTCGACCAAGGCAGTCTCGATCTCAACGGCCTTATCCTGAACATGCTGGATCTTACCCTGCGCGGGCGCATCCAGGGCGCGGGAATCGGTGGCGAGGCGCCGCGCTACAACGGCGTGCTGAGTGTGGATCGCGGCAGCCCGCGCAGCCTGTTGCAGGCCTTGGGTCAGCCGCTGCCGGAGACCAGTGATCGCAACGTGCTGGACAAAATCGAGGCTGGCTTCGATTTCCAGGCGACAGCGACGGCCATGCAACTGTCCAAGCTGAAATTGCGCTTGGATGACAGCACCTTGACCGGCACGCTCGGGATTAAAAACTTCACCAAGCCGGCGGTCGACTTCAATCTGGCGTTGGATAATATCGATCTGGATCGTTATCTGCCGCCGCGCCAACCCGAATGTCCGCCGTGGACACGGATGATGTCGCCGATGAACCTACCGTCACGGATGCGCAGCCCAAGGCAAAACCAACCAAGGCGAAACCCATAGCGAAATCGGGCGGGCAGCAGGCCAAGGCTAACGCCAACAACAAGCAGAAGGCGGCGGCCGGGGTGTTCCCGGTCGAGATGCTGCGCGCACTCAATCTCAACGGCCGTTTAAGTATCGGCGTGTTGAAGGCATACCAACTGCGCAGCAGCGACGTCAAGATCAGCGTGTCGGCCAAGGACGGTCTGGTGCAGGTATTCCCGGCGCGCGCCAATCTGTACCAAGGCACTTACACCGGTAATATCCGCGTCGATGTACGCGGCAAGCAACCGCGTATCGCCCTGGATGAAAAAGTCGCTGGCGTACAGGCCGAGCCGCTGCTCAAGGATATGCTCGGCGAGGCCAAGGTCACCGGCACGGCCGATGTGGCGCTCAAGCTCACGGCCGTCGGTAATCGTCCGCCGGCGATCCGCAAGACACTCAACGGTAACGCGCGCTTTGCCTTCACCGACGGTGTCATCAAAGGTATGGACGTGCTCGGCGAGATCCGCCAGGCCTATGCGCTGCTGCGCGGTAAGCCGCAGGCGGCGGGCGTCTCCAATCAGACCGAGTTTTCCGCCGTGACGGGTACGGCGACAGTGACCAATGGCGTGGTGAATAATCCCGATCTAGTGGGCAAGTCACCGCTGCTGCAGGCGGACGGTGCGGGCACGGCGAATCTGGTGACGCAGCTGCTCGATTACCGCATCAATGCGACCTTGGTCGACAGTCTGGAAGGTAAAGGCGAGTTGACCGGACGACCGATCCCGGTACAGATTACCGGCCCCTTCGCCAAACCCAAGGTCAGCGTGGATCTGCAGCAGGCGCTGAAGCAGGAAGCGAAAAAACAGCTGCAGAAGCAGCTCGAAGACAAACTCGACAGCGACACCCTGAAAGGCTTGTTTGGCCGGTGAGCATACGCGTTCTGATATTGACTCTGACACTGTTTCTGGCTCTGGCTCCGTTCGGCGTGGGTATGGTGTGGGCCGGCGAAGTGTTGCAGGTCGGCGTCGGGCGCGTCGATCAGCGCTATGCCGTCGACATCGACGCGCGCTTCAACGCCCCGATGGAACGGCTGCGCGTATTGCTGACCGATTATCCCCATCTGGCGCGCATCAACGATTCCATCCAGCGCAGCGAAGTGTTGACGGGCGCACCCGCGCAGCAGCAGCGAGTACGTATCGAGGCGCATGTCTGCGTGGGTGTGTTCTGTAAAAATATTGTGCAGGTACAAGATGTCGGAGTGCTCGCCGACGGTTCGATACTCGCGGCGATCGTTCCGCACGGCAGTGATTTCCGCTATGGCATCGCGCGCTGGCAATTCTGGGATGAGCCGACCGGCACGCGCATGCGTTTCCACAGCGAGATCGAACCGGCCTTCTGGGTGCCGCCGATTATCGGTCCGTGGTTGATACAACGCGCCTTGCAGGCCGAGACGCTCAAGAGCGTGGCGAATCTGGAGCGCTTGGCGGAAACGGGCGTGGATATTCAGCCATGAACCCTCAGCAATTCGCGACGGTGGTGCTGGGTTGGTATGACCGCCATGGTCGCAAGGACTTGCCCTGGCAGCAGGCGCGCACGCCCTATCGTGTGTGGGTTTCCGAGGTGATGTTGCAACAGACGCAGGTTGCCACCGTCATCCCGTATTTCGAACGCTTCATGGCGCGCTTCCCCAGTGTCACGGCGCTGGCCGATGCCGACCTCGATGCAGTGCTGCACCTGTGGTCCGGTCTGGGTTATTACGCGCGCGCGCGCAATCTGCATAAGACCGCCGTGGTCGTCCGCGATCAGTATGCGGGCGAATTCCCGATCGAGTTCGAGGCAGTGCAGGCACTACCCGGCATCGGCCGGTCCACTGCAGCTGCGATTCTCGCGCTGGCCTGCGACCAGCGGCAGGCGATCCTCGATGGCAATGTCAAACGCGTGCTGGCACGCTTGCATGCCGTGGACGGCTGGCCGGGCGAAACCGCGGTGCTGGCGCGCCTGTGGGAATACGCGGAACGCTATACGCCGGCCACACGCGTGGCCGATTACACGCAGGCGATGATGGATCTGGGCGCGACGCTGTGTACGCGGGCGCGACCGGGCTGTGTGCAGTGTCCGCTGATGGCCGAGTGCCGGGCCTACAGTGCCGCTGCGGTCACGCGTTATCCAGCGTCGCGGCCGCGCCGCGAACTGCCGGTTCGGGCCACGCATATGCTGCTGCTGCGCAATGCGCGCGGCGACATATTATTGCAGCAGCGTCCGCCGCAGGGCATTTGGGGTGGCTTGTGGAGTTTCCCTGAAGTCGCCGTGTCTGCCGAAATGGATGGGCCGGATGGCAGTGGCGGCATCAACGCGTGGTGCGAACAGACTTTGGGCCGGTGCGTCGCGCGCCTGGAGGCCTGGCCCGCCGTGCGGCATACCTTCAGCCACTTTCATCTGGAAATTACACCCTGGCTGGTGCAACTGGGCGAAAACCGGGCGCAGGCTGTGTTGGAAGGCCAGCCGACGGTCTGGTATAACACGCGCACTGAAAATGTCCGCGGTCTGGCCGCGCCGGTGCAGCGTCTGCTGGAGCGGCTGCAACAGACGCTGCCAGACGATTCAACCGTATAGGAACGGGCCCTGCCTCGCGTTGAAACTGTTCGTAGGCATGCCCCAGGGCAGCTTCACGGCACAAGCGCCTTACCTTCAGCCGGATACTAGAGAACCAAAGCATCACTAAGGATTTCGGAGAACGCTATGTCACGTATGGTAAATTGTGTGAAATTGAAAAAAGAGGCCGAAGGTCTGGATCGGCCGACCTATCCGGGCGACCTGGGTAAACGCGTGTTCGAGAATGTCTCCAAGGAAGGTTGGCAGCTGTGGGTTCGTCATCAGACCATGCTGATCAATGAATATCGCCTGTCCCCGGTCGACCCCAAGGCACGCAAGTTCATTGAAGAGCAGATGGAAAAATTCTTCTTCGGCGATGGAGGAGAGACGCCGCCGGATTTCAAACCGCAGTGAAAAAGACTTCGCCACGGATAACACGGAAAGCACAGACAAGGTCTTGGGTTAAAACTGCAAACCATATCCGCCACGAAATTCCGAAGAAAACGTTGATAAGCTTTTATTGTTAATAGTTATTCGTGCTTTCCGTGGCTGACAAATAAAAAGGATTCACATATGCGCGGCATTATTCTCGCGGGCGGTTCGGGTACGCGCTTGTATCCACTTACCCGCGTAGTCAGCAAGCAATTAATGCCCATCTACGACAAGCCGCTGGTGTATTACCCGCTGGCGACCTTGATGCTGGCGGGTATCCGCGATGTGCTGCTTATTTCCACGCCGCACGATCTGCCGCACTTTCAGCGTCTGCTCGAAGATGGTTCTGCTCTAGGTCTGAATATTCAGTACGCGATGCAACCGACGCCGGGTGGCCTGGCGCAGGCGTTTCTGATCGGCGAGAAGTTTGTTGCCGGTGAGCCATCCTCATTGGTGCTCGGCGACAACATTTTTTACGGCCATGGTCTGGGCACGAACCTCAAGCGCGCTGGTCAGATCGCAAAAGGTGCGACGGTGTTTGCCTATCGGGTGCGCGATCCCGAACGCTACGGTGTCGTCGAGTTCGATGCCGAGGGTCACGCCATCAGCATCGTCGAGAAGCCTGCCAAACCGCGCTCGCATTATGCTGTTACCGGGCTGTATTTCTATGACGAACAAGTCGTCGATATCACCAAGTCGCTGCGACCTTCGCCGCGCGGCGAACTGGAGATTACCGACGTCAACCGCGTCTATCTCGAACAAGGCGCATTGAACGTCGAAGTGTTGGGGCGTGGCACCGCCTGGCTGGATACCGGTACACATGAGTCGTTGTTGCAGGCCGCAAACTTCATCGAGGCCATCGAACAACGTCAGGGTCTGAAAGTGTCTTGCGTCGAAGAGATCGCCTATCGCATGGGCTATATCGATGCAGAGCAGTTGGCGCGTCTGGCCGAACCGCTGCGCAATAGCGGCTACGGACAATATCTGCTGGATGTGTTGCAGGATGAGGCGGCGCGGCCATGAAGGTGCTGACAACAGAACTGCCGGGCGTGCTGATTATCGAACCGCAGGTGCATGGCGATGCGCGTGGATTCTTTCAGGAGACCTATCATGCGCAGCGTTATGCGCAGGCGGGGATGGGTTTGCCGTTTGTGCAGGACAATCATTCGCGCTCGGGCGCCGGTGTATTGCGCGGCCTGCATTACCAGCTCAAACATCCGCAGGGTAAATTGGTTCGCGTTACGCAGGGCGCGGCCTTCGATGTGGCGGTGGATATCCGCAAAGGTTCGCCGACTTTCGGCAAATGGGTTGGCGTGACGCTCAGCGAAGATAACTTCAAACAGTTCTATGTGCCGCCCGGTTTCGCGCATGGCTTTCTGGCTTTAAGCGAGCGCGTGGATTTTCTCTATATGTGTACCGATTACTATCACCCGGAAGATGAACAGGGCGTGCTGTGGAATGATCCGCAGATTGGTATCATGTGGCCGGATATCGGTGTGGACTATCGTCTGTCCGACAAGGACCAGCGCAATCCGCGTCTTAGTGAAATGGATGAGCAGCTGCCGCGTTATGTGGAGGGCCTGTGAAAGTTTTGGTGACGGGCGGTGACGGCCAGCTTGGCACCGAGTTGTGCGGGCGATTGCGTTCGGCAGGACATGACGCGATTGCCTTCACGCAGCATGATGTGGATTTCACTCAGGCAGATCGTCTGCGCACGGCCATCGCAGAACAGCGTGCGGATTGGGTGATTAATTGTGCGGCGCATACCCAGGTTGATAAGGCGGAGTCCGAGGCAGAACTCGCCTTTGCCGTCAATCGCGATGGCGCGCGCGCCGTGGCCGAGGCAGTAAAAATCTATGGCGGTCGCTTGGCTGCATATCTCCACTGATTTTATTTTTGATGGTGCGCAATCGCATCCCTATCGTGAAGCGGATGCGCCCAATCCGTTGGGTGTATACGGTCTTTCCAAATGGGCGGGCGAGCAGGCTGTGGTTGAGGTCATGCCGGAAGCGTTGATCCTGCGCACGGCCTGGGTGCATGGCGCGCACGGCAATAATTTTGTGAAGACGATGTTGCGTCTGGCGGCCGAGCGTGAGGAATTACGCGTGGTCGACGATCAGATTGGGCTCTCCAAGTTGGACGGGCGATATTGCTGACGCGTTGCATGGCACTTATTCAGCAGGATGCGCGCGGCTGCTTTCATTTCACTAACGAAGGTGTTGCCTCTTGGTACGATTTCGCCGTCGCTATTGTGGACGAAGCGCGCGCACTGGGTTTTCCCATCAAGGCGCAACGCATAACGCCGATTCCGACGAGCGCATATCCAACCCCGGCGCGCCGACCGGCCTATTCGGTGCTCGATAAACAAAAGATCCGCGCCGTGTTGGCGCGGCCGATACCGCACTGGCGCGCGTCGCTGGTGTCGATGTTGCGGGAGTTACAGAAATGAAGCGGTTGTTGGTGACGGGCGGCGCGGGTTTCATCGGCTCGAATTTCGTGCGCTATTGGTTGCAGCAACACCCGCATGATCGCGTGGTGAATCTGGACGCGCTGACCTATGCAGGCAATCTGGAAAATCTCACCGAGATTCAGGATCGGCCCAACTACCGTTTCGTACATGGTGATATCGGCGATCGTGCGCTGGTCGAGCAGTTGTTCCGCGACGAATCCATCGACGCAGTGGTGAACTTCGCCGCCGAGTCGCATGTGGATCGCTCTATTCTTGGTCCCGATGCCTTCATTAAAACCAATATCAACGGCACCTTTAACCTATTGGAAGTCGCGCGCGCGGTATGGGGTCAGGATCTAGCTGCGTGCCGCTTTCTGCATGTGTCCACCGACGAGGTTTATGGCAGTCTTGCGCCGAGCGATCCACCGTTCACCGAGACCCATGCGTATGCGCCCAACAGCCCATACTCGGCATCGAAAGCCTCGTCGGATCATCTGGTGCGCGCCTATCACCACACCTACGGCCTGCCGGTGCTGACCACCAATTGTTCGAACAATTACGGTCCGTATCAGTTCCCCGAAAAGCTGATCCCGCTGGTGATCCTCAACGCCCTGGAAGGCAAACCGCTGCCGATTTACGGCGACGGTAAAAATATCCGCGACTGGTTGTATGTCGAGGATCACTGCAGCGGCATCGAAGCGGTGTTGCTGCGCGGCCGCTTGGGCGAGGTTTACAACATCGGTGGCAATAACGAATGGACCAACATCGACATCGTGAATCTGATTTGCGACCGCCTGGATCAGCTCAAACCCGGCCCGCAACCGTACCGCGAACTGATCAGTTTCGTGCGCGACCGCCCCGGCCATGACCGGCGTTATGCGATTGATTCCTCGAAGATGCAGGCCGAGCTCGGTTGGTCGCCCGCGCACCGTTTCGAGACCGGCATCGAGGCGACCCTGGCCTGGTATTTGAACAATCTGATCTGGTGCGATCGGGTGCGCTCGGGCGCGTACCGGGAGTATCTGGCGACCCAGTACGGGCAGCCCGTTTGAGCCGTGTTTGCGCCTTGACTTGATCGGGGTCCGCCGGTCTAATACGCGTTCTTCGCGGCTAGGTAGCTCAGTTGGTAGAGCAGGGGATTGAAAATCCCCGTGTCGGCGGTTCGATTCCGTCCCTGGCCACCATACAAACATCCCAAGACATTTCATAGCATCCACAAGCCCGCATAATTGCGGGCTTTTTCTTGTGCCTGCTTGGAACCATTGGGCAAGAAATAATTAGGACAGCGGAGGAGATCGGCATCGCGGTCACTAGCCGGGGGCTTGCGCCTGTTTTGGCAAGTCTTTTCTGTCGGAGAGGTAGAAACCCGCCCCGATGAGGCTGATCGGGATAAGCAGCATTCTCCCGATCAGCATGACCGCCAGTGCCGAATCGTTGTCGACGCCGTAGATAGCGAGAAGAACCACGAAAGTGGCATCGACTACACCCAGGCCATTGATGGAAATGGGAAGCACGCCAACCAGAGTCACCAGAGTCAGCACGACAAACACTTCTGGGATGGATATATCCACACCAGCGCCGTAACGCAGCAGCAGATAAAATGCCATGCTGTTTTGCACATGAAAATAGAACGAGATCAGCATCACATAAGCGCTTGCAGCGGGTTGTCGAAGGTAATCCATGCCATGTTCGAGCACGATCTGCAGCAACCTGGGCTTGCTTTTCCAGCGCTTCAACCGCTGATAGCCCTGCAGAAATATAAAAAACAGCGCGGCAACAACCGTCATGGCGATGCCCGCGGTTCCCAGGGTGATCAACGTCCCCGACACTTCATCACCATGGGCATGGAAAACGATGAAGGAGCAGACATATCCGATAGCCAGGAGTGCGATGATCCCGGTCAATCGTTCCATGACCACGGCAATAACGGAAGATGAATTCGAGCGGGGGTTACCAAACGTCTTGTAGATACGGTAGCCATCACCGCCGATGCTGGTTGGAAGAAAGTTATTGAAAAATACGGCGGTGAAATAATACCGGTGCAGCTTCGAAAAACTGAAATGTACGCCATGCAGCTTGAGCAGAAGTTGCCATTTGTACGCACTGACGGTGACATTCAGCAGCATGATGAACAACACCCCAAGCAGCACAACGGGCGGGATTCTGGTTAACGTAAAGCCAATTGCCGACCAGTCGGCGTTTGCAAAAAGAAACCATCCAAGTCCGATAGTCACGCATAGCTTGACGATCCACAAAATCCGGATTCGTGTTGGCGATGGCTGTTTTGCGTCGCTCATGGTTACGTTTCCGCTGCAGCGGGAACCTCTTTAATAGACGCCAGTAATGTATCCGGGGCATGCTCGCTGCGCTGCTTATATCGCGTTACGGTCTCGTTCGCTGCGGCCGGATTACGCTCAGCGTACCTGCCATGCCGAAGAACCGCAGCCTTGTATACCCGGTAGCTGTAGTAGGCGATGAACATCGCCAACAGCACCTCGAAGATTTCCAGGTGCAATACCAGCGCGCTATAGAAGGCAATCAGCGCAAGACCGACCAGGCTCGGGTGTGGAATCACGAAATGCAGAACCGGCAAGCGCAGGGCGCCGACCATTACCCACATGGCGACCAAGCCGAGCAGGAACACCACCGCGACCCCCTTGGTCATCGCGTCGAGCGTGTGCTTGGACAGGAGGTTGTGCGCGGTGATTTCTTGCTGATAGTTCATGGCAGCAAGCGCCTCGGGCGTTTCGATGCCGAAAACGCGTTGTCCCCAACTGACTTCTTCCCCGGCGACCAGAAAGAACGCCAAGGCGCACGCCAGATAGAACAACGCCACCAAGCGATGGTGGACTACTGCCGGGTTACGGTGGAGGCTCAGCGCCGCGATAGCGCATGCGCCGGCGGACAGCAGATACAGGGCGAAGGTCAGGTTCTCGAACAAGCCTTCCTTCCTGAATAGGAGTTGCATCCTTACGCCGAATTTCGAGTGCATCAGGTACAGGATCACCACCGCCAACCCGCAGAGTGTCGACCACAGCAACACTGACACGGGATGCGGCATATCGGGATGGGCACTCACCCAAGGCGTCGCGCCCGATCCACTGCGCAAGCGCGCCGCGCACTGTGTCTATCGAACAGGCACTGAGTAGCCCGCCGAGCAACAGGGTAGCCGTGGCAGCTGCATACCAGGATCGCGCGAGCAACGCCTCGCCGTCCGCGGTGATGATCTGGTCGCGGCTGAGTGTGCGCACTATGAACGCCATAATGGCGTCAAACGCCAGAAACTTGCCGGCGACCAGGGCAGCGCCGATCGCGATGAATAACACGCCGGCGGCGAGGTAGTAACGGTTCACCTGGGGGCTCCTGTATATCTGTTACGAATACCGAACAGGGGATAGCAAATAGCGAGCCAACTGGCGCACGCGGCGGCAAAGCGCCTGCGGCGCGTATCCTGCCCTACGCATCTACCGATGCGCAATCTTTTCCCACCCGTACCAGCCCTCCGTACCCGCATCTGCCTTGGCTTGGTGGGCATGGTATGGATGATCGCGGCGGCATCCATCTGCGGAGGCGTTCGAGCAACGCGTAGGGCCCAATAGCGCAGCGTGTTGCGCCTTACGATGGGGGCGGATATCCGCCTTGCCGTGCGTCTCGATTTGGACTATGGTGAAGCTATAGTCCAGATCTGGAGGAGAAATCATGAAGCCCTCGGTCTCCCGCATCGACCCCGACCAGCTCACCGCCGAGAGTGCCGCGGGGTTCTCGCGCGAGGAACAGGCTGAGGCCGGGCTGGAAGCTTTCTTTGCCATTGCCAACGAATGGGGTTTGGGTAACGAGGAGGCGCGTATCCTGCTCGGCAGTCCCAGCCGCTCGCGCTTCTATGAACTGCGGCGGGGCGCGTCGGGCGCCATCCGCAGCGTATCCGAAGACACGCTGGATCGGCTGGCCTATCTGACTGGCATCTATGCCGCGCTCAATATCCTCTACACGCCGGACAGCCACATCGATTGGCTGCGCAATGATAGCCAGGTTCCGGCCGAGGCCATGTACCGGCCCTGGGGCCTGAGTTCGCCGCTGGCCTACCTGCTCACGGGCAAACTCAAGGCACTCGCCGACGTTTACGATTATCTCAACTCCGAACGCGGCGGTGTATGACCCTGCCGCCCCGTCGCAAGCCGCGCTGGAAACATCAGTACCGCATCATTCCGACGCGCGCGCCGTTGATCGATCTGTTCGAGCGCACCGATCTGACTGAACGCAAGAAGCGCGCGCTGTGGGCCTTACAGGTGCGCGTAAATCCACGGCTGTTGCAGGAAACCGGTCAGTTGAGTTGCATCCGCCCGGGCGATCTGCTGCACGGCCCGCATGCCAGTATTGTGTTGGGCGCGTTCACCCATACGCGCAATCCCAGCCGCTTTTCCAACGGCTCCTTCGGCATCTACTACGCCGCGCAGAGCCAACTCACGGCTATCCATGAGACGGTGCATCACAAACAACGTTATGCGCGCGAGCGCGGCGTGCGCGCGCAGGATTTTCATATGCGGGTGTGGGTCGGCGAAGTCCTGCAAGCCTGCTACGATGTGCGCGATGCGCGGTATGCTGCGGTGCACGCCGCCGACGATTACACGGCCAGCCAGGCGTTTACGCGCACGCTACTCGCTGCCGATCCCGACGCTTACGGTATTTTGTATCACAGCGTGCGCCATCCCGGCGGCAGTTGTCTCGCGGCGCTGCGCCCGGTGACGGTGAGCCTGCCGCGCCAGGGCGCGCATCTGGTGTATCGTTGGGACGGCGCGCGGATTAATCAGGTGGTCGAACAGAGCGCGCCATTAGTGGTGTTTGGCGCTGCGCAGGATTGAATTTTGTGGACGCCGAAAATGGTGGGAGGCCGTAATGCAGCAGATCATTAAGCGCATCGTCAGCCGCAGGCCGTTTCGCATTGGCGCGGCGGCGCTGGTTTTATATGCGTTGTTGGGATTTCTTTTGCTTCCGTATCTGGTGAAGCATTACGTTCCCAAGTATGCCCAGGAGACGCTCCAGCGCCAGGCCAGCATCGGCAAGGTGTACGCGAATCCATTCTCTGCTGAAGTTCGAAGTCGACGATTTCCAATTGAAAGAGGCGGACGGGCGGCCGATTGCGGCATTCCGTCATTTGCTGATCGACTTCGAACTCTCCAGTCTGTTCCGTTGGGCGTGGACATTTGCCGATATTCGGTTGGACGGTCTGGATCTGCATGTCGACAACGGACCCGATGGCCGCCTCAATCTCGCTGAGCTGGCCAAGAGTTTTCCGGCCAGCGAAGAACCTGCTGCCGACAATGACAGCGGTCCCGCGCGCGTGCTGCTGACGCAGATCACGCTCGTCGATGGCGCGCTTACCTACAGCGACCGCTCACGCAAAACGCCCGCAAACCTCAGCCTTAAACCGCTCAACATCGAGTTGAAGAACGTCGCGACACTGCCGGATCGTAACGGTGCCTATGTGCTCAGTGCCGATCTGCCGGCCGGCGGCAAAGCGCAACTGCAAGGCGAGGTGACGCTGCATCCGCTGACAGCAGCCGGCAAATTCACTGTGCGGGGTTTCCAGCTTGCGTCTGTCTGGGATTTTCTGCGCGATGAAATCCGCCTCGCCGACCCACAGGGTGCAATTGATTTCCAACTGGGTTATCGCGTTGCCAATACCGAGGGCAAGACGCGCTTCAGCGCGCAGGGTCTGCAACTGCATGCCACAGGCCTGGATGTCCGCGAACCAGGCGCACAAGAACCGCTGCTCGCCCTGGAAACGCTCGACCTCAAAGAGGGGACGTTCGATCTCGATAGCCGCGCGTTGACACTGCCGCAACTGGATCTGCGCAACGGCCGCGTCGGTGTGGCGTTGGCCGCGGACGGCACGCTGAACTGGCAGACCCTGACAATATCGGAACGCGCGCCGGCTGCGCCGACGCCAGCATCCCTACCAGCATCCACACCAGCGTCCAAGCCGGCGTCCACCACCAAGGCGGCCACACCGTGGACCATTCAGCTGGGCGCGGCGCAGTTGGAAAATATCGCCGTACATGTCACCGACCGCAGTCGTGCAACACCGCTGGCACTGGATGTCGGGCAAGTCGGCGCCAGTCTCAAAGCGGATATCAACATTGGCGCGGATACGACAACCGTGACCGCGAACGAGATCGCGCTGAAGCTCGCCAAGCTCGCACTCAAACCGATCAGTGAAACCGAACCTTTGGCTACGCTCGCGGAATTCAAGCTCGAGGGCGGCAAGGTGGATACCGGCAAGCGCGAGCTCAGTATCAGCCAGGTGAGGCTGCGTGAAGGTAATACGCGCATCGAGCGTGACGAACAGGGTACTACGCGGTTGTTTGCGGCATTGAGCGGTCCGAAAGACACGGCTGTGGAAAAGAACGCAACGGCTGTGGCGGAGAAATCAGCATGGCGATTCAAACTGGACACGCTGCAACTGGAGGCGTTCCATGTGGACTATGCCCACTTGAGCCTGAAGCCGGCTTTGGCCTACACGCTGGAGGATATTACCGCGACGTTGAAGAATCTCAGCAATGACGCGCAAACACCGGTCAGTTTCGAGTCCGCCTTGCGCGTAGCCCAGGGTGGCGCGCTGACGGCCAATGGCAGCTTCGCACTCGATGGTTCCAGTGCGGATGTGAAGCTGAAACTGGATCAGCTGGCGCTCCATCCTCTGCGCTCACTGCTGGCGCAGCATGCATTGCTCGATCTCAAGACGGGCGCGGCCTCGGCGGTGACCGACCTGGAATACCGGCTGGAGCAGGCTGGGCCGGTGTTGCGCGCCAAGGGGACGGCGAATGTCACCGATCTGTTGATCAACGAAACAGACGGTGGCGATCGCTTCCTGGCGTGGAAATCATTAGCCGCCGACGGCATCGACTTCGAATCCAGACCCGGGCGGCTGCACATCAAGGATATGCGCCTGGTCGAACCGGGTGCGAAGGTTCAGATCTTCAAAGATCGCAGCGTCAATCTGGGCAAGGTCTTCGAGAAGGGCGCGATCGCGGCGAATGCTACAAGCACAAAGACCCAGGCGCCGCCAAAGACTGCGCAAACGGGTGCGGACGAAAGCCCGTTCCCGGTAACGGTGGCGCGGGTGCGCGTCGAGAAGGGCGTCGTCGATTATTCCGATCAGAGTCTGGTTTTGCCGTTCGCCGCGCAGATCCGTGATTTTCACGGTGCGGTGACCGGCATCTCGTCCGACCCGACGAGTCGCGCGAAGGTCGCCTTCGATGGGCGCGTCGAGCAATACGGTTCGGCCAAGGTACGTGGAACACTTGCTCCGTTCGCGCCGAAGCAGTTCACCGATATCCGCACCGAATTCCGTAACATCGACATGCCGCAGTTTTCGCCCTACAGCGCCACCTTCGCCGGGCGCAAGATTGCCACGGGCAAGCTGTCGCTGGATCTCGAATACAAAATCAACGACAGCGCATTGGCCGGCGACAACAAGATTCTGCTCGAAAAATTCACCCTCGGTGAGCCGATCGATTCGCCGGATGCGGTCGACTTACCACTGGATCTGGCGGTGGCTTTGTTGACCGACTCGCAAGGCCGCATCGATGTCGCCGTGCCAGTGAGCGGCGATATGAACAGCCCGAAATTTTCACTAAGCGGCGTAATCGGCCAGGCGATCGTGCGCATGCTGACCAAGATCATCACGGCACCGTTCAGCGCATTGGGCAGTCTGCTCGGTGCAGGCGGCGAACAGAGCAATGCCATTGCCTTCGATCCGGGCAGCATCCAGCTGCAACCGCCGCAACAGGAGAAACTCGTCAACGTCGGCAAGGCGCTGCGCGAACGTCCGCAGTTGAAAGTCATCGTGGGTGGCCGCTACGATCCGGAACGCGATAGCGTCGCGCTACGCGCGGAGCGGGTGCGGAGTGAACTGGCGACGGAACTGGACATCAAGCTCGCGCCGGATGAAGCGCCGGGACCTGCGGACTACGAAAACGCGCAGACGCAGCGCGCGTTGGAGAAACTGCTCGAAGCGCGTGCCGGCGACAAAGCCGTCGATGAGTTCCAGGCGCAGTTTGAGCAGCAATCGGGTCAACCCGTGGAGCGGGTCAATCCGGTGCTGGCGCTGATCGGTCAGGAGAGTCCCGATCATGCCTTCTATGCGGCATTGTTCGATCGCTTGGTGGAGCTGCATCCGCTTGCCGAGGCCGATCTGAAGGCGTTAGCGCAGCAGCGTGCGGAGATAGTCGCACAGGCTTTAGTGACCGATGCCGGTGTCGATAAACAACGCGTCGGCATCGGCGCGGTCGAGGTTGCCGCCAAGAGTTCCAAGGGGGATGCCCGCGACAACATGGTCGAGACCGCGTTGGCGCTGGATGTGCAGCAGCCGCAAAAATAACAGTCAGGAATGAATGGCACTAACTTAAGCGAATTTTTATCCGATGTAGGGTGGGTAAGGCGCGTTGTTTGCGCCGCAACCCACCAAGCGTGCCGTAGGCACACATTAATAAACGCGTCGTGTTGCTGCGCAACGCTTGGTGGGTTAGGCATAAAACGCTAGCCCACCCTACATTTTGACTTATAAGTAAGCGCCATTCCAGTCGGAAATCATAAACCCAAGTACTGGAGCTAAGCATGTCTGTCGAGAAGGTAGCTATAGAGGATTTGATGAATCGCAGCGGCGTCGGTTTCGGTACCAGCGGCGCGCGCGGGCGGGTGGTCGATATGACACCCGCGGTATGTTATGCCTACACGCGCGGTTTCCTTCAACACGTAGCCTGGGTGGAGCGCCAGCGCAACCCGGGTATCGCGCCGCTCACCTCAGGCGACGGCGCTGAGTCCGGCAAAGCCGTCGCGATAGCCGGCGATCTGCGTCCGAGCACACCCGAGATCATGAAGTGCAATTGCCGCCGCCTGCGTCGATGCTGGTTATCAACCGATCAACTGCGGTTTCATACCCTCGCCTGCCGTCGTCACCTACGGAATGCAGCTAGGCATAGCCTCGATCATGGTCACCGGTAGCCACATCCCGGACGATCGTAATGGCATCAAATTCAACACCGCATACGGCGAGATCATGAAGGACGACGAGGCCGGGATACGCGCGCAGACGGTTGAGATACCCGCAGTGATTCGCGCCGATGCCTTGCCACCGGTGGATGCGCAGGCGCGCGCGGCCTATGTGCGCCGTTATCTGGATTTCTTCGGCGCGCAGGCGCTCACGGGCATGCGCGTAGCCGTGTATGAACACTCCGGTGTCGCGCGTGATCTGCTCAGCGAAATTCTTGTGGGACTCGGCGCAGAGGTGTTACGTCTGGGACGTACCGAAGTATTCATGCCGGTCGATACCGAGGCGATCCGCCCTGAGGATATTGAACTGGCGCAGGGCTGGGCGCTGC
>CAVOKC010000022.1:0-126917 GCA_963696465.1 uncultured Gammaproteobacteria bacterium | reverse complement strand
CCAGCCGGGTTACCAGATCACCCGGCTCGATGCGGTAGTCAGGAGCGGCCAGGGGTCCGGAGACCAGAACCGGAGCCGCGACGCTCAGTATGGCAACGCCCTGGCCGGGGTACCAGACGCAGCTCGATGGATTCCTTGGCCAGGTCGAGCCAGCCCTCGCCGGCGACGATGGAGTTCGGTGTGTCGATGACGCCTTTGATCTCGGTGCGGCCGGCCTTGAAGGTCAGGACGACCAGGCCGCACTCGATGCGGGCCGTACTGGACTTCGCGGTGAGGATCTGGCCCAGGATGACCCTGGCCCCTCCACCCAAACCGTCGAGGCGCTGCACCGGGGCCTCGACCCCCTCGACCAGCAGCAACACCTCTCCGCCCAGGGAGGAGGCCATGGCCCCGGCCGTTGGCCCGCTGGCCCTGAGCCTGGCCCGGGCGTCCAGGTCGCCGCGGACCTGACCCTCCGCGGCGGTTCCTGCCACCAGGGGCGCGATCATGAGCTTGTCGCCCCGGAGGTCCAGGTCCAGGCTCGGGCTTGCGCCTCGCGCATCCAGGCCCAGGTCCAGGGTCAGGTTGCGCCGCTCCTGGACCTTGCCGGTGGCGGCTAGCTTGAGGTGCCTGTCGGCCAGGGTTGCCCTGAGATCGAGGTCCGTAATGGCCAGGGGGTCGCTGGTCAGGTCTCTGACCTGGACTCGGGCGTCGAGGTCCAACGCCGCCATCCAGTCCAGCGCCAGGGGCGCCTCGCTAAAGACGTGGCCCTGGGTTGGGTCCGATCCTGGCCGCCATTCAGCAAGGAAGGGGCGCAAGTCCAACGCGGCGAGGGTCAGGTCGAGGTCCACCTTCGGGCGTCTGCCCTTGAGGTCGATGCTGACCTGCCCATCCGCCCGGGCCGGGCCGATACCCATGGCCAGGGGGGCCAGCGTGTAACGACCGCCGCCGCCGTCGAGAACGAACCGGGCGTCCACTGGGCCCAGGGCGGCCAGGTCCCGGCCCAGCCAGGGGCTCAGGCCCTTGAGCGTCTTGGCCTTGAGGGTCAGGGTCGCCCTGGTTGGGGTGCCGGTGCCGGGAGGGGCCAGCGCGCCGTCGGCGCTTAGGTCGAGGCCGAGGAACTGGCCACGGAGGTTCAGGGGTATCGGCGCGTCCCCCGCCAGGATGCGCTCTAACGGGGCTGTGTCCCCGGTGAGGCGCACCGGCTCGCCGTCGATGTCGCCGTCGAGGGCGAGCCTCAGGGTCTCCCCGGTGCGGCGGGCCTCCAGGGCACGGACGCCGATTCGCAGGACCTGCCCGCTGCCTTGATCCTTGTAGGTGACCCGGGAGCTGCGCACCCGGAGCCGCAGGCCATCCAGGACAGTCGCGGGGGCACCGGCGACGGCGGCGGACAGGTCCCAGTTGAGGCGTCCGGCCCTGTCGCGGGTCAGGTCGAGCTGCGTCCCGCTCAGCTCCAAGTCCCCGATCTCCAGGCGGCCGCGCAGCAGGGGCACGGTCGCGGCTGTCAGGGTGGCGGCCTGGGCCCGCAGCAGGGGGGCGGCCCCCGCGCTCGGGCCGGTCAGGGTCAGGCCCTCGGCCCTGAAGCCCAGCTCGGGTCCCAGGCGCAGGGCCAGGGCCCCGGCTACCTCCACTCGCAGCCCAGTGCGGGCATTCAGCTCATTGACGACGCGGCCCTTGTAAGGGGTCAGGTCCAGGTCCACGGAGACCCAGGTCAGGATGGAGACGACGGCCGCCGCGCCCAGCAAGAAGACCGACAGCAGGGCTGCCGCAAGCCCAGTGACCCGGTTCATGCGGGTCTCTCCGCGCGGGGCAGCCCGGGGAACGGCGCAGGGACCGCCGCCTTCCGATGGCCGAAGGGATGGGTGTCAAAGAGCTTGGTCAGGGTCTTGATCTCGCTGATGTCGGCGTTGGCGGATGGGCCTCGGGGCTGGCGCTCACTCTTGCCGCGGCCTGGGGGTGCCGAGGCGGCGCTTCGGGGGCGGCGGCGGGGGCTCCAGTGCGGCTGCGGCGGCGATGGGCGGCAGGTCTTCCCAGAGGGGCTCTTTGCTCCAGTCCAGCGGGTCGGGGCTGAAGAAGGTCTTGTCCAGAAGGATGATGCGGGCGCGGGCGGGCTCCGGGGAGCGCAGCGCCAGCTGGGTGAGGTTGCCCGGGGGGTTGTGGGGCCAGGCCAGGCGGGCCCAGGCGAGCAGGGCGTGGCGGGCGGCGTCTGGGTTTCTGGCTCGATAGCCTTCGCGGACGGCCACCATGGCCTCCGCCAGCGGGTCCGGTCGGGGCTCGGGCTCGGTGGTCCTGGCGGGCGCGGCGGCCGGGCCCGGCGGCGGGGCGGGGGCTCCGTGGCGGCGCAGGGCGTGAAGGCCCATCCAGCCCAGTCCAAGCCCGATCAGGGCCCAGATCCAGGGGCCGCCGGTGCCTTGCGGCCCGACTGCGGCCTGCCCCGCGTCAGCGGCATCCTGGTGTTGGGGTGCCGGCTGGGTGGGCTCGGCCGGAGACGGGATGGCTGCGGTGGCGGCTACGACCTCCAGGTCCCTGGCCGGCAGGACCGCCGTCTCCCAGCCCCCAGTGGCGGTGTTCCACCAGTCGAGGCGTATCTCGGGGAGGCGATAGAGGCCGGGTTCGCTGCCGCTGACCAGAATGACCTCGCGCCGGGTGCCGACCAGGCCGTCCGGCAGGCGCTCGTCCCACAGGACGGGGCGGCCGCTGCGGGTGACGAGATGGAAAGGTGCTGGGGCCGTCAACTGCGGTAGGGCACTCGCAGGCTGCCCCTCGACGCGCAGGGCGATGACCCGCTGCCAGGTCTCCCCCGCACGGACCCGGGCGACCCCGGGCTGCTCCTCCGACAGCTTGACGGCGCGGGCCGGCAGCCAGGCCTTCCCCGCCGGGCCGATGGCGGCGGCCTCGACCTCCAGGGTCAGGTTGGGCGAGGTGGCGCGCTGCTGGGCCGGGGCCTGAACGCCAGGGCCGCCAACCCAGGCGTCGGCCACCAGGGGCTCGATGGTCAGGGTCCCGGTCTGGGTGGGGAAGAGGGCGTAGCGGCGCTCATAGACCTCATGGGGCTCGCCCTCCCGGCTGGCCTGGTATTCGTCCTCGCCCAGGGGGATCAGACTCGCCCCCGAAACCTTGGGATCGTAGAGCCGCGGGCGGGCGATGGTCCCGGCGACGCTCTGCGGGGCCAGCACCCGTGCCGTCAGGATTGCCTGCTGCTGGACTCTCACCGGCTGTGGCGCGATCTCGGTCTCAAGCACCAGGTCCGGGGCGCTGCGGGCCGGCTTACCCTGAGGGAGAGGCGGTCGACCTGCAACGGGGCCAGTGCCGGGATCTGCGCAGGGGCTGCGGCGGCGGCCGCGGTGTCCAACCGCAGGGTCGGGGTGGTCTCGTCGCCATATTCGATCGGCGGGATCTCCGCGATGCCCTCGCGGCGGGGCCGCAGCGTCAGGATCAGGCTAAAGGCGTCGGTGCGCCGGCCGTTCACCATGAAGGACTGGTGCTGGTTGCGCGTGGCCAGGATCTCAAAGTCCTGCCCCAGGGCGGACAGGTCCGGCTCCGCGAGGGGGGCTCGGCCGGCCTCCAGCGTCAGCTGTAGAGTCCCGTCCGGCGCAGGCCCAGAGACCCGGGCCGTTAGGTTCCCGGCCCTGGTCGCCAGCGGGACGACGACCAGGGCCAGGGTCAGCGCCAGGCGCCACAGGCGGTGGGTGCGGGCGGACGGGTGGGTACGACGCAAGGGCGGTACCTCGGCGGTTGCGTGTCGGGCGGCCATGGGCCCCATTCTATACCGGCTGATCACCCGGGTCCGTGACCGTGGTGGGCGACGGGGTCCGCCCGGGCCTGGCCCAGGGCCGCATGACCACGGTTCCCGACCGTGTTAGCCTTCCGACCCCATGCAAGCGGCAACCGTTCAGGCGGCCACCCAGGCCGGATCCAAGCGCCCCGACGTCCGGCTCTATCGCCGCCCTGAGGGAGGCGCCGGTGCGCCGCTTCCGGCCCACCCTGCAGACTTGCTCGGTCACCTCTACCGCGCCCGCGGGGCCACCGCCGGTCCGGCCCTGGCCCTGACCGGCATGCACCCCGTGGCGACGCTCAAGGGGATCGACCTGGCCTCGGACCTCCTGGCCCGACAGGTCCAGGCCGGGGGGCATATCCTGGTGGTTGGGGACTACGACGCCGACGGCGCGACGGGCAGCGCGCTCGCCGTGCGCGGGCTGCGGGCCCTCGGGGCGGCTCGCGTCTCCTCCCTCATCCCGAGCCGTTTCGCCTTCGGTTACGGCCTGAGCCCGGCGGTGGTGGAGGCGGCACTTCCCCTGGGCCCGGACCTGATCCTCACGGTGGACAACGGCATCGCGAGCGTCGCGGGGGTGGCCCGGGCGGCGCAGGCCGCGATCCCGGTTGTGGTCACCGATCATCACCTCGCCGGGGCCGAGCTGCCCCTCGCCGCGGCCATCGTCAACCCCAACCAGCCCGGTTGCGCCTTCCCGAGCAAGCACCTGGCCGGGGTCGGGGTCATGTTCTATCTGCTCGCTGCCCTGCGGGCCCGGCTGCGAGAACTGGGCTGGTTTGCGGCTGG
This sequence comes from uncultured Gammaproteobacteria bacterium, assembly GCA_963696465.1. Classification (GTDB taxonomy): domain Bacteria; phylum Pseudomonadota; class Gammaproteobacteria; order Thiohalobacterales; family Thiohalobacteraceae; genus JAHJQQ01. Next base: position 122,380 of record CAVOKC010000022.1, on the reverse strand, counting down.
GCGTCGGGAGCCCAACCTGGCCGCCTTCCTCGACTTGGTCGCCCTGGGGACCGTGGCCGACGTGGTTACCCTGGACGAGAACAACCGCATCCTGGTGGAGCAGGGGCTCCAGCGCATCCGCGCCGGGCGCTGCTGCCCCGGGGTGCGGGCCCTGATTTCGGTGGCCGGACGGGACCCGGACCGCGCCACGGCCCGGGACCTGGGCTTCGCCGCCGGCCCAAGGCTCAACGCCGCCGGGCGCCTCACGGAGATGTCGCTGGGGGTCGAGTGCCTGCTCACCGACGACCCGGACCTGGCAATGGACTTGGCGCGCCAGCTCGACGGGCTGAACCGCGAGCGCCGCGGCATCGAGGGCGGGATGCGCGAGGAGGCGGAGGCCATGGTCGAGGCCCTGAGTCTCGATCGGGCGGGACTCCCGGCAGGCCTTTGCCTGTCCGGCGAGGGCTGGCACCAGGGTGTGACGGGGATCGTCGCCGCGCGCATCCGCGAGCGGTATCAGCGGCCGACCATTGCCTTCGGGGATGCGGGCGATGGGCGCCTGCGCGGCTCCGGCCGCTCGGTCGAGGCCGCCAACATTCGGGACCTGATCGACGCGGTGGACAAGGCCCACCCAGGGCTCATCGAGCGCTTCGGCGGTCATGCCATGGCCGCCGGGCTGACCCTGCCCGCCGCGCACCTAGACGACTTCGCGACCGCCTTTGCTGCCGCGGCCCACGCCGAGCTGGGCGACCGGCCACCGGTGCGCGAGCTGGTGTCCGACGGGGAGCTGGCGCCGGCCTGCCTCAATCTGGAGACGGCGGAGGCGCTGCGCACCGCCGGCCCCTGGGGCAAGGGCTTCCCCGAGCCCCTTTTCGATGGCGTCTTCGAGGTGCTCGACCGGCGGCTGGTGGGGGATGGGCATCTGCGCCTGCGCCTGCGGCCTGGCCTGGCCGGGGTGACTCAGAGCATCGAGGCCATCGGCTTCGGCCTGGGTGAGGCCATGGGCGAGGCTCAGGGCCAGGTCCATCTGGCCTATCGCCTCGACGTGAACGACTATCGCGGGTTGCGTGCCCCGCAGTTGCTGCTGGAGTACCTCAAGGCCGCCTCTTAGCACCACATTGGGTATCCTGCCAGTCGGCAATGAACAGACAGGATCAACAGGATTTCGCAGGATTTGGACTGCAAACATGGCGAGAGGCACTCAAGGAATCCCACACTCAGACCGGAATGACGCGGACTTCGACCAGACCCCGGACCTGGCGGGGGAGGAGGCCGAGCGCCCGCCCAGTCGCAGCCAGCGCAAGCGCGAGTCCCACGCGGTTCAGGAGGCGGCGCGGCGCCTGCTTGCCCTGTCGCCGTCGGAGCTGGCGACCCTGAGCCTCGGTCCGGCCACGCTCGCCGCCGTGGCGGAGACCGCCCGCATCAAGGACCGCCGGGCCATGCCCCGCCACGTCAAGCGCGTCGCCAATCTATTGGAGCGCGAGGACCTGGGCGCCATCGAGGCCCTGCTGGAGTCCCGCCAGGCCATGGACCAGGCCGCCGCGGCTCGCCACCACCGGGTGGAGCGCTGGCGCGACCGCCTCCTCGCGGAGGGTGACGCGGCCCTGGGAGCCTTTCTGGATCTGTGCCCCGGGGCGGATCACCAGGCGCTGCGCCAGTTGATCCGCTCTGCCCAGCGCGACCAGGAGGCCGGCCGCCCGGACGGGGCGCGCAAGCTGTTCCGGGTCTTGCGGAGCGCCCTGGACGAGGCCGACGGTTGAGCGACTCCCGACCAGGGAGCACCCTGTTGGCAATGGATTGGATTGACAGGTTTCATAGGGATCGAGACCCAGGCTGGGCAGCGGCGGTGCGGCCCAGCCGCCGCCTCTCACGACTCGGTCAGGAGTGCCTAAGATGCGGTGTTTGCGAGCAGAAGTCTGGGTCGTGGCGCTTCTGGCACCCGTCGGGTGGCGCAGGCGCCCGCCGCAGATGCCCTGCGATTGCCGCAGTTGATGGCCTGCAGAAAGCCCCTATACTCTGCTGCGCCGCACAATAGAACCCTATCGCTGGGCAAGGAGCATGAAACCCAAACGTCCCGTCTTCCTGGATCTGTGGCGAATCAAGCTGCCTGCCATGGGCTTGGCCTCCATCCTGCACCGCGTGAGCGGGGTGCTCATGGTCCTGTCCATTCCCTTGTTTGCTCACCTCTTCCACCAGTCCCTGGAAGGCCCAGCGGGCTTCGCGGCGGCATCGGCGACCCTGGCCTCCTGGCCCGTGCGCCTGCTCCTGCTGGTGCTGGCCTGGTCCCTGCTCCATCACCTCTTTGCGGGCGTCCGTTATCTCGCCCTGGACCTTGGCCTGGGCCTGGAACGTGAGGCGGCGCGGCGCAGCGCCCAGGTCGTGATCGGCGCCGCGGTTGCCGTCCTGGTGCTGGGGGTGATGCTATGAGTCGGAACGCCTCGGGTCTCAAGGCCTGGCTGGTCCAGCGCGTGACGGCCGTCTACCTCGCAGTCTTCCTGACCTACGTCGTACTGCACCTGATCCTGAGCCCGCCGGCGGATTACGCCGCCTGGGCCGCCTGGGTCGCCCGGCCCTGGATCTCGCTGGGCCTCCTGGTCTGCATCCCGCTGCTGCTGGCCCATGCCTGGGTCGGCATCCGCGACGTCCTCATGGACTACGTCAAGCCGCTCGGTGCCCGGGTCGGAGCCATGGCGGCCTTTGCCCTGGTCTTTCTCGCCTCCGGCCTCTGGGCCCTGCAGGCCGTCTCCAGCGCCGGGGTGAGGTAGCCAAGCCGTGACGATCCCAAGACGACACTTCGATGCACTGATCATTGGCGCCGGCGGGGCTGGGCTCAATGCCGCCCGCCGCCTGGCGGGGGCAGACCTTCGGGTGGCCGTGGTCTCCAAGGTCTTCCCGACCCGTTCCCACACCGTGGCCGCTCAGGGCGGGGTCAACGCGGCCCTGGCCAATGTCCTGCCGGACAACTGGCACTGGCACATGTTCGACACCGTCAAGGGGTCGGACTACCTGGGGGATCAGGACGCCATCGAGTACATGTGCCGCGAGGCCATCCCGACCGTCTACGAGCTGGAGCACGCCGGGGTGCCCTTTTCCCGGCTGGACACCGGCAAGATCTACCAGCGCGCCTTTGGGGGCCAGAGCCAGAACTTCGGGGGCGACCAGGCGGTGCGGACCTGTGCCGCGGCCGACCGCACCGGGCACGCCATCCTGCATGCCCTGTACCAGCAGAACCTGCGCGCCCGCACGCACTTTTTCGATGAATTTTTCGCCATTGACCTGCTGCGGGACGACGAGGGCTGCATCCTCGGGGCCCTAGTCCTGGAGATCGAGACCGGCGAGCCGCTCATCATCGAGTCCAAGGCGACGCTGATCGCCACCGGCGGTTACGGCCAGGTCTTCCGCACCACCACCAACGCCTACATCAACACCGGCGATGGCATGGCGATGGCGCTGCGCGCGGGCGTGCCCTTGCAGGACATGGAGTTCTACCAGTTCCACCCCACCGGCGTGGCCGGCAAGGGGATGCTCATCACCGAGGGCGCGCGCGGCGAGGGCGGCTACCTGATCAATGTCCGCGGCGAGCGCTTCATGGAGCGCTACGCCCCGCGGGCGCTGGACCTGGCCAGCCGCGATGTGGTGAGCCGGGCCATCGCCACCGAGGTCCGCGAGGGGCGCGGCTGCGGCGAGCATTCCGATCACGTCCTGCTCAAACTCGACCACCTGGGCAAGGACGTGGTGGGGCGGCGCCTGCCCGGCATCAGCGACATCTGCCGCACCTTCCTAGGGATCGACCCCGCCGAGGAGCCCATCCCGATCTTCCCTACGGCCCACTACGCCATGGGCGGCATCCCCACCGACCGCTTCGGCCGCGTGGTCGCCCCCGCCCGCCATGGGCCCGAGGAGGTCGTCCCCGGACTCTATGCCGCCGGGGAGTGTGCCTGCGTCTCGGTGCACGGGGCCAATCGGCTCGGGGGCAATTCCCTGCTGGACATCCTGGTCTTCGGGCGCGCCGCCGGGACCGACATCCTGCAGTATCTCAAGGAAAACCCCAACCACAGGCCGCTGCCCGAGGCCGCGGTGGACAAGGCGGCCGAACGCCTGGCCCGCTGGGACCGCAAAGGCGATGGCGAGAGCGTCGCCGCCGTCAAGGCGGAGCTGCGCAAACTCATGGAGGACCACTGCTCGGTCTTTCGCACCAAGGAGGTCATGGCCGAGGGGGTGGAAAAGCTCAAAGCCCTGCGCGAACGCATCGAAGGAATGCGGCTCAAGGACCACAGCCGGACCTTCAACACGGCCCGAATCGAGGCCCTGGAGCTCGACAACCTCATGGACGTGGGCATGGCCACCCTGTGCTCGGCCCTCTATCGGGAGGAGAGCCGCGGGGCCCATTCGCGCATCGACTTCCCCAAGCGCAACGACGCGGAATGGATGAAGCACAGCCTCTACCAGCGCGACGGCGACCGCATGGACTTCAAGCCCGTGCGCACCAAGCCGCTGACGGTGGACAGTTTCCCGCCCAAAGAGCGGGTGTATTGAGGGTCCCGAGCGAGATCCCCAGCGAGATTCAGCCCATGAAATTCCGCGTCTACCGCTACAACCCGGACACCGACCACAAGCCCCGCATGGTCGACTACGAGATCCGCGCCTTGCCCGGCATGATGCTCCGCGAGGCCCTGCTGGAGATCAAAAGCCAGGACGAATCCTTTGCCTTCCGCCACTCCTGCGGCGAAGGGGTGTGCGGGTCGGACGGCATGAATGTCAACGGCAAGAACCGCTTGGCCTGCATCACCCTGGTGGCCGACCTCAAGGAGCCCGTCGAGGTCCGCCCCTTCCCCGGCCGCCCCGTGATCCGGGATCTGGTCGTCGACATGAGCCAGTTCTACGAGCAATACCGCAACGTCCAGCCCTACCTGGTGCGCAAGGACCCGCTGCCGGAGGCCGAGATCCTCCAGTCGCCGGAGGACCGCGACAAGCTCGACGGACTCTACGAGTGCATCCTGTGCGGGTGCTGCTCCACCTCCTGTCCGTCCTTCTGGTGGAACCCGGAGAAGTTCCACGGCCCCGCGGCGCTGCTGCAGGCCTGGCGCTTCCTCGCCGACAGCCGCGACCAGGCGACCGACGAGCGCCTCGATGCCTTAGAGGGACCGTACAAGCTCTTCCGCTGTCACACCATCATGAACTGCGTCGAGGTCTGTCCCAAGGGCCTCAACCCCACCCGCGCCATCGGCCACATCAAGGAACTGATGCTGGCCAAGGGACTGTGAGCCCTCGGATCGACCCCGCGGATCGAGAAGGTCAGGGGGAGGACCGGGAGGTCCTGCGCCTGCGCTGGCAGTGCCGGCGCGGGATGCTGGAGTTGGACCTGCTCCTCAACCGCTTCCTCGACACGGCGTTCGCCGAGCTCGACGCGGCGCAGCGCGTCACCTTCAACCGCCTTCTCGCCTACCAGGACCAGATCCTCTACGACTGGCTCATGGGCCACGCCGTGCCGGCGGATGCCGACATCCGCGACCTGCTCCAGCGCATCCGCCGGGCCATGCTGGCCTGACCTGGAGCCGCCTCCATCTCGGTGGCCGCCTGACACGCGCTCCCCGTGCCCGGAGGCCGTCCAAGCGGTCTGTGGATTGGCTATCGATCGTCTGGGTGGACCCCAGCGGAATCGAGTCTGCGTCGCAAGCAACGCATTCTTGTCGCGCCTGTGCCACCACCCCCGATTCCGCTCGCGCTTCATCGCGGCTACAGTGGGCTCACCCCACGCCTTGACCGGAAGACCGATTCCTTGGAGACCATCGCCGTCATCGACTTCGAGACCACCGGCCTGGCGCCGGAGCAGGGGGCGCGGGCGACGGAGATCGCCGTGGCCCTGGTGCGCGACGGCCGGGTGGTCGATCGCTACCAGAGCCTGATGAACGCCGGAGTCAGGGTCCCGTCCTTCATCCAAGACCTGACCGGCATCACCAACGCCATGATCCGTCAGGCGCCGCCCGCCGCGCGGGTCATGGCCGAGGCGGCGGCATTCGTCGGCACCTGCCCCCTGGTGGCGCACAACGCCTCGTTCGATGGGAAGTTCTGGGACGCGGAATTGGACCGGATCGGGCTGGGCCGGACCCGGGGTCAGGCGTTCGCCTGCTCGATGCTGGTCGCCCGCCGTCTGTTGCCGGACGCGCCCAACCACAAGCTCGGGACCCTGGCGAGCTTCCTGGGGCTGCCGGCCGCCGGTCGCTCCCATCGTGCCCAGGCCGACGCGGACATGGCTGCCAGCCTGACCCTCTACCTGGAGCAGGAGATCCAGCGGCGATTCGGGCTGGCGGTGGTCCCCCACGCCCTGCTGATGGCCCTGCAGAAGGCGCCGCGCACCAGACTGCAAACCTGCGTGGAGCGTTTCGTCGCGGTTTCCGCATGACCCGGTTTGTCCTTGGCCATCCTGCCCTGAGTCCGATTGCGGGTCTCGTGAAGTTGGATCTTCACAACCAGGAATATCTGGAGCAGGCGGACGGGGAATGATCCCGGCGGGACGAGGTTTGCAACTCCGTCCCGTAGGCTTGGGACCTCGCGAGGGACGCGACGGCTCTGGTGATCGGCAGGGGTCGAGACGTTCCGGACGGGGCGAATACCCCGTCCGGCCCAGGCAGGTGGCGGTAGGCCGGGCGCAGCCGGACCTGGGCCAGGGCTTCCCGCTCCAACAGGTCGATGGCCGCCTCCAGCCCGCGTATGGGCAGCAGGGTTGCCTGTACGGCCAGGGCTTGGTTGGGATCGGGCAACAGCCGGGGCACCGTCTCGGGGGCCAGGCGCTTGACCTCTTTGGCGTTCAAGGAGCGACCGCGGTCGCGGGCGAACAGGTTCTGGATGGCCAGCAGGTTGGCGGTATGCTGCTGTACCAGACGGCTGCGCCGGCGCAGCAGGTCGCGCACCGCGCGGTCCTCCTTGGGGTAGATGTAGCCCTCCGCCAGCAGCCCGCGGTGCAGCATCTGCGCCAACCAGCGGGCGTCGGAGTCGTCGTCGCTGTACTTGAGCCCCGAGTACTGCACCAGGGCTGCGGTGTTGGCCAGGTGGACCGGGTAGCCGGCCTCCATCAGGGCGTCCATCAGCCAGTACCAGTTGTAGGTGGACTCCACCACCAGCCCCACGATGGCCTCGCGGTAGGGCGCCAAGGCCTCCAGGATGCTGGGCGCGTCGTTGGCCAGGCGCTTGCGGTAGACCAGCCGCTCGTCCTCGTCGAGCAGGGCCACCACGCTGTTGTTTGAATGTAGGTCGATTCCGCCGTAGAGTTTCATGGTCGACTCCCGCCCCGTCGGGCTGCAGCTCGGGTTGTTCCCTACCTCAACTGTAGGCCCGCGGGCGGGGTCGGCTAGATGGATCTCAGATCCCTTTTCTGGGATGGATAGAGCAGGGAATGGGATCTGACCCGTCGGGTAGCAGGGTGGCGTTACCGCCACCCTGCCCCCTAAGAACCGTGCGAGCGACTTTCACCGCACACGGCTCAAGCCTCGAAAAGGCGCCGCGAAGCACCCGGTGGCCAACGGGGTAAGGGCTGAGACGCATCACAGAGCTAGCCAAATGGGAGGGGTATCGGGCGGCGCGTTGGCCCGCCGTGCATGACGTTCCGCGAAATAGCCGGCGTCGAGCGGGTCGTAGGGGTTGGCGTCGCCGCGAATCTTGACATGGCGTCGGATCGGGATGGTTGCCATCCGAAAGAGTGTGAGCGATCCGTCTGTGAACACCCAGTCGCGAGCGTTGAGGTGGGCGTAGTATCGGTCCTTGACCCACCGGCCGCCCTTCTGGGGATGTCGTCGTTTGGCCCAGTTCCATGCCATGCGCCAGATCGCGTGATCAATGCCGTCGAAGATCTCCTTGCTGACGGCATGGCGGTAGTAGTTGCCCCATCCCCGAAGCACCGGGTTGAGCCGGCGGATCAGGGCGTCCTGGGGCAGACTCGCGCCGTTCCTGAAGATGGCGCGGGCTTTCTCCTTGACCGCTGCGATACTGGAAACGGACGGCTTGATGAGCAGCTTGCCGTTGTATTTGCGGACGTTGAAGCCGAGAAAGTCGAAACCCTGGTCGATATGGACGATTCGGGTCTTCTCCGGCGAGAGCGTCAGTCCGCGTTCGGCGAGGAACTGCTCTACCAGGGGCTTGACCTCGTCTTCGAGCAGCGCCCGAGAGGCGCCGCTGATCACGAAGTCGTCGGCATAGCGGACCAGATTGACCTTGTGACGGCCCTTGAAGCGTCTGTGCAGACGTGCATCGAGACCGTCGAGGGCCATGTTGGCGGCCGTCGGGGAGACGATTCCCCCTTGTGGCGTTCCCTCTGCCGTGGAATGAAATGCCCCCTGCTCCAAGTAGCCGGCCTTGAGCCAGGCGCGCAATTTGTCCGTGTTTGTCGGGACATGCTCGACTAACCAGTGATGGTCGAGATGATCGAAACAGCCCCGGATGTCCCCTTCCAGAATCCATTCGGCGCTCTGCTGGCGGCATAGGGCGAGAAAACACCCGGCCATCGCATCCTGCGTGGAGCGCTCGCGGCGAAAGCCGTAGGAGCTTCGATCGGCCAGGGTCTCCGCCACCGGGTCCAACGCCAGCAGCTCAAGGGCCTGCTCGGCCCTGTCGGCTTGCGTGGGGATGCCGAGCGGTCGACGTTTTCCGTTCTTCTTGGGGATGTAGATCCGTCTCAGCGGCTTTGGCTTGTAGTCCTTCGCATTCAACTGTTGGGCTTGTCGCCACTTCTGTGCGGGGGTCTCCAGCACCAGGCCGTCGACGCCCGCGGTATGTTTGCCCCGGTTGGAGCTGACCCGCTGCACCGCCAACAGCTTGGCGGCGAACGAGCCGGCAAGCAGGCGTTGCAGACACCGCACGAGGTGCCACTTGCCTGCCCTGACCGCCTTCACGATACGGGCTTGTAATCGGCTGACATGACGGCGTACTCTGGTCCAATCGATGGTTGACCAGAGTGCCGCGGCGCCCTGCGGGCCTTCAATGACGCCGAGGGCGTTCATTGTCCAAGTAACCTCACGGGTTGAGCCTTTTCGTACCTTTCTCGTGATTCGAGACCAGTCGGAAGTCAGCCCCCTTTCGGGGTGGGGCAAAGCTTGAACCCCTATCCGGTCGATTACAGACTGGCCTTCGCTTGCTCCGACCTCCTTTACCCACTTGCCCGCCAGCTGGCCCTTGCGGGCCGCCTTCCGCGATCCCTGCGGGAGCAGTTGGGCTTACCACGTTCCACACGCGTATCACTCCGCGAGGGCTTAGGCCCCACCTGTGCGCCGGCAGCACAACATCTGCGCGGGGAGACCATTCGACCCCCCGACCTGGCTGCGTACCTTTTGGTCCATGCCTGTCGGCCTCTTTGGCATGTTGTCAGTAACGACGCTTCGACAGTGGTTCACCTGAGTTGGCCATACCCCGCAACCCTAGCTCCCGACCACCCTGAGGCTGGCAGTCGCAACGTCCCCTCGCGGTTTCGTTGCCCGCGTATCGAGCGGAGGCCACAGTGTCCCGAGCGCTTCGCACCCCGGGGTTACCCCCGACGCACGGCCCGGTAGGGTACCGGTGGCAGAACACCGGATCTTTGATTCCTTGATAAATACGCGTGCGACTTCGTGTCGCACGAATGGCACTGACTTAAGGACTCCCACCTCTATAAATCAGTAGGTTACACATCCGACGCTCGCACTGGTCAGCGCTATTTCTTGGGGTGGCCGTTCACGCGCACTTCCTCGCGTGCCGCCGCCCTGGCCTTGGTCATCAGTGGATACTTCTTGGCCCGGCGCTTGAGGGCGCGGGGTTCGATGCGCCCCGGGCGCCGTCCGACCCGTGGGCCGGCAATCAAGATGAGTAGTCCTCGGATGCACACCGCATCGTGGGTGCCGCCGCCGCGCTGCTGCCAGGCGATCCAGACCTGCACCGTATGTTTGAAACTGAGCTGACGCGGGATCTGGTCGGCGAGCAGGGCGGCCTGCGCCATCAGCAAGCGGATCAGATTGTAGGCCAGCAGGTAGACCCACAACTCCTTGACGGCCATCTCGGGCGTCTTGCAGCGCAGGTGCTCCATGCCGAGGGTGGTCTTGATATTCCTCAGATCCAGTTCGATGTTCCAGCGGCGCTTGTACAGCGCCTTGAGCATGCCCTTGGGGGTGTCCTTCGGGCACAAGAAGGTCGTGACCATGATCTTGCCGCCAGCATGAAACTCTCGTACCTTCAAGGTGTTGGGGACTTGGTCGTACTCGGCCTGACTCATCCAGTCCGGCTTCTCCGGTTTCGCCCAGACGATGAGGTGGTCGCGTGCCCCAAGCCGCTCGCCAGCGCGGAAGTCGGTGCTGCGTTTGCGCGCCCCGTACTGCTCGAACAGCCCATCGACGCCCCGGCGCAGCAGCTCGCAGAGCAGGAAGTAGGTCGGGAAGAAGGCGTCGCCGAGCAGCACATCGCCGCACCCGAGGTGATCGAGCAGGCCGCGCAGCAGCGTCTGCTCGTCGCTGCCCTTGCCCTTGCAGGCACCGGTGGCGGCATCGAGCAGCGCGCAACTGGCCAGACACATCAGCGCCACCACGCGCAGCATCGGAAAGCCCAGCCCCTCGCGCTGGCTGCCGGGCTGGGGGTACTTGGCTTGGTTCTCTTGGGTGTCAGCCATCGTCGCCGTCGTCCCGTCGGCCAGGCACACGCGCCTGCCGCGCCAATGCCACCAGTCGGCAGCCCCCTCGGTGAGCAGCGCACCGGTGCGCTGTGCCAGCGTTGAGACAAGCGTCTGCGGTAACCGAGCACGCGCCTGGCAGTAGGCGGCCGTGTTGCTGCTCAACGGCGCCATGCCTGCCACCAGTCGCTTGACCGCCGCGTCGTTGACCGCCTGCCGGCAGCTCCCGTCCGCCGAGAGCGCCTGCGCCATGAACATCGCCAACGTCTCGGTTGGAGGAAACAGCCGCTCGCGGTGGTCGGGCAACAGCTCCTCCACGTCGTCCAGCAGCTGCGGGCCCGTCAGCAGGTTGAAGAAGCCGAAGGCGTCGGTGTTCTCGGCGCGGGAGAGGACACGTCGGCGTTGCCGTGCGGCGTTCGTCTGGCTAGGATGCATGAAGGTCGGCTCCGGGGGTGGGTGGGCTGGTTTCGTCACCTTTACCCTACCACCCCTGCCGGCCTTTCCGTATTTTTTCAGCGAGTTGCGCTTAAGTTAGTGCCATTCGTGCGACACGAAGTCGCACGCGTATTTATCAAGGAACATAAAGATCCGGTGTTCTGCCACCGGTACCCTACCGGGCCGTGCGTCGGGGGTAACCCCGGGGTTCGAAGCGCTCGGGACATCGTGGCCTCCGCTTGATATGTGGGCAACGAAACCGCGAGGGGACGTTGCGACTGCCAGCCTCAAGGTGGTCGGGAGCTAGGGTTGCAGGGTATGGCCAACTCAGGTGAACCACTATTGAGGCGTCGTTACTGACAACATGCCAAAGAGGCTGGTAGGCATGGACCAAAAGGTACGCAGCCAAGTCGGGGAGTCGAATGGTCTCCCCGCGCAGATGTGGCGCTGCCGGCGCACAGGTGGGGCCTAACCCCTCGCGGAGTGATACGCGTGTGGAACGTGGTAAGCCCAACTGCTCCCGCAGGGATCGCGGAAGGCAGCCCGCAAGGGCTGACCGGCGGGTAAGTGGGTAAAGGAGGTCGGAGCAAGCGAAGGCCGGTCTGTAATCGACCGGATAGGGGTTCAAGCTTTGCCCCACCCCGAAAGGGGGCCGACTTCCGACTGGTCTCGAATCACGAGAAAGGTACGAAAAGGCTCAACCCGTGAGGTTACTTGGACAATGAACGCCCTCGGCGTCATTGAAGGCCCGCAGGGCGCGGCGGCACTCTGGTCAACCATCGATTGGACCAGAGTACGCCGTCATGTCAGCCGATTACAAGCCCGTATCGTGAAGGCGGTCAGGGCAGGCAAGTGGCACCTCGTGCGGTGTCTGCAACGCCTGCTTGCCAGCTCGTTCGCCGCCAAGCTGTTGGCGGTGCAGCGGGTCAGCTCCAACCGGGGCAAACATACCGCGGGCGTCGACGGCCTGGTGCTGGAGACCCCCGCACAGAAGTGGCGACAAGCCCAACAGTTGAATGCGAAGGACTACAAGCCAAAGCCGCTGAGACGGATCTACATCCCCAAGAAGAACGGAAAACGTCGACCGCTCGGCATCCCCACGCAAGCCGACAGGGCCGAGCAGGCCCTTGAGCTGCTGGCGTTAGACCCGGTGGCGGAGACCCTGGCCGATCGAAGCTCCTACGGCTTTCGCCGCGAGCGCTCCACGCAGGATGCGATGGCCGGGTGTTTTCTCGCCCTATGCCGCCAGCAGAGCGCCGAATGGATTCTGGAAGGGGACATCCGGGGCTGTTTCGATCATCTCGACCATCACTGGATAGTCGAGCATGTCCCGACAAACACGGACAAATTGCGCGCCTGGCTCAAGGCCGGCTACTTGGAGCAGGGGGCATTTCATTCCACGGCAGAGGGAACGCCACAAGGGGGAATCGTCTCCCCGACGGCCGCCAACATGGCCCTCGACGGTCTCGATGCACGTCTGCACAGACGCTTCAAGGGCCGTCACAAGGTCAACCTGGTCCGCTATGCCGACGACTTCGTGATCAGCGGCGCCTCTCGGGCGCTGCTCGAAGACGAGGTCAAGCCCCTGGTAGAGCAGTTCCTCGCCGAACGCGGACTGACGCTCTCGCCGGAGAAGACCCGAATCGTCCATATCGACCAGGGTTTCGACTTTCTCGGCTTCAACGTCCGCAAATACAACGGCAAGCTGCTCATCAAGCCGTCCGTTTCCAGTATCGCAGCGGTCAAGGAGAAAGCCCGCGCCATCTTCAGGAACGGCGCGAGTCTGCCCCAGGACGCCCTGATCCGCCGGCTCAACCCGGTGCTTCGGGGATGGGGCAACTACTACCGCCATGCCGTCAGCAAGGAGATCTTCGACGGCATTGATCACGCGATCTGGCGCATGGCATGGAACTGGGCCAAACGACGACATCCCCAGAAGGGCGGCCGGTGGGTCAAGGACCGATACTACGCCCACCTCAACGCTCGCGACTGGGTGTTCACAGACGGATCGCTCACACTCTTTCGGATGGCAACCATCCCGATCCGACGCCATGTCAAGATTCGCGGCGACGCCAACCCCTACGACCCGCTCGACGCCGGCTATTTCGCGGAACGTCATGCACGGCGGGCCAACGCGCCGCCCGATACCCCTCCCATTTGGCTAGCTCTGTGATGCGTCTCAGCCCTTACCCCGTTGGCCACCGGGTGCTTCGCGGCGCCTTTTCGAGGCTTGAGCCGTGTGCGGTGAAAGTCGCTCGCACGGTTCTTAGGGGGCAGGGTGGCGGTAACGCCACCCTGCTACCCGACGGGTTAGACCTCGGTGCGTGCATGCTGCCGACATCGCCCGCACAGGTCGAGAAGGCCATCGGGAAGGCTGCCAAGGCTGTTATTGCGCCCTATACGAAGCAGGGGACCCGGCGCAGTCTGGTGCCGGATATGTGGGCAGTATTAATCATTCCGTTAATTCCTGCAGCACGAGTCATTGCCGCATCAAGTGCTTATGGGCGGTTCGGCCGGTGGCTACTTATGCAACGATCAATATGAGCAACTATTACCATGGCGACCTTGACGCGGATCTTGAGAGCATCCGCGCACTGGGGTCCGCCGAATATCTTGACCGGATTGGACAAAGCATCGCGTATGGCAGAGCACAACAAGTGCTGCAAATCCTTTGGGCGCGCCATTTGCGGGATAAGGGGCTACCGACCGACGGCGCCTTGCTGCCCGATCCTTATGTCTGCCTAACGACCATAACTCAGCGGACCTCGCGGGCCGCTCAACCGGAGACTGATCCGGCGCGAGCGGCCCGAGTCCGAGTGGATCATCACAGCGGCCCCTGAGTTGCGCATCGTGCCACCCGAGCTTGAGGCCAGGGTGACGGGGGCGCGCCATGCGGCCATCGCGGCGGCTACGGCCCGCGCCAGGGCTGTCTTGGGCAATGCCGGACGCTCTGGACCCTGGCCGCGTTACCTGTTCTCCGGGCTGATCGAGTGCGCCAACTGCGGATCGCCCTTCGTGACCCTGAGTCGGGACCGGTACGGGTGCAGCGCGGCGCGGTATCGAGGGGCGGCGGTGTGCGATGTCCGGACCACCGTCCCCAGGTCACGGCTGAAGACGCGGCTCCTCGACACCATCCGCGGGGGACCTTTACAGCCCGGTGAACCTGGCCATCTACCGCAAGGCGTTCGCGGCCGAGCTGCGCCGACTCAGTGCCGAGACACGCCCAGACGTGGATGCCATACGACGGCGCATCGCGGAGCTTTCCGGCGTCATCGCCAATATGGTGAGCGCCATCGCCACAGGGACCCACAGCCCGGCCCTGCTGGCGGCGCTGGAGCGGGCCGGCGGACAAGGCGGACAAGGCGCGAGCCGAGGCGGACCTGTCAGCGGCAGTCCTGTCGGCGAAGGTGGTGACGCTTCCGGCGAACCTGGACGCCTTGTTCCGGGACCAGATCGCCCACATCGAGACGGAACTGACCCGGGACGTGGACGCGGCCCGGGAGATCCTGCGCGACATGCTCGGCACGATCCTGATCGGCAGACAAGCAAACGCCCTGGTGGCCGTCATCTCGGTGGCCAGTCAGGACGCGAAGTACGCGAATTCTGGTAGCGGGGGCAGGATTTGAACCTACGACCTTCGGGTTATGAGCCCGACGAGCTGCCTGACTGCTCCACCCCGCAATTGAGCTGCGAACTATACAGCCCCATCCGGGGGTGCGCAAGCCAAATTTCTCAGGCACCCGCCCGGTGCTCCGCGCACCCCGCCAAGCTCCGCAACCAGCAGGTCGGCGACGCGGAAGGCGTTGGCGTAGATGGTCCAGGTGTAGGGCACACTGCCGCCGGTAGGCATGAAGCTGCCGTCGGTGACATAGAGGTTATCGACCCCGTGGGCGCGACAGTCGGGGCCGAGGACACTGGTGGCCGGGTCTGTGCCAAGCGGCAGCCCCCCGCCACCAGGTTCTGGGGCGGAGCCGGGCTGACATCCCAGGAGACGTTGGCCGCCCCCATCCGCTCCAGGACGGCGGCCGCCTTGGGGCGACATAGCGCCCTATGGCCAGATCCCGTTGGTGGTAGCCGAGGCGGACTCGGGCCACCGGCAGGCCCCACTTGTCTTTCTCGGTCGGGTCGAGGCCGACGCGACAATCGTCCACCGGGGTCCAGTCGTTGAAGACCTCAAAACGCAGGTGCTGGCCCTCGCCGAAGTTCCCTATACCGTGCGCCAGCAACCGGGGCCGAAGAATGCGCTGGGACGCATCAAGTTCATGTTCCCCAATCAACACTCTGTTTATATGCACGACACGCCGAGCCGCAACCTGTTTAAACGCGCCGATCGCTCCTTCAGTTCCGGCTGCATACGCGTCGAAGATCCGTTCACATTGGCAACCATCCTGCTAGACGACCCGCAGAAGTGGAATGAAGCGAAACTCGAAGAGCGATTGGCCCGCGCCAAGAATGAATCGGTACGGCTGAAAAACCCGATCACCGTGTTCCTCATGTACTGGACCAGCGAAGCGGATGGCCAAGGGGACGCGCGTTTTTACAATGATGTTTATTCGCGCGATCACGATGTGCTGAAAGGGTTGCAGCAGCCGTTCCGGTTCGTTCCGATACGCTGAGCCCCAATCACAGCTACGCGACAGCCGTCCCCGCATCCATACCTGTCCCACTGCAAGTCTGCCACGCAGGCTATTCGGCACTGAAAACTGCCCACGTTTATGCGGCTTGCGGAGAATAACCCGCCTATTCTCCGCATATTCTGCGGATGTTTAGCTTGACAGTGCGGAGAATAGATCACATATTCTCCGCATATTCTGCGGAGCTATAACCATGTATGTCTGGGAACAACCGGACTGGCCTGACTTTTTCTGGGACGAAAAACGTCTCGCGAAGTTGCTCGCGCAGGTGTCTCACGAACAGGGCCGACTGCTCGGCAAGATGGAGGCTCTCGGTTTTGACCTGCGCCGCGAAGCCCACTTGCGGACCCTGACTGAAGATGTGGTCAAGTCGAGCGAAATCGAAGGCGAGGTCTTGGAGCCCAGCCAGGTGCGTTCCTCCATCGCCCGACGCCTCGGGCTGGATGTCGGTGGCCTCGCGCCTGCCGATCGACATGTCGACGGCGTGGTGGAAATGATGCTGGATGCGACCGGCGATTATGCACAACCGCTAACCCAAAAACGGCTATTCGCGTGGCATGCCGCGTTGTTTCCGACCGGCCATAGCGGCATGACTGAAATCCGCGTCGGCGCGTGGCGAGACGACAGCAACGGCCCCATGCAGGTTGTTTCCGGCGCCATCGGAAAAGAGAAGGTGCACTATGAGGCGCCACCCGCTCAGCGCATCCCAGCTGAGATGGTTCGATTCCTGAACGGGTTTGAACAACCCAAAGAGACGGACCCACTCCTCGCGGCAGGCCTTGCACATCTGTGGTTTGTCACCCTGCATCCCTTCGATGATGGCAATGGCCGCATCGCGCGCGCGATCGCGGACATGGCATTGGCGCGCTCTGAAAATACCGGCCAACGCTTTTACAGTCTGTCTGCGCAAATCCGCCGCGAACGTGACGACTACTACAACATGCTTGAGGCCACCCAAAAAAGCGGGCTTGACGTAACACCGTGGCAGGAATGGTTTCTGGGCTGTCTGCTGCGCGCCATCGAAGGCGCGAAAGAGACACTAGGCGCAGTCCTTGCCAAAGCACATTTCTGGGAACGCTTCGCGAAGGAACCTTTGAACGCACGCCAGATCAACGTACTCAACCGGTTGCTGGATGGCTTTGAAGGCAAACTGACTACATCAAAGTGGGCCAGTCTCGCCAAGTGTTCGCAGGACACCGCCTATCGTGACATGCTCGACTTAGTCAATCGTGGCGCACTGAAAAAAGACGAGAGCGGTGGACGCAGCACCAGTTACTCGCTCACAGGGATGGATTTCGATACGCCCTGAGATTGGCGTATACCGGAGAGTGCTCCGGAATAAGTCCGCCTTGGTTTATGGCCCCGTTTATGGCGACAACGTCGCCAGAAAATCACCCAGCGCCTGTTCGTACTCCGGCTGACTGAGCAGGAACCCGCTGTTGTGATCGCCGCGCAGCTGGACGAAACGTTTGGGTTCGCGCGCGGCTTGGAACACCTGCTCGCCCAACGCATAGGGCATGATCTCATCGTCCGGACTGTGCAGCACCAGCACCGGACTGTTGACCTCGCGCAGGCGCTGAGTCGTGTTGAAGTCGTAGCGTACCAGGATCATACGCGAGAGCAGCGGAAACGCCTCCCGCGCAAAGTCGCGCGCCGAACTGAGTGTCGACTCCAGGATCAGCGCGCCCGCCGGCGCCTGCGTGGCCAACTGCGCGGCCACCGCGCCGCCCAGGGATCGGCCAAAGATGACGATGTCCTGCGCCGCCACGCCGCGCGTGTCCGTCAGGTAGCGCCACGCCGCGTCGGCATCCCGATACAACCCCGCTTCATCGGGCGCGCCCTGGCTGCGTCCGTAGCCGCGATAGTCGAAGATGAACACATTCAGGCCCAGCCGCCGGAAGATGGCGATCGAATCACGGCGATGGGAGATGTTGCCACCATTGCCGTGCAGAAACAGCAGCGTCCGCTGCGCGCCCGGCGCGGGAATGTACCAGCCGTGCAGTTCGACGGAATCGGATGTCTTCAGGACGACGTCCTCGTAGGGCATCCCCCAGTCGGTCGGCTGCGCCTCCAACGTGCGCGACGGATAGAAGATCATCCCCGGCTGTTGCAGATACATCCAGCCGTTCAGGAATGACCAGTGCCAGCACCATGGTCACGACAACGCTCATCACAGCGCTCTTCATCGCGGCCTAGTAAGAGGCGAAAGCCCTGTCACTCAGGTTTGGTCTCGAACCGGTAGAAGTTCCGGTCAAGATAATCCGCCACGTCGCCGACGTCCTCGACGCTCCAGTCCAGTCCGGAATGAACGCTCCAGGCGGCGACGCGCTGGTGCAGCTCGCCCATCGACGTGACTTTATGTTTGCTGCGGGTATGCGCCCAGTCCGCGTGACAGGATTGGCAATGATTCTCGTACAGCGCCTGACCACGGGAAAATTCCTCGGCGGTCACGGTCGTCGCAAATCCGCCGAGGACGATCACACCGAACACCGCGGCAGGGAGCCTCAAGCTCTGCGGCAAATTGCAAGACAGCATGCTATCTCCTCCTTCCTGGTCATCGAGAGTGTTGCTGCGATAGTTCAAGCATACACCGCTTTCCGCCCAGTGCAGGAAGGCGGTGCCGAACACATAGCTTCGATTATCCCGATTCCAGACCCCTGCTATAGCAGACAGCTCGAGCGGCGGCGCGGTCCTGTTGGATTATCTGGTGATGTGGAAAAGAGTGCTGTGAAAAGGGCTCTGACCACTTTAATTAGAACGAATCATGTCGATATCCGCAGAGGGAAATGGCTCTGGACCCTTTTGTACTGAAATCCAGTCACCACTTGGAATGTTTGTTAATAACACTACGGCCCCAGGAAAGTCGATCTTTCCTGTTTTCTCAATCAGGAGAACATACCACTGAACGAATTATTCCAAAGCGGGCTTTCCGGTTTGGGGAAGTAATAGATGGATCCACCGGTGTCTGTAATGCCAGCCTGGGTAGGCATTACTCCACTTCTGCTCAGAAATCCAACGCCTACTACGTGGTCGCGGCCCTCTCCAGACAAAAACTTGTCAACGGCAATTCGCAGTGATGTTGGCTTTTGCTCCGAATCGTAATCTTGGCTTGCAATAGAAATAAGCTGATCGCCATTTATGCCATCGAAGCCAGCCAGAAATATGGCAGGGCGTTCTCCTGAGAGCTGTCGTTTGGCTGAATCGCTTAGCGTGTCGAAGACAGACCGCATAAGCGAATCATTCTTTGCACTTTGCAGCGTCAGCGCCAGAGCCCCTCCTACGTGGGTGCCTATGACCATTACCTCACGATTGTACGAACTGGACACATCGTCAAGTACCGCGCGAACTTCCCTGGGATTCTTAGCAGATGGAATATCACCTAGGCGCATGGGGTCAAAATTGTTCGCACGTATGTCCACTCCATCCTCAAGGGTCGCACTTTTCCCTTCCAAGGCTTGCGCTGCAAGACGCTTGGCTAGCTCAACGCGATCCCTGTACAAGTCTGGTAACCGTCCCGGCATAGTAAGGATAACGAGAGTCCGGTGCGCAAAGAGTGCATGACTGGCTTTAGGTAAGGCCATAGCACAGCGAAAAACTCCAGCGCCTCACGTTGATGGATTTTGCGACCCTTATTTGCGGAAATGGACTTACACTCGATTTCCAGGCCGTTGGAGCCTAGGTCTTCCACGAGGAGGTCGAAGGTCCCCTGGCCGTTCATCTCTGGCCAAGAGACATGATACCCACGCCTAATAAAATGCGTTGCAGCAGTAAGCTCGAGTCGAAGGGCGCGCATGTCATCTGGATTCTTTATCGCACCGTGCACACGCCGCCTCAAACACTCCGCCTGTGCGGCGGGCGATGCGTCCATGATAGATAGTATTTGGGCAGCGAAACCGGCAGCCGGATAAATATCCTTGTTCTCAATCTCCTTAAGCGGTACGACGCGATACTTGGCGTGCAATTCGCGTAAGTGCTCGAGTTGAAAGACCACCGCATTCTCGGCATGAATATACTCACTAAGAAAGCGATTACCTTTCATCTCCTGCTTCAGTGCATGTACGCGCTTTCTCCAATGTCGATCGTCAACGACACGGGCAAACCTCTGGTACATGTCAGAAATCTTTTCGGTGGCGATTTCAGTCATCAACATTGATATGCCTTTTAAGAAGAAATAAGCTAAATAGCTCTGAATAATACCTGCTCTGCATTGATAGATATTCACACGTGCCAGCACATATGACAGGCTATCTAGAATGCTGACCTCTCAGCGTGAATAGCCACTTTCGGTGGCTACAAGACTTCCGCATTAAGTTGAGTTACGCAGTATTCAACATATGCAATAGCGTCTACACGAAAAAGCCCGCACAAGGCGGGCTCTCGTAACTCACTGATTGTATGGTGCCGTTGAAAGGAGTCGAACCTTCGACCTACTGATTACGAATCAGTTGCTCTACCAACTGAGCTACAACGGCGCAGGGGCGGCAGTATAGAAGAAAGCCTGGCGTCAGGCCAACTGAAAGCGTGCTTAGGCGGGCGTTTGGTTGCGGATGCGGATAATGACGTCGACGCCGTCGGCGATCGTGCCGGCGGGCAGGGCTGGCATATTCATGAGGGCGAGTTCGTCCGCGTCGATATCCACCAATTCACCGGTGTCGACGTTGTAGAAATGGTGGTGTTCGCAGGTGTTGGGGTCGTAGAAAACGCGGCTGGGGTCGACGATGACTTCGCGGATCAGGCCTTTCGCGGCGAACAGGCCGAGGGTGTTGTAGACCGTCGCCTTGGAGACGCGGGCGGATTCCTGATTGACCTGTTTGAGTACGTCGTCGGCGGACAAATGCTGGTCGCGCGCGAACAAGACCTGAGCGATTTCCAGGCGTTGCTGGGTCGGCTGGATGTCGTGGCCGGTCAGCAGGTCCATCACCTGTTGCTGGCTAAGCGGCTGTCTGTGCATTCGTTTTTGCATGGTTCGAGTATACGTTGGGTGTTTAGACGAAGTCTATATAAGCCATTCTAGGCCTGGGTGACGCCCTCGTCACTCTTATTCTATCCGGCATCACTGAGTCTATCGGGCGTATACGGCGCTGGGTTGAGGGTCGCGGGGCGATCCAGCAGCAGATCCGCCAGCAACCGGGCCGAGGCTGGGCCGAGCACCACGCCGTTCCGGTATTGGCCGGCATTTATATAGAGGTTGCTCAGGCGCGGGTGGCGGGCGATGCACGGGACACCCACCGGCGAACCCGGGCGTAAACCGGCCCAGTGGTGCTCCAGTTCGCAGTCGGCCAAGGCGGGGATCAGGCGCACGGCCTCGGCACGCAGTTCGGCCAGCGCGGATTCGGTGGTGGATTTATCGAAGCCGACCCGTTCGAGCGTGCTGCCGACCAAGGTACGGCCGTCGCGCCGCGGGATGACATAGCGCCCGCCGTCGAGCACGATGCGGCGCACCGCGCCGGGCTGGCCGCGAAACAGGATCATCTGGCCGCGCACCGGCACCACCGGCAAATCGAGTCCGGTCGATTGCAGCAGTTCACCGCTCCAGGCGCCGCCGGCGACGACGACGTTATCCGCCGCGATGAAACCGGCATCGGTCTCGACGCCAGTCAACGCGATCACCCACACAGCGAAATCCGCTGACGGCGCGCTGTTCGATGAACTGCACGCCCTGACGATCCAACGCGGCGCGCAGTGATTTAACCAAACGCGGATTACGCACCTGCCCCACCTCAGGCATCCACCACGCGCGTGACGACGGCCCGCCCAGCGCCGGTTCCAATTCACGCTGGTGCGCGGCATCGACATGCTCCAGGTTCACTTCGAAGCGCTGCGCCCATGCCGCGACATCGGCGGCGTCACCGTCATCGAGTATCAGCAAACCCGAACGTTCGTACTCGGGATCGATGCCTGACTGCGCGTGCAGTTCGGCGAGCAATTCCGGATAGCGCCGTTGACCCCAACGCGCCAGTTCACTCACCGGATCGGGATAGCGCCACGGATACAAGGGCGAGAGGATGCCGCCACCGGCCCAGGAGGATTCGCGGCCACTGCTGCCGCGTTCGATCAGCGTCACGCGCATGCCGGCTGCATGCAGTTCACGCGCGGTCAACATGCCGATCAAGCCCGCGCCAACGATAACAACTTCTGTCACTGCATTTCTCCGTCAGCGGCGCCAGCAGGCGCCATCCGCATACTCTGTTGTCACGACCGGCCCGCGTTGATCGAGCGCGAAGGTACCGCAGGCGTCACCGACCTGCGCGCCATCGGGCTCCGCCGTGGCGAAAAAACTGCCCGCCGAGATTTCATCAAGGCGCAGTTGGTAATGGCCTTCCGTGGAAGTATCCGACCAGCCCAATGCGTCGAGGTCGGCATACGTGGTGTGATTGGCCCGCCAACGCTCCTGCGCGACCTGCACACTCAGCAGGCTGGTCATCGCATCCACACGCCGCCCGCGCTGAAAGGCATCACGAAAGCTCGGCAACGCCAAGCTCGCCAGAATCGCGACAATCGATACCGCAATCAAAACATCCAACAACGTAAACCCCGCACGACGATGATCGTGTGTCATGGCAAGCCCTCCTTGGCTTAAACGCGGGGCTAGTATAGGAACCTCTGCTTGAATCGATCAAGCGTCCGGATACAAGGCGCAGGCGGAGGAGAAAGCGGAGTGTACACGCAAAGTACACGAGCATTTCGAGTCCGACTGCAACGCAGTAGACGCCGCTTCAGCGATTTAAGCAGAGGTTCCCTTAAGCCGTCGCGATGGCTATACTCACCCGTACCCAAGGAATGGGTATTCCACAGATTACTATTAAGGGAGCTTCGATCATGGATGATCGCGCGCAATCCGGGTTTACGCTTGTCGAATTACTGGTGACCCTCGCCGTCGTGGCGATTCTGGTCACGACGGCGTTACCCGCACTTTCTGACCTCCTCGACAGTCAACGCCTGCGCGCGACCGCGCAACAGATCGCCACCGATCTACGCTACGCCCGCAGCGAGGCCATCAAACGCCACGCGGACATTCCCATCGGCGTGAGTTTCACACCCGGCAGCGACTGGTGTTATGGCATCAGCCAGCAATTGCCGTGCGACTGTCACGAGCAGGACTGGCATAGCCCCAACGCCTGCCTGCTGGATCTGGCGCATGAACGCCAGTTGCACACATCCGCCACCGACACGCGCGCGCACATCGAGCTACTCGATACCAGCTTCAGCAGCGATCAGACGCTGTTCGATCCGCTGCGTGGTATCGCCAATGCCGGTAGCGTTTCGTTGCGCTCGGCGCGTGGAAAAACACTGAAGGTCATCGTCAGCACGCTCGGCCGTGTCCGCATCTGTGCGCCGGAAGCTGGGACAGTCCGACCGGATACACGCCATGCTGAACGAGCGCGGTTTCAGTCTGAGTGAGTTGATGATCGCCAGTGCCGTCGGGCTGTTGGTGATCGCCGGCGCTTTGCAGTTGTATGTGCTGAATCTGCGCGCGACCAACGACAATCTGCGCCTGAGCCGACTCAATCAGGAACTGCGCGCGACGCTCGATCTGTTGCGCAACGATCTGCGCCGCGCCGGTCACTGGATGTTTTATCCGGCATTGGATCACCCGGAAGACAACCCATTTCAGTCGGCTAGCAACGACGTTCGTTTCGGCGCGGCCAGTGGTGAAGCAAGCGATTCCTGCATTCTCTACAGCTATGATCTGAACGGCGACCGTCTGGTCGGCGTCGGTCCCTCGGGCACGCCCGGAATCAATACATCGACGAGCAATCTTGAACAATTCGCCCTGCGCCTGCGCGCCGGTCAGGCGCAATTGCGCAGCGGTGGCGGCAGCTTCACGTGTACCAGCGGCAGTTGGCAGGCCATTACCGATCCCGATACGGAAATCACTACGCTGCGTTTCGAACACGTGGATGACTGCCTCAATCTAAGCGACACCACGCAGGCGTGTACATCGGGTGATGCCGCCTTACTGCGACGGCAAGTGCGCATCACACTGGCGGCACGCAGTCGCAGTGATCCCAATATCGTTCAAGAAATTACTCACACGGTGGCCATCGCCAATGACAAACTTTTCAGTGCCTATCCATAAACACACACCGCCCGCTTACCAACGTGGCGCCGTCACGATCCTGATCAGTCTGATCTTGATCATGGTCTGCGTGCTGTTGGTCATCAGTGTCGCGCAGACCACCACCTTGGAGGCGCGCATGGCGCGTAACAGCTTGCTGTCCAACCAGGCGCGCCAGGCGGCGATGGCCGGCTTCAATTACGGCAATGCCTGGCTGAAGACGCATCGCGCCGACTGGCTCACCCCATCGACGGCACTGAGATCGCTACGCCGGATGAAAATCCGCCCGCCATTGTCGCCAGCGATGGCGACAGCTTCGCCATCAATGTCACCTTCGAGCGGCGGGCGGAATGGGCCGGCTATCTGCGCGTCGAAGCCTCCGCTGTGCCGGGCAACGCAGCCGAGGTCGAGGCGGTCGTCAGTCAATTTATCCGCCCGAGCAGCGTGCTGACCTGGGCCGGCGAAACCGCGCCGCCTTTGGTCGTCGACGGTTGCGCGGATCTCTCTGCGGCCAGCGATGTGTATCCGCTGGGCGCCGATAGCGATGTGGCTGGTGTTGCGCTCGCGAGCTCTACGGCGATCACCTGCATGAATCTCGGCAGCGTGAACACGCATGGCGGATCATTTCAAAACGAGATCTTCGCCGCTGGCGAATTATGGAATTACCTGCTGAGTGTCAGTCGCGATGAATTTCAAACACTCGCCGCGGCACAAAGCGATCTCGATCCCACTCAACGTGATTACTGGTGGGCGACGGCCGCCGATCTCGATGCGGGTGAATGGCGATTGAGTCTGGGCAGTCTGGAACGCCCGATCGTGCTGGTGATCCCGTCTGAACTCGGCTGCCCGCGTTTCAGCGGCGGCGCACAAATTGTTGGATTGGTACTGATCGAAGCCGATTGCAGCGGCGCACCGGCTTGGGGTGACGTGCAGTTTTACGGCAGCCTCGCCGTCAGCGGCGATTTCGCCAGCCTCGGTCCCAGCAGCCACGTCACTCACATCAGTGAATTTCCCGGTGGTGGGCCCGCGCGCATCGAACCGCCCGTGCTGGACATTATTCAGTTGGCTGGCAGTTGGAAGGACTTCTGATGAACAGACATCTGATGGATAGACATCGGCGAACAAACAACGTGGCTACACCTTGATCGAGGTGCTGGTGGCGCTGCTACTGGTGTTGCTGGGACTGACCGGGACCGCGCGCTTGCAGGCCAGCCTGTTGGCGGCCAGCGCCGAGGCCAAGGCCCGCGACGAAGCGACCGCGCTGGCGCTGGAACAACTCGCCAGCTTCCAGAGCCTCGCAACCTACACCGGTTACGACAACACGCTCGTCTCCGGCAACACTGAGCGGCAAGGACTCTTGCACACCTACCGCCTCGACTGGTCGGTATCGCACACGCCGGAACCGGACTATAAGACTGGTCGAATTTGTCGCCCGCTGGCCGGCGGATGCACCCGTGTACTCGCTGCAGATTCAAACCCTCATCCCCGGACTCGATCTCCCCCGCTTCGCCCGCCAGCAGTTGCAGCCCTAATCTCGGCTTCCAGATTTCCCGACGCCCGCCGCTAGCCCTCTTCAGACCTGCCGCGCCCGCGTGAATATCTGAAACGCCGCTCGTCGGCCGATCCGCGCAGTTCATCGGGAAGCGCACGACAGGCGCACCGCCCTAGGGTAAAGGGAACCATGAAACGACACACCGGATTCACCTTGATCGAACTGATTGTCACGCTGAGTGTGGCGGCGATACTGATTACGCTCGCCGTGCCCAATTTCAGGGACTTCCTCCTGAACAATCGGCTGACCACGACGGCCAACGAATTTACCGCCGCGGCCAACCTGGCCCGCAGCGAGGCCATCAAGCGCGGCCGCAATGCCACCGTCTGCGTCAGCAATAACTCTATGGACGCCGCCCCAGGGTGTACCGGTGGCACCGATTGGGGTGTGGGCTGGTTGGTCTGGGTCGATACCGACGGCAGTGGCAGCATGAGCAATGACGAGCTGCTGCGCGTCGGCGATACGCTGACCGGTACTGGTTTGACCTTCACTGGCGACGTATCCAGTTTTCAGTATGACAGCCGCGGCGCCGTAGCCAACACCGGCACCATCGAAGTCTGCGACGATCGCGCCGACGAAGTCGGACGCCAGCTCAGCGTCACCGCGACCGGCCACATCGAACTCGACCGTGCCTTTACCCATGGATGCTGAAGCCATGATATGACCTACCGCATACAGCCATCACCACACCGCTCTGCCGGCTTCACTTTGCTGGAAGTCCTGATCGCCGTCGTCGTCTTGTCCATCGGCCTGCTCGGACTCGCCGGTCTACAAACCACCGGCCTGCGCAACAATCAGGACGCCTATGCGCGCACCCAGGCCGCCACGCTCGCCAACGACATGGCCGACCGCATCCGCGCCAACATGGCCGGATTCAACGCCGGCAACTACGACAACACCGCCGCCTATACCGCGACCTGCGGCACCAGCGGTTGCTCGCCGCAGCAAATGGCCCAGCACGACACCTCACTGTGGAATGATGCGCTCGACGCATTGCCGTCCGGTCAGGGCGTGGTCGCAAACAATGCCGGGCTCGTGACCGTCACCGTTATGTGGGACAACAGCCGCACCGGCGTCACCGGCACCGACTGTGGCGGTGATCCGAATGTCGATCTCGCTTGTCTATCTGTGATGTTCACGCCATGAACGGACTACTCATGAATCCATCTCGCCGAACACTGCCGCAACGCGTCAACAACCAGCAACGCGGTTTCTCCATGGTCGAGTTGATGATCGCCATCACCATCAGCCTGTTGCTGCTGGCCGGCGTCATTCAGATCTTCAGCGCCTCGCGCCAGACCTACACCCTCCAGGATGGCATGTCGCGCCTGCAGGAGAATGCGCGCTATGCGTTGCAGCGCATCTCGCAGGATATCGCCCGGTCGGGTTATATGGGCTGCGTGGATTCCGCCGATGCTGGATTACCAATAATCTATTGATCCGACCAGACTGTGGCTTCGATTACCGTGCGGCGATTTCCGGCGAGGACAACGCGGCATGGACGGCACGGATATCCTCACACTGCGCTATGGTTCATCCGGCGGAATCGCGATTGACCGCCGGGTTTAACAATGGCAAGCAGGCGCGAACGAAGCAAATCCGCAATTAAACGCCGCGGACCCGAATTATAATCAGCTCAACAGTACGACATTCTGACAGTGTCCGACTGCGAGCAGATAGCCGCATTTCATGATCACCAACGATCCGACAACCAGCGGCGGGAACATCGAGCACGCTACCGGAATAACCGCAACCATTGGCCCCAACTCCGGTCAATCCAACGCGATCGCCGAACAGGTGGCAGTTTCGTTGCCGGAAATGATGCGACCGCAGGTGTTTCAGTTTCAACCGCCTTTAGGACCACATCGTCCACCTACCTGGTCGATGCGAGCAGCAGTGGAAACGGCAACTCGCTGTATGTCGATAGCAACGACCCTGACAATGAACTCATCCAAGGCGTCGAAGACTTCCAGGTAGAGTTCGGTGTCAACAACGACAACGACCTTGGCGCCGACCGCTATGTCGATGCCGACAACGTCGGTGCCGCCAACTGGAACAATGTGGTCAGCGTGCGCCTGACACTGCAACTGAACACCGTCGATCCCGTGCAGGCCGGCGCCACCATCGCCAAAACTTTCACCACCACGGTGCGCCTGCGCAACCGCGGCGACGTAATCTACAACTAAAGGTCATGCTCGCATGCATATAACACACAGACCTCTAGGCACATCACAACGCGGCGCCGTGCTGCTGGTCAGCCTGATGATCCTGCTGATCATGACTGTGCTCGGCATCGCCGGCATGAGCAGCACCACCATGGAAGAAAAGATGGCGGCCAACAACCAGCAGCAACAGCAAGCCTACCAGGCAGCCGAAACGGCGTTGCGTGATGCTGAGGCTTGGCTAACCAGTAATGTTACCCGTATCAACGATCTCGCCCAGTTCAACGGAGCAAATGGTCTGTATTCCTTACACGCCACCAGCGTCGGTACAGCCGTGGCGCCACCATCCTTCGATATCTACAACAATACTGCTTGGGCGGCCAATGGCGTGGTCTCGGAGAGCCTACTGGATGGGCAAGACGCCCCACGCTACATCATCGAATATATGGGGGAAAATGATGGGAGCGCAGGCGCACCACTCGATCCCCAGCTGGGCACCCCGCCCTCACGCTACGCCTTCCGCATCACCGCCATCGGCTGGAGCGTCGACGGCACGGCCCGTTACCTGGCCTGGAGCCATTACGCCCGACGTTTGAACTGATTTATCCGTGGGCTGGGGAACACATTCCACAGTCGACTCTCTTGGAGATACGATCATGAACACCAATGTCCGCCTGCCTGCCACCCGTCGCGCTCATAGCCGCACGGCACGCACCGTCATCGCCACCGCCATCAGCGTGCTGTTGCTCGGTGAAGCGCAGGCCGCACCCGGCACGCTGGCCGACAGCCCGCTGTTCCTCGCCACCTCGGTGCAGTCGAACATCTTCTTCATGGTCGATGATTCCGGCAGTATGGATTGGGAGGTGTTGCTGACGCGTGGCGCGGACCTCGCCCACCCCGCCGATTCGGACAACATCAGCGCCCTGGATTTCACGCCGAAACTGCCGTAGAGGAACGCCGTCTGTGCGCCGGCTACAACGCCATGGCCTACAACCCGAACCGTACCTACACACCCTGGGTGGGCGTGGACTCGGCCAACGTAACTTATCCAAATGCCGTCTACACCGCCGCGCGCATCGATCCGTATAACGCCGCCGCCGGCACGACGAATCTGACCAATCACTATTATTTCCTTTGGAACGATGCCAATGCTGATGGGGTCTACCAGAACGGCGAATGCCCCACCCACGCCAACAACGCGGCAGACACCACGGCCGAGTGCGCCGCCTTCGGCACCACGGTCTGCCAGCGCGTCAGCACCTTGAGTGCCGCCCAACAGACCAACTACGCGAACTGGTACAGCTATTACCGCAAACGCGAATACGGCGCCAAACGCGCGTTGTCGTCAGCTGATCAGCGGTTCCTCGGCACGCATGGGCATGGCCACCTTGTGGAACAACAATGCCGTGCGCACGCCGGTACGCGATGTCGACGACATCACCACGCCGATCAATGCCACCGCCCAGACCAACAAGAACGCTCTTGCTGCGCAATCTGTTCCGCATCAATTCTTCCAACGGCACGCCGCTGCGCCGCGCCCTGCAGAACACCGGCATCTACTTCGAGAGCGGCTTGGCCGCCTGGGGCGCCGACTGGGCAACCAGTCCGATCCTGCCCGAGGCACAAGGCGGTGCCTGTCAGCAGAACTTCGCCATCCTGATGTCGGACGGTTTCTGGAACACTGATACGGCCGCGGAACTCACCGCGAACAATGCCGATATCGATGGCACTGGCGCCTGGGATGGCGGCTCCTATGCCGACACCTACAGCGACACGCTGGCCGATGTGGCCATGCACTACTACGAACGTGATCTTTCGGCCGCCTGCCCAATCAGGTACGCCTCACGGCGGGCGATCAGAACCCTGCCCAACATCTGGTGACCTTCACCGTTGCCTTCGGCATCAATGGCACCCTGGCGGCCAATCCCACCAGCACCACCGCACCCTTCGCTTGGCCGAACCCGTTGCTTACCGAAGACGCGCGACGCGTCGACGACATGCGTCACGCGGCCTGGAACGGCCGCGGCCAATTCCTCAGCGCCGGTGATCCGAATCAATTAGCCACCTGATTGGGTAGCGCCATCGCCGATATCGACGCGCGCAGTGGTTCGGCCGCCGCTGTGTCCTTCAACTCCACCAGCTTGCAAAACGACACCATGATCTTCCAAGCGGTGTTCGACTCGGCGCGCTGGTCCGGCAATCTCAACGCCATTCCCATCGACGAGGACGGCGTGATCGGCACGACTGCCTGGACCGCCACAGACGGCGATGGCAGCGACTCCAACGGCCTGGACGAACGCAACCATGCCCTGCGCACGTTCTACGGTTTACAACGGCACCGCAGGCATCGATCTCACCTGGGCTAATTTGACCACGGCGCAGAAGAATGATTTCAAAACTCAACCCCAATGGCACCGTCGCCAACGATGCCACCGGCATGGCCCGCCTGGGCTACATCAAAGGTGACCGCGCCTGCGAAGTAACGGGCACCGGCACCTGCAGTTACTCCGATGGCACCAATACCTACACCACCAAGGCATTCCGCGACCGCGCCAGCCGCTTGGGTGACATCGTCCACTCCAGCCCGCTGTTTGTCGGCGCCCCGAGCACACCGTATCCCGACAACATCGAGTCCACGGCGTATTCCACCTTCGTGAATTCCTCGGCCAAAAACCGCCAGCAGGTTGTCTATGTCGGCGCCAACGACGGCATGCTGCATGCCTTCGATACCGAGAACAACGGCCGGGAACTGTTTGCCTATATGCCGAATCTGCTGTTTTCGACTGCAGGCGGCCGCGGTCTACATTATCTGAGCGACACGACTTATCTCCATAAGTGGTACGTCGATCTCTCGGCCACCGCCGCGGACGTTTATCTCAGTGGCGAATGGAAGACCTTGCTGATCGGTGGTCTGCGCGGTGGCGGCAAAGGCCTGTTCGCTCTGGACATCACCGATCCGGAAAACTTCGCCACCAGCGACGTGCTCTGGGAGTTCACCAACGCCAACCTTGGCTATACCTTCAGCGAGGTCCGCGTCGGCAAGCTGAACAACGGCAAGTGGGCCGCGATCTTCGGCAACGGCTATAACAGCGATCCCACCGGCGACGGCCACGCGAAACTGTTCGTTGTCTATCTGGACGGCAGCAATCTGACCAACCCGGTGATTATCGATACCGGCGCGGGTAGCATGGCCAGCGGCAGTTGCAGCAACGCCAGCAGCGATTGCAATGGCCTGTCTTCGCCGGCCTTGGCCGACCTCAACGGCGACGGCAAAATCGACCGCGTCTACGCCGGCGATCTGCACGGCAATATGTGGGCCTTCGATCTCAGCAGCAGCACAACCACAAGTTGGGCGCCGGACTATGGCAGCACGCCGCTGGCACGCGCCTGCACCACGGCGACCTGCAACGCGGGTAACCGTCAGCCCATCACTTCACGGCCGTCCTTGGCACGCCACAAGATCGAGCGCAGCAACAGCACCTCGCCCAACTTGATGGTGTTCTTCGGCACCGGCCAATATTTGGCGACGAACGACAGCGACAGCACCTTGCAACAGACGTACTACGGTATCTGGGATTCCGGCACCGGCGGCGTCACGCGCACCGATCTGCAGGTGCAGACCATCGGCACCGACACCTCCAATGGCTATAACGTGCGCACACTGAGTGACAACTCTGTTAACTACAACACCAAGAAAGGCTGGTACATCGACCTGCCGACGACCAAAGAGCGCGTTGTTACCGGCTCCACCGCCATCGGTGACTTGGTATTCTTCAACACCATGATCCCGTCCACGAGTGTGTGCGGATATGGCGGTTCCGGCTGGTTGATGCTGGCCAGTCAATTGGACGGCAGCGCGCCGAAATTTGGTGCCGTGGATGTTAATGGCGATGGTGTCATCGACGATGCCGACCTGACCGCCCTGGGCAAATTCGTGGCCGGCGTCGAAACAACCGGCATTCCCACGGAATCACGCTTCATTTCCGATAAGCGCGTGACCACGGATTCCTCGGGCGCCGTCCAGGTGGATACCGTCGAAGCCTTCAAGCGCAACGCACCGGGACGCACCTCCTGGACGCCGATCGAGTACTGATGCACCACACACTGTGACCGCAAAAGGTAAAGACTATGAATATGCACTGGCTTAAAAATACTGTCTTCGCACTGGCCATCGCCATGGCGCCGGCGCTTGGAGTGGCGGCCGATAAAGTCGGCGTACGTCCGTTCACCGAACACGGCGTCGTCGATGCCCCGCCTGCGCAGGATGTCATGGTGATTTCGGACAGCACCTATCACCTGAGCGATCGGACCACGGTCACCACACTGAATGGCAAAGCGGCGACCACCGGCGATCTGACGCCCGGCACCAAGGTCGGCTTCAATATGTACGGTACGCGTGCCGAGCGGTTTATTTCGGACATCTGGATTCTGCCGCCGAACTTTAATCTCGACGTGCAGACAGACGATTGATCAGGCAACCGCTACGGCTGCGCATTGACCCAGAGGTTATTGACATGCAACAACGACAGCGCTCCCTCGGCTTCACCCTGATCGAAGTCATGATCGTGGTGGCCATCATTGGCATCCTGGCCGCGATTGCCTATCCGTCGTATCAGAATCAGATGCAGAAAACCCGGCGCGCGGATGCCAAGGCTTCGTTGATGGAATTGGCGCAGTTTATGGAACGCAATTACAGCACCTCGGGCGCCTACGATAAGAAATCGGACGGCACTGCATTCACGACACTGCCATTCGACAAATCACCCAAGGATTCCGGGACGAAGTTTTATGATCTGACATTTGTGGCCGATGACCAGACCTTCACCCTTTCGGCCGCAGCCGATGAACGGCCAAGAAGATGATGCCTGCGGGACACTGACGATCAATCAGATCGGCACCAAGGGTTCGGACGACAGCAACGAGAACTGCTGGGCGCGTTAACTCAGCTGCAACATAAATTCCGATTCCGGCATGCGCCGGAATGACGGCCAGTTCAAAATCTCCTTACAACTGTCATTGCCCGGCGAATGCCGGGATCCAGATGCGGCAACGTCCGGGCAACAGCCCGCCTACGTTGTCACTCAGACAACGATTCATAATCGACTGGATTTCATCAATCCCTTCCGGACGTCCGCAGCGCCTGCGGCAACGCAAATGTAATCGTCTCCTCGCGCCCGTGCTGCTCCTCGGTGAGCTGCGAGCCGCGCGCCTGCAACGCTTCGATCACCTGCAGCACCAGCAACTCCGGTGCCGAGGCACCAGCGGTGACACCGATCACGGCTTTTCCATCCAGCCATGCGTCGGAAATCTGCTCGGCGCTATCGATCAGATAGGCGGGCACGCCGTTCTGCTCGGCGAGTTCGCGCAGTCGGTTTGAATTGGAACTGTTCTGCGAACCCACCACCAGAATCACATCGCACTGCCCGGACAAGGCGCGCACCGCATCCTGACGATTCTGTGTGGCATAACAGATGTCGTCCTTGCGTGGACCTTGGATCGCCGGGAAGCGCGCACGTAATGCCTCGACAACACGCGTCGTATCATCGACCGACAGCGTGGTCTGGGTGACATAGGCCAGATGCTCAGGATCTCGCACGCTCAGTGCGGCGACAGCGACGATATTCTCGGCCAGATACATCGCCCCGCCGTTCGCGCCGTCATACTGCCCCATCGTGCCTTCAACTTCGGGATGACCTGCATGGCCGATAAGGATGCACTCGCGCCCGGCCTTGGCATGACGCGCAACTTCCAAATGCACCTTGGTCACCAGCGGACACGTGGCATCGAACACGCGCAGCTGGCGCGCGGCCGCAGCCTCCTGCACGGCACGCGGCACACCGTGGGCGCTGAAAATCAGCGTGGCACCGTCCGGCACATCGTCCAGATCCTCGATAAATATTGCACCGCGATTGCGCAGATCGTCGACCACATAGCGGTTGTGCACAACTTCATGGCGCACATACACCGGCGCACCGAACAGTTCCAAGGCGCGGTTGACGATTTCGATGGCGCGATCGACGCCGGCACAGAAACCACGGGGATTGGCGAGTAGAACTTGCATAAGGTGAATTCCAAATTCCGAATGACTGCGAAGTAAGGAGACAGATTTCAAATCTACCCCCTTCCAAACAAACTGTAGCCCGGATGAAGACCCGCGAGGGTCGCAATCCGGGATAAAACCGCTGCCTCCCCGGATTCCGCTACGCTCCATCCGGGCTACTCTGCTATCTACGGCGCAAGCGCCTCACCTTCAGTAACGTAGCCCGGATGCAATCCGGGCTACTGCCAGATCATCGACTACCTCAGCCGGTGGCTCAACCGAGAGAATTTCCGACTCGAAAATAATCGGCTTTCCGGCCAGCGGGTGATTCAGATCGATCTGCACACGTTCGGCCTCGACCGCCAGCACCAAGGCAGCAACCTCTTCATCATTCGGTCCGACGAAGCCCACCAAGGTGCCGGGTTGCAGCGGCATATCCGCCGGGAATTGCTCACGCGGCATCCAACCCACGGCCTCGGCATCATGCGCGCCGTAGGCTTGATCGGGGTGCAGCGTCAATGTCTGGTGTTGCCCGGCACGCATGCCATACAACGCCAACTCCAGACCATACACCAGCGTACCGTCGCCAATAACGCACTCCAGCGGCTCCGCCTCAAACGTGCTTTCCGCCACCGTGCCATCAGCGAGTTTGAGCGCCAAGTGCAGACATACGCGACTGCCCGGTTGAATCTGCGCGGGATGAATCACGTGGTGCAGTCCTTATCGCCACGCAGACCTGCGAGCACCACCAACACCGCACCGACCAGAATCGCGGAATCGGCGATATTGAAGGCCGGCCAGTGCCAACCCGCGTAATGCCAGTCGATGAAGTCAATCACATGGCCATACACGGCCCGGTCGATCAGATTACCAATCGCGCCGCCGAGTATCAGCGACAGGCCGACGGCATTTTGCATCGCATCCGCACGCAGTTTGCGCAGCCAGGCCACAATGATGACCACGGCGACGAGCCCAATCCCGAGAAAGAAGAAACGCTGCCAACCGCCTGCGTCTGCGAGAAAACTGAAGGCCGCGCCGCGATTGTAGGCGAGCGTAAAATTAAACCAAGGCAACAATTCAATTTGACCGTGCAGCAATACTGCCTCGGCCCACTGCTTGCTCGCCTGATCCAGGATCACCACCAGCACCGCGATCCATAACCAACGTAGCGCGGAACGCGCCTGCGGCTCATGCATACCGGCGTTGCTCACCGCGCCCGTGACATTCTCCACACAGCGCCCGCACAATTCCGGATGCTCGGCATTCGCTACCGACATCTTCACGGTGATGCCAGCAGCGCACGCATTTGGCATGCGATACTGGGCAACACTCTGATCCACAGCCTCATCGCCACGCCAGCGTCCACACGCACAGCCTCTACGGGGTGTGCCTCGAGCGAGATGCACGCGCGCATACGAGGTGATCAACACGAAGCGCAATTCATCCTCCAGACGCAACCAACTGCCATGCCAATCCCGTATCGCAATACAGATCGACCTCGGCATCCAGACCCGGAGCCGATGCCGCCGACCACACGCAAGCCGTTCCAGTTCCTTGCTCGACGGCTACACGCACCGCGATGGCCTGTGCCCAGAACGCCAGGCCGAGCTGTTCGGCCTGTCGGCATCATCCGGCAGATACATCTCCGGCAGTTCGAACCAGGTTTCCAGGAAAACCGACTCACCGCGTTCACCGGGAATGTTGCGCCAGATCTCTTCGGCGGTGAACGACAGGATCGGCGCGATCCAACGCACCATCGCCTCACTGATCAGATACAGCGCGCTCTGTGCCGAACGCCGCGCGATGCTGTCGGCCTGGCGTGGTGTACTGGCGGTCCTTGATGACATCCAGATAAAAACTGCCCAGATCGACAGCGCAGAAGTTGTGCACCTTCTGGTAGATCAGATGGAATTCATAATTGTCATACGCGCATCGATGTTCGATTCTGCAACTGCCGCGCGCGCTCCACGGCCCAGCGGTCCAGCATCAACATCTGTTCCGGCGTCGGTCAGGTGCGCGACCGGATCGAAGCCAGCCAGATTGGCGAGCAGGAAACGCGCCGTGTTGCGGATACGCCGATAGGCATCGGCGGTGCGTTTGAGTATTTCATCGGAGACGGTCATCTCGCCACGGTAATCCGTCGCCGCCACCCACAGGCGCAGAATGTCCGCACCAAGATTGTTGACCACTTTCTGCGGCGCCACCACATTGCCGCGCGACTTGGACATCTTCATCCCTTGCGCATCGACAGTGAAGCCATGGGTCAACACCGCTTTGTACGGCGCGCATTCCACGCATCGCCACAGACGACAGCAACGATGATTGGAACCAGCCGCGATGCTGGTCCGAGCCTTCCAGATACAGATCCGCCGGAAAACCCAGATCCGGCATTGCGTTCCAGCACCGTGGCATGGGTCACACCGGAATCGAACCACACGTCGAGCGTGTCACTGATCTTGTCATAGTCGGCCGCTTCAGCACCGAGCATTTCCTCGGCCTTGAGTTCGAACCAGGCATCGATGCCCTTGCGACTCGACGCGCGCGCCACCTGTTCGATCAGTTCCGCCGTGCGCGGATGCGGCTCACCGCTCGACTTGTGCACGAACAGCGGGATCGGCACGCCCCAGGTCCGCTGCCGCGACACACACCAGTCCGGCCGGTTCTCGCACCATGCCTTCAATACGCGCCTGTCCCCAGTCCGGCATCCAACGCACGGCATGTGATCGCGGCCAAGGCCTTGTCGCGCAGACCGCCCTGATCCATGCTGATGAACCACTGCGGTGTGGCGCGGAAGATGATCGGCGTTTTATGGCGCCAGCAATGCGGATAACTGTGACGCAGTGAGTCTGCGTGCACCAGCGCACCGCGCAACTTGAGAACGTCGATGACATGCTCGTTGGCGACGAACACATGCTCGCCGGCGAACAACTCGGTGTCCGGCAGAAAGCACCCGTCACCGCCGACCGGATTATGCACCGCAATGCCGTAGCGCATGCCCACCACATAGTCGTCCTGGCCATGACCCGGCGCGGTGTGTACGGCGCCGGTACCGGCCTCGGTCGTGACATGATCACCGAGAATGATCGGCACTTCGCGCTCGTAAAACGGATGCTGGAGTTTCAGACCTTCCAGTTCGGCGCCTTTGCAATAACCGATCACGCTGGTATTGCTCGATGCCGTAGCGCAACATCGCGAATCCTTGAGCAGTGCCTCGGCGAGCAGCAAACATTCATGCCGGCCGCCGTATCGCATTCGCACCACGGCATAATCCAATTCCGGATTCAGCGCCACCGCGCTGGTTGGCCGGCAGCGTCCAGGGCGTGGTGGTCCAGATCACCACCGACACCGGCACCCTGATCGATGGTCTGCAACCCCTTGCAGCGCGGCGCGCAACAGCGCCGGTGTCGAGCACCGCGAAACGCACATCGATGGCCGGCGATGTCTTGTCTTCGTATTCGACTTCGGCTTCGGCCAGCGCCGAACCGCAATCGGTGCACCAGTGCACCGGCTTATAGCCTTTGACCAGATGACCGTTGGCATGGATCTTGCCCGAGCGCGCGGATGATGTCCGCCTCAGTGGTGAAATCCATGGTCAGATACGGATGCGCCCAATCGCCGAATCACACCGAGACGCTGAAAATCCAGCCTCTGGCCTTGCACCTGGTTGGCCGCATAGTCGCGGCAGGCTTTGCGGAACGCGCGCGCGATCGACTTTGTGTCCGGCCTTGCCGATTTTCTTCTCGACCATCAACTCGATGGGCAGGCCATGGCAATCCCAGCCGGGCACATAAGGCGCATCGAAACCGGATAGTGTTTTGCTCTTGACGATGATGTCCTTGAGCATCTTGTTCACCGCATGACCGATGTGGATCTCGCCGTTCGCATAGGGCGGACCGTCGTGCAGCACGAAGCGTGGCGGCCCGCCCCTGCTCGCGCAGCTTGCGGTACAGATCGATGGACTGCCAATGTTTCAGCGCCTCAGGCTCGCGCTGCGCCAGATTGGCCTTCATCGGGAAATCCGTCTGCGGCAGATTCAGGGTGTGTTTGTAGTCAGCCACGGGTCCTATTGATTCATTCGTTGCGCTCAGCGCGAATGACTCCGTCATTGGAGATGTGACCAGGTAGTCTCATGAGCCGATCATAGCAGCCGCGATCTCCAGCAATTCACTTAGATTGCCGACTTGCCCAATGCCGGCTGTCAATCGCGCTTGAAAAATTCCCGCGCCTGTTCCGCATCGCGCAGGATCTGCTGCTTCAATGCATCGAACGACTCGAAGCGCTGCTCGGAACGCAGTCTTGTGCAGGAAGTCGACGTGCACATAACGACCGTAAATGTCCCGGCAAAATCGAACAGGTGCACTTCCAGCAGACTGCGCGTGCCGTCCACGGTCGGGCGCGTGCCGACATTGGCAACGCCGGCCAAGGGTTGGCCTTCGATGCCGAACAACTCCACGGCGATACACGCCCTGCACCGGTGTGGCATGGCGATGCAGATGAATATTGGCCGTCGGAAAACCGATCGAGCGACCACGCTTGTCGCCATGCGCGACCCGTCCGCACATGCGGTACGGTCGCCCGAGCAATTTCTCTGCGCCATGCAGATCACCGCTCGCCAACGCCGCGCGTACCCGTGTGCTGCTGACCCGTTCGCCGTCGATGCTGAACGTGTGCATGTTCACGACACTGAACTCCTGCGTCTGTCCCGCCGCCTGCAACAAGCGCAAAATTTCCCAGTCGTTCTTTGCCGAAATGGAAATCGTCGCCGACCACCAGATAACGCACGCCTCACCCCACGCACCAGAATGCGGTCGATGAAATCCGCCGCGGACATCAGAGCCAGACGCCGGTCAAAGGGCAGACACAACACCCGGTCCACCGAGTAGCGGCGCAAAGCCAGTAGCTTCTCGCGCAACCGGGTCAAACGCGGCGGCGCCGTCTCAGGCGAGAAATACTCCTGCGGCTGCGGTTCGAACAGGATCACCGTGGTCGGCACTTGCAACGCCGCCGCCTGCTCCGCGACCTGTCCGAGCACCGCCTGGTGCCCCAGGTGGACGCCGTCGAAATTGCCGATCGT
Source organism: uncultured Gammaproteobacteria bacterium (assembly GCA_963696465.1). Lineage (GTDB taxonomy): Bacteria > Pseudomonadota > Gammaproteobacteria > Thiohalobacterales > Thiohalobacteraceae > JAHJQQ01. The sequence continues at coordinate 83,821 of CAVOKC010000022.1, read as the reverse complement.
CGCAACACACTCACGGTGGCGTGGTCGCAGGTTATGCAGGCCGCGGATGAATTCCATGACTTCAGTAGCAAGTTTCGAGTAACGCGTGGGCCGTCGGCCGGGAAGGTGATTATACGGCATTGTCGATGCTTTTTATTCACACTCGCCACTCGCCCTCGCCGCTCGCTACTTTTTACTTGCCCCTCCCGAACCCACGCAGCTCATTAATCCGCAGCCCCATTAAATGCAGTAATCCGAAATACACCACAGCCGCCGCACCGACCCATGCCGCCAGGTACCAGGCACGTTGTGCGGCTTCCCAGGACATCCAGACGTCGAGTTCATCAACCCACAGCAAGAGCATCGCGCCCATCACACCATTGGCCAGCAACAACTTCGGAAACAGCGTCCCCCACCCCGACTGCGGCTGGTAGACGCCGCTCTTGCGCAACTGCCGGAACAGAAATCCGGCATTCAGATAAGCCGACAGCGCATTGGCCAGGCCAGACCGGCGTGTGGCCCGGGTATCTGCATTTAGCAGCATGATGGCGACGAAGACGATATTCAGTACCCATATTGCTGACCATGGCGATAGATACCGATGCGGACCGGCGTGCGCACATCCTGGCGCGCGTAGAATGCCGGCGCCAGCACCTTGATCAACATGAAGGCCAGCAATCCGAGAGCCGTCGGCGATCACGCTCAGCGCGGTCATCCGCACGTCATGCGTATCAAAGGCGCCATAGCCGAACAGCGTGGCGAGCAACGGCCCGGACAGCACCATCAGACCCACCGTGCCGCCGGTGCGCCGATCAGCAAGACCCAGCGCACACGCCCGATCCAGCATGCGCGAGAATGGCCTCGGGTCGGCCTGCGCATGGCTTCAGCGACAGACCCGGCAAAATCACCGTCGCCAGCGCCACACCGAATGACGCCGAGCGGAAACTCCACCATTCGGTCGGTGTAATACAACCAACGTGACGCTGCCCGTGACCAGAAACGAGGCCAGATGGTATCGATCAGCAGATTGATCTGCGCCACCGAAGAACCGAAGATCGCCGGCCGCATCAGCTGAGATGCGCTGCACCCCGGGATCGCGCCAACCCCAGCGCGGCCACGGCAGCAGCCGCATCCGCCACAGACCGGGAAACTGAAAATCAATTGCACGGCCACGGCCACGAACGCACCGCCCAGGCCAAATAAATGACGGGCTGCGGCGAACTACGGCGCCACCCACAAGGCCGCCGCCGATCAAGCGACAGATTCAGCAACACCGGCGTGAACTGCCGGCACGGCGAAACGGCCGAAACTGTTCAAGATGCCACCGGCCAATGCGGTGAGCGAAATGAACAGCATGTAGGAGAAAGGTGATGCGCAACATCTGCACCGTCAGATCGAACTTCTCGGCTCGTCGCAGAAAGCCCGGCGCGAACAAGGCAACACGAGCAGACGGCGCAGCATGCCGCCCAGACCGTCACCAGCAGCAGATATGACACCCAACGTGCCGGCCACGTCGGCTGATCAGATCACGGCATTTCTTCGGCATCGCCACGCGTCTCGTATTCGGACAACACCGGCACGAAGGCCAGCGAAAAGGCCCCTTCGGCAAACAACCGGCGCAGCAGATTGGGAATGCGGAAGGCGACAAGGAAGGCGTCCATGCCGGCACTCGGCGCCGAACAGGCGGCGCGAACAATCATGTCCCGCACGAAGCCCAGAATGCGCGACAACAGGGTCATCGCACCGACAACAGCGGTGGAGCGCAGCAGTGTGGCCATGCGGGAGCGGTCGCCTTTCCGTTACCAAGCTGAGCCGAATATTCAGCTGAATCCTGTAGTTCATTTAAGGCCTGGATTATACAGGGATATGCCATGGGCTGCCAGTGCGCACCGGTCGATGGGGCGTTAATCATGGCTACGAGGGCCGCCCGCCTGCCACAGCACTCATGCCTGTGAGTGCTTGTTTCCATTGACATGCGGCGTAAAAATCCGCATAGTACGCCGCTCTCAGTCCCAGCATTACTAAGGAGCTTATCCCTTGGCCAACACCGCACAAGCGAAAAAACGCGTCGCGTCAAGCGGAGAAACATCGCTCGCTGAACGCCAGGCAACGCTCCGAACTGCGCACCGAAATCAAGAATGTCGTCAAGGCCATCGCCACCGGTGACGCCGACTCCAAGGCCCGAGCGCGTTTACACCGCTCGCCGTACCGATCATCGACCAGCATGGCCCGCAAAGGTCATATCCACAAAAACAAGGCCGCTCGCCACAAGAGCCGCCTGAATGCACGTCTCAAGGCGCCATGGTTGCCGGCTAAGCCCAGCGACAGTTCAGCGCATAAAAAAACCGGCCTCGTGACCGGTTTTTTTGTTGGGCGGTTTCTCGGAACCTCTGAATTACTTCAGCTCGTCCCCGTTGCGCATCAGCAGCGGGAAACAAGATGCCGCAGTACGTTCTCTGCTGTCCGACTCGCAGAGTCCCGCGGCCTATATCGGGATCAGACCACCACCAGATTGTCGCGGTGAATCAATTCCAGTTCGTCGACGTAGCCCAAGTAGACCTCGATCCGATCGCTGGGATGACCCTGATGCGGCGCGCTTCTTCTGCGTTGTAGTTCACCAGCCCGCGCGCGATCTTCATGCCATCCGGCCGATTTGCAGATCACCAATTCGCCGCGACCGAATTCGCCCTCGCACCCCGTCACGCCCACCGGCAACAGACTGCGGCCTGATTGGCGCAATACCGTTCACCGCGCCCTCGTCCAGGCGCAATACCACGCGCGCTGACATGTGGCTGGCCAACCATTGTTTGCGTGCCGCAATCGGGCCTTGCCCGGGCGTGAACAACGTACCGACACGTATCGCCCTCGCTGACGCGGCGCAGGATGTCCGGCTGACGCCCGGAGACGATCGATCGTGCTGGCCCGGAACGCGCCGCGCGTGCGGCCGCACGCACTTTGGTGATCATGCCGCCACGCCCCAACAGACCACCACCGCCACCGGCCACTCGTTCCAACTCCGGATCGTCGGCGGCGACCTCATGCAATAGTTTGGCTGCGGGGTTCTGGCGCGGATCGCAATCGTAGATGCCTTGCTGATCGGTGAGGATCACCAACAGATTGGCCTCGACCAGATTGGCCACCATCGCAGCCAGGGTATCGTTGTCGCCGAGACTGATCTCTTCGTGGCGACGGTGTCGTTCTCGTTGACCACCGGGATGACATTGAGCTTAAGCAGGGTACGCAGGGTACTGCGCGCATTGAGGTAACGGCGGCGATCGGCGAGATCTTCGTGGGTCAGCAGCACCTGGGCGGTGTGCAGACCGTGGTGAGGAAACGCGACTCGTAGGCCTGCACCAGCCCCATCTGACCGACAGCCGCGGCCGCCTGGAGTTCATGCAAGTGCATTCGGGCGCGTCTTCCAGCCCAATCGACACATCCCTTCTGCGACCGCGCCGGACGACACCAACACCAATTCGCGACCCGACTCTTTCAGGCCGGCCATCTGTTCGACCCAGGCGGCGATGGCGTGAAGTCCAGTCCGCGCCCGTCGTTGGTCAGTAACGCGCTACCGATCTTGATGACCCAGCGCCGGGCTTTTCCCAAGCTTCTCACGTGTGCTCATAGGGCCTTACGTTAATCCGTGCGGGGTGCGTCTGTCACCGGTTCATTTTCGTCAGGGTGTGCCAGTGCAGATTCGTGCGGCCTGCGCTTCCAAGTACTCCATGATCTTGTAGGTCAGTTCTTGCGTACCTATCACCACTCAACGCACTGATATGGAATACCGGCCCCTGCCAGTCCAAGCCCTCGACGATCTCATGGCAGCGCGTGTCGCGCTCGTCTTCCGGCATCTGGTCGATTTTGTTCAGCACCAACCAACGCTGCTTGGCAACCAGTTCGTCACTGTATTTGGCCAACTCCGCAATGATCTTGCGCGCATCGTCGATAGGATCGCCGCTGCCGCCGTAAGGCGAGACATCCACCAGATGCAGCAACAGGCGCGTGCGGCCCAGATGCTTGAGAAATTGAATGCCCAGCCCGGCGCCTTCCGCGGCACCTTCGATCAACCCGGGTATATCCGCCATGACGAAAGAGCGGAGCGACCGACGCGCACCACGCCGAGATTGGGATACATGGTCGTGAAGGGATAATCGGCGACTTTGGGGCGTGCCGCGGAAACAGTGCGGATCAAGGTGGACTTGCCGGCGTTGGGCATGCCGAGCAGACCGACATCGGCCAGCAGTTTTAACTCCATGCGCAACTCACGCTGTTCGCCGGCGTGCCGGGCGTGGATTGGCGCGGTGCACGGTTGGTGGAACTTTTGAAACGCGCATTGCCGATGCCGTGCAAACCGCCGCTGCGCGATGCATCAATTGCTGCCCATCGCTGACCATGTCCGCGATGAGTTCGTCGGTTTCATTGTCGTAGACCAGTGTTCCGACCGGTACGCGGATATCAGATCGGCACCTTTGGCGCCGGTACATTCGCTGCCGCCACCGTTCTCGCCGCGTTGGGCCTGATTGCGCGTCGAAACGAAAATCGACCAGCGTGTTGATGCCCTCGTCGGCGATTAAATACATACTGCCGCCGTCACCGCCGTCGCCCCCGTCGGGCCCGCCGAAGGGAATGAATTTCTCGCGGCGAAAACCCACGCAGCCATTGCCACCGTCACCGGCATGACTTGAATAACGGCTTCGTCAACGAATTTCATATAAGGTATGCCAACTACAACACCAGCTTCAGAAAATAAAAGGCCCCGTACCGGACGGGGCCTTGAAGTCATGACTGCAGCAGCGCCCTACTCGGCAGCCACGACATCCACGAACTTACGGTTGTTCGGACCGCGGGTCACGAAACACACTTTACCGTCCGCCGTGGCGAACAAGGTATGGTCCTTACCGAGGCCGACATTCACGCCGGGATGGAAGTGCGTGCCACGCTGACGCACGATGATGTTGCCGGAGATGACCTGCTGACCGCCGTAGCGCTTCACACCCAGTCGTTTTGATTCTGAATCGCGGCCGTTACGGGTACTGCCGCCTGCCTTTTTATGTGCCATTGCTTAAGCCCTGCCTCTGTCTAATGCTTTACGCGGAAACGCCGGTGATCTGCACTTCGGTATAATACTGGCGATGTCCCTGACGCTTCATGTGATGCTTACGGCGGCGGAACTTGATGATGTGCACCTTCTTGTGACGGCCATGCGACACGATGGTCGCGCTGACTTTGCCACCGTCCAGATACGGCGTGCCCAGCTTGACGGCGTCGCCATCGGCAACCATCAGGACGCGGTCGAATTCCACCGTGGCACCCTCAGCCACTTCCAGCTTTTCGATCTTGAGGGTCTCGCCGGGGGTGACCCGGTACTGCTTACCGCCGGTGATAATCACTGCGTACATCGCGAAGTTCTCCAAAAACCTGTTTCTTAGGCCAGGCCCCTATATATTAATTGGCGCCACAGCATTGAAAGGGCGCCAATTCTATAGGCCACATAGCCACAGGTCAAACCTGATTTGCTTGGTCTGCGGACGGACCTGAGGTTACACTAGGCAGCCCGGCACTCTGGTATCGGGACCCGCCTGGAGTGGCCTGGTGGTCGCCCGGTCCGAAACGGTCAGGACTCTCCCAACCGATGTACGAACCACTTCGAAAAGACAGTCAGTTCATGAGCTTGGATCAGGTGCGCGACCTGACCGCCGAGGCTATGCAGGCGGTCGATCAACTCATCCATGAACGTTTGCGTTCCGACGTTCTACTGATCAACCAGCTCGGCCAGTACATCGTCAACAGTGGCGGTAAGCGTCTGCGCCCGTTGCTGGTGCTGCTGGCCGCGAATGCCTGCGGTTATAGCGGTCGCTACCACCTGAATTTAGCCGCGATTGTGGAATTCATTCACACCGCCACCCTGTTGCACGACGATGTCGTGGATGCCTCGGAGCTGCGCCGCGGCCACGAGACCGCCAATGCGTTGTGGGGCAACGAGGCCAGCGTGCTGGTCGGCGATTTTCTCTATTCGCGCGCCTTCGAAATGATGGTCGAGGTCGGCAACATGCGCATCATGGAAATCATGGCGCAGACCACCAACACCATCGCCGAGGGCGAGGTGATGCAATTGCTCAACTGCCACGACCCGGACACCAGTGAACTGCAATACATGGAAGTGATCCGCTGCAAGACCGCCAAGTTATTCGAGGCCGCCGCGCGCATCGGCGCGGTGTTGGGCGGACAGCCGCCGGCAATCGAGGAAGCGATCGCCGCCTACGGCATGCATCTGGGCACCGCCTTCCAGCTCATCGACGATGTGCTCGACTACAGTGCCGATGCCACGGAAATCGGCAAGAACATCGGCGACGACCTGGCCGAGGGCAAACCCACCTTGCCGCTGATTTACGTGTTGCGCAAAGGCACGCCGGAACAAGTGGCAGTGGTGCGCGAGGCCATCGAACACGGCGGTCGCGACGACATCGAGGCCGTCCAAAAGGCCATTGAATCGGTAGGGGGCATCGCGTACACTGCGCAATCCGCGCGGTCGGCAGCCGAGCAAGCCATGCAGTCTCTGCAAAGTTTGCCGGCATCTCCCTACAAGGATGCCTTATACGCACTCGCGGAATTTTCAGTCAGTAGGACCTACTGATCTCGGGGTGTAGCTCAGCCTGGTAGAGCACTGCGTTCGGGACGCAGGGGCCGGAGGTTCGAATCCTCTCTCCCCGACCAATTTCATCCAGCGGCTATCCCGTCATGCCGCTGCGCTACAGAAAAACCGCTCCAGTCGATCGCATTATCCATTCTACGTTCAGCCAGCACACACACCCACTATGTGTTCGTTTAGTCCCCACTGAGATCGATGCATTATTCAGTTCCGCACAAACTGAATATCGCTACCGCAGACGAGCACGTCTCGAGTCCGATGTTTATCCACATAAACTGAAAAACAAAAAGGGATGCTTACGCATCCCTTTTCACAACCGCTGCTCACACACTCGATGATCAGCGATCGTATTCAGGTGTCGCCTTGATACGATGGATACTGAGATCGGCACCCTGGTATTCCTCTTCCTGACTCAGACGCAGACCCATCATCGCTTTGAGCGCACCATAAATTATAAAACCACCGACCAGCGCAATGGTCACACCGAGTAAAGTACCGACCACCTGCGCACCGAAACTCACGCCGCCCAGACCGCCCCAGAACTGGCTGCCGAAAATGCCGGCGGCGATGCCGCCCCAGGCACCGCACAGACCATGCAGCGGCCACACGCCGAGCACGTCATCGATCTTCCAGCGATTCTGTGTCAGCGTGAACAGCCAGACGAACAGCGCGCCGGCCACGCCACCGGTCAACAAGGCGCCGAGCGGATGCATCACATCCGATCCCGCGCAGACGGCGACCAGACCGGCCAACGGGCCGTTATGCACGAAACCTGGATCGTTACGGCCCGCAATCAGCGCGGCCAAAATACCGCCGACCATCGCCATCAATGAATTCACCGCCACCAGACCGCTGATGGCATCGACGGTCTGCGCCGACATCACGTTAAAGCCAAACCAACCGACGGTGAGAATCCACGCGCCCAAGGCCAGGAACGGAATATTGGAAGGCGGATGCGCATACACCGCACCATCTTTACCGTATCGACCATGGCGCGAACCCAGCAGCAGCACGGCGGTCAGCGCAACCCAGCCGCCCATCGCATGCACCACCACTGAGCCGGCAAAATCGTGGAAGCGCGCGCCGAACTGCGCCTCGATCCAATCCTGCACGCCCCACTGCCCATTCCAGCTGATGCCTTCGAAGAAGGGGTAAACCAGCGCAACCAAAAAAAAGGTCGCGATCAATTGCGGATAAAACCGTGCACGTTCCGCGATGCCACCAGAGATAATCGCGGGGATCGCCGCCGCGAAGGTCATCAGGAAGAAGAACTTGACCAGGTCATAGCCATTCCTTTCTGTGAGCGTCTCGGCCCCGCGCAGAAAATCCACGCCATACGCGATACCGTATCCAATAAAGAAGTACGCGAGGGTCGAGACCGCAAAATCACAAATGATCTTGACCAGGGCATTGACCTGATTCTTCTCCCGCACGGTGCCGAGTTCTAAAAAGGCAAAGCCAGCGTGCATCGCGAGCACCATGATGGCGCCCAGCAGAATGAAGAGAACGTCAGTTCCCGCTTGTAGAGTCTCCATAGCAACCCCTCAGTAGGTGATGGCGTGCGCAAACCCGGCGCAGTGTAAGCACAAACACCTCACCGATCTACAGTCCGGACTGCTTGGCTGCTGTCCACAACCGATCCAGCGTTTCCGCATCCGGCATCTGATTGGCCGGGAGCGTTACCGTTAAGGCGGACTCGACGTGACCGACACGGGCCTCGAAGCGCGCATTGGCCGCGCGTAGCGCGCCTTCCGGCTCGACATCAAGATGGCGCGCGAGATTGACACAGGTGAACAGCAGATCGCCGATCTCAGCGCTCAAAGCGGATTGGTCGCCCGCCGCGCAGGCCGCTTCTACCTCGGCAATTTCCTCGTGCAGCTTGGCGAGCACGCCCGCGTGATCTGGCCAATCCAGACCAATACGACTGGCGCGACGCTGCAATTTGGCAGCGCGTGTCAGTGCGGGTAAAGCCAGGGGCACACCCTCAAGCACACCGTGGCGTCCTTGCTGTATACGTTCCGCCCGTTTATGCGCTTCCCATGCCAGGGTCTGCGCCTCGGCGTCGGCAATCTCGATATCGCCGAACACATGCGGGTGACGCCGCTCAAGCTTGTTGCCGATGGCGGCGGCAACTTCGGCAAAGCCGAACCAGCCACGCTCTTCGGCCATGCGCGCATGGAAGACCACTTGGAAGAGCAGGTCGCCAAGTTCGTCGCAGAGTTCATCGGGACGCTCACGCTCGATGGCATCGACGACTTCGTAGGCTTCTTCCAGCGTGAAGGGCGCAATGCTGCGAAAATCCTGAGCACAATCCCACGGGCATCCGCCGTGAGGATCGCGCAGTCGACGCATGATTTCCAACAAGCGTTGCAGTGCTAAAGTGCTGTCCTCGATTTTCGGCATGGCGTTAACGTCCTCCCAGAGCCTGCGCAAAGATGCCACAGGGTTCCACACTCGCAGGCTCCCTGTCGAATTCGATGCTGACCAACTTAGATGCCAGAAACACAAACGGGCCATGTCTTGCGACAGGGCCCGTCCGGGATATAGCAGGGTTACAGCGGATGATGGCTGAATCAGGCGACGGCTTTCTTACCCGCTTCCAGGTGATAGGCCACGACCGTTTCGACCTCGTTCTTGGAACCGAGCACCACCGGCACGCGCTGGTGCAGATCGTTCGGCTGTATCTCCATGATGCGTTCGGAGCCGGTGCTGCATGCGCCACCGGCCTGCTCGACGATGAAACCCATCGGGTTGGCTTCGTACATCAGGCGCAGCTTGCCGGTCTGTCCCTTGGCTTTGAGCTTGCTGTCCAGCGGATACATGAAGATGCCGCCGCGGGTCAGGATGCGATGCACTTCGGCCACCATCGAGGCCACCCAGCGCATGTTGAAGTCTTTGTTGCGCGCGCCTTCCTTGCCGGCGATGCACTCATCAACATAGCGTTTGATGGGGGCGTCCCAGAAGCGCTGGTTGGACATGTTGATGGCGAATTCCTGAGTGTCCGCGGGGATCTTCATGTCCGAATGCGTGAGGATGAATTCACCGATGGAGCGATCCAATGTAAAACCATTGACGCCGTGACCGGAGGTCATCACCAGCATAGTGGTCGGCCCATAGATGGCATAACCCGCACAAATCTGTTTAGTGCCCGGCTGCAGGAAGTCTTCGACCTTCGGTTCCTTCACCCCTTCCGGGCAACGCAGGATAGAGAAGATGGTGCCGACCGAGACGTTGATGTCGATGTTGGATGAACCGTCGAGCGGATCGAACAGGATGAGATATTTGCCCTTCGGATACATGGCCGGAATCGGTAACGGATCATCCATCTCTTCGGAGGCCATGCCGGCCAGATGCCCGGTCCACTCCAGGGAACTGACCATCACATCATTGGAGATGATATCGAGCTTTTTCTGCGTCTCGCCCTGCACGTTTTCGGTATCGGCCGAGCCGAGAATGCCGATCAGGCCGCCGCGGTTCACGGCGCAGGCGATCTTCTTGCAGGCGGTAAGCACGTCGTTGAGCAACGAGGTGAAGTCGCCGGTCGCACCGGGAATTCGGCGCTGCTCTTCGATGATGAATTGGGTTAACGTGGTACCGTGGTCCATCGCTCTATCCTCGGTTGGTAAAATTTTAGTGTGCGGCCCGCGCGGTAGAGACAGCAGGTTCTCAAATGGCTGCGCATCATATCAGAATATTCTTATATGAAAAATTAACAGCGCCATCGAATATTTTAAGCCTATGATTCGAAAGTAATGACAAACGACATCCTTCTCATCGCGTTGGCTTGGGCTGGCTATGGTGGCCTGCACTCACTGCTCGCCGCGCCCACGCCCAAGGCCTGGATTTTAGCCCACCTGCCGGGCATGGCCCGTTTTTACCGCCTCGGCTATAACATCCTGGCGACTGTTTTGCTTATCCCGCTGTTACTAGCCACCGAATGGGCGGCCGATGATTGGCTATGGCGCTGGCAGGGTGCCTGGGCGTGGGTGGCGCACGGTGTCACGGTAATCGTGATGTTGGGTTTTATGTGGAGCAGCCGCGCCTATGACATGCGCGTCTTTATGGGCCTGGGAGAACAGCAGACTGATGCGCCGGCAGGTTTTGGCTTGTCGCCGCTGCACCGTTGGGTGCGGCACCCCTGGTACACCTTGGGGTTGCTCTGGCTGTGGACTCGGGACATGGACAGCGCGCGACTGGCGGCGGCATTGACCATCACACTCTACATATGGCTCGGTGCATATCTTGAAGATCGCAAACTCGAACGGGAATGGGGCGCACGCTATCGCGATTATCGGGCGAAAATCCCCGGCTTGCTGCCGCGCCCCTGGCGGTACCTCAGTCGCACCGACTACGAAAATTTACAACGCTAACGGGCGCCGTCCAACGCCTCGATGACTTGATCTTCCAACTGAATGCGATCGGCCAGCAATTCGCCCAGCTGCGAGAGATCGTTCGCCAAATCGTCAATGCGTTTTTCCATTGGCGCGACATCGTAACGATCGTTGAAATCCAAAATAGCATCGGTAGTGGCGGCGATCTGCGGATAGACCTGCTCAGCCAGTTCCAATACCGCATGGCGACGTTCCTTGTTTTCGACGATATAGCGGTACAACTGAAAATGCGCAGTGGCGGCATAGTCCACTAACGCCTGACAGAAGCGCCGCACCATATCCTCGGTTTGATCACCCGCCTTGTATGGCCGGATGCTCGCCAGATCGGAATACAGCGACAGGGTTTCATTGCGTGATGAAACCAGACCTGCCATGCGTTCTTTCGCACGGGCACGACGGTCAGTGTTGATCGGTTGATCAGTTGCCATGTGCTGCATCCCCTCTAGTGAATTAGCTGTTGTCGATCTGCACACATCGCCGTGTACGGGCACGGTACGTCTGCGGGTATGCGTGAAATCACAATCACGTTTCGTGCCAGTATACGGCTAGTGTCGTAATTTTGTCGCCACCCCATCACCACACACCCTTTGTGCCATAGGATACTGCATATATCAATGATGTAAATAGAGTTTTAATGAATGGGCCTGATTATTGCTTAGTCGCATACAGAATTCCCGACAAACCTCATTGGAGTACCGTTGATGCTACCCGGCGCTATCCAGCGGTTTTTGGAACAAGAGAACATTCAGATCCGGCAGTTGCACCACCCCGTCACTGAGACACTCTCGCAGGCGGCGCGGGCATGCGGGATTCGCGAATCTCAACTCATGCGGGCCATCGTGCTGGTGGATGCCCAGGGTCCGCTGATGGCGATACTCCCCAGCAATCATCTGCTGGACTTCGAGGCCCTCTGCGCATTGCTCAACCGAGAGCTCGAGCCCGTACCGGCCAGCCAACTGCACGGTATCTTCGACGACTGCGAAGCTCGTTGTTGCCCGCCGCTGGGTGCCGCCTATGGCCTGGACGTTATCATCGATAGCACGCTTTTGCAGGAAGACACTTTGTACCTGGAACCTGGCAGCCATTCATTGCTGCTGTCACTTTCCAAGGATGAATTCTCGCGCTTGCAACGCAACCCGCGCGTAGGACAGTTCTCCCACCCGATCGCCGCCTTGCAATGCAACGATGACACCGCATCATTCAGCAGGACCGTCGAGCAGTTCACGCCGGCTCGCATCAAGCGTCGGGTCGAGGAGTTCCACGATCTGCCGGCTCTACCGCATTCCGCGACGGCCATCCTGGAGATCGCCAGTAATCCACGGGCGAATGCCGCCGACCTCGCCAAAGTTATCGAACAGGATGCGCCGCTGGCCGCACGTATCATGCGTTATGCCAATTCATCGCTGTACGGTTACCCCGGCAAGATCAAGGATCTCAAAGGCGCGATCGCGCGCGTGCTGGGTTTTGATTTCGTCTTGAATCTCGCCCTCGGCATTACTGTCGGTAAATCCCTGCGCGTACCCGCCGACGGGCCGCTCGGATTGAATGCCTTCTGGCGCCATTCGGTACATTCCGCTGCGCTGGTCGAACGCCTGTCGCAATTGATGCCGGCCAATAAACGGCCCCGCCGTGGTACCGCGTATCTGGCAGGCCTGCTGCACAACATGGGAACCCTGCTTCTGGGCCATGCTTTCCAGCCTGAATTCTATCTGCTCAATCGCTATCTCGACGCCAACCCCGGGGTACCGGTCGAGACCATCGAGAAATATGTGCTGGGCGTCGGTCACGACCAAATCGGTGCCTGGCTGCTCTCCGCCTGGGGTCTGCCGGATGAATTGGTTGTCGCCGCGCGGCATCACCACGACGAACATTACCGGGGCGACCATGCCGTCTACTCGCAACTGGCACTGATCGCCGACCGGTTGCTGGCCCGCTCTGGCCTAGGCACCTCGACAGCAACAGATCTACCGGTTTCCTTATTAGAGATGCTGGGACTCGATGCCGCCACCGTCATCGTCGCGGCCGAAACACAATGGATCGGAAACACAGAACTCGATGACTTGGCGCGCATGGTCGCTTGACGCCAACCACCCCGATTTACCCTGAAAAACACTCGCCAAGGCCGTAGCTTGTGTCCGGATTAACCCGGACACAAAGATTCTACAATTTCGAAACACGGGTTTCGTCGCTGTTTTATATACAATTTATCTTTCTCTACCCTGCCGACCTAGCGCTAACCGGGCGTCCTGTGCGGGATAAAACTTGACCAATCTACTCAACTATCGCTAGTATTCCCTACCATGCTAGTCAGGAATTTACTGCTGACTTGGCCAACCCCCAAATATTCAAGAGCGAGGTTTAGTCATGAAACTTTCGACCAAAGGCCGTTATGCAATCACTGCAATGATGGAATTGGCGCTACGCCACAAGCAGGGCCCTGTGACCTTGGCCGATATCTCCGTCGAGCAGTCCATTTCCGTTTCCTATCTCGAACAGCTCTTCGCGCAATTGCGCAAGCAAGGCCTGGTAACGGGCCTGCGTGGCCCCGGTGGCGGCTACTGTCTGCGTCGTCCCGCCAGTGAGATCAGCATTGCCGATATCCTGCGTGCCGTAGATGAGAGCCTGGAATCCATTGCTCAGCCAAGCCAGATCACGCCGGTTGCTGTCGCACCCCGCGGTCAAAGCCTGTTGCTGTGGGATCAGCTCAGCCATCAGATCTATGATTACCTGGATAGCATCAGTCTTGCGCAGGCTATAGTTCTAAAAGATGCTGGTGCGAATGCAAACGCTGCCGCGCTAGCCAGCGCCTTACAGCGCAGCGCCGCTTAAGTCACGCTGGTACTGGACTCTTCCGTATTGATGCCGGGGCTTGCCCGGCTTTTTTTCGCATGCATAAACTGGCAGACCGCGGCTTACTGGTTCACACCGCCCATGACGAACACGGTCAGATAGCAATCTTCGACCGCGACGGCATCCGTTCACTCTATTTCGAAAGTGGCGCCTGCCAAAGCAGCCTCCGGCTCACCGACCCGATCAGTCTCGTCCTGGGCTACACGCAATGCATGCTCGCCGGCTTGTTGTTCCAGCCAAACCCTCAGCGAATATTGATGATCGGACTTGGCGGCGGCGCAGTCGCGCGATTTCTGCATCATCACTTTACGCGCGCAGAGATCGTATGCATGGAAACACGCCACTGCGTGGTAGAACTGGCCCATAAATATTTCGATCTACCAACATCATCGCGCTTGCGCATTCACACTGGAGATGGTGCCGCGTATCTGCGATCTACAGATACCCCTGCCTTCGATATGATTCTGGTGGATGCATTCGGCAGCAGCGGCGTTCATCCCAGTGTCAGCACAGCCGAATTTTATGCCGATTGCCGTCGCTCACTTGACGTAGGCGGCGCACTCGCGGTCAATCTGTGGAACACACCGACCGCGCCCTGCGAGCAACAGTTGGCGGCGATCAAGCTGGGATTTTCCGGCCAGGTTCTGCGGCTGCCCGTCGAAAAACGCGCCAACCTGATCGCCCTGGGTCTGATTAAGTACCAGACCCGCCAGACACTCAAGCAACTGAGCAGCACTGCGCAACAATTGTCTACCCGCTTTGAAATAAACTTTGGTAAATACTTGGATGGCCTGCAACGCAGCAACAGCACCGAACTGCGTCGTGGCACCGCCGCACAGATGGAATCTGATCAATCAGACAGGGCGTCGCTGAAATCGTAATCCAGCACGGCATCCGGTTCCTGCAGGAAATTTCCTTGAATGAAAGTTACGCCGCACTGCCACAGCGCCGCCAGGCTCGCTGCATCCTCGACGAAACCTGCGATCACCATGACACCCGACTTGCTGGCGTGGTCAAGGATGTCGCGAACACTGTCGCGATTGCCCGGATTCCGTACCAGATTATGGACGAAAGCCGCATCGAGCTTCACGTAATCTACCTGAACGTGACTCAATAACTGCGCTGCATTCAGGGTGGCGCCGAAACGTTCCAAGGCGACCGCACAACCCAAGCGATGCAGATGCCCAAACAGTTGACCGGCCGCCAGTAACGCCACCGACACATCGGCTTCCATAAGTTCGAATACGAGTTGCCGGGGATTGATCGCCGCGTCCGCCAGATTGCGCTCCAACCAGACCACGAATTCGGCATCGTTCAGCGTCTCGACAGCGAGCTTGATAAAAAATACCGTTTTGAAACCGGACGCCGCACGCGACTTCAGCAACTCGATCACATGGCGCACAACCCAACGGTCGAGCGCCGTCACCAGACCTTCATCGCGTGCCACATCCAGAATGCGCGCCGCCGTTAATTCACGCCCCTGCGGGTCGCGCACCCGCAGCAGCACATCATAACGTTCGACCTTTTTCCCACGCAGGCCGGCAATTGGCTGATACAGGCAATAATATTCATCGTCGGCCAATGCCGTGCGCAACAGGTCAGCACAGCGTTGGTGCTGCTCGCGCGTCGCCACATCGGTTTCCGCCGCGCGGTGCAATTGCACACGATTACCGCCCGCGTCACGGGCGATATCGCACACCACTGCCACAGCACTCAACCAATCCTGTCCAGACGCATAGTGTGCATCCAAAGGGGCAAGACCCACACTCAAGGTCATCGACACCGATTCTTGTCCAGTACTGAATACAGTGCCGGCCACGCTGGCGCGTAGATCATTGGCGAGATCACGCGCAGTAAACACATCCATATCCACTAGCAGCCCGCAGAAACTGCCGTCGGAAAGATGCGCAAGCCGACAGGCACTGTGCAGGTAACCCTTGATATGTGCCGCCAGATCCGCCAATAGCAGGTCCGCCGTCGAGATGCCAAGCCGATCGCGCAAGGCACGGTATTGATCGACCTCGCAATACAACAAGACCGCAGGTTGCTGCCCGCCACGCAACTCGCCCAGGTGCCGCTCCAAATACCCAAGAAAGGCGCGCTGATTCAGCAGGCCGGTCAGTGGATCCTGCTGCCCCAGGAAATGCATCAGACGCATCATCGCGCGCGCACGCCCCACCCGATGCGACACCGCGGCAACCAACTGATCTGGCTTGATCGGCTTGAGCAGGAATAAATCTGCTCCCTGACTCAAGGCCGCATTATGTATGGCAGGTTCGTTATCACTCGAAAGAAACAGGATAGGCAGCGCGTAGTAGGCTGGTTCCTGACGGATCAGCTGCATCAACTCGATGCCCGTGCATTCCGGAAGATGTAAATCTATCAATAATAAATCCGGCTGAAATTGCTGCATGACTTGCAGAATCTGCAGGGGCCGGCTCAGGACTTGTGTGGTGAATCCCGCATGCTGTAGCACCAGGGCATAGGCGCCGGCCAACTGTTCTTCGTCTTCGACGATCAGCACTTTGAAATCGGCCGACTGCCGCTGCAGCAGATCATCAACGCGGCGGAACAGCTCTTGATAATCCAGCGGCTTGGGGAAAAACCCAACACCACCGGCGCGTACCGCGGCCAGTCGCGCGGCCAGGTCGGCACGGGCAGAGAGAAAGATGACGGGTATATCGGCACCGAATTCCGAACGCAACCGATCGATCGCCTCGATACCCTCCGTGGCGCGTTGCCCCATCTGCGTGTCGGCAAGCACGATATCCGGAGCGCGTCGCTGCATGGCCAGACGTAGTTCAGCTGGCGTTGAAAACCAGCTCACCGCAAAACCGTAATGACTGAGACGACGCGCCAGTACCTCGGCCTCGCGTGAATCAGGCTCCAGCACATAAACGCATTGAGCCGCCCCAGCGTCGATCACCTGTGTTGACATGACGACCTGGTGCAGTGGCGGTGACACGACATACTGAGCACTGGCCTGCGAGGCCAGCATCGCCCGTGCCAGATTTTGCAGGATGCCTTTGAGTTGGCTGCGTTCGGCTTCAGGCGGCGCGGTCGGCCGGCTTTGCAGCATTTCCAACTGCTGTTCCAGACGCCGCGCATGATGGGCGAGCTCTTCCCGTTGTTCGGCCCGCGCCGCGGACACTATTTCATGCACCAGTCGGCGAATCAGCTCAAGCGCTTGCGGCTCCCATTTCGCGTACAGGAGTCTCTGCCACAGGGATTGGATATGCGCCAGCTTGCGCGGCAGCTCCTGTAGCGCTGACGCGCCAGACGTACTGAGCGGATGGGTTGACGGGGCGTCTTCTGGCTCCGGCATCAGGTATCCTCAAATAATTCACAGCAACGCCAGTATAGCGACTCCGTTCAAAGCACGCTGAACCGGGCACATGGCTGTATTTACAGCCGCGCGATCCGTACACTGGCCGGCCTTTCACCTAGCGGATCACACCATGGCATTGCCCGATGTGCTGGCGTTCGTCGCTCTCGCCGCCCTGGGCAGTTTCGTCCAGGCACTGAGCGGTTTCGCCCTGGGTCTGATCGTACTCGGAAGTGTCACACTCCTCCACCTGGCGCCCATCCCGTTCACCGCCGCGGTCATCAGCATGATCTCGCTGATCAACGGCAGCTGGGTTCTGACGCGACACCCGAGCGACATTCAATGGCGCACTGTGGCCTGGACAGCCACCGGCCTGATCCCTGCCGTCGGACTCGGTCTGGCGCTGCTGGCCCACTTGGATGCCGAACTCCCTGGCCTGCTACGCCGTTTACTCGGAGTAGTGATCCTGGTCGCCGGCCTGTTGCTGATGCTGCGCCCTCACCCGCACGCTTCAGCCTCTGGCCGCTTCACCACTTTACTCAGCGGCATGGCCGGTGGCCTGCTCGGCGGTCTGTTCAGCACCGCCGGTCCACCCATTGTCTTTCATCTTTACCGGCAACCGTGGACACTGTCCGCAATCCGCTCGACCCTGATTACCATTTTCCTGATCAGCACAGTGGTGCGCATCACCTGGCAGATCGCGCGCGGTGAGCTGCACTGGCCAATGATCGAGATCGCCCTGTATTGCACGTTACCCGTGCTGCTGGCCGCATACTGGGGCGCACGCATCGCGCCGCGCATCGCAGCGCAACCGATGCGGCGCTTCGCCTTCGGACTGTTGGCAGTGACGGGCGTCGGTCTGCTGCTGCCGGCGACCACGCGCAACGAATTGGCTACACTACCCCCAAAATCCGCACCGAGCGTCCTTCATGTCCAACCACCTGCTGCAACTCTATCCCCCACCGAGTAGCCCTCTGCCGCTGCCGCGACTGTATCTGGAACACCCGCTGCACCGTCTCACCGCTGAGGCGACGCCGCTGGTCTACAGCAACTTCATCACCAGCCTCGACGGCCGCATCGCCCTGCCGCGACCGGGTCAGGCTTCACACGGCGTACCCGCGGCGATCGGCAACGCCCGCGACTGGCGGCTCTACCAGGAACTCGCCGCGCAGGCCGATCTGCTGATCACCAGCGCGCGCTATTTCCGCCAGTATGCCAGCGGCGAGGCACAAGATACCTTGCCCGTCAGCACCGGCGAGCGTTTCGCCGATCTGCGCGCCTGGCGTCTCGAACAGGGTCTGAGCGCGCAACCCGACATCGCCGTGTTCAGCGCGAGCCTCGACATTCCACAGGCCGCCCTGCAGGCCTACAACACGCGCCGCGTGCATGTGCTGACCGGGCAAAACGCCGACGCCGCGAAGATCGCCGCGTTGCGTGCGCAAGGCATCGAAGTGCATATTGCCGGCGCGGGCACCAACGTGGAGGGCGCACTCGCCATCCAGACACTGCAGCAACTGGGGTATCGGCGCATGTATGTCATCGCCGGCCCAGCGGTGTTCCATACGCTGGTGCGCGCCGGCATGCTGCAACGCCTGTATCTCACCATCGCGCACCGCATCCTCGGCGGCGAAGACTTCGACAGTTTGACCTGGGGTTCGGAACTGCAACCGGCACCACAACTGCGGTTGCGCTCGCTGTTCTACGATGCCTATGCACCGGACGATGCCGGCCAATTGTTGGCCTGCTACGACGTGCCTGAATCGCTCAGCACCTAGCAGGCTGTTGAAAAACGCGATCAGTGGATGCAGCGCAAGGCGGAAACGAACGAAAAAGCGGAGTTTACACGGAGTAAACCCTTCCGACCCCGCATTTTGAGTTCGTTTCCAACGCAGTGATGCGCCGCTCAGCGCGTTTTTCAACAGCCTGCTAAGCCAAACCCGCCTCATAGGCACGCTGCGCCATCAACGCCGCACGCACCTGTGCCAAGGGCACGACAGCACCGCGACCTATGCCTTCACAGCGTGCCGCCTCGGCACGCCACGTCGCCGCACTCCGCAGCACCTCGGGCCAGAATGGATAGGTGCGGCATTGCATCGGCCGCGTGGCATACACCCGGCAACGTCCCTGCGCATCGAGAAAACTACAGCGCCCCGTGTCGCCCAAGCGCACGGTAAGCTCGCCGCTATCCAGACGTTTGAGATAGCGGCGGCGAAACCACTCCGTGCTCAACGCCAACTCTGCACGTATACGTTCAGACTCCTGCACAGTGAGAAACACATGATACTCACCACCACCGGAACAGCAGCGACCGCATTGTGTGCACTCGAAATGCAGATTCTCAGACTCGTGCAGCATGTGCTTTCCCGTCGGGTAAATGTTGCGGCAGTTGCTGTCGGCCGCGCCTCCTGTGTATGGTAACGCGAAACCGCAGTTCACTTGGAGGCCTCCGTTGAACGCACGCCGCTCACTCTATCAGGGCCAGGTCGTCGACCTGGGTATTGAAGCCGTGCACCTACCCGATGGCCGTAGTCTCGAACTGGAAGTCGTCAGACATCCGGGCGGTGCCGCCGTTGTGGCATTGAATGCACAACAGGAACTCTGCCTGCTGCGCCAGTACCGACACGCGGGTGGCGGCTGGCTGTGGGAATTGCCCGCCGGCAAGCTCGAACCCGGCGAAGCGGCACTGACGACAGCGCAACGTGAGCTCGAAGAAGAGGCCGGTGTGCAGGCGCAACACTGGCTGACGCTCGCCGATGTACTGACCACCCCGGGCTTCTGCGACGAGGTGATTCATCTGTTCCTGGCCCGCGAACTACGGCACGTCCCCGCACAACACCAGGAACACGAATGCATCGAAGTGCATTGGCTCCCCTTCAATCAAGCACTCGACATGGCGCGATGCGGCGACATCCGCGACGCCAAGACGCTGCTTGGGTTGTTTTACACCGCCACACTGTATGGCGATCCCGCCCTGACCAAGGCCTCCTGATATGTCGCACAACCCGATACTTGAAAGCCTGCCCAATCGCCTTAGCGAAGAGGCCACCCAATTCCTGATCGATTTTGGCCGTCGCCATCAGTTCAACAACGGCGACACCGTGGTGCGCGAGGGCGCGTCCTGCAACGCGGTGTACATCGTGCTAGCCGGCCGTGCCCGCATCGTAAAAAATGATGCGCGGGGTAACAGCAACACCATAGCGATCGCCGAGAAAGGTTCGATCATCGGCGAGATGGCTGTATTCATGGATTTGAAACGCTCCGCCAGCATTCTCGCCGACGGTCCGCTCACACTACTGGAGTTGGCCAATGCGGATTTCGCGACCGCCTTGCAGCATTTCCCGGCCCTGAGCGTGCGCATGCTGCGTTCATTGTCGGTGAAACTCAACGATATCAATCAGCGCCTGGTGGGCAGTCTGCATTGCCAGCATCTGCTGTACGTGGGGATGCGTTTATTGGCGCAGCGAGCGCACACCGCGGATGTTGAGAAAACGTTGAAAATAAATCTCGAAAGCTTAGCTGAACAGGCGGGCGTACAAACGTTGGATATTGCCAATGCACTGCTTACCTTTCAACGCCTGAAGCTGATCAGCGACTTGAGTTTCGGCGACAATGATCATGCGCACTGCCGCCTGCACACGACTGAACTCAACGCGTTCCTCGACCGTGGCGCGCGCGAAGTCTGAAGCCACAACACGCCACGGCCGAAGCTCATGGCAGTTTGAAGCGATTGACAACCGCTTGCAGTTGCTCGGCTAAACGACCGAGATCCTCGCCGGCCGTGGCGGTCTGTGCGGCACCGGAAGCGGTCTGCTCCACCACCTGACTGATATTGACGATATTGCGGTTGATCTCTTCGGCCACTGCACCTTGCTCTTCAGCGGCACTGGCGATTTGCGTCGACATATCGTGGATGGTCGAGACCGCGGTACGAATACTGTCCAGCGAACGACCCGCCTGACCCGCCTGGGCCACGCTCGCCTCGGCCTGCGTGCGGCTTTCATGCATAACCCGCACGGCCTCCTTGGCACCATCCTGGAGCTTCTCGATCATCTGCTGGATTTCCCGCGTCGACGACTGCGTGCGCTGCGCCAGTGTCCGCACCTCGTCGGCGACCACTGCAAAACCGCGCCCTTGCTCGCCCGCGCGCGCCGCCTCGATGGCCGCATTCAGCGCCAGCAGATTGGTCTGCTCGGCAATGCCTTTGATGACGTCGAGCACTGCGCCGATATTGTTGCTGTCGGTCTCCAAACGGCCGATGGCATCCGCACCCTTGCGCACTTCATCGGCCAGCTTGCCGATGGACGCAATCGTCTGTTTGACCACCTGGCTGCCATTGCCGACCTCTTGATCGGCCTGACTCGCCGCACTGGCCGCCGCGGCGGTATTGCGCGCGACTTCGTGCACGGTCGCGGTCATTTCGTTCATCGCCGTGGCAACCTGTTCGGTCTCGCTGTGCTGTTGCTGCACACCCATGCTGGTGTGTTCGACAATCGCGCTCATGGTTTCGACCGACGCGTTGACTTTACGGGTGACCTCGGCAATTTCCTGGATACGGCGCGTCAGCTTACCCTGCATGGCCTTGATGGCCTCGGCCAAGAGACCGACTTCGTCCTTATAGCCTGTCTGCGGCACATCACTGGTTAGATCGTTATCCGCGATGCGCAGCGTCTGCTCGGTCAAACTATGCAAAGGACGGATTGCGCGGATCAACAACCAGAGTCCGAACAACAAGATGCAGCCACCGATCACCGCCGTGAGCGTGATACTGCGGGCGGCCACATCCGATAAATTGGAGGTCTCTTGCAACAGCGTGGTACTGGTCGCGGATGCGCGCGCCAACAGCTCTTTAACCTGATTGGTTATCGACTCGGCCGCCGCATCGAAGTCGCTCATCATGGCATTGCCACCTTGCGGACCTTGATCGACATAGGCCTGCGCCATGCGCTTGCCTACCGCATAGTAGGCATCCAAACGCGTGCCCATGTCGGTATAGAACGCAGTATTCTCGGCATCCAGGGTTGCCAACTCGGACAGCCCCTGTTTGGCGAGTTGATAATGCTCCTCCGCGGCGGTGAAGCCGTCGTTCAGACCGTCCTGACCGCGCGTGGCACTGATATCCGTCAGCCACTGCTGAATCTGTAATACATGAATGCGGAACTCCTGCGCACCCATGAGGAAGGGTATGCCGTGGGAGCTGAACTCCGTATTCACACTATTGATGGACCGGGTCGCACGGAGCGTCTCCATAACCACGGATGCCACAAATACGATCAGCACCAAAGTGAGGATCTGTGACTTTCTCAAGAGGGAAGTATTATTAAACATGGCGGTTCCTTTACCCATGACCCCGTAGACAGAGTGACTCTTCTATGGCGACTTCGGAAACTAATCCTTGAGTTATAGACGGTTAAATCGCCCGCGGCAGCACGCCCTTAACCGCCATTCGGTCAGGGGCAGCACGGGCAAATATCCTCAGGGACTTATTGGAGCCGGCTTACTGGGGCCGCATACCGGGGCCGGCATACTGGCCAGAGCGCTCAGCCACGCTCGTTGAGCAGGGTCCGGAGCTCCGGGATACAGGAGCCGCAATTGGTCCCGGCTTGGAGTTGCGCGCCGATCGCCTCGACCGAGGTCAAGCCGTGTTTCCGGATGGCCTCGATCAACGTGTTGCGGCCGACATTGAAACAGGCGCAGACGGTACGCCCGCGGTCAGTCTCGCCGCGGGGTGGTTTACCACTGAGCAAACTGGCGCGCTGGACGGGATCGATCGACTCCAGGGCGAATAATTCCGCCAGCCAATCGCGCGGCGGTAAATCGCAGCTGGCACCGATGAACACACAACTCTCCAAGCGCCCGGACACCAGCCGCGCCGCGCGGTATCGGTTGGCGGCGTGGTCGAAGTACTCCGTCCACTCCACGTGCTGGTCCGCCGCGCACAACAACTCGCGCGCATAGCGGGCCCAATTGGCCGCCAGTTCCGTGCCGGCGATCTCATAACGCCAGAAACCGTTGCCTTTGGCGCACGCCCAATAATCGGGATGGCGCAATTCCAGCTTCCGACGCGAGAGCAGAAAGCCGTACCAGGTTGCGGCATAAGGCTGCACACGAACCGGGGTGAATTTGAATTCGGGCTGCCCGGAAATCGGGTCGGTGTGCGGGCCGATCAGGCAATCCACTGAGGACAGACTGGAAAACTGATGACTCCAATGGATGGGTATGAAGACGCAACCGGGTCGCTGCGCGGTACTGATCCGCACCCGCACCACCGCGCCCCCCCACTGACTGGTGACTTCCACCAAAGCGGAATCACGGAGTTGATAGCGAGCCGCATCGTCCGGATGCAGTTCTGCATAGGGTTCGATGACATGCGCGGACAAGTCGCGCCGATTTCCCAGTACGGGTCAGCGTGTGCCAGTGATCGCGCACGCGACCGCTGTTGAGAATCAGCGGGAATTTTGCATCGACCGCGCTCGCCGGGGCCGTGCCCGCAATGGCGATCATGCGCGCGCGGCGATTGGGCGTAAAAAAACGCCCCTCCGCAAACAAACGCGCGGCCGGCTTGCCGGACACCGGTTGCGGCCACTGCACGGGTTGCAACTCGGCATACTGCACCGCGTCCAAACCCGCCAACGCGCCGATATCAAAATCGCGTTGACTGTTATTCTCGAATGCCGACAGCCGCGCATGTTCGACAAACACCTGCGCCACCGACGGATAGTCGAAGTGTTCTGCATAACCCATGCGCTTGGCGACCTCGCTGACGATCCACCAATCCGGCTTGGCCGCGCCCGAACTGTTCAAGAAAGCGCGTTGGCGCGAAATGCAGCGCTCCGAATTGGTCACCGTGCCGTCCTTCTCACCCCAGGCCTGCGCAGGTAACAGGACGTGCGCATACGCTGTGGTATCGGTGTTGCGCACACAATCAGATACCACCAGAAACTCGCACTGACTCAGCGCCTGCCGGACCCGATCGCTGTTGGGCAGGCTGACCGCCGGATTAGTGGCCATGACCCACAGCGCCTTGATTTTTCCGCAGGCCACGGCCTCGAACATATCGACAGCCTTCAGGCCAGCGCGCTGCGCGATCACCGGACTATCCCAGAAGCGTTGCACGCGCTCAGTGTGCTCGGGATTGTCCAATTCCATATGCGCGGCCAACTGATTCGCAAGACCGCCCACTTCTCGGCCACCCATCGCATTGGGCTGACCGGTCATGGAAAACGGCCCCATACCGGCGCGGCCGATGCGCCCGGTGAACAGATGGCAATTGATGATGCTGTTGACCTTGTCGGTGCCCATCGAGAATTGATTGATGCCTTGTGAATACACCGTCACGACACGTTCGGTGCGGGCAAATAAGCGATAAAACTCCACGACAGCATCGGCACTCAAGCCACAGCGCCGCGCCACGGTGTCGATATCCGGCGCATCCACATGCGCAGCCGCCAGTGCCTCTTCGGCACCCTCGACAGCATGGCTCAAGAACAGCGTATTGGCTTCACCCTGTTGTTGCAGATAAACCAGCAGCCCATTGAACAGCGTGGCATCCGTGCCCGGGGCGATGGCCAGATGCAAATCCGCACTGTCGCAGGTACTGGTCTTGCGCGGATCGATCACCACCACCACAAGATCAGGGTTATCGCGTTTAGCCTTGACGATGCGCTGATAGATGACGGGATGGCACCAAGCCAAATTTGAGCCTGCCAGCACGATCAGCTTGGCGCGTTCCAAATCCTCGTAGTTGCATGGCACAGTGTCAGCGCCAAAGGCACGTTTGTAACCGGCTACCGCCGAAGACATGCACAGCCGCGAATTGGTGTCGATATTGGCGCTGCCGATGAAGCCCTTCATCAGCTTGTTGGCAACGTAATAATCTTCGGTGAGTAACTGACCGGAGACATAGAAAGCCACGGCATCAGGGCCGTGCTCACGAATCACGGCCTGAAAACGTTCGGCCACATAGCCTAATGCGCCATCCCAATCGGTGGGTGAGCCATAAATTTCCGGCTGCAATAATCGACCTTCAAGACCGACTGTCTCGCCGAGCGCGGCGCCCTTGGAACACAGTCGACCGAAATTGGCGGGATGTTCGGGATCGCCTTTGACCGTGACTGTGCCGTCGGTTCCGATCTGCGCCAACACGCCGCAGCCGACGCCGCAGTAAGGACAGGTGGTTTTGATGGGTTGAGTCATGGACACGGCAATGATCAAATATTCTCGAATTAACCCGTCATTTATGAACGGACATGATAGGGACTCTGTTGTCGCGCCCGCACTGCATGAAGAGTCTCTCTACATGTCCAGCATGAGTTTGAGTGGCTTGCGCATGCCAGCGATTTTGCATGCCTGTTGGCCATAACCATAAGGAAACAACTGATAGAGATATTTTCGCGTCGCCTTTTCTGCGCCCAACTGCTCGCGCATCGCCTTCAGTGCGTAGCGTGCCTCAGGTACAGATTGGCGGAACTCGAAGTATTCGCGCACGAAGCGCACCACGGTCCAGCGATCCGCGCTGAGTGGCACTTCCTCGCGACGCGCGATTTCCTCGGCCAGCGCTTCCGACCAATCACTGGGATCGAGGAGGAAACCTTCGTTGTCGGTCGCCAGCGTGCGGCCATCGAATAGCAGTGGCATCGCTTACGCCTTCGCTGCGGTTGAATTCGGGCAGCCTTCATCCGGCGTCAGCGACAACATGATCCGGCCATCTTCGACCGTGACGGCAAAACGCGCCGCGCAGCCTTCGTCAGGGGCGACGGCCGAACCCGTGTCGAGATGAATCTTCCAATCGTGTAACGGACAGGTCACCCGCTTGCCATGCACAATGCCTTGCGACAGTGGACCACCCTTATGCGGACACTTGTCGCGCAGGGCGAAGATCTCATCATCCGCCGTGCGGAACACCGCGATATCACCTTCTGCAGTGCGCACCACGCGCGCACCAAGGCGCGGGATATCGCTCAACACACCAACCTCAATCCATTCGCAATTCGTCACGTTCACTTTCTCTGCCTGTGTCATTATTTAACTCCTAGGATTCTGGATGTAGCCTGGGTTGAACGTAGTGAACGGCCGCTTTTGACGACATGTAATGGCGGCAAAAGCTTTATAAACAATCCAGTTCATTGCCGTAAGAATGCCGTGACGGCATTCTTTAAACCCGGGTTGCGCTGCGCTTCACCCAGGCCACATAAACAATCAACCCACCCGCTTCAGCGGGCTGTATTCGTGCGCATCAAGACCTTCGGCACGCGCCTTCCATGGATCGATCTGCGCGTACTGCTGCGACAGCTGGAAGCGTGCTTCCAGCTCCTTGCGTTTGTCCGCATCCTCGACGACTTGATCTTTGATGTATTGCAGGCCAACGCGTTCGACCCACGGCGCGGTGCGTTCCAGATAATGCGCCTCCTCACGATACAACTGCAGGAAGGCGGCACAATATTCCTTGACCTCTGCTTCCGTCTTGACGGCGCATAGAAAATCGGTGGCGCGCACCTTCACGCCGCCGTTGCCGCCGATATGCAGTTCATAGCCTGAATCGACACACACGACGCCGAAATCTTTGATGGTCGCCTCCGCGCAATTGCGTGGGCAGCCGGATACCGCCAGTTTGAATTTATGCGGCGTCCACGAACCCCAGGTGAGTTTTTCCAGATCGATGCCCATCTGCGTGGAATCCTGCGTACCAAAGCGGCACCAGGTCTTGCCGACGCAGGTCTTCACGGTACGCATGGCCTTGCCGTAGGCATGGCCAGAGACGAAGCCGGCATTGGACAAATCGCCCCAGATGCCCGGCAGATCTTCCTTCTTGATGCCTAACAGATCGATGCGCTGACCACCGGTGACATGCACGGTCGGGACCTTCCATTTCTCGGCGATCTGCGCGATCGCCATGAGTTCCTTGGGCGTGGTCTCGCCACCCCACATGCGCGGGATCACTGAATAAGTACCGTCTTTCTGGATATTCGCGTGCACCCGTTCGTTGATGAAGCGGGACTGATTGTCATCGACATATTCGCCGGGCCACTGGCACAGCAAGTAATAATTGAGTGCCGGACGGCACTTCGAGCAGCCGTCTTCGGATCTTCCAATTCAAGGTATCCATGGCTGCGCGCACCGACTTGATGCCTTCGGCACGAATCGCCGTGCGCACATCGTCGTGGGTGTGTTCGGTACACGGGCACAGCGGCTTTTTGCTCGGTGTCTGCGAGTATTCACCACCGAGCGTATATGCCAGCAGTGCCTCGACCAGACCGGTACAAGACCCGCAGGAACTGGAGGCCTTGGTGTGTGCACGCACCTCGTCGAGGGTAAAGAGTTTCTTCTCGCTGATGGCCTTGACGATATCGCCTTTGCACACACCGTTACAGCCGCAGATCTCGGCGGAATCGGCCATCGCGGCGACGCGATTATCATCACCGTGACCCGAATCGCCCAAGTGGGCCTGACCGAATAATAGGTTGTCGCGGAACCCCGAAATATCGGTGTTGTCGCGCATCAATTGGAAATACCAGGAACCGTCGATGGTGTCGCCGTACATCACCGCGCCTTTGATGCGGTTATCTTTGATCACGACCTTCTTGTACACGCCACGACCCGGATCCTGCAGCACCATCTCCTCGGTCGACTCATCCCCATGAAAATCACCGGCCGAGAATAGATCAATGCCGGTGACTTTCAATTTTGTCGAGGTGACCGAACCCTCGTAGCGCGCATAGCCAAGATGCGCCAGATGATTCGCACAGACCTTGGCCTGCTCGAACAAGGGCGCCACCAAGCCATACGTCTCGCCGCGATGCTGCACGCATTCACCGATAGAATAGACGCGTGGATCATAGGTCTGCATTGTGTCATTGACGACAATGCCGCGTTCGCAGTGTAGTCCGATCTTTTTAGCCAGCTCGGCATTCGGGCGGATGCCTACCGCCATCACCACTAGGTCTGCATTGATTTCCAAGCCATCTTTGAAGCGTACGCCTTCGACTTTATCTTTGCCGAGGATCGCCTCGGTCTGCGCACCCATCAGGAAATTCAGACCGCGCTCTTCCAGCGAACGTTTCAACAGGGCCGCGGCCGGTTTGTCCAACTGCCGCTCCATCAAGGTATCCAGCAAATGCACCACGCTGACTTGCATACCTTGCTTGAGCAGGCCATTGGCCGCTTCAAGTCCGAGCAGACCACCGCCGATCACGACGGCATGGCCTTTGCCTTGCGCAGCAGCCAACATGCAATCGACATCGTGGATATCACGAAAGGCGACGACACCGGGCAGGTCTTTACCAGGAATCGGAATGATGAACGGCCGCGAGCCGGTCGCCAGAATCAAACGGTCATAGGTTTCTTCAGTACCATCGGCGGCGCGCACAATACGCTTAGCGCGATCGATCTCGGTGACCTGCTTACCCTTGTGCAGCGTAATGCCATTATCGACATACCACTGCTCATCGTTGAGCATTATCTCGTTGATGGTCTTTTCGCCGGCCAACACCGGCGACAACATGATGCGGTTATAATTACCGTAAGGCTCCGCGCCGAACACGGTGATGTCGTAGTGGTCGGGAGCGAGCTTGAGCAGCTCTTCCAGGGTGCGCACACCCGCCATACCGTTGCCGACCAGAACCAGTTTTTCTTTCATGGTGCACATCTCCAAATCAGTCACTTCATCAAGCCGAGGGTTGTAGTGCGTCGGCATTGCTACGAGAGTTCAAGGCAGCGAGTTGCACCCGATCAACGCTCATATGCTGCACGGCGAAACCTTGCAGGTATTCCAGCAGCTGCGAGGGATCGAATAGAACACCATCCAGAAAGCGATCCGCCCCCATCGGCAGTGAGACCTGGCCTTCATAAAGCTTCCAGCCAGCCGCATGCTTGCCCTCCGTCTTGTAATCCGTACTGGGACAGGGCAACCCCAGTTCCGCCGCCGCCTGGCGGAACAGGTCCGGCCGATACACCTCTTCGGCCACAGCGCGCATATTGATCGGACGTGAGATCTGGCCCCAGCGGATCATCTGGCTGATGAACCACAGGGCATGCGATCGCCAGGGAAAATTTGCCGCATAGCGGTGGAACACATTGAAATCCGGCAGTGCGCGCGGCATTTCGCCGGCCGCATACTGGAAGGTGCCGGTCATCGACATACGCACCACATGTTCGGGCGCGTTGACATAAACGCTGCGCGCGATCAGCGCCGCCGCCTCGATGCGATTGTCCGGCTCATCGAGCCAACGCCCTGCCTCCAACAGCGCCAGCAGCAATGCGTGATGGGTGTTGGGATATTGCTCGGCCCATTCCTGAGTCACCCCGAGCACCTTTTCCGGACTGTTGTTCCAGATCTCGTATTTGGTGATCAGCGTATGGCCGATGCCCGACTGCACGGCCTGCGCATTCCACGGTTCACCGACGCAGTAACCATCGATGCTGCCGCGTTCCAGCTGCCCCACCATCTGCGGCGGCGGCACCACCACCAGGCGCACGTCGTTGTCCGGATCGATGCCGGCGGCGGCCATCCAGTAGCGCAGTTCATAGTTGTGGGTGGACTCGGGGAACACCATGGCGAAAGTAAGTGGCGCGCATCCCGCCGACTGATCCGCGTCGATCACACGCTTGAGCGCGCGGGCACTCAACGGACGCTGCACCATCGCCGCCGCGTCCGCCTTGAGCATACGTTCATACAAAGCATTCGAGACCGTAATGGCATTGCCGTTCAGATCCAGCGTGAAAGCGGTGACCATCGGCTTGTGGATCGGGCCGATGCCGAGGCTCATGGCCAGCGGCATCGGCGCGAGCATCTGTGCGCCGTCAAGGATACCGATCGCCACCTTGTCGCGGATGTTGGCCCAGGAGGTTTCCTTGGACAGTGTGACGTCCAGTCCGTATTTGGTGAAATAACCACGCTCTTTCGCGATCACCAACGGCGCACAGTCGGTGAGCGGAATGAAACCGAGGGTGAGGGCCGTTTTCTCCAAACGTGTCGTTGCGAACATGCAGATCTCCTCAGCCCGCAGCCAGTTTCAGCGCCGGCTTTTTGCTGGCGGTCTTGTTGATCGGAACATCCGGCTGCGCATGGCGTTCGTGCAGGAACTTGAGCACCGCCGCGCGGTAGTGGTTGTATTTGGGGTCATCCGCCAGCGCCAGGCGGTCGCGCGGGCGCGCCAGATCGATGTGCAGAATTTCACCAACGGTCGCGGCCGGACCGTTGGTCATCATTACGATGCGATCGGATAACAGCACCGCCTCGTCCACGTCGTGGGTGATCATGATCACGGTGTTGTTGAGCCGCGCCTGGATCTCCATCAGTGAGTCCTGCATATGTGTGCGGGTGAGCGAATCGAGCGCGCCGAACGGCTCGTCCATCAACAGCACCTTGGGTTCCATCGCCAGGGCGCGGGCGATGCCGACGCGCTGCTTCATGCCGCCGGAGATTTCATCGGGACGGCGATCGAGCGCGTGTGTCATGTGCACCAGTTCCAGATTGTGCAGGGTCCACTCATGGCGCTCCTGCTTGCTCTTGCTGCGCTTGAACACGGTGTCCACGGCCAGACGCACGTTGCCGTACACCGTGAGCCAGGGCAGCAGCGAGTGGTTCTGGAACACCACGGCGCGATCCGGTCCGGGCTCGTCGACTTCGCGGTTCTCCAGCAGCACGCCGCCGCGGGTCGCCTTGAGCAGACCGGCGACGATGTTCAGCACCGTCGATTTTCCGCAACCGGAGTGACCGATGAGCGAGACGAACTCACCCTTGTCCAGCTTGACCGATACATCGTTCAGCACGTTCAGCGGACCGTTGTCGGTGTTGAAGGTGATACTGAGGTTTTCCAGGCTCAGATAGTGGCTCATGTCGGTATCCTCTTTACCTAGCGCAGTACGGCCGTTTTGTCCCAGCTCACCCGGCGTTGCAATAGCAACATGCCGCGATCCAGGGCAAAGCCGACCAGGCCGATGGTGAACACGGCGACCATGATGCGCGCCAGCGAATTGGAACTGCCGTTCTGGAATTCGTCCCAGACGAATTTGCCGAGACCAGGATTCTGCGCCAGCATTTCCGCGGCGATCAGCACCATCCAGCCAATGCTCAGGCTGAGACGCATGCCGGTGAACATCATCGGAATGGCCGAGGGCAGCACGATCTTCACCGTCTTAGTGAACCAACCCAGCCGCAGCACGCGGCTGACGTTGAGCAGATCCTTGCTCACCGAGGCGACGCCCACGGTGGTGTTGATGACGGTCGGCCATAGGCAGCATAGAGTGACGGTGATGGCCGACGTGACGAACGACTTGGCGAACATCGGGTTCTCGCTGACGTAAAGCGCACTCACCACCATGGTGACCAGTGGCAGCCAGGCCAGCGGCGACACCGGTTTGAAGATCTGGATCAGCGGATTGAGTGCCGTATACAAGGTGGTGCTCATTCCGCAGGCGATACCAATGGGAATGGCGATGAGCGAAGCGATGATGAAGCCGGTGGCCACCGTGATCAGACTGGTGATGATCTGGTCAATGAAAGTGGGCTTGCCCGTATAAGAACGCTCACGAACCTCCGCGGACGGATCCTCGGCCAGTTTCTGTGCGTTGCGTTCGTCCTGGCGTGCGTAGAACGCGTCGGCCTTGGCGCGTTCGGCCTGATGTTCGTCCAACAGCGACACCGCCTGTTCCCACACCTGGGCCGGCCCGGGCAATGCGCCGAGCGAGGTCTGGATGTTCTTCGCAGCGGCGCCCCATAATCCCAGGCACAACGCGATGGCGATCAGCGGCACCAGCAGATTCTGGATAATGTACGCGCCCTGTTTCGACAGCGACGTCCACTGCAGCGCACCGCGCAGTTGTGCCAGCCGGTCCGGTGCGAGCAGAGATTTCGATGCAGTGTTTGCCTGGTTCATACGTCTGTCCTCGCTGTGATGCAGGGCCTGCCGGCGCTATGCCGGCAGGCGCAGCCACGTCACAGACTGTCGTTATCCTTCAGGCCGATCGCGAATTGTTTGAGATAAGCATTGGGCTTGCTGCCGTCGTAGGTGATACCGTCGATGAACTCGGCCTGCGGCGGGCGTAATCCGCTTTCCTTCGCGAAGTCCGGGAAGTCTTCCGCCTTGAGCTTGCCTTCCGCGATCAACTCCTTGGCTGCGGCCGCGTAGACATCCGGACGGTAGACCTGCTTGGCGATATCCATATACCAGCTGTCCGGCTTGGCTTCGGCAATCTGTCCCCAACGGCGCATCTGGGTGAGATACCAGATGGCATCGGAGTAATAGGGGTAGGTCGCGTTGTAGCGGAAGAACACGTTGAAGTCGGGCACGTCGCGTTTGTCACCCTTCTCGTATTCGAACGTGCCGGTCATGCTGTTGGCGATGACCTCGTAGTCGGCACCCACATAGTTAGGCATCGACAGGATCTTCACCGCAGCAGGACGGTTCTTGTTGCTGCCCTCGTCCAGCCAATAGGCCGCACGGATCAGCGCCTTGACCACCGCCTTGTGGGTGTTGGGATTCTTGTCTGCCCAGCCCTTGCTGACACCGAACACCTTTTCCGGATTGTTCTTCCAGATCTCGTAGTCGGTAATCACCGGCACGCCGATACCTTTGAACACGGCCTGCTGATTCCACGGTTCACCCACGCAATAACCGTTGATGGTGCCCGCCTCCAGCGTTGACGGCATCTGTGGCGGCGGCGTCACCGACAGCAGCGCATCCGCCTGCAGGTTGCCCGAGGTGTCGCCCTTGTGCGGCGCGTAGTAGCCCGGGTGTATGCCGCCGGCCGCCAGCCAGTAGCGCAGTTCATAGTTGTGCGTCGAGACCGGGAACACCATGCCCATCTTGAACGGCTTGCCTTCCTTCTTGTAGGCTTCGATCACGGGCTTGAGCGCATCGGCCTTGATCGGATGGACCGGCTTGCCGTTTTCCATCGGCACATGTTTCTTCATCTGCTCCCATACTTCGTTGGAGACGGTGATGCCGTTGCCGTTCAGATCCATGCTGAAGGCAGTGACGATATCCGCCTTGGTGCCGAAGCCGATGGTGGCGCCCAGCGGCTGACCGGCCAGCATATGCGCACCGTCGAGTTCGCCGGTGATGACGCGGTCCAGCAGCACTTTCCAGTTCGCCTGCGCCTCCAGTTCGACAAACAAGCCTTCGTCTTCGAAGTAGCCCTGTTCCTTGGCGATCGCGAGCGGCGCCATATCGGTGAGTTTGATGAAACCGAATTTGAGATCTTCTTTTTCCAGGTCCGCCGCATACGCGCCCGTTGGCAACGCCGATACAGAAAACAAAATGCCAGTGGCCGCCAGTGCCATGGTGATGCGCTTGAACACTCCCCGGCGCGTGCGCATCGATTGCTGTGCTATGTACTTGCCTTGGTTCATTGCATTGCCCTCAAGTGGAAAACAAAAAAGGCGTCCATCCACGCAGATCGAGATCCACGTGCATGGACGCCTTTGTCCAGTTCAGCTAATGAAGCGCTGTCACTTGCCGCGTGCCCGCCATTGGGCTAGTGCATTCGCTCAAGTGAGACCGACGTCGTTGCCGGTGCTTGAATAGATGTATAGCAACGGCTGTGCCAGAGGCGGCGAACGAATGCTTAACGTCATTAACACAAGGAGTTAGCTGATCGAAGACCGTGCCGACGATGACGATACCGCGCATTGAACGCACCAAGGCGGATCATGATGCGAGATTACAGTGCAGAAATCAGCCCAGCAGTTCCATGATGGCGATAACGTTGCGCGCCACTTCGGGAAGTTTCTTGCCCTGATCCATCGCCAGTTTGCGCAGCGCCTGATAGGCCGCGTTCTCGTCCATCTGCCGATGTTGCATCAGCAGACCTTTGGCCTGCTCGATCAGCTTGCGCTCTTCCAACGAATTCTTGGTACGCGCCAGTTCCTCGCGCAACGCCTGATACTCGCGAAATCGCGCGATGGCCACTTCCATCACCGGCCGCACCCGCTTGCCGCTCAGGCCGTCGACCACATAGGCGCTCACGCCGGCCTTGATCGCCTGATTGATGGTGCCGCTGTCATCGTCCTCGGCGAACATCACAATCGGGCGCGGCTGTTCGCGGCTGATGGTGCGCATCTGTTCCAGGGTATCGCGGTCCGGAGAATCGAGATCGATGATGATCACGTCGGGCTGATGGCGGGCGACTTCCGCGCTGAGATTCTCGGCCCCGCTCAAGCGGGCGATGACACTGTAGCCGGCATCGGCCAGCGCCTGTTCCAGAAGCGCCGCCCGGCCACGGTCCTCGTCGCACAGCAAAACGCGCAAAGGGGGCTTAGGGTTTTGTTGGGGCATACGGAATCTTCCAGTTCGTCATAATTTGAGCAATGCCTGTGCCAAGCCGGCCGGTAGAGGCCTTTACCCAGCGCCACCAAGGATAAGAATGACCCGTGCCGCCTCACCGGTCATACCGCTCGCACCATTCTAGAAACTCACCACAATTCATGAACCCAGAGAGTGCATGCACACCCGCTCAGACCCTGAATAATGTGCGTAGCAACGTGATTCACCAGCGGTCATCCACCGACCATGATCCAGTTCATGTAGTCAACAAGGATAGTTAGCGCATGAATCTCCTGCACCGGCATAGTGCTTGCAGATAATCCGCCCAGACCGGACGGATGCGAAAACTTGCACCAACCTGTACCCTACACCGCCCACGGCATGCAGCTTGAGGAGTCGCCGTAGTCATGCTCGACAATACCCTGACCATCATTCTCGCCGGCGGCGTCGGCTCGCGCCTGGCCCCGTTGACCGAAGACCGCGCCAAGCCCGCCGTACCGTTCGGGGGCAAGTACCGGATCATCGATTTCACCCTGGCTAACTGTCTGCACTCGGGTCTGCGCCGCGTGTTGGTGCTGACCCAGTACAAATCCCATTCGCTGCAGAAACACCTGCGTGATGGCTGGTCGATCTTCAATCCGGAACTGGGCGAATACATCACGCCGGTACCGCCGCAGATGCGTGTCGGCGAGCGCTGGTATACGGGCACCGCGGACGCGATCTATCACAACCTCTATCTGTTGGAACGCAGCGAAGCGGATTATGTCCTCGTGTTGTCCGGCGATCACATCTATCGCATGGACTACGCGGCAATGCTGGAAGCACATCGTGCGAACCACGCCGACGTCACTGTCGCCTGCATGCAGGTGCCCGTCGATGAGGCCAAGGCATTCGGCGTGCTAAGCGTCGATACCGATCAGCGTATTGCGAGTTTCCAGGAAAAGCCGGCCCAGCCAGCCGCACTCCCAAACGACCCAAAACACGCGCTGGTGAGTATGGGGATTTATGTGTTCTCCATGGAGCTGTTACTCAGTACCTTGCGCGCCGATCATACGCGCAGCGATTCTGAACACGATTTCGGCAAAGACATTCTGCCGAACATCATCGGTGAGAAACGTGTATTTGCCTATCCCTTCGGGGGCGAGACCGGCCGCGTGACGCCGGACCGTTACTGGCGCGATGTGGGGACGCTCGATGCATTCTATCAGGCCAACATGGATCTGCTGAAGCCGATCCCGCCGCTCAATCTCTATCAAGACGATTGGACCATCCGCACCTATCAGGCGCAAAGCGCGCCAGCGCGCACCGTACCGGGCGCATCCGGAAATGAAGGCATCTTCATAAATTCCATTGTCGCCGGCGGCACCGTGATCGCCGGCGGCAGCGTGCAACACTCCATTCTGTTTCCGAACGTCTTCATTGGCGACGAGGCCGTGGTACACAACTCCATCATATTTAACGACGTCAATATCGGCGATGGCGTGCAGCTCAAACGCTGCATTATCGACAAACATGTCCGCGTACCCGCCGGCGAGCGTATCGGTTTCGATATCGAAAAGGATCGCCAGCGGTTTACCGTTTCGGAGGGCGGCGTAGTGGTCGTGCCAAGAGGTTATCGCTTCGACTGATGCTCAATGCTCACGGGTGGCGAAGAAGCGCACCTCGGGATAACGCTCTATGGCCATATCGAGATTGACCCGAGTCGGCGCAATGTAAACCAAGTCGCCGCCCTGATCGATGGCAAGATTCTCGTAGGCTTTCTCGCGGAATTTCTCCATCGCCTTCGGGTCGTCGCATTCGACCCAGCGTGCCGTGGAAACCGCCACGTTCTCGAAGACACATTCGACATTGTATTCACCGCGTAAACGGTGCGCGACAACTTCGAACTGCAAAACACCCACCGCCCCGAGAATCATGTCATTATTTTTCAGCGGCCGGAACAGCTGTGTCGCGCCCTCTTCGCACAACTGCTCCAAGCCTTTTTGCAAAGCCTTCATGCGCAGCGGATCGCGCAGGATGGCGCGTCGGAACAACTCCGGTGCAAAGCTCGGAATGCCGGTGTATTTTAAATCTTCGCCTTGCGTGAAAGTATCACCAATACGAATGGTGCCGTGGTTGTGCAGCCCAATGATGTCGCCCGGCCACGCCTCTTCAACATGACCGCGCTCGGAAGCGAGAAAGGTCAGCGCATTGGCAATGGTCACTTCGCGACCGATGCGCACATGGCGCATACGCATACCCCTCTGATAGCTGCCGGAACAAACGCGCATAAAGGCGATGCGATCACGGTGCTGCGGATCCATGTTCGCCTGAATCTTGAAAACGAAGCCGGTGAATTTTTCTTCGGTGGGTTCGACTTCGCGCGTGAGCGTCGGGCGGGGCAACGGTGCCGGCGCATATTCCGTAAAATAATCCAGCAACTCTTGAATGCCGAAATTATTGATAGCGGAACCGAAGAATACCGGCGTTTGTTTACCTGCCAGATAGGCCTGCACATCGAAGACATGACTGGCGCCACGCACCAGCTCGATTTCGTCACGTAGCTCTGCGACTGGTCACCCAGAACATCATTGAGCAGTGGGTTATCGATGCCTTTGATGACCGTGACATCCTGGCGCACGCTGCCCTTGCCCGGTGTATACAGATGTACGCTGTCGTCGATCAGATGATAGACACCCTTGAAGCGTTTACCCATGCCGATGGGCCACGTGATCGGCGAGCATTGAATCTTGAGTATGGATTCAACCTCATCGAGCAGCTCGATCGTTTCACGACCCTCGCGATCGAGTTTGTTGACGAAGGTCATGATGGGCGTGTCACGCAGCCGGCAGACATCCATCAGTTTGATGGTGCGCTCTTCGACGCCTTTTGCCGCATCGATCACCATCAGCGCCGAATCCACCGCCGTCAGCGTCCGATAGGTATCTTCGGAAAAATCCTCATGGCCGGGCGTGTCCAGCAGATTGATCATGCAGTCCTTGTAGGGAAACTGCATGACCGACGAGGTGATCGAGATACCGCGTTGCTTCTCCAACTCCATCCAGTCGGAGGTCGCATGGCGCGCGGCCTTGCGGCCCTTCACGGTGCCGGCGAGCTGAATCGCACCGCCGAACAGCAACAGCTTCTCGGTCAGCGTGGTCTTGCCGGCGTCGGGATGAGAGATGATGGCAAAGGTGCGGCGACGGGCCGTTTCGTGGAGCAGATCGGTCATGGGGACATTTCAGGGCTGAACAACGTGTGCATTGTAACCGATCACACGCGGCAGATCAGACGGCGGACATAAAAAAAGCGGCGCTTGAGCGCCGCTTTTTGGATAGAACCGACAGACTTAAGCGCGACGGCGACGCAGCCCCAGACCCAGAGCGCCGAGTCCGCTGGCCATCAGCCATAGAGCGGCGGGAACTGGCACGGCGGATACTTGTACGTTAGCACCGCTATATGTCACCGAAATAAAGCTTGTGTCGCCACTGTTGCGGAACCCAACGATTCTATGGTACTCAGATTTACAGTACCCCACCCAGCGTGGAAAAGGTCGCCGTTCCGAGGATACCTGGAACCATGACTTTTTTCCAACAAATCCGATATCCTTAATCAAACCACCCGTAGCCGTATTCACAATGAGGGGGATCAAACCAGACGTAAACACATCATTGTATTTGAAACTTGTCAGACTCAAGAGGCTATTATCGTAGCCTAAATTAAACCAGCCCTTGCTTGCCAGTCTCCGTAAAATCGACATTGACGTCGAAGGACACAACGCTTTTATGCGTAACCGTCGGTGTCGTCGTGCTGAGCGATACTGTCGACGCTTGCGCTGCCCCCACCAAGATCAACTGCGCCAAGACCAACATCAATTTGCTTAATTTTTTCATTTGTAAAAACCTCCTCCAACGGTTGCACCCACGGCATCCCGGGGCTGCAATATACTCTAGGTACTAAATTAACTGAACTTGAAATTAGATTTATTCAAAGCAATTATCGTGCCCATGCTAGAAAATATCTTATTTTGTTCCAATACATAGCGTTATAGTTCTACACAAATACAGGTTAGCAGCCCTATGGAAGTTCAACCGACAACACTACCTAGCAGATCGACCCATACTATGCATAACAAAAATAATATAAACATGAAGATACACTATTATAAGCCACCATGATCTTTTCGAATACTAGCGGTGTTAAATAATGCGACAACTCGACAATTCCAGCGGATTCAAACCAACGCCAAAGCCAAGATGAGTGCATCCTCCCGCCCCTGCTCGGCCGGGTAGTAGTTTTTGCGTACCCCGACCTCGTTGAAACCCATGTCCTGATACAAGGCCAGCGCCGCCAGGTTCGAGGGGCGCACTTCCAGGAGCAGGGTATCGACACCATGACGACGCGCCAGCGCAATGAAATGGGTCATTATTTTGCGGCCCAGCCCCTGCCCTTGGGACTCAGGGCGCACGCACAGATTCAGGATATGCGCCTCGCCGGCGGCGGCACTCATTACACCATAGCCATGGATGACGCCGGCGACCTCATATAACCAGCAGCTATAACCGACCCGCATGCAATCGCGCAGGATGCCGTGCGTCCAGGGGAACGGATACGCGCGGTGTTCGATGTCCATGATCTCTGCGAGGTCGTCATCGGTCATGGGCCGAAACTGCCCCCCCGCGGATTTCAGAATGGCGCTCATACGGCACCACCTTTATCGAGTTCCCGGTATATACGCACGGCCAGTTGCAGATCTTCCCAGGCCTTGCGCTTATCGCCGGGCGTGCGCAGCAGATAGGCAGGATGATAGGTGACGATCAACGGTATTTGTCGTTCACCATAACGATGAACGCGACCGCGCAGACGGGCGAGTGGTTCATCGGTCTTAAGCAGGTTTTGTGCGGCAATACGTCCAACGACTAGAATTAGGCGCGGCTGGATGAGCGCGATCTGCTGTTGCAGATACGGTTCGCAGCAAGCAACTTCATTCACCAGCGGATCGCGGTTGTTGGGCGGCCGACATTTGAGGATATTGGCGATGTAGGCACGGCTGCGATCCAGATCAATGGCCGCGAGCATCGCATCCAACAATTGCCCCGCACGCCCGACGAAAGGCTCGCCGCGTCTATCTTCCTCGGCACCGGGCGCCTCGCCGATCACCAACCAATCGGCATTGCGATTGCCGACGCCGAATACGGTTTGGGTGCGCGTGCGGTGCAGGTCGCAGCGCGTACAGCTCGCAACCTGTTGTTGCAGCGCATCCCAATTGATTGTTGAGGCGATTGCTGGGGCGACACCCGGCTCGGCATCACCAATAAAGCGGGCGACACGCGCGTAGCGCTCGATTCAGGCGTAATGGCTTGGGCATCGACGCTGGACGTACGCAAGCGCCACGCATCGATACCCATAGCTTGTAGATACTGCGCCCGCAGTTCGCCGCCCACCGCGCCCCCTTAATCCCCGAAGCCCACGCTTAAGCCCTCAGGCCTCATACATCCCCCATCTGCGGATGTTCGCGCACCGGCGATTGCAGCGCCTTGTTCAGCGCATTCATGTAGGCCTTGGCCGAGGCGACCACGATGTCGGTATCCGCACCCTGACCATTGACGATGCGCCCGCCCTTCTCCAGGCGCACGGTGACTTCGCCCTGTGCATCTGTGCCGCTGGTGATGTTGTTCACCGAATAGAGCTGCAATTCGGTGCCGCTCTTGATGATGGATTCGATAGCACGAAATGCGGCATCCACCGGCCCACTGCCCGAAGCCATGCGCACGTTGCTCCTCGCCATCCACCGACAACGCGATATCGCGCCGAGGGTGTCTCGCCGGTCTCGGAACAGACCCGTAACGCCACCAGTTTGAATGCTCATTCTCCGCCGCGAGATTAGTCTCGCTCACCAGCGCCTGAAGATCCTCGTCGTAGATATCGTGCTTCTTGTCGGCGAGATCCTTGAAGCGCGAGAATGCCTCGTTGAGCGCCTCTTCCGATTTGAACTCCATGCCCAGTTCGGACAAGCGGCTGCGGAAGGCATTGCGGCCGGAATGCTTGCCCAGCACGATGCGATTGGCACTCCAGCCCACATCCTGCGCGCGCATGATTTCATAAGTCTCGCGGCTCTTGAGTACGCCGTCCTGATGAATGCCGGATTCATGCGCGAAGGCATTGGCGCCGACGATGGCCTTGTTCGGCTGCACCGGAAAACCGGTGACGCTGGAGACCAAGCGTGAGCAGGTCATGATCTGCGTCGTATCCAGCGTGGTATCGCAGGTGAACAGATCGCGGCGCGTGCGCACCGCCATGACGATTTCTTCAAGTGCGGCATTGCCGGCGCGTTCGCCCAGGCCAT
Source organism: uncultured Gammaproteobacteria bacterium (assembly GCA_963696465.1). Classification (GTDB taxonomy): domain Bacteria; phylum Pseudomonadota; class Gammaproteobacteria; order Thiohalobacterales; family Thiohalobacteraceae; genus JAHJQQ01. Next base: position 43,044 of record CAVOKC010000022.1, on the reverse strand, counting down.
TGATCGTGCATTCGACCTGACGCGCACCGTTGAGCACCGCGGACAACGAATTGGCCACCGCCAGGCCGAGGTCGTTGTGGCAATGCACGGAGAACACGGCCTTGTCGGAATTCGGCACGCGCTCTCTCAACTGTCGGATCAACTCGCCAAACTGTTGCGGCAGGTTATAGCCGACCGTATCCGGAATGTTCACGGTCGTGGCGCCCGCCGCGATGACCGCTTCGAGAACGCGACAGAGGAAATCCAGCTCGGAACGCCCCGCGTCCTCGGGCGAAAATTCGACGTTGTCGGTGTACTGACGCGCACGTTTCACTGCGCGCACGGCCTGCTCGACGACTTGGTCCGGCTCCATCCGCAGCTTCATCTTCATGTGGATCGGCGAGGTCGCGATGAAGGTATGGATGCGCGCACTGTTGGCGGGCTTGAGTGCCTCGCCGGCGCGATCGATGTCCTTGTCCAGCGCACGCGCCAGACCACACACCGTACTGTCTCGCACGACACGGGCCACCGCCTCGACAGCCTCGAAATCGCCCTGGCTGGCAATGGGGAAGCCGGCCTCGATGACATCGACGCCGCATGCGCTCCAGCGCCTTGGCGATGCGGACCTTTTCATCCTTGGTCATGGACGCGCCGGGACTTTGCTCGCCATCGCGCAAGGTCGTATCAAAAATAATGAGTTTGTCTGCTTGACTGCTGTTTGGCTGCTGCATGAATTTGGCTCCATTGGGTCCGGCCGCCGGTATCGGCCGTGCTGTCCCGCCTGGCGCGCCAATATAACAGAGCATTCGCCGGTCTGCGCGCCGGGCGTGGGAAATTGATCAGGAAATTAAGGGGGTATGGGTGCGCTGCCTAGGGCAGCAGCAGACGCAGAGACAGCGCGGCACGGGCACGCCGGCGAACCGCTTGGGGAGAAATGCTTTGAAGGATATCTGCATCATGATTAGGCTTGACAGTTTTGTTCTAAAGATCGAATTGCTACCGACTATAAATCAGAAGGCGCCGCCCTGCCAAGTGGCAGAGCGACGCCTTATTTGAGGTTATTACATATTCAGGATTAGTCCGCGCGCTGCAACCCAGCGCTGAACACATCCGCGTCTTTCAGACCGTTCTTGAACTCGACTTCATAGCCGCCAATGGCGTTGTTGCCGGCATTCACAAATACGCCTTTGACGTCACCGGATTTGATGTTGTTGCTAAATTTGCTATTAGCATCCGTCACAAAACCCGAATCAACGACGACACCCTTTTCGACAGTAAAGGCATTGTTGTTGAACTCACCTTTCCAGGTATCACTGCTGAAGTTCATTTCTAATCGAACGGCACCTTCGCCGCCATTAACGGCCCCCATCGTGGAACCCTGGTAGACCGCGATCATGTCGCCGCCAAGGCTGCTGATCAGGCTTTGCATCTGATCGGCCGTTGCGGTAACACCCCAGACATATTCACCACCATTCGTTATGGGATTTTCGTTGTTACCGAGGCTGGTATCGCTCCACGCACCTATGAATAACCGCAGGTTCACCAGCATTGCGCGTGATATTACCAGTCAGAATCTGAGGAACCACCCAATGCAAGTACATCAGTCTGGCTGATATATGCCGGCATGTCATCGGTCACAATCGCGGTCGCCGAACCCGGATCGACTTTGAAGTTAGCCGTTGTGCCCTCTTCATTCAGGGTCAGCTCGAACGGTACCACCTCAGTCGATTCTGGCGCAGTTTGTTCTCTTCGTCATAGGGATGGTCGATGCGCGCAAACCCGCACGGCATACCCGCTTCACACGGACTCTTCACTTCCGGCGGCGGCGGCGGCGGTGGCGGTGGCGGCGGCGGCGGTGGCGGCGGCGGCTCTACTGGCTCACCTACCGGTTGAATACCGGGGCAATTTTCCGATGACTCGCAAGACCCTAAATCATTGGCCGCGGCAATCGTTGTAAAACCACCGGCTTCTTCCTGGCCCGCGGCCGGGGAAAGAACCGCCCAGCGCCCCCAACGCTTCACGGAATCGTCATCTTGTTCGGCCTGCTTGGCCGCAGCGGTTTCCCAGGCGGCACCCATCAATACGCTGATAACGCATAATGAAATCACTGATTTTTTCGCATTCACACAGAAATCCTCCGGCGAATTAAATAACCCGTGAGCATCCGAATCCACAGGAGTTTAAGTTTCATACAGTTTAGCAATAGCTATGCCACGCCCAGACGCCTTGCTTTAAATCCAATATTCTTCAATTAGTTAGAACTTAAAAATTTACACGTAAAGTCATGCTGCAAAAGCTAAAATGTAAACTATACCGGCATCTCAACGGTGAACACACTCAAGGAAAAGCGATTAAATCTATATAGATCAAATAACTTATCTCTGATACCACCGCATATCTCTACCGAAGTAAGTGTATTGTAATCCGACAGATTTCTACAAAGACAACTGGAGAAGCGGGCCAACTCACGATTACCTATGCATGACACATTAGGTAATGCTGATATTACTAGATTAGCAAACGTTTGGACGAATACCATAATGCCGGGGCAGGCAATGCGCGCAAGAAATCGAGGCGGACAGCCCCGATTCTCAGGCCGTCATCCCTGAGACTATCGCCGAGTCAGGCGATTGCCCCAGGGTCATTATATTCGCGCGATCAGAATGTCCGGCCCAGATTGAGCGTAACCTGGCGCCGGTCGTAGTCGTAGATCGAGAGGTTGGATCTGTTACCGGTGTACAGAATGCCGCCGTACAGCGTCCATTTTTCCAAATATCCCGATGTGATGTCATGCTCGAAACCACCTGCAAGGCGGGTTTCGGATTCGTCGCGCGCCTCGGTGAAACCGGGGTCAGTGGCATCGTATTCTGCGTGCGGTAATTGGCGCGGGCGTAGAGGGTGCCGTTCGGCCAAGCCTTGATGATAAGACCCGCCAACAGCTCATAGCCGTCGTAGCCGAGAAAATCATCTTCAGCATTGAACCCAACCAGGCGCACACCCACCTGGGTAGCGACTTTGCGCTGCTGGAAGTAATTACCCAGCGCCAAGCCTGTACCCATGATAGGTACCTTCACGTCCGGCATCGATGTCTCGTCATAGCGACGATCGGTCACGGTGGCATCCCAGGTCAATTCTCCATCGGTGAACTGCCAAGTCACGGCGGGATTGAGCGAGGAGTACCAAGCCAGTTCATTGCCACCCAACCAGATGCGGTCGACATTCAACGCCAGATTGGCACGCCAATGGCGCAGCATGACGAGTGCCGGACCCGTGCTACCCGTTAGGATGGTGAGATCATAGTCTTCCATATCTTGATAGGCGCGGTCGTACAGGCTGGCTTGGCTCTGCCACAGGAACGCCGCGGGACGCTCGCCGAATTCGAAGATCTTGCCCGGCTGAAAAGTGTGCGCAAGGCCTGCGGTCAGTACTGAGCACCGTCACCCTCCCGCGTCGAACCGGGCGTAAGAATAAATCCAGGCAACTCATCGATAAACTCCGAACCCGGACCGACATTTACATTTGAGTCGTACATTGCTCCGGCACTGATCGAGGGCTTGAATATATGGCGCTGCGCCATCGCGTTCTCGTCACTCTGGATCTGCGCCAGGAAGGCCAACACCGTGACACGCACCTCGGGCGGTGTCTGCGGGTCGTCCAATACCGTCTGCGCAAGCTTGCGGGCTTCCGCATATTGCAGCGAGCGGTAGTAGGCGAGCGCCAGTTCCAGACGTGCGCGATGCAAACGAGGCTGCATCGAGAGGATAGATTGGAAGGCCTCCATCGCCGTTTTCAGGCGATCTTCCTCCAGCGCCTGCATGCCTTCTTTGAACAGCGCCTCCTCGTCGACCGGTTCCGCAGCCTGCACAGGCGCCACGCTGATTGTGAAAGCAGCGGCCAGCATAGGCTGTGTACAGTGCGGACAATCCCGCGAAAATCCGGCCCTTTGTCATTGACTCCCCCTTGTTATCTCGGGTGTAATGCAGTGGCATTCCTAACTTACCCATAACAATGCCACTGACTTGGTTTACAAAATTAGGCGCAAATACTAACGCATGAACCAAGCGATTAACAAACTCTGGAGCCAAATGATTCGCTAGGCCAAGGCTTACAGCGCGTGCCTGCGTACCCGTGACCAGCCATCTTCACCCCCCAGCTCCACATCCCGAACGCTTCACGCTGGCCGACCTGGCTCATGGTGCTCTCGACAAGCGTACTCAGCCAACTGGCACAGGCCACACCCAATCTATTCGGCTATCAGGAGGCGCAGCAAAACCAGTCGGCGTCGTTCTCGCAATGGATCCGCGTGCTGGAACGGCACATCCGCGAGGATCTACCCGAGGCCGATTGCTCCGCCGCCACTCTTAACCGCTGCCATCTGCGTGAATGGCAAACCTTCCTCAGCGGTATTCGCGGCTTGCCGCTTCGCGATCAACTGCAACGCATCAACGCCTACGCCAACGAGAAGCGCTACATCATCGATCTCGATAATTACGGCTTGGAGGACTATTGGGCCATCGCGCGCGAGTTTCTATACAATGGCGGCGACTGCGAGGATTACGCGCTCACCAAGCTGTTTTCGCTGCTGTGGCTGGGATTCGATCCCGAACAACTGCGCATCGTCGTGTTGCAGGACACCAATCTGCGCGTGCCGCATGCGGTGCTGGCGGTGTATGACCATAACGAGATTCTCGTCATGGACAACCAGATCCAGCAAGTCGTCGATCACCGCCAGATCGTGCATTACGTGCCGGTCTATTCCATCAACGAAAAGCACTGGTGGATTCACACACCGGTGCTGTGAACCTACCCCGTCCGGGAGCGACCTTGGATAACACACACTCGCGCAGACCCATCCTGATCGGCCTTACCCTGCTGTTCGCGGTCATCCTCGGCGGTGTGTGGCTGATCTTCTCCTACCTCGATCTGGAGCGGGAACGCGACCTCGGTGACTGGCGCATCCGCCTGGGCCTGATTGCCGATGATCGTGCCGCCGGTATCGACCAATGGCTGACCCGCGAATTCGCCAATCTGGGCGAACTGGCCAACAATGCCTCGCTGCAACTGTATCTGAGTCAACTCTCCACCCACACGGATACCCCGGCGGACGTTGAACCCGCACAACTCGGTTATCTGCGCAACCTCATCAATGCCGCGGCTGAACGTGGCGGCTACCGCGCCGTCGGCGAACCTGAACCGCTGGTGCGCGCCAATCTGCCAACTGCCAATTACCGTGGCTTGGCCCTGCTCGATCGCGAGGGTCGTGTGGTGGTCGCCACCCCAGGCATGCCGGCTCTGGATGCGGAAGACCGGGCCCTCGCCCTGCATGTTATCGGCACCGGCCAACCCGCCCTGCGCGATCTGCGCGTTTCCGCACAGGGACAAGCCACACTCGGTTTCCTGGTACCGATCGCCACCGTCCAAGGTATGCAGGATGACAACGGTCAATCGCGCGTCGGTGTCTTGCTCGGCATCAAGCCTGCGGAGACGGACTTGTATCCGCTGCTGGCCAACCGCGGCGGCCTGACGCGCCGCGACGAAACCCTCTTGGTCCGGCTCGAAAACAAGGTGCTCATCAATCTTTCCCCGCTCGCCGATGGGAGTGCGCCACTGCAACGCCGCCTGCCGTTGAGCACACTCGATCAAGAGATGCTGCGCGCCCTGCGCAATCCCGGCGAGTTTGCCAAAGGCATCGACTATCGCGGCACATCTGTACTCATGACCAGCCGCGCCCTGAGCGGGGCACCGTGGCTCCTGATTCAGAAGACCGATGCGCAGTGAGGCACTGAAGGAATCCGAGGATCATCGCCGTTTCTTGTTGACCTCATTCCTGCTGACGCTGTTCTTCATCAGCGCCAGCCTGATCGCCGCTTGGCGTCACGGCAGCAGTGTGCGCGCGCAGGCCATGACGGCGCGGTTGCAGGAAAAGACCCGCATGCTCGAAGGCCAGACACGCTTATTGCACGGGGTCACCGACACGCTATCGGATTATCTGTTCCTGCTCGACGACGACCATCGTCTAATATTCGCCAACCGCGCCTTCGAGGCGGCCATCGGCGTCCCCCAAGCCGACTTGTTCGGTAAGACGCTGGCCAGCATCTTCGGACCGGACACGGCGCAACGTTTGGAGACCTGCATTAGTCAACCGGCCACCCCCTCCACTCAACCAGAGAATCTCACGCTCAACGATCGCGACGGTCTGTTCCAATGCATCGCATTACCTCTGCCCAATCCAGCCGGCAGTGGTCACGCCACACTCGTGGTACTCCACGACGTCACCGCACTGCACGAATCCGAGCGCAAGCGCGCCAATCTGTTACGCCAGCTGATCACCGCGCTGATGCGCGCGGTGGACAAACATGATCCGCACTCGGCCAATCATTCTTCGCGCACTGCCGCCGTCGCCGTCGCGATCGGTCGCGAATTGCAGTTACCGGCCAGCGATCTGCAAGCGCTGGATCTGGCCGCGAACCTGGCGAATGTCGGCAAGATCTTTATCCCCAAGGAAGTCCTCACCAAATCCGGCGCGCTATCGGATGAAGAACAAGAGACCCTCAAACGGCATGTGCAATACGCGCTCGACATTCTGTCCAGCCTGGAATTCGAAGGCCCGGTGGTTGCCACCATCGCGCAGAAACAGGAACTGATGGACGGCAGCGGCTATCCGCAGGGTTTAAGTGGCGAGAGCATCTTGCTGACCGCGCGCATCCTGGCGGTCGCCAACGCCTTTGTCGCCTTGGTCAGCCCACGCGCTTACCGCGACGAGGTGCCGATCCCGCAGGCACTGGATCAACTGCTCGCAGAATCGAAAGACAAATATGATCGACATGTGGTGGCGGCACTGTTTCACATCGCCGAAAACCGCACCGATCTGACCGATCTGACCCACCTTACCGGCGGCAATACGTAGGCACAGATCGCTGCACCCTTTGGGAAATTGGCCGCGCGCGCATCTTTGCCACAGCGGCCTGCGACCAGAGGCGGCGGCTACGCCGGCATACGACTGATCCGCAGCGCGATCGGTTTCCAGCGTAACAGCATCAGCGCCAAGTACAGCAGCGCATACACCAATGGCTCACGCACATCGGCCTTCACCAACCACCAATAGTGCAACACGCCCAACGCCGGAATAACGTATGCCAGTTGGTGCAGGCGAGCCCAATTACGCCCAAGCCGGCGCATCATGGCGTTCGTCGAAGTGGCCGCCAAGGGAACCAATAAAACAAAGGCCAGCATACCCACCGTAATAAACGGGCGTTTAATAATATCGCGTACGATCTCAGGCCAATCGAAAAACTGATCCAGCCACAGGTACGTGGTCAGATGCATACAGACATAGAAAAACGCGAATAATCCAAGCATGCGCCGTAGTCGGACAGGCCAACGCCAAGCGGTAATCTTGCGCAACGGCGTCATGCACAAAGTAAGCAGCAGAAACCGCAGCGTCCATTCACCGGTGTCACGCGTCAACGCCTCGATGGGATTCGCGCCCAGCCGATCTGTCAGCAACGCAAACACCAACCCGGCGAACGGCAGCAGGCACAACACGAATACGCTTGGCTTGATCCAGGGTTTCATATCACTGCTGTCCCATAAACTCCCTCTCCCTCCGGGAGAGGGTTGGGGTGAGGGGATCGAAACGGCGTACCTTGCCGGTTTCATTTATCCCCTCGTCCTGTCCTTCTCCCGAAGGGAGAAGGGACGCTCCGTTCAGCTGCGTCATGTCTGGAAAGCGCTTCATCGTCGGCAATGCGCCGTTACATTGGGCCTTACGCTTTTTCAGAACAGCGCTTGTGGGACAGCAGTGGTTTCATATATTAAAAATTCTTACGCAGATCCATACCCGTATACAACGAAGCCACCTGCTCGGCATAGCCGTTAAACATGAGTGTCTTACGCTTGGTGAATTCGCCGATGCGCCGTTCGGTGCGTTGGCTCCAGCGCGGATGATCGACCTCGGGATTCACGTTCGAGTAAAAACCGTATTCACTGGCCGCGGCGCGCGTCCAGCTCGACACGGGCTGCTGCTCGACGAAACGGATCTTAACGATCGACTTGATGCTTTTGAACCCGTATTTCCACGGCACCACCAAGCGAATCGGCGCACCGTTCTGTTTGGGCATTGCCGCGCCATACAACCCCGTCGCCATCAATGTGAGCGGGTGCATTGCCTCATCCATGCGCAGTCCTTCCACATACGGCCATTGCAACACCGCACGACGCTGGCCAGGCATCTGCTCCGGATCCAGTAGCGTTTCGAATTCAACATATTTGGCATTACCGTTGGGCTCGAAACGTTTTATCAGATCAGCCAGAGGAAAACCGATCCATGGAATCACCATCGACCAACCTTCAACACACCGCAGACGGTAGATGCGTTCTTCAACTGCATGCGGCTTGAGAATATCCTCAAGCGTATAAACCCCAGGCTTCGCACACTCGCCCTCGATGGCCACCGACCAAGGCACAATTTTCAGTGTGTGCGCATATCTCGGCCGGGTCTTCCTTGCCGGTGCCGAACTCGTAAAAATTGTTATAGCCGGTGACGTCTTCGAATTCGGTCTGCGTCTCGTCGGTGCTGAATGGACTGCGCAGTCAAGCCCGCGAAGGTTTCTGCCGCCGCGTGTGCGGACGGCACACCGCCCAACAGCGCGGCACCCGACAGCGCCAGCCCCGCCTGCATGAAACTACGTCGTTCACGGTAGACGGATTCAGGGGTGATTTCGGAAGGTTGGATATCAGACGCCGCGCGGATCAAGATCATGTGGGTGTCCCCTCGGTGGATGTCCCTCCTGTGACCTGACCAACGGAGCCAAGTTCCGCAACCGCCCTAATTGCTACAAAGAGGGCATCTCAGGCGCGTTGAGTCGCATCGGTATCCGTGATTGCCGTGTAATGGCAATAGCCGCTTTTGCCCTTCTGTTTGGCCTGATACATGGCGAGATCGGCGCAATGCAGTAACGCGCCGCCGGAATCGGCATCGGTGGGATAAACAGCGATACCGATACTCGCCATCACCCGCATCTCCTGACCGGCCAGCCGATGCGGCTCGCCGAGACGTTTCAGGATTCTTTCGGCGACGAGATCAGCACCTTCTCTGGACTTGAGCCCGCACAGCAAAATCACGAACTCATCACCCGCCAGACGGGAGACGGTATCGCCTTCGCGTTGAACACAGTTGACGAGCCGCTGCGCCACGCTGATGAGCAGCTGATCGCCGACCTCATGACCATACGTATCATTGATCGCCTTGAACCCATCCAGATCCAGCAACAACGCCGCCGTCAGGGTGCCGTCGCTGTCTGTCTGCTGCAGGGCGGCTTGCAAATGCCCGGACATGCCGGCGCGATTGGACAATCCGGACAGTGGATCGTGATGGGCCATGTAGTGCATCCGTGCTCCAATGTCATGCGCCTCGATCAAGGCCGCCCGATCGCGTTGCACACGATAGACGGTGAATGCTGCAATCAGGCCACTCATGACAAGCACCAACCCGGCCAGTGACCAAAGCAAAAAGATCGCGCGCTCAAGTTCGTGGTGTGCCTGTGATTCGAGTTGCTTGGCAGACTTCCGGTACTGGTCCAAAATCTCATCGATCTGTTCCAGTACGCGCAGCTGCGCGGGTACGGCCTCCTGCAGCAACAAACTGCGCGCTTCGTCCTTCCGACCTTCACGCGCAAGGTTGACGATGCGATCATTTAACGGGGTAAGCACGGCAGCCAACCGCTGCAATGCTTTGAGCTGGTCACGTTCGCTCTCATTCTGGATCATGCCCTGGATCTTGGTGCGCGAAGCCATAAACAGCGAAGCCAACTCCAGGTAGCGTGCGTAAACCTCCTCTCGCGAGATTTCATCATCCTCCAAAACCATTTGATTCATGGCGAGCATGCGGTCGCGCACCACCACACGCATTTGATAGGCATGCGCCACACGCACGTTGTGCCACTCGATCAGGGACTCGAGGTGACTATGCATGACATCCATGCGCGTGGCCGCGAAAACGGCCAACACCACCATCAAACCGATGATGATGAGAAACCCAACAACAAGGATGCGGAAGGAGCGTTTGCGCCCCTCCTCCAGGTCTTCTGGTCGTTCAATATGCTGCCGCATAAACCAAGCCTCACCGATACATGCCGTATTAGCAAGGAGACAAAAACATTACCGGTCACCCTTTAGCGGCACCTCCCCCAGGGAGGTTAGGCAGACAGATAGGGACAGAAGACCACGCCCAGGCCTAAGGGCGAAAAAAGGGGATGTGTCGGTACAAATGGCAGACGTGAATACGCTGAGGGTGGATGACGATGCCGCGCCGGACGGGGACTCCCCCGACCCGTGGGCCTAGCCTACCCACACCCGCGCGTTGCGGAACATGCGCAGCCACGGGCCATCCTCGCCCCACGCATCCGGGTGCCAGGAATGTTGCACGGTGCGGAACACGCGTTCGGGGTGCGGCATCATGATGCTGAAGCGGCCATCGGCGGTTGTCAGGCCGGTGATGCCGGCAGGCGAACCGTTCGGGTTGAGTGGATAAACCTCCGTCGCGCGACCGTAATGATCCAGATAACGGGCCGTCACCAGCTTCGCACTCAAAGCCTGCTGTGCGCCATCCGCTGCTGAAAACTCCGCACGACCCTCGCCGTGCGCGACGGCGATGGGCAGGCGCGAGCCGTGCATGCCGGCGAAGAACAACGACGGCGAGGGCAGAATCTCTACCAGTGAGAAGCGCGCTTCGAATTGTTCGGACAGATTGCGCCTGAAGCGCGGCCAATGCCCGGCACCGGGAATCAATTCCTTCAGGCTCGACATCATCTGACAGCCGTTGCAGATACCCAAGCCGAAGCTGTCGCCGCGCGCAAAAAACGCGGCAAATTCATCACGCGCCTGACTGTTGAACAGAATCGACTTGGCCCAACCCTGGCCGGCACCGAGTACGTCACCGTAGGAAAAACCGCCGCAGGCGACAAAACCCTTGAAGCCGGACAGCGACACGCGACCGCTGACGATATCGCTCATGTGCACGTCGACAGTTTCGAAGCCGGCACGATGGAACGCCGCCGCCATCTCGATCTGCCCGTTTACGCCCTGCTCGCGCAGAATTGCTATGCGCGGATGCACGCCGCGGTTGATGGCCTGATGTATAAAGGGCGCGGCGATATCTTCTTCCGGCTCGAAATTGAGTTTGATCTTGATGCCCGGATCCTGCACATCCAACAGTGCATCGAATTCCTGCTGCGCGCACTGCGGATTATCGCGCAGCGCCTGCATGCGATAACTGGTCTCGCTCCAGGCGCGTTGCAGATCGACGCGCGACTCGTCCAGCACGACATATCCGTTATGTTCAATACGAATGCGGTCGTCTTCCTCGTGGGTGCCGATCACATGGCTGTGGTGCGCAAAACCGTACTCGCGCAGGATATCCAGCACGGTGTCGGTATCGCAGTGCAACACTTGTATAACCGCACCGAGTTCTTCAGCAAACAGCGCGGCGACGGCATCGTCGCCGAGTTCGTCGAGCTGAATGTCGAGGCCGGTGTGGCCAGCGAAAGCCATTTCGCACAGCGTCGCGAGCAGGCCACCGTCAGAACGATCATGGTAGGCGAGGATCAAATCTTCACGATTGAGTTCACCGATGGCGGCGAAGAACGCCTTCATGGCTTGCGGATCATCTAGGTCGGGCGCGTGATGACCGACTTGTTTATAGACCTGAGCCAGTGCCGAACCGGCGATGCGGTTGCGGCCCTTGCCGAGATCGATGAGGATCAGATCGGAATCGCCAAGTTCGGTGCGCAACTGCGGCGTGCGCGTACGGCGCACGTCATCGACCGGCGCGAACGCCGTGACGATCAGCGACACTGGCGCGGTGACCTCACGGGCCTCGCCGTTTTCCTGCCACACCGTCTTCATCGATAAAGAATCTTTGCCCACCGGAATGGCGATGCCGAGCGCAGGACACAGTTCGCGACCCACCGCGCGCACGGTGTCAAACAGATTAGCGTCTTCGCCCGGATGACCGGCCGGCGCCATCCAGTTCGCCGACAGGCGAATGTCTTCGATGCGCTCGATATCGGCGCAAGCGATGTTGGTAATCGCCTCGCCAACCGCCATCCGTCCGGAGGCGGCGGCATCGACCAGCGCAATCGGTGTGCGCTCGCCCATGGCCATCGCTTCACCGGTGTAGCCGCGGTAATCCGTGCAGGTGACGGCGGCATCGGCCACCGGCACTTGCCACGGCCCAACCATCTGATCGCGCGTCACCGTACCAGTCACGCTGCGATCACCGATGTTGATCAGGAAGGTCTTGTTTGCCACCGTCGGCAGCTGTAACACGCGATACGCCGCCTCGCACACGTCGACGGCGCACGTGTCGAAATTTGGCTTGGCAAAGGTGCGATGATGCACGTCGCGCAACATTTTCGGCGGCTTGCCGAGCAACAGCGACATCGGCATATCGACGGGCAGATTCTCGAAGTAGGCGTCGCCGACGATCAACTGCCGTTCCTCTGTCGCCTCGCCGACGACCTCGAACGGGCAGCGTTCACGTTCGCAGAGCTGCTGGAACTGTTCAATGCGATCGGCCGCCACCGCCAACACATAACGCTCCTGAGATTCATTGCTCCAAATCTGCATCGGCGACATACCGGGATCGTCATTGGGCACCGCGCGCAGTTCGAAACGCGCACCGCGGCCGCTGTCGTTGACCAACTCTGGTAGTGCGTTGGAAATACCACCGGCACCGACATCGTGGATGGAGATGATGGGATTGTCCGCGCCCATCGCCCAGCAGCGATCAATAACTTCTTGCGCGCGGCGTTGCATTTCCGGATTGCCGCGTTGCACCGAGGCGAAATCCAGATCTTCGGCGCTCGCGCCGCTGGACATGCTCGACGCCGCGCCACCGCCGAGTCCGATCAGCATCGCCGGTCCACCGAGCACGATCAGCTGTGCGCTGGGTGGAATATCGTTCTTTTCAACGTGATCGCCACGGATATTACCGTAACCACCGGCAAGCATGATCGGCTTGTGATAACCACGCACCTCATCGCCGGTCGGACCGGGCACGCGCTCTTCGAAAGTGCGGAAATAGCCGCACAGATTCGGTCGACCAAATTCATTGTTGAACGCCGCCGCACCCAACGGGCCGTCGATCATGATGTCGAGCGCGGAAGCGATGCGCGCCGGTTTACCGAAATCGGTTTCCCACGGCTGTTCGAAACCGGGAATCCGCAGATTGGACACTGAAAACCCGCACAGGCCCGCCTTGGGCTTGCTGCCGCGGCCGGTCGCGCCTTCGTCGCGTATCTCGCCGCCAGAGCCGGTGGCCGCGCCGGGGAACGGCGAGATCGCCGTCGGGTGATTGTGCGTCTCGACCTTCATCAGGATGTGCACGTCTTCGCTGTGCTCGGCATACACGCCTTGCGCATCCGGATAGAAGCGTTTTCCCGCAAAACCTTCCATCACGGCTGAATTGTCTTTGTAGGCGGACAGCACCCCCTCGGGACTGGCGGCATAGGTCTCACGGATCATGCCGAACAGCGACGCGTTTTGCGCCTGACCGTCGATGATCCAATCGGCGTTGAAGATTTTGTGTCGGCAATGCTCTGAGTTGGCCTGTGCGAACATCATCAGCTCAACGTCAGTGGGGTTGCGCTTCAGCGTCGCGAAACTCTCGACCAGATAATCGATTTCGTCGTCCGACAACGCCAAACCCAAACTACGATTGGCCGCCACCAGCGCCTCACGACCACCACTAAGAATATCCACGGTTGTCAGCGGTGTCGGTGCAGCAGTTTTGAATAATGCGACGGCTTCATCCGCGTTAACCAATACCGTTTCAGTCATCCGATCATGTAACAGTGGCAACAGCGCGGCACGTTCTTGATCCGTGAAGACGCGCCCGTCTTTCAGGCGCAATCGATAGGCGATGCCGCGCTCGATGCGGTGAATGCGTTCCAGGCCGCAATTGTGCGCGATGTCGGTGGCCTTGCTGGCCCACGGGGAAATCGTGCCCAGACGGGGTACGACCAAAAACAAGTGCGCGGCCTCAGGCGCAGTTGGACTGACGATGCCATCGTCCAAGAGCCGTTCCAGGGTGGCGCGATCGGCATCTTCAAGCTGCTGTTCGAGATCGACGAAATGCCAGAACTCGGCATGCATGACGTCGAGATCCGGAACCACCTCGCGGACGCGGGTCAGCAGTTTTTCGCTGCGGAAACTGGAAAGGGCGGGACCGCCGGGAATGTGCAGCATAAGTCCGTCTCGGGCGCAGTGGCTGTCGCTTCAGAAGACGACAATGATACAAAAAAACCGGCGGCGGAGACGAATTCGATTTCCGTCATTCCGGCGATGCTGGACACAAGCGCGAAGCATGTTTACGCCCGCAGGGTGGCCCGTAGGTCCAGCGCAGTGAGTAATCCAGGGATTCACCACAGATACGGGTCTTGGATCCCGGAATTCGCCGGGATGACGGCGCTTTTGGGTGTGCTTTTGGGTGTGCTTCTGGATTTAAGTAGGCGCCATTCGCCTCCGACCCCGATTTCTTTCGGCGGTCAACCCACCTGTCGCCAGTCCAGCCCTGTAGCCTGATCGGCGACGCCGATCCAGTCTAGCGCGCAGCCGAGCACACCGGCCAGCGCCGCACGCGCCAACTCAGGGCGGTTGTTCTTATCGCTGAGGTGAGCGGCAACCAAATGCGACAATCGCGTGGTGTCGAGCGCACTCAGCAAGCCCGCCGCCTGATCATTGCTGAGATGGCCAAGGCTGCCGCCGACGCGCTGCTTGAGGCTGGGCGGATACAGCCCGGCAGCGAGCATAGCGACATCGTGGTTGCACTCCAGCAGTAAGGCATCGCATCCGGTCAATTGCTGTTGGATATGCGCGGTAATACTGCCGGTGTCGGTGAGTATACCCAACCGCACGGCACCGTCGCTGAAGACGAACTGACACGGCTCGCGCGCATCGTGCGGTACCGGAAACGGTGTGATGTGCAGATCGCCGAGGGCAAACGACGTGTGCCCATTGAACCAATCGAGGCTGGGAAGATCGGTCGCATTGTGCATGACCGAGGTGCCAGCGGTCATCCACACCGGGATGTCATGACGACGCGCAAACGTCGCCACGCCACCGATATGATCGCTGTGTTCGTGAGTAACAAGAATGGCGTCGATGTCGCTCGGCGACTTACCGAGACGGCTAAGACGGCGCTGGGTTTCGGCACAGGAAAAACCGCAGTCGACCATTACACAACTGCGGCCCGCCTCCACCAGCGTGGCGTTGCCACGACTGCCGCTGCCGAGGGAGGAGAAACGAAGCATTGGCTTGGGATTCGGGATTCGGGATTCGGGATTCGGGATTCGGGATTCGGGATTCGGGATTCGGCAATAATAATGCGCAGTTTCTCCTGAATCCCGAATCCTGTATCCCGATACCTGTTCTACCGCATCTGTTCCTGCACCAGCGTCAGAATACGCTTGCCGGTGGACGATGCCTCGGGTTGACCCTGCGCGTTCTGCACCGTCACGTTCGTCTTGTCACCCGCGGCGATCAACACGATACGGTACTGCTCGGCCAGCTTGGGATCGTCGTCGCTCCAAAACGCCAGCTTGGACAAGAAGCCCTTTTTCTTGTCTTCCTTGAGCGGATCGTTATAGCGCACGAAATACACACCACCGGTGCGATCACGATCTTCAACCGTGAAGCCGACACGATCCAGCGCCAAGCCCACTTCACGCCAGGCACGCGAGAGATCCTCGTCGATGATGAGTACGCTCGTACCCGCGGCATCAACCACCAGCTGCGCAACCGGCGCACGCGACACGCTGGACTGCGACTGTGCCACCTGTCCAGCGGCAGTCGTCTCCGACGCACCCATGAACACCATCAGACGCTTGAGCATTTCGGCTTCGAGTTCCGGATCGCTCGGGCGTGGAGTCCAGATCGTGCCAGTTTCGTTCTGGCTGCCGCCCTGCATCACTTCTTCCATGCCGCGATGGCTGATGAAAATCTCGGTGCTGTCGGCGGAAACCCGTTCCAGGCGGATGCGGAAACGATCGCGGGTCGGGCTGGAATAGAGGAAACCCAGCGCCTTGCCGATGGTGCCGCGAATGACGTCTTGCGGTATGTCGGCGCGGTTTTCCGCCCATTCAGTTTCCAGGATACCGACGGCCGGATCGTCCATGGTCAGCAGAAATCCATTCTGCAACCAGAAATCGCGCACCTTGGGCCACACCGCCTCGACCGAGGCCTGCGCAACCAACCATTGCTTGTCACCGTAACGTTCAATGCGCAGGTTCTGCGGCTCTACCAGAACGCCTGACGTACCCGGCGCAGGTTTGGCCTGATCACCGGAAGCGTATTCGGAATAGGTTGTCGGCGTACCGCCCGGCACGACCAGGGCATCTTCGATGTTGGCGCTGCTCAGATCCGGTGGGATTTCCAGCGGTTCCTCGGTACGGCTCTGTTTATAGTCCGCCTTCTTGCCGACCACACTCTGCCAGCTGCTGCAACCTGCGAGCACGGCGACAGTGATGACCAGAACCAGACCTTGAATCGGTGTTGTAGTGTTTTTCATGGGAAATCTGCATCCATGTTTGGAGTAGAGGTTCACAGCACACCCGCTTGACGCAGCGCGTCCCGAACCGTGGCGTGATAGCGTTCCGACAAGGGCGTCAGCGGCAGTCGGATGCCGGGCGGAATCAAGCCCATTTCCTGCAACGCCCACTTCACCGGGATCGGATTCGCTTCGACGAACAGATCGCGGTGCAATGCGCGCAGTGGTAAATCAATCGCCTCGGCCTGCGCGCGGTCATCGGCCTTGGCGGCCACGTACAAGGCATGCATGGCGGCCGGTGCGACATTCGCCGTCACCGAAATAACACCCTTGCCGCCCAGCAGCATGAATTCGCAGCCGGTGGCATCGTCGCCACTGAAGAGATCCAACTGATCACCGCAGCGGTCGAGAATCTCGCGGGCCCGGCCCAAATCACCGGTGGCCTCTTTGAGACCGACGATATTCGATATCTTTGCCAGCCGTACCACGGTATCCGGCAACATATCGCAAGCGGTGCGTCCGGGCACATTGTACAGAATCTGCGGGATCGGTACGGCTTCGGCGATGGCCTTGTGATGCAAATACAAACCTTCCTGGGTCGGCTTGTTGTAATACGGCGTCACCAGCAGGCAGGCATCCGCGCCAGCCTTGAGGGCGCAGCGGGTCAGCGTAATGGCTTCGGTGGTGGAATTGGCGCCGGTACCGGCGATGACCGGGATCCGCCCGGCGGTGAGTTCAACAACCCGGCGGATGACATCGCAGTGCTCGTGTTCATCGAGTGTTGCCGATTCGCCGGTGGTACCCACGGCAACGATGGCGTCCGTACCCGCACGGATGTGGAATTCAATCAGCCCCGCAAGACTGTCATCGTCGATCGCGCCATCCGCCCGCATCGGTGTGACCAGCGCGACCATACTGCCGTGGAACATGCAAGCTCTCCGGGGGATTGAAAATCCCGGACATACTACTGGTCCGGTCCGGCACTGACAAGCAAACCGGGCGCTGGCCGACGGCCAGCCGAGTACAGTAGTATGCGACCGCATCTTCCCCTCACACAAAGCCGGCCCAACCCTGCCATGACCGATTCTGAATTCAAGGCCATCCGCGAAATCCGTATTAATCCGATCGTGCCCAGCGAGTCCGTGTTAGTCGCCACTGCCCGCTCCATGCGACCGCGCAAGGCCGAGGATCCGGCGCCACGCGACACCCGCAAGCATGTCGATACCTGCCCGTTCTGCACGGGCAATGAGCACATGACACCGCCGACCATCGCCACCTATCCGAACCCGGAAAATTGGCAGGCGCGGATTGTCGAGAATCTCTACCCGGTGCTCGGCGACGACCGTTCCAGCGGCAATCTGGTGTTCGGCCTGCAACAGGCCATTGAGGGCTACGGCCGCCATGAGGTGATCATCGATCACCGACAGCACGGCATTGCCCTGCATGAGATGAGCGAAGACCATTTATTCCTGTTGTTCGGTGCCTACCAAGAGCGCATGACACAGATCTATGCCAACGACGCGCGCATCCGTTATGTGCTGGTGTTCAAAAATTTCGGTCCGGCCGCGGGCGCCAGCATCGCGCACACCCACAGCCAAATTATCGCCATGCCGGTGGTGCCAGAGAACGTCTACAACGAAGTCACCCACAGCCGCACGCATTACCAGAAGCATCATCAATGCATCTTCTGTTCGCTGATCGACGAGGCACTCACCTTCGAGGCGACCATCTACGACCGCGCCTCCGGACATATCCGCCGGCGCATCAGTGTCGGCCAGTATGTGGTCGAGCGCGGCGAACGCTTCATCGCCATTAAACCGTTCGCCAGCCGCTACGAGTGGGAGGTGCACATCCTGCCGCTCCAGCACCAGAGCAACTTCCTCGATATCACCGAGGACAGACCGTGCCGATCTGGCGCGCGTCGTCAAACGCACCATGGGCCGCTTGGACGCGGTGATCGGCGGCGCGCAATACAATTTCTTCCTGCACTCCAAACCGCGCGGCGACGAGTTCGCCGACTGCGACGCCAGCTATCACTGGCATCTGGAGATTTGTCCGCGCACCAGCATCCCAACCGGCTTTGAACTCGGTTCAGGGTTGTTCGTCAGCACCATCAGCCCCGAAGAGGCCGCTGAGCGCCTGCGCTCAGTCGATCTCGACAGTCCGGACGCATGAATCCGCTGACAGCGCGCAGACTAATAGTGGTACACTGGCCCGCACCGGGAACCTCTGCCCGGGCAGCTGTTTTCAGCCTTTATCACGACCGCCCATGAACTCACCCAAACAAAATTTTCTTGTGATTTCCGCCCTAGGCGAAGACCGTCCGGGCCTGGTCAATGACCTGTCGCGCTGCGTACTGGAAAGCGGCTGCAACATCGCCGATAGCCGCATGACTGTGCTCGGTGGCGACTTCGCCGTGATCTTGCTGGTCTCCGGCAATTGGAATGCGGTCGCCAAGTTGGAGGATCAACTGCCGCCGCTGGCCGAGCGCCTAGCCATGACGATCACCAGCCGACGTACCGCGCCGCGCGAAACGCACGGCGACATGCTGCCCTACGCCGTCGATGTGGTGGCGCTGGATAATCCCGGCATCGTGCACAATCTGGCGAATTTCTTCTCCAGCCGGGAGATCAACATTCAGGATCTTTCCACCAGCTTCTACGCCGCGGCGCATACCGGCACGCAAATGTTCTCGGTGCATATGCGCGTGGACATTCCGGCACAACTGCATATCGCCACACTGCGCGATGAGTTCATGGATTTCTGCGACCAGCTCAATCTCGATGCCATTATCGAACCGGTCAAAGGCTGACGGTCTCCCGCGGAGGCGCCTTCATGAGCAGCGTCATACTCGGAAAAAAGGTTCCAGATTTTCGTCTGCCCGCCACCGGCGACCAGGAAATCCGTCTCGCCGACCTCAAGGGCACGAATGTCGTCCTGTATTTCTACCCCAAGGACAACACGCCGGGCTGCACCCTGGAAGGCCAGGACTTCCGTGACCAGCATGCCAAATTCAAACGCCTGAACACGGTCATCCTCGGCGTCTCGCGCGACAGCCTGACCGCGCACGCGAAATTCAAGGACCAGCAGAACTTCCCCTTTGACCTACTGTCGGACAGCGAGGAAACACTCTGCCGCCTGTTCGACGTCATCAAAGAGAAAAACATGTACGGTAAAAAGGTCATGGGCATCGAACGCAGCACGTTCCTGATCGATGCGGCCGGCGTGCTGCGCAACGAGTGGCGCAAGGTCAAAGTGCCCGGGCATGTGGATGAAGTGCTCGCCGCCGTCAAAGCGCTTGGGAAGCATACTGAGTGGGATTCTCCGCAGAAGTCGTCTATCCCGGAGTAGATCGGATGCAGCGCCAGCGACAAAAGCGCGAAGCGCGTTGAACGCCCGCAGGGCGAGCGCAGCGAGTAAATCCGGGAAGCACGGCGTCGAAATTCCCGGATTACGGCACTGCGCACCTCCATCCGGGCTCCGCAATACCGACTACGACAGTTGAAACAGAGGTCATCTTGAGCAAGCAAACCATCGCCGGAAAACGTCTGTTCGTTCTCGACACCAATGTGCTGATGCACGATCCCACCGCGCTGTTCCGTTTCCATGAGCACGATGTATTCCTGCCGATGGCGGTGTTGGAGGAGTTAGACAACTCCAAGGTCGGACTGACGGAAGTGGCGCGCAATGTGCGTCAGACCAACCGCTTCCTGGACGAACTGACCTGCAACGCCACCCACAGTGACATCCAGGCTGGACTGCCGCTCAATACCCGCGCGGCGACACCGGGCAATGGCCAGGCGGCTGGCCTGCTGTATATCCAGACTCGCATTCTCAACGCCGACTTGCCGGACGGCATGCCCGGCAGCAAAAAAGACAACAGCATCCTCAGCACGGCGCTGGCCATGCAGGCGGAGCGCACCGATACCACCGTCACACTGGTCACCAAAGATATCAATCTGCGGATCAAGGCCGCGGTGCTCGGCATCCACGCCGAAGAATATTTCAACGACCAAGTGCTCGATGACGTCAATCTGCTGTACTCCGGCCGCGCCGATCTCGATGACGATTTCTGGAACAGTCACGGCGACAGCATGGAATCCTGGCAGAAGGACGGCCGCGCCTTCTATCGCGTGAATGGCCCGCTGGTTGAAACCTGGCATCCGAATCAATGCCTGTCACTGGCCGGCGCGCGCCCTATGGAAGTGATCGTGCGCAGCCGCGAAGGCAGCAGCGCGGTGCTGGAGGTCATGACCGACTTCCGCAAGGCCAGTCATTCGGTGTGGGGCATCAACGCGCGCAATATCGATCAGAATTTCGCGCTGAATCTGTTGATGGATCCGGATATCGACTTCGTCAGCCTGGTCGGTCAGGCCGGTACCGGCAAGACCTTGCTGGCACTCGCCGCCGGACTCGCACAAACGCTGGACGACAAGCGCTATTCCGAAATCATCATGACCCGCGTGACGATTCCTGTCGGCGAAGACATCGGCTTCCTGCCCGGCACGGAAGAGGAAAAGATGACGCCGTGGATGGGCGCACTGATGGACAATCTGGAAGTGCTGACCAAGACGGATAAGGGCGGCGACTGGGGACGCGCCGCGACCAACGATCTAATTCAAAGTCGCATCCGCATCCGCTCACTGAACTTCATGCGCGGCCGCACCTTCCTCAACAAATACCTGATCCTCGACGAGGCGCAAAACCTAACCTCGAAACAGATGAAGACCTTGGTTACGCGCGCCGGACCGGGCACCAAAGTCGTCTGTCTGGGCAACATCGCACAGATCGACACGCCGTATCTGACCGAAACCAGCTTCCGGCCTGACCTATGTAGTCGATCGCTTCAAAGACTGGGAACACAGCGGCCATATTATTCTGCGGCAAGGCGAACGCTCGCGGCTGGCGGATTTCGCGTCGAACAATCTCTAGGCGGTTTGCGCCTCAAACCGACGCGCGACCATATCGGGGAACTGCTCGATGAGTTCTGTGAGCTGATTAGACAGCCGCGGCAGGATAGCGATCACGGCGACAGACAGAGCCGCGATGAACAGGATGAACACCAAGGTCATCGCTAGCGGCCGCCCCCCAGCTTTTCGACCAGCCCATTGAGCAGATACGCGATCACCAGACTCGCCAGTACCTGCGCGAGCATGTCGCCCACACTCAACACCATGACAACCGACCATCAGGACGATGCCGAGCGCGACGACCTGAGGATTGCTGAAATGCCGGCGGAACCACTCGCGGACGCAATCCATAGTGCGCCCGGCGTTATTCTTTTTCTTTCAACTGGGTGTAGTAGCGCTCGAAGACCACTTCCAACTCATCGATGACCTCGTTTGCATCGCGGCCCTGGATCACATGCTGCATCACCAGCGATGAGGTGTCGGTGAGCATCTTACTCTTGTCCAACATGGGGTAGGTCTGCGCCAAACGCTTGACCGCCCTGACCACGGACTCCTGCGCGGGACGCGGGATGGGCTCAGGCTCGGAAATAACAATGGGTTCTGGCGGTGGCGCAGAGACGCGCGCAGGCATGGCCCCGGAACGGCTCAGTAGAAATTCCGCGAAGGCCAACAGACTGACCTGCTCCGCGGCAGGCAGCTGTTGAAACAAATCTACTAAGTGCGTTTCCAGATCGGCCATTTTTGACTCACTCATTGCCTCTGTGCATCGTCGGATAATCAGCAGTGTGACGCGAGCTCAACGCTCTTGACGGGCCAGACAATATTTCTGCGCGAAATCCAGCAGTTCGTCCATGGCACGGTGACGGAATTTCTGCTTCTGGTGCACGAACGAGAACGGCCGATCCAGATTGGGATCGAGCGTAAGCGCCACCAGTGTATTCAGTTGCAACTCCTTGTTGATGGTCGCGCGCGAAACAATGGACACGCCCATGCCAGCCTCCACGGCGCCCTTGACCGCCTCCGGGCTGCCGAGCTCCATGCAGATCGACATCTCGTTGATATTGATATTGCAGGTGCTCAGGTAATCGGCAATCACTTCGCGTGTACCTGAACCTTCCTCACGACAGATGTACGGGTATTTGAGCAGTTCTTCGAGCTTAATCTTCTTCAGACCCGCCAGCGGGTGACTCTTCGGCACGATGGCAACCAGCTGATCCATGCGACACACTTCCACCACCAGATTTTTGTTCATCACCGGCGCCTCGACCACACCCAGATCGATGACGTTATTCTCGACCATATGCACGATACCCTCGGTATTGGACACCTTGAGGTGCACATTCACTTCGGGATATTTCTGTCGGAAATCACCCAGCAGCGCCGGCAGCATATACTCGGCAATGGTCGTGCTGGCACCGATCATGATCACACCGCTGATGTCGCCGGTCATTTCGCGGACGGCGTTTTCCATTTCCGAATACAAATCAAAGATACGGTCGGCGAACAGGAACACGCGATGACCCGCATCGGTCAGACTGATGCGGTTGTGGGTACGGTCGAACAAGCGGGTGTTGAAATGTTCTTCCAGCTGGCGCACCTGGAATGTCACCGCCGGTTGCGTCATATGCAGCGTCTCAGCGGCCTTGGTGAAGCTCAGCAGGCGTGCGACAGTGTGGAACACCTGGAGTCTACGATCAGCCATTATGTGTCTCGATTCATCTGTGAATTACTTAGGGATAAACCCTGATTGCAGCGGCACGTTCGGTGGGGCAACGTTCAAGGCATTGACCAGCCCGAAAAGCCTGGGTCGATATAGGCGCCAATGCTAACAGCTCAACGCCCAACATAAAATATTCTGATACGGTTATGCCGTGTTTTCGCAATCCAATATCTTGGCTGCGCGAAACCAAGCGCGCCTAAACGCACAAACCCGCCATTCGGCGGGTTTGTTGGCAGAGAGGTTACCAAGGCTTACATACGGAATCGCACCATCAGGCTCTGGAGTTGCGACGACAGACGGGCCAACTCTTCGGACGCGGACGCGGTCTGCTGCGCACCCGCTGCTGTTTGATCCGCCACATGCTGGATATTGCTAACGTTAGCGTTAATCTCGGCGGCCACCGCGCTCTGTTCTTCGGCGGCGCTGGCGATCTGCGTGTTCATATCGTTGATCTTAGACACCGAACCGGCAATCTCAGCCAGCGATTCGGCGGCCTTCTCGACCTGATCGGAGCTGTCCTTGGCCGTGCCACGTGCTTCGTTCATGACCCGCACCGCATCGCCCGCACCCACTTGCAGACGCTCGATCATCTGTTGAATTTCCTGGGTGGATTGCTGGGTCCGGCTGGCCAGTGTGCGCACTTCGTCAGCCACCACCGCGAAACCACGACCCTGCTCGCCGGCACGGGCCGCCTCAATTGCTGCATTCAGCGCCAGCAGGTTGGTCTGTTCGGCGATGCCACGGATCACATCCAACACCATGCCGATATTTTCGGATTCGTTTTCCAGCTTCTGGATCACGCCGGAGGCACGTTCCATTTCATTGACCAAATTATCGATGCCGCCGAGTGCCTCGGTGGCTACCAGCGCACCTTTCTTTGCATCTCTATCGGCCTGTTGTGCAGACTGTGCGGCCAACGCCGCATTGTGCGCGACCTCCTGAACCGTTGAGGTCATTTCGTTCATCGCCGTTGCAACATGCTCGATTTCAGACTGCTGATGCTGCACGCCGCGGCTGGCTTCATCGGTCACAGCCGACATTTCTTCGGCAGCGGAGGCCAACTGCGTGGTCGCACCGCTGATCTCACCGATGACATTACGCAGATTTTCCGACATGCGGTTGAAGCTGGAGACAATCTCGCCGATCAAATCGTCGCTTTCCATGTCGCAATGGTGCGAGATATCGCTCTGGCTGATGGCGTTGGCCACCTCCGAGATACGCTTCAGACGCGTCAGCAGGATCATATTGACCAACCAGTAATTGGCAACACCCAGGCCGGCGCCCGCTATCAGGCAGCCCCCGACAAACCACCCCAGCATGCCCTCTTTGTAATCAACAAACAGGTTAGCGAAGACCGGGAATAAACCACCCATGATCAGACCAAAAGCCAAGCTGGCGATCAGCAGGTTGCGCAAAATACTTGGTTTCATATAGTCACCTAAAATTAAGGCGGATGGCCTTGTGGATAACAAACCGGTTGATTCATGCACTCGCTGTCCCTGGCAGTCGCACTGAAGCAAACACGTCAAACATCCGGCATCCCGCCTCGATACATAAGCTAATGCAAGATTCGCACCAACTAGGCCTATCCGAGGCGCGCTCTCAGCCCATCCAGGCTTTCGGCGACCTCTGCGAGATCTTCCAGGGCCTGTTCCAAGGCCGCGCCGCGGGTACCGCGGGTCGAGACCATGCCGTGTATCGATTGCACAGCCGCATGCTGTTCTTCAGCGGCGCTGGCCATTTGCGTGTTCATTCCATCAATCGAAGTTACGGCGCCACCGATTTCCGCCAGCGAAATACAGGCGTTCTCGATCAGCTCTTCGACCACCGTCGCTTGGCTGGTGCCCTCACCCATGACACCAACTACGCTCTGCGCCTCGTTCTGCAGGCGCTCGATCATCTGACGGATTTCCTGGGTGGAGCGCTGCGTGCGACTGGCGAGGGTACGGACTTCATCTGCCACCACGGCAAAACCACGGCCTTGTTCACCGGCGCGCGCGGCCTCGATGGCGGCGTTCAATGCCAGCAAGTTGGTCTGTTCGGCGATGCCGCGGATCACATCCAGCACCGCGCCGATGTTCTGAGTTTCCTTACCCAACCGAGTCACCGCGTCACTGGCACGCCCCATCTGGTCACCCAGATTGGACATAGCACCCATTGCCTCGGTCATGATGACTTTGCCGTTATCGGCCTCCTTGGCCGCTTGATGGGTAGAGTCCGCCGCATTGACCGCACCACGCGCGACCTCTTGAACTGCCTGCATGAGTTCGTTGACCGCACCTTCCGCCTCCGAAGTGCCATTGGCGGTCAAATCCAGGGCTTTACGACACCGTTCCGAAACGGCATGCACTTGCTCAGCAAGTGTATCTACGGAAGAAATAATGGACTGGCCAGTCTGGCGTTGCGCACGTAACACAGCTGACAGCGCGCCGAGACGTTGGACCGCCTCCGCATCAAGCCCCGCGCCCGATGGCGCTGCCGCGTCGGGTGTTGCCACCATATGATCCAGCGCAACCAGCAACGCCTGTTGGCGACCTTCCAGGGACTTTGCTTTCCACCAACCCGCAACGGCAAGCAATGCACCCAAGGCAAGCGCAAAGCCTGGAGGCATACTCTCCATAAAGTTGAACGCGACCCCGTCAATAAGTCCAATGGAACCCAGCGCGACCGCAGCAAATAGACCACTCAGCACCAGTTTGGATTTCCCTGTACCCATGTTCCCATCTCCAACCAGACTCTGGCCTGGCACTTCACATTATTTCTTCAACCGCCCCGCGACCCGGCGTGACGACCACAGTTCACTGTTCTCGATAGCGACTCCATATGCGGGAAACTTTAAGCAATTTCAGCGCCACAAACGCAAAGACCCCGGCATAAGCCGGGGTCTTTGCGAGCCAACCGCTGACAGCGAATTACATCGTGCCGCCAACCGCCTCGGTCAGAGCCTTACGGATAGCTTCCGGGCTCGGCATCAGCTTCATGAAGCTGTTGTCACCCATCATTTTCAGATCCGGGTAGTGAACCGCGGCGCGGAAGCGCATGTGCATGGCGACGACACGGTTGCCAGTGACCATGACTTCATACGGCAGATAGGGCGTGCCTTTCAGCTCACCGAAATCAATCACGCTCATCTGGAACTTGTCGTCGTAGTACTTATCACCACCGGCAGGCGCCTGCATAGAGACTCCGTAGATGGTTTCTTCCTTACCGGGGATGTCAATGCGATAGAGCTGGCGAATACCGGCCTTGTTGGAAGCGAGGTTCTTTTCCACGGCTTTTTGGGCTTCGGCATAGCTGCCATAGCTCGCAAGTTCATAGGGATCCTCGAAGTACTCCATACCGAAGGTGTAGTGGTACTTGGCCAGCTTACGTTCGGACAGGCCCTTCGCGGAGCCAAAGTCCTGCACTTTGCCAAGCGCTGTGGCCAGGGCATCGGCGGTCTTCGCCAAGTCGCTGTCCAAATGGTATGCATAAGACATATAGACTGGATTTACATAGGCGACCTGCAGCTCGTTACCGACCTTGGTTACAGCCGCACGTTGTGCAGCGGCATAGCCACCGTAGGTTGTTTTCGCGGCGACGCTTTTAATCGCGTCGTTGGTGAAAACAATAATATGGGCATCATCGTAAGGCACGTAGTCGGCCACGAGTTCGAAGCCAGCACCCGTCAGCGCAGTCTTCACTTCGGCCACCTTGGCCGCCATGTCACCCGCGCCGCGCGAAGCCAGGATGAACGGTTTGTAGACATCAGCCGCTTGGACACTTGCCGCCATCGGCAGCAGCGTCAACGCCGCCGTCAGCAGTCCCGCAAAGATTTTTGTCGCTTTCAACATTATTGCCTCCTTATCCCTATCCCGGTGGTTGTTGGTGTGGCGCCATTCTAGACGAAACGTTCGGCACTCGCACAGATTAAATGATGAAAAAAAAGGGCCATGTCAACCATGGCCCTTTTGTATTACACGCTGGACGCTATGCCGCCTTCTCGGATCCGATTACGTCTTAGAACTTCATGCCGTAGCTGATTTCGAGTGCATTCTGGTCCATGCCGATTTCGGGGTGTCGTAGTTAGCGCCCGCGAAAGGCCCCATTGCAAGTTGGCCCTGATAGGTATACGACTGATCTTCATGGAACGCATGCATATAGTTCACACTGATTTCGCTGTACTGATCCGGCGAATAGGTGAAACCCAACGTCACGTGATTTTTGACCACACCCGGCGCGATAATGTTGAACAGGTTCTGATCCTCATCAATCGGATTGTCACCAATTCCACACCGCCACGCACCGTCCACTGGCTGTTGAGTTCATGGTTGATACCGAGTTTATATACAGTGATATCTTCCCAGCCGAAACCCCAGCCGTTATCGGTACCCAGCTGAGCCCGGACCGCGCATAGGAGCCGGTCATCAACGCTGAAGCTCAGCGCACCGAGGAATTCATCAGCGGTTGGGCCCTTGTTGGCGATCGCAGGCGACATCGCCGTATTGAATTTGCTGCACATCGAAGGCCACGGTCGTTTGCGGCGTGACTTTCACGGACAGACCTACGCCGAAATTGGCCGGGATATCGAAATCACCCTGCTCAGCGAACAAACCGGCATAGCGATCGAATTCCTGCATGTAGATTTTTGAGGAATACTGCGCACCCAGGCTAATATTGCTGGTGATGTTGCCGGTCCAGCCCAGACGTACGCCGGCGCCCCAGGCATGCATCATCGCCCTTGTTGGTCATATGCGCGCCAGAAGAGGACAGCCCTGGAACAAACCCAGACCGTAGGAGCGGAAACGCTGATAACCCACCAACAGCGACGCGCCAATCGAATGGTCTGGATTGATTTTGGTCGCGACCGTCGGGGCAATAATGAGCTGGGACAGGTTCACACCCAACGTCGAGTCGACTGCGCATTAGCGAGTGCCGCTTCGCCATAGCCAGCGGCAACTGTAGGCGCTATACCACCGAGCACTCCAGCAAAAGCCCGGATCGCCGGTCGCAAACGCGTTGGTATAAATGATTCGAGTTGTAACGGGTATTCATACCACCGTTGGCCGCAGATGCTCATGCCGGCAGTGATGTTGCCCATGTTGAAGGCGAAACCCGTGTTCGGAATCGCAAACAGTGTGGCGCCGCTATCAACCTTGCCGGTATCAGCGCCAAACATACCGTGTTGCATCCAGGCTCGCATCACGATGCGGATTGAACAGTTCAGACCGAAATCAACACGATTGCCGGTCGTGCGATTCCTGCAGGATTAGTCGCCGGAGCCATCGCATCCTGTGCGTAAGCGATACCCGCACCGCCCATACCGCGGACTTGGCGCTGTAACCTTCTTGAAATAGCCGTTGGTAGCGTAAGCCGCCGGGGCAGCGAGCGCAGCCGCAACTGCGACGGCTAACAGAGAATGTTTCAGATTAACGTTCATTTCTCATCCCTCCTGGGTGAAATAGTATGCAACTCGTTGCTTTTCAGCGACAACCACTAGAGCGCTCGCAACAGAATGGCAACGAAGCCACAAATTGTCAAATAGAATCCATTTGCAATGCCTATGCCATGGGTTAGGCTTCTCCATATCGTTGCGAGTAAGCAACAAATATCCGTATGTTGCGTTTCCAAACGCACCGTTTAGGGATTATATGGTTCAATAACACCCCCAGGACAGACCAACAAGGAGTCGAACATGGCCCGCCGTCAAAACTACCCCCCCTACCTGTTCGTATTCGCCACATTGTTGACGATCTCCACCACTCAGAGCGCCGCCGCGGGTTTCGCACTCATTGAGCAGAGTGTCAGCGGGCTCGGTAATGCGTATGCCGGTGCCGCCGCAAGCGCCGAGGACGCCTCCACGGTATTCTTCAATCCCGCTGGGCTGATGTACCTGGAAGGAAATCAATTGGTCGTGGGTGGGCACATCATCAAACCTTCGGCCGAATTTTCCGGCAGCGCGACCAACGCGCTGGGCGCACCCGTTACCGGCGGTGACGGTGGCGATGCCGGTAACACCTCACTGATACCCAATCTGTATTACAGCCGCAAACTGCCGAACAATTTTGTCTTCGGCTTGGGCATCAACGCGCCATTCGGACTCAAGACGGAATATGACGCCGACTGGGTCGGGCGCTATCACGCCATTGAATCGGAACTCAAGACCATCAACATCAATCCGGCGATCGCCTACAAGGCAGCACCGAATCTGTCGGTCGGCGTGGGTGTGAACATTCAGTACGTTGAAGCAACACTCAGCCAAGCTATAAATCAGACGACCAGTTGTATCGGCGTACTACTCGCACAGAACCCGGGAATGGACCCAGCCACAGCTCTCGCAACCTGCGGAGGGTTGGGCGTGAGTACGGCTGATGCGACGGGTGAGATCGAGGGCGACGATTGGAGTTATGGCTACAATTTCGGGCTGATGTACGATGTGAATCCTGGCACCCGCGTCGGCTTTGCCTACCGCTCCAAGATCAAACAAGAACTGGAGGGCGACGCGAGTTTCACCAATGCGGACTCTTTCTTTACTGGCATTGGAATATTCGTACCGACCAGCGTGACAGCCGACGTTACACTGCCTGAGTCCGCTTCATTGAGCCTATATCACGACATCAACACACAATGGGCCATACTTGCGGACGCCACCTGGACGCATTGGAGTCGGTTCGAGGAACTGCGCGTAGATTATGCCTCTGTTCAGCCTGATTCCGTAACGGCGGAAGACTGGAACAACAGCATGCGTTATTCGGTGGGTCTGAATTACCGCCACAATAGCGCCTGGTTACTGCGCACCGGCATCGCCTTCGATGAAGAACCCATCCCCGACGCTATGCATCGCACACCGCGCATCCCCGGAAACGACCGCACTTGGCTGGCGGTCGGTGCGAACTATCAGTATTCACCCGCGGTATCCTTCGATGTAGGTTATGCCCACCTGTTTGTGGATGACACCCGCATCAACCATACCAGCACGACAGCGGGCAATATCACCGGCGAATATGATAATGCCGTGGATATTCTGAGCGCCCAGGTCAACTGGACGTTCTAGCCAGCCTTTACGCTGCGCACACCACTGTGCGACACAGTACGCCCCGGTCGATCCGGGGGGGTTTTGGTGCAAAAAAACGCCCGGCGGTAAGCCGGGCGGTTTTTTTGAACTGTCTTAGCGCCTTGCGCCTATTCGTCCGGTGAAACGCGGACGGATAAACCAGGACGTCAGAGCAAGAGTCTGAAAATCAGGACTTCTTGATCATGAAGTGGTACTTACCACCCGATTCATTGGACTCCAACAAGGTGTTGCCGGTCTGCTTGGCAAACGCCTCGAAGTCCTTCACGGAACCCGGGTCGGTCGCAATGATATGCAGAACTTTGCCGCTGGTAAGCCCATTGAGAGCCTTCTTTGCACGCAGGATGGGCAGCGGGCAGTTGAGGCCGGACGCGTCCAGTTCCTCGTCGAAATTAGCCATGTGAAAAACTCCTTAGATTCTGAATTTTATGACGTCTATGCCCCGAAGGAACACTAAGTCGAGAACGTTAGAATTGAGCAGTGCACTTATATGCCAACTGTCTATCGAACGCAACCCTGGACAATAGTATCGTTTCCCGGAGCGAATACTTAAGCGCGTAAGGGATCCGCTGCAGGCGCCGCCACTGGATGACCTTGCTGCACCCAGTCGAGAATGCCGCCGCGCAGGTTGATGAACTGCTTCTCCCCACCACGAGCGGCGAGAAATGCACAGGCCTGCGCTGACCGCGCACCGGTACGGCAGTAAATAACCATCGGCCGCGAATCCTGCGTCCACTCATCCGACTTCAACGGAACCAAATGCAAGGGTACCGGGTCTGCCCCGGGGATCATGCCTTGGCTCATTTCCTGTGGGGTGCGTACATCAACCAAATGGATGCTATTCGGTGCGTCGGCAAGCACTTTGGCCAGCTCGCGCCCGTCGATTTCCGGAATGCCGAACATACTCTTACCCACCAATATTAATTGAATATTAGACTATACTGATATGTTGGCCTTGTCACCCCTGAAACTAACGCGGAAATAGCAGACTGAGAGACGCACTAACCCCGAACTACCAACCAGCGCGGGCGCTGGCGCGGGGAACATGCCTCGCGTATCGTGGTCTCACGTCATAATCCCATTCGTTACCCTGAGTTATACGCACCACATGCTTGCATATATGCGCCGTCTATTGGTTGTCTGGCTGTGCTTGTCCCTGACCGTCCCGTCCTTCGCGCTGGACCTCCCGAACATTGGCGATCCAGCCGAACGCCTGATTACGCCGGACCAGGAGCGCCAACTGGGTGAAGCCTTCATGCGCCAACTGCGGCAGCAGGTTCCGTTTGTCGACGATCCCGAGATTAATGCCTACCTGAGCAGCCTCGGCAACCGACTCGTCGCCAACAGCGACACGCCCAGCGAGCGTTTTACCTTTTTCATTGTCAAAGACGCATCCATCAATGCCTTCGCAGCGCCCGGAGGCTTCATTGGTATGCATAGCGCCTTGATTCTGACCGCCCACAACGAGAGCGAATTAGCCGGCGTTCTGGCGCACGAAATCGCCCACGTCACCCAAAAACACCTGGTCCGTGCCTACGATTCCGCCAGTCGCATGGGGTTGCCCATGGCCGCGGCCATCCTGGCCGCTATTCTGATCGGTACACAAGACAGTGCGGCCGGACAAGCAGCGATCATGTCCGTACAGGCCGGCGCCATTCAGCAACAGATCAACTTCACGCGTGCCAACGAGAAAGAGGCCGACAACATCGGCATGCAGACATTGGCGCGCTCTGAATTCGATCCGCGCGGCATGCCCGATTTTTTTGAACGCCTTCAGCAAGCCACCCGCTATTATGGTCAAGGGCTCCCGCCGTTCCTCAGCACGCACCCGGTCACCACCGACCGCATCGCCGAATCACTCGCTCGGGCAGAGCAACAACGACCGCAGCAAATCCAGGACAATCTGAATTTTTACCTGGCTCAGGCCAAGCTCCGGGTACTCACTACCGCAGATGCCAAACAGGCCAGCGCTTACTTCAATCAGGCCAAGACCGTTCCAGCCCTACCACCGGCCGCGCGGGACTATGGACGCGCGTTGGCACTGGCCGAGGCCGGCGACATCGGGGCCGCAAAAACCCAACTGACACGCTTAAACAAGGGCGATCCGGATCGTATTGCTTATCAACTTGCCTTAGCGGAAATCGACCTGGCGGCAGGCCGCAGCAGTGTGGCGCTGGAGCAGTACCAACATATGCTCCGCCTATACCCCAACAATCCCGTATTGGTGGAAGGCTACGCCCGCGCGCTCCTGGATTCGGGGCGCTACGCTGAAGCGCAACAGATCCTGGATGGCGCACGGCGTCGTCAATCACGGCCCGAGCCGAACCATTACTTGCTGCTGGCGCAGGCAGCACGCGGCATGAAGCGGGAAGCCGATGCCCATGAAGCCATGGCGGAATACTATTTCCTGAACGGACAAACTTTCGAAGCCGTCGAACAATTGACGTTGGCAACACGGATACCTGGCCAAGACTTCTATCAATCCTCACGCATCGAGGCCCGCCTGCAAATCCTGGAGGCGCTCGCCCTCGAAGAGAAAGAGCAGGAACAAAAATCCCGCTGACCTTCTCCTCAACCCGATATCGCCATGGAATGAAATAGCCGAGTGTGTCGTCTATCTTGCAAAGCAGGCTAACTTTGACTGCAACCGGAGGCGCGACTATATTCGGTCTTGCACTGTCGAAATCTGTATGCTTTAGCTCTTGATGGTATAAATGTGTCGTTGAAAGTCATAACCCGAACCATAACCCACCACTGAGGAGGCAACGATGCGGCAATACTCGAGCATCCTATCCACCACCGCTTCCGTAGCCGCATTGCTGGGCAGCCTGATGCTGTCACCCGCAATGGCGACGGCTGCTGAAGAGGCCAAAGCACTGTCTGTCGTTGACGAAGGCAAACAGCTCGCATTCGATAACAAAAAGGGCAATTGCCTAGCCTGTCATCATATCGCTGGCGGTGAGCTCGCCGGTGACATTGGCCCGCCCTTGGTCGGCATGCAGGCACGTTTTCCCGATAAGACCAAAATGCGCGCCCAGATCTGGGATCCCACCACGGCTAACGTGAACAGCATGATGCCGCCGTTCGGCCGTCACAAAGTCCTGACGGAAGACGAGATCGACAAAGTCGTTGAATTCATCTACAGCCTCTAAGCATCAGCATTGGCACACTGAGGAGAACAGCAGTGACTGACATGAAACGTAGAACGCTTCTCAAAGGCACCTTGGCATTCGGAGCATTAGGCATGGCATTCAGTGCCGGCCTATTAACGCCGCGCGCCGCGCTCGCCGCTTGGCCGCAAGGGGCCTTCGAAGCCAAAAGTGTCGACGACGCGTTGAAAGCTCTATTTGGCTCCACGCAACTCGAAGGTAATGACAAGATCAATATCAAACTGCCGGAAATCGCCGAGAACGGCTCTGTGGTACCGGTATCGGTCGAAGTTGCGATGGACGGCGTCGAGTCCATCAGCATTCTTGCTGAGAAGAATCCCACCCCCCTCACATCTTCCTACACGCTGAGTGCCGCGACCGACCCGTTTGTTTCGACGCGCATCAAACTCGGCAAGACCACCAGCGTGATTGCTGTCGTCAAGGCAGGAGGCAAGCTCCACAGTGCGGGCAAGGAAGTTAAGGTCACCATCGGCGGTTGTGGCGGCTGATCCGAAAACCCGCGCGCGCAACCACAACGAATCAGGCAAGAGGAAGCAGCATTATGGCCAACAAAATGAGAGTCGTTGCCAAACTGGCGGGTGATGTCACCACGGTGAAGGCGCTGATCAAACATCCGATG
Source organism: uncultured Gammaproteobacteria bacterium (assembly GCA_963696465.1). Lineage (GTDB taxonomy): Bacteria > Pseudomonadota > Gammaproteobacteria > Thiohalobacterales > Thiohalobacteraceae > JAHJQQ01. The sequence goes on along the minus strand of CAVOKC010000022.1, from coordinate 9,049 downwards.
GATACCGGACAGGTCAAGGATAAGAAAACCGGGGAACTCATCCCGGCACATTTCATCCAGGAACTGACCTGCATCACACAACGGCAACGTCGTCATGACCGCGCTGTGGGGTGCGGCCATTTCCAAAGATCCGTATCTGTCCTTCCGTTTCAAAGGCGCCAAGGCCGGCGACAAGTTCACCCTCAGCTGGGTGGACAACAAGGGTGAAAAGGATTCATCAGAAGCGGTTATCGGTTAAAAAAAATAATCCGGCGGATTAGCCTTGCAGCCAACCCGCCCACCATCGAAGGAGACACCGTCCATGAGAAAACTCCTGAGCATCGTCGCGGTTCTCGGCATAGCCGGCGCATTGCCGCAGGCGGCCACCGCCAGCCCGGAGCAGGATCTGAAGGAAATGCGCGCCTATTTCAAACAGCAATTCCCGAACGTTCCTTTCGAAGAGTATCGCAATGGCGTTTACGCACTCGATCCCGGAGCACGCGCCCAGTGGGAGGCCATTGAGGACTTCCCGCCCTATGAATTGGGCCTGGATAATGGCAAGAAACTCTTTAACACCCCATTCAAGAACGGCAAAACCTACGCCAGCTGTTTCCCCAACAATGGCATCGGCATTCGCCAGAACTACCCGATGTTCGACACCAAGAAGGGCGAAGTGGTCACGTTGGAAAGCGCCATCAACGATTGTCTCACCGCCAATGGCGAAAAACCCCTCAAAGACGGCAAGGGTGATATGGCCGACATCTCCGCGTACATGGCCTCCACTTCCCGCGGCGAAAAGATGAACATCGTCATCCCCAACGATCCACGTGCACTTGCCGCGTATGAACGTGGCAAGCAGCATTTCTATGCCAAACGCGGCCAGCTCAACCTGGCGTGCGCGGATTGTCACATCAGCAGCGCCGGTAAGCATGTACGCGCCGACCTGCTGAGTCCGATGATCGGCCATGCCACGCACTTCCCCGTCTACCGCTCGGTATCGGGCGCGCTTGGTACACTTCATGCCCGTTATGAAGGCTGTAACTCACAGGTGCGTGCCAAGCCGTTCGAGCTGCAGAGCGATGAATACAAGGCGCTGGAGTATTTCGAGTCCTACATGAGCAACGGCCTGGAGATCAACGGCCCGACCACCCGCAAGTAAACGACGGCAGTTGTATCCATGAACCCGGCCTGCACCCCAGGCCGGGTTCATGTTTATTAAGCCCGGACAAAACCCTTCCGGCATTGCAGCAATCTCTGCGCGTGGAATAGTAATCGATCGACGCGCGTCACCTCTCAAGCATCCACTGCGAGGTTTACCATGACCATTTCACGCCGCGAATTCCTGCAACTGCTGGCCGTCGCCAGCGCCGCCGGCATCAGTCTGCCAGGCTGTGACTCCGGCCCCAACACCACCACGGGCAATGCTGGTGTAAAAGCCAACAAAGCGCCCGGCAATCTGTACGAGCTGCCCGCCTTTGGCAATGTTTCCCTGCTGCACTACACCGACTGCCATGCCCAACTTCTGCCGATTTATTTCCGCGAGCCGAACATCAATCTCGGCGTCGGCGGCATGGCCGGACAGGCGCCGCACCTGGTTGGCGATGCCTTCCTCAAGGCCTTCGGTATCGCGCCAGGCTCGCTGGACGCGCACGCCTTCACCTCGCTCGACTTCGTCGCCGCCGCGCGCCAATACGGCAAGGTCGGCGGCTTCGCGCATCTGGCTACGCTGGTAAAACAAATCCGCGCACAACGTCCTGGCGCGCTGCTACTCGATGGCGGCGATACCTGGCAAGGCTCGGCCACCGCGTTGTGGACCGGCGCGCAGGATATGGTCGACGCGCAACTACTGCTCGGCGTCGACGTCATGACCGCGCATTGGGAAATGACCTACGGCGCCGACCGCGTGCGCGAAATCGTCGCCAAGGACTTCAAAGATCGCATCGATTTCGTGGCCCAGAACATCATCGATGCCGAATGGAATGAACCGGTCTTCAAACCTTATGTGATCCACGCCATCAACGGCGTACCCACCGCTATCATCGGCCAGGCCTTCCCGTACACACCGATCGCCAACCCGCGCCATCTCGTTGCCGAGTGGAGCTTTGGTATTCAAGACGACAATATGCAGGCCATGGTCGATCAGGCCCGCAGCGAGGGTGCGCAAGTGGTCGTGGTGCTGTCGCACAACGGCATGGACGTGGACCTGAAAATGGCCAGCCGCGTCACCGGCATCGATGCCATTCTCGGCGGCCACACTCACGACGCCATCCCGGCACCGGTGATCGTCACTAATGCCAGTGGCAAGACCCTGGTCACCAACGCCGGCTCCAATGGCAAATACCTCGCCGTACTCGACCTCGATGTAAAAAACGGCAAGCTCAGCGATTACCGTTATCGTCTGCTGCCGATTTTCTCGAATCTGTTGCCTGCCGATGTGCAGATGGCGGCGCATATCGACAAGGTACGCGCGCCGTTTAAAGACAAGCTGGAAGAGAAACTCGCCGTCAGCGATGACCTGTTATATCGCCGCGGCAACTTCAACGGCACCTTCGATCAGCTCATCTGCGACGCCATGATCGACGTCGCCGGCGCTGAGATCGCCTTCTCGCCCGGCTTCCGCTGGGGCGTGAGCGTCCTGCCCGGCGAGACCATCACCATGGATCAACTGATGACACAGACCGCCATCACCTATCCGAACGTCACGCTCAACAGCATGAGCGGCGCACGCATCAAGGAAATCCTCGAAGACGTCGCCGACAATCTATTCAACCCGGACCCCTATTATCAACAAGGCGGCGACATGGTGCGCGTAGGCGGGCTCAAATACAGCATCGATCCAGCGGCCGACATCGGCAAACGCATCAGCGCCATGGAACTCAACGGTAAAGCCATCGAGGCGGATAAAGACTACTCGGTCGCCGGCTGGGCCAGTGTGCAGGAAGTCCCTGCCGGCGATCTGGGTCGGCCGATCTGGGATGTGGTCGCGGAATATCTACGCGACAAGAAGACAGTGAAGATCGCCGAGTTGAATCAACCCGTCATCATCGGCATGGAAGGTAATGCGGGCTACGAGGCCCTCTGATCACGGCGGCAACTCAGATCAGAGCGCAACAAAACTAGGCGTTATGGCGCGAGATGGATCTTACGTCCTGCGCACCGGTCGGCACATCGGACACGCTCTGTTTAGTCATGCGTTCCATGATAGCCTCCGCCGACATAGGCCGTCCGAAATAATAGCCTTGCGCAAACTCACAACCCTTCGCGCGCAGCAATCCGCCTCTCGACCGTTTCGACACCTTCTGCCACCACCTGCAAGCCAAGGCTCTGCGCCATCAGAATAATCGCTGACACGATCGCCTGATCGTCGGCATTGCTGGTCGAATTATCGACAAAACTACGATCGATCTTCACATAGTCGATAGGAAAACGCCGCAGATGACTCAATGACGAATAGCCCGTCCCGAAATCATCCAACGATATCGCAATACCCAACTCGCGAATCATCAGAAACACTTCGTCGATATGCCCACCCATCTGCATCACCGCAGTTTCCGTGATCTCAAACTCCAGACGTTCGACAGAAACTTGCGACTCACGAATAATTTCCTGCACGTTGGCACTGAAGTGCTGATTGGCCAGCTGCTGGCTGGAAATATTCACCGCCGCGATCAAACCTGCCGCAGGCGTACCTTCCCAGTCATGCAGCTGCTTGCACACACTCATCAACACCCACTCACCAATCTTGTTAATCATCCCCACTTCTTCTGCGACGGGAATAAAGGTACTCGGCGGGATCAGACCCTGTTCAGGATGATTCCAGCGCAGCAGGGCCTCAACACCCGACAGTACGGCCATCGCGCAAATCTATTTTCGGTTGATACACCATGAACAACTCGTCGCGCTCCATGGCTTTATGCAAACTCGCCTCAAGCGATAAGGTATTGGTGGCAACGGCACTCATCAGTTTCGAGTAGAACTGGAAATTATTCTTGCCCGCGGCCTTGGCATGAAACATGGCAATATCCGCGTTTTTAAGCAGATCTTCAGCCGTATCGGCATCGCCTGGATACAGCGCGATACCAATACTGACACCAATGAAGACCTCCTGACCGCAGAATTCGAACGGCTTGGAGATGCACTCGACAATGCGCTGCGCGATCTTACTGGTTTCAACCGCATGCGTGAGCTGGCTGACCAGAATCACGAATTCATCGCCACCGATGCGCGACACCACATTGACCTCTGGCACTCAATTCCGCCGCACCTCCCAGGATCTTTCTGCCGTAGTACGGAACGAATCCTCTCGGATATGTGTTTGAGGAGATCATCGCCGGCATGATGACCGAGCGTGTCATTTACACGCTTGAAAGCCATCGACATCCGCAAATAAAACACCCAGCTTCTCACCATAATTCGCCGCATGCACAACTGCCTGCTCCAGACGCTCTCTGAACATGAAGCGATTGGGCAACCCGGTGAGATTGTCATGGAAGGCATGGAAGCGGATTTGCTCATTGCGACGTGCATGCAAGCTCTCCCCCATGTCGAGAAATGCCCGCGCCAGATCGCCGATCTCATCCTTGGAATCGGCCATCGAGCTCGACACGCAGATTACCCTCACTGATCTGACGCGTCGCCGCACGACAGTTTCTGCACCGGACGGATACGGACGTCACATTCATAAACCAATAGAAAGGCCACCATGACACAATGACAGCGCACCAACGCTATCCCCATAACGTTCTTCGCCAGGTGTCTCGCACCCTGCACGGAAATGCCCTCTCCGGGTAGGCACTCACCAACCACAGATCCGTCATTGTTCAAGCCGTAATCGCCTCCTGTCCTTTGAGCAGACCCGTGTATTCCGCGTCCGTCCAGACTGTTGCCCTTTCAGCCTATCGAACAAATCCGGTTGCAGACTGGCCCCGAAATATTCGGCTCCGCGTGAATACGGATGACACCCTGCTATCAACGGCGAAGACTGTCCGCCACCCCGGCTTCGCCGCTATCTGACTTCGCTGTGTCCGTCAATTCAATGGTTAGGACCAATAGCCGCGCAGACTGTGGCTTTGATACCAGCGGATCCTCATCTACATTTCGCAGGCGTATTCCTTGCGCATAGACACAAACTTCCCGTCATCCGGAGTTGACCTGGAATACTGAATCAGCACGTCGATCCTCGTCTGCGGCCAGCGCCTTGAAAAAACGTCCGTCGATCGATCTCCTCGTCGGTTATATTTGCATGACCACCTTTCACCGAACGGGTATCTTCATAACCATCGGGCAGCAGCAAGCGAATCTCATAATACTCGGGATAGGCCGACCTGATCAACTCCGCGCAGACGCAACAACGACGGCTGCAGCAGTTGGTAGCGATCCGCTTCATTTTCGTTAGAACATAGGCATGGATCTGTGAGGAGTTGGCGAACAAATCAAGATTTGCCGCGGCGTTCACCATCAGCGACGGCTCCTCGACCGCAGTTGCCCGAGCTGCATTCAGCTCGCTTCAATCTTCTCCTCGGCCTGTTCCTGCAACTGCAACATACGCAAGCCATGCAATACCCAGCAGCGGCACGGCAGCAGCGGGCTAGGAGGCGGCGGGAGTTTGGTCTGAGGCGCATGCGTTACGGTCTCAGTTGACGACTTCCGCAAAAATCGTATTCCACTTGCGCATGACACGCGGCGGCAGCACCTTGTGTTCGGCGCTCCACGTTGCAGAATCTCCGACTGGGATTGATGAGAGGATCTTCGAGATGGCTAGGCGGAGCAGTTTGTTGGCCGCCATTTCGGTGAGGCGTGGTGTACGAATATGGCGTTCTTCGCGGCACTCTCGGGTTCGTTGATAAATCCAGGAAATTCGTGCGCCGCCGGGCGTTTCGTCGGATGGGTCGCCACGGCCCAGTGATCCGACCCAGATATTGGTTCCTTCCTCCGGAACCACATAGCGTATATGCGGATTTAATTCCTGCAACATGAGCGCATCGCCGTTGTAGAATCTGCGCGGCCACCACGCAACCACCTTCTAGTAGTGCCGAGTCCTCCGTCAGCGAAATGTAGGAATACGTGCTTGACACGGAAGGTTTCTGTTTAAGAGCAGGTCGCGGGCCTCGCCAATTCCTGGCTATCCGCGCTGTTCAGAATAACCCAGCGCAAGCAACGCCGTGCCATCAGATCACGGGATCTTGATCATGCCATCGGCCGCGGAGCTCTTCGGCTGGGATCGAAAATATCCATCCAGCGGGTGATCGGCTTGGCGACCAATCTCCCGGTAGGCGATACCCAAGGTGCCCCAGAAATAAGGCATGCCGTATTGCGGCTGGCCGGCCGTCGCAGTCAGCCATTTCGGGTCGATATGCGGAAGTTGCGGAACCTGCGTTGCGGTTATCGGGCCGGCCGGCCGCGTTCGACGATAGATTCGTCAGCGCGTATTCGCTGGTCAGAATCAGATCGTATCCCCGACCGTTGTCGCGAATCAGAAAGTCATCGCGAGTTTCGTCGGATTCGAACTAGGTGAAGTTGAGTTTGTAGCCGGTTTTCGCCTCAAACGCGGCGACCAGTTCCGGGTCGAGGTAATCCGACCAGGTCAGCACCGAAAGCCCTCGATGGCGGGCGTGGCGCCCCACGCGGCCCGCGCCAGCATCAAGCCACAGATCAATCCACACGCGAGTCGGCCGAGACGCGTGCTGTCAGAATGGGCACAGTAGCATCCTCCCCGGAGTTGGGATACCAGTAACAGCCTGTTATCGGCAAAACAATGGGTTTCTGTGCCTTTCCCGGACCAAATGGACAAATGGCCGGCCCGGCATACAGCTGGGCAAAATCTGACGGGTCGAGGGGCCGCCTGTGAACAAGGCAGAAAAGGAAAGCTGAAGGGAAAAATGGTGGGCCGTGAAAGACTGAGCCTTCGACTAATGGAATAAAAAGATCCGTGTAAATATGTGTTTTCGCTGTTTACGGGCTTTCATGGAATGGAAGTGAATTACTGAAAAATAGAGGCAAATAGACGGGAGGGAGACGGCAAAAGAAGAGCAGGAGGTGGAGGGTGATGGGTTTTACATTGGTATCGGTCTGAGTTTCTACCGTTTCGAGGGGCGGTCCGGTTTTGTTATCCCCGAAACGCATGCCAATCGATGCGCAGTTTGCGCATGCGCGCACGCAAGGTATGCGGATTGATGCCGAGCATCGCCGCGGCACCGAACGGACCTTCGATACGTCCATGGCTGCGCTGCAATGCGGATTCGATGTGATGACGCATCGAGGTGTCGAGGTTTTCGAGTTCGCCATGCGCGGCCTTGGCTTGCGCAGATGCGGCCGTACGCGGTCCGATTTCACCGCCGCCGAGCGCTTTGGCGACTTCGAGTCCCCGGCCGTCACCGAGAATCGCTGCGCGTTCGATCACCGAGGCCAATTCGCGCACATTGCCCGGCCACCCATAGGCGGCGAGCCGTCGATCCTCGGCATTGGGGATCTGGCGGGCGAGCCCGAGGCGCTCGGCGGCGCGCAGTGCGAAATGCGTGGCGATGGCGGGAATATCTTCCGGGCGCTCGCGTAGCGCAGGCAGGCGGATCGGAAACACCGCGATCGATACCAGAGATCTTCGCGGAACGCGCCGTGGCCACCATCGCGCGCAGATCGCGGTTGGTGGCGGCGATGACGCGCACATCCACGGTCACGTCTGTTGTCCTCCGACGCGTTGAAAGCTGCCATCCTGCAACACGCGCAGCAGCGGTACCTGTGCGGCGGGCGTGAGTTCACCGATTCTCCAGCAGCAGCGTGCCGCCATCGGCCCGTTCAAACCAGCCTTTACGACTTGCCACCGCACCGGTGAAACTGCCGCGCTCGTGACCGAACACTCCGAATCGATGAGTTCATGCGGCAGCGCGCCGCAGTTCACGCGCACGAACGGCCCGCCGGCGCGCGGCGAACGGCGATGGATCGCCCGTGCGACAACCTCCTTGCCGGTGCCGGTCTCGCCCAGCAGCAACACTGGCGTGGTGGAGCGCGCCACCAGCGCCACGCGTTCCATCACGTCCCTGCAAGCCCGTTTGCGCGCCGACGATCGTGTCGGCGATGTCCTGGCGGCCGAGCCGTTTTAGCAGAGAGCGGCGTTCCGCCTCGGCGGCCTCGTGCTGCGTGGTGAGTTCGCGCAGATGACGATCATTTTCGAGGGCGGGAACGGGCGGTTGGTTCGGACAAGGCTTGCAGGAGGGTTTCCTGATCCGGCCCGTATCCTGTAGGTTCGATCCGGAAGACGGCCACGCCCATGGGCACATCGTCGCAGCCAAAGCCGAGCACGAAGACATCGCCCTGCACACCGCCAGGCACCAACCCGGATTGCTGCTTGTGCACGGCCGCGGCGGCGCGGTGCTCATGCGTACAGTGTCGACAGTCGTCGAGCAGGGCCGGCCAAGCGGCGGGTTCAATCTGCGTGCGATGTTCCATACGAATATCGACCTGGCCCGCCCCGCAGCGACAGTCTCCACGCTCATCTGCACCGGATCCAAACGCCGGAGCAACAGCCAATGCACCGGGATGGCCGTCTGCAACATCGGCAGAAGCGCCGCCGCGAACGCTTCGATGCCGCGCTGACCGCGCGACCAACTTCCACACCGTCAGAATGAGTGAAGACTGCGTTGTCATGTGTAGATCATACGCCAGAAAAACCGTGATATACGACGGGATAACAACCGGATGATCTGGATCCGATTCGAGACATCGATCAATCAAGGGCTTAGTGCGGGCACGTCTCTTGCCACTGTTTGGGTAGGTAAACCAATAACAGGAGTAACCATCATGAACTCGCAAGTACTTACCTTCGCCGCCAGTTTTCCGCGCCTGCATGGCCGCCGGCTGCGTCTGTGGTTGTTCATGGTCGCCGGATCGATCGCCATTCTGGCCACCCAAGTAGTGATGCCGCAGTGGCACATTCTGCCCGGCAGTGCGGACTTCAATTACGGCGGTGCTGTCCTTGCCATTTTCTTCGCCGCGCTGCTGTGCGAATACGTCGACTCCAGTCTCGGCATGGGTTACGGCACCACCCTCACGCCGCTGCTGTTGTTGTTCGGTTACG
>CAVOKC010000021.1:0-28196 GCA_963696465.1 uncultured Gammaproteobacteria bacterium | reverse complement strand
AGGTGCGCGTCGATGGCGCACAGCGCAAGGGTAAAGACCGTGTGTTCGGTGGTGAGCGGGTGGTGATCGAAGCCGAGCTTGAAGAAACCACCGGGGTGGAGGCGCAGGATATCGCGCTGACTATTGTGTATGCCGACGACGATCTGCTGGTGATCGACAAACCCGCCGGGCTGGTGGTACACCCGGCCGCCGGCAATCCCGACGGCACACTGCAGAATGCCCTGCTGCATTATGATCCCAGCCTGGCGACGGTGCCGCGCGCCGGCATCGTGCACCGGCTCGATAAAGACACCAGCGGCTTGCTGGTGGTGGCGCGTAACCTGACCGCGCATCAGTCGCTGGTCGCGCAATTGCAGGCACGCAGCGTCAAGCGCGAATACCTCGCCGTGGTCTGGGGTCTGCTGATCGCCGGCGGCACCGTCGATGCGCCGATCGGCCGGCACAGTGTCGATCGCAAGCGCATGGCGGTGAGCAGCTTCGGCAAGCCGGCGATCACGCATTACCGCATCGAGGCGCGTTACCGCGCCCACAGTCTGGTGCGTGTCAATCTGGAAACCGGACGCACGCACCAGATCCGCGTGCACATGACCTATATCCGCCATCCCTTGTTGGGTGATCCGGTATATGGCGGGCGGCAGCGTCCACCGGCCGTCATGTCCACCGCGGCGCGCACCGCGGTGCAAGGGTTTGCACGCCAGGCTTTGCATGCCACACGCTTGAGTCTGCGTCACCCGGTCAGCAGTGAGGTGCTGGAATGGCATGCCCCATTGCCAGCAGACATGCTGGAGTTGATTCAGGTGCTGGAGGATGATGTCGAGGCGGTGGAGTAGAGTAGGGTTCTTGCACACCAAAGAGCGCAAAGCATGCCGAGGAAATCCGAATAAGAAATACTTTGCGCACTTTGGTGTGAACGATTATCACAGTGGATGTTAGGTTTCACCATGAACACACACGACTGGATCATCCCCGATTGGCCCGCACCTTCCTGGGTAAAGGCCGTGAGCACGACCCGCGTCGGCGGTGTCAGTGCGGGTGCGTACGCGTCTTTGAATCTCGCCGAACATGTTGCCGACGATCCGCTTGCGGTTATCGAAAATCGCCGGCGTCTGTGTGAACAATTGGCTTTGCCGACGGAGCCGGTCTGGCTACAACAGGTGCATGGCTGCGGCATTGTCGATGCGGATGCCGCTGCCCCGGCGATCGAGGGTGATGGTGCGGTGAGTCGCACCGCCGGCCATGTTTGTGTGGTGATGACCGCCGATTGCCTGCCGATCCTGTTGTGCGACCGTGCCGGTACGCGTGTTGCCGCTGCGCACGCCGGGTGGCGCGGTCTGGCCGACGGCGTGATCGAGGCGGCGGTCGCCGCGCTGGGCGTGCCCGGCAACAGCGTGCTGGCCTGGTTGGGGCCGGCGATCGGGCCGCAGGCCTTCGAGGTCGGCGCAGACGTACGCGCGGCCTTTGTCGCGCACAACCCGGCCGCCGCTGACGCGTTTACCGCGCAGGGCGAACGCTGGCATGCGGATTTAAACCGACTGGCGCACCAGCGTTTGGCCGCCGCGGGTGTCACCGAGATTTACGGCGGCGGACTGTGCACGTATACCGATGCCGCACGCTTCTATTCCTATCGGCGCGATGGCGTCACCGGGCGCATGGCGACGCTGATCTGGTCGGAGAATCCGTAGGGCGCCATCGTGTAGTGCACCCTATGTGTCCGCAGCCCGCGCAGGTGCGCTATCATGCGGCCTTCCTTGATCGGTCGCGCAGCCCATGCCTTTGTTAACCTGGATTCTCCTGTTTTCCCTGCTCGGCGGCGTGCTCAGTGTGCTGGCCGCCGCGGTGTTTCTGCTGTTCCCGGAGCAACTGCGCACGCGGCTGTTGCCGCATTTCGTCAGTTACGCCATCGGCGCTCTGTTGGGCGCGGCGTTCCTGGCGCTACTGCCGCATGCCTTGGAGGGGCCGGGCGTCGAGGATCTGCACATCATCACCGGCACGGTGCTGCTCGGTGTGTTGGGCTTCTTTCTGCTGGAGAAGATGGTGCTGTGGCGGCATTGTCATCACACCGTGTGCGAGGTGCATGCGCCCGAAGAAGGTCATGATCACAATCACGCGCATACGCATACGCATTCACCGCAGGTCAATCACGCGGCCGGCACACTGATTCTAATCGGCGACGGCATTCACAATATGGTCGACGGTGTGTTGATCGCGGCGGCGTTTATGACCGATATCCATCTCGGTGTCGTCACCAGTCTCGCCGTCGCCGCGCACGAAATCCCACAGGAAGTCGGTGATTTCGCCGTATTGCTGCACAGCGGGTTCTCCCGCTCGCGGGCGCTGGCCTACAACGTCCTGGCCAGTCTGACCACGCTGGTCGGTGCGACCGCCGCGTATTACGGTTTGCGCGAGGCCGAGGCTGCGCTGCCGTATATCCTCGCCATCGCCGCCTCGAGTTTCATATATATCGCCGTCGCGGATCTCATCCCGGGTTTGCACAAACGTCTGGAGGTGCGCGCGACCGTACAACAGATTGTGTTGATCGTGGCCGGTGTGTTGACGATATTTTTCGCGCATTCGACGCTACATTGATATTTGGTGTGAAAACAGAGTTCCTTGATTACGGAGCGACGTATGAATTGGTACATGCTGACATTGGTTGGTGAAGATCGCCCTGGGATCGTCGCCACCATCACGGCCGCATTGTTTCAGGCCGGCTGCAACCTGGGCGAGGCGACGATGGCGCGTCTGGGCGGAAATTTCTCGGTCATGCTGATGGTGCAGCACGCCGGTACGCTGGACGGCTTGTGTGCACTCATCAATCCCGTGGCCAATGAGCTCGGTCTGCAGGTGCACGCGGATCTGATCGAAGGTCATCTGCATCGGCATCTGATCCCCGATGTCCGCGTGACGGTCTATGGCGCTGACCGCGCCGGCATTGTCGCGCAGGTGACGGGTGCGTTGACCGCGGCGGGCTTCAATATTCTCGATCTGCAATCCGACGTCGGCGGCAGCGAGGCCAAGCCGGTGTACATCATGACTATGGAAGGCCAGGCGAATAACGGTATCGAAGCGGTCGAGATGGCCTTGGCCGCTATGACGCGCGACGGCATCGAAGTCGATGTGCAGCCCATCGAGACCTTGATTGGTTGAGGCTGCATGCCATGGCTGTACTTGAAATCCTCGCCTATCCCGATGCGCGCCTGAAACAAGAGTCCGTGTCAGTTACGTCGTTCGATGCGCAACTGCAACATTTTGTCGCCGATCTCGAAGAAACGCGCCTAGCCGGTCCTGGCGCAGTCGGCATCGCTGCACCGCAAGTCGGCTATTTCCAGCGCATCGTCATCGTCGATGTGTCCAAGCTGAAACGTCCGGTAGCCAATCACGGTCATTTGATTCTGGTCAATCCCGAGATCACCGCGTGGGACGGCTATGCGGTGGGGCGCGAAGGCTGTCTGTCGGTGCCTGATTACACGGGCAATGTCATCCGCGCCGAACGTATTCATCTGATCGCCTTCGATCCCACCGGCGAGCGTCGCGAATTCGATATGGAAGGTTTCGAAGCGCGCGCGGTGCAGCATGAAATGGATCACCTCGACGGTCTATTGTTCCTCGATCGTCTGGTCAGCAAACGCAACGATCTGTTCCGGCGCAAGACGTATAAATGAGCGGATTCGTCATTCGGCATTCGGGATTCAGGATAACTGTGGTACTTGCACTGTTGCTCACGACGCTGAGCGCGACGGCGAAAGCCGCCGACCGCGTCTGGTTGATCGGTGGCGGTTACGATTTGCAAAACTCCCAGGTACAGATCGAGCAGAACGTGCTGTGGGCACGCGCCGTGTTGCAGGCTCTGCCAGGCGAACGCTCCATTCAGACCTATTTCAACGACGGCGATGATCCCGCGCCGGATGTGACCTTGTGGCAAAAGCCGGTGGACACTGCCGCAACGCTGCAGCCGCTAGCGCGTGTCTATGACGCCGACTATGTGAACGGCGAGGCGATACGCAGTCACGCGATTACGCCAGTCGAGGGGCCGGCGACGCGGCAGACACTGCTGGATGAACTGCCGCAGGTCATTGAGCGTCTCGCGCCGGGCGAACAGGGATTGCTGGTCTACGCCGGCCATGGCAGTCCGGGAGAACACGGCAGTCTGCTCGATCTCTGGGGCGGTGATCAATTCGATGCGGATGATTTACGCACGCTCATCGCGGCGCAACCGCGCGCTACCACGCTGCGATTCATTTTCACGCAATGTTTCGCCGGTGGTTTTCATGCAGCGCTGTTGCCGCAGGTCGGCGCGCCGCAGCGTTGTGGTTTCTATGCGGTCGCGCAGGATCAATTCGCCGAAGGTTGTGCGGCCAGCCTGGATGTCGCCGAGTACCGTGGCTACGGCACGTATTTCTTCGCCGCCCTGGCCGGGCAGACGCGGACCGGCGCGGCGTTATCGATCGAACCCGATCGCAATCAGGATGGTCGCGTTGATCCGTATGAGGCGCATCTCTACACGCTGCGCGCGGCGCGCAGTACCGACGTGCCGCGTTCCAGCAGCGAGCAGTATTTGCTGGATTGGGCGCCCTGGTATTTTCCGCTGCTGCGGGTCGCGCCGCGCGCCGACAATCCTTATACGCAGATCGTCCAAGAATTGCAGCGCGACCTCGATATTTCCGCACCTCTACGCGACGCGTTGTATCTCCGGCGCAAACAGGCGCAGCGGGAGATTGCGCACCTCACGGGCCGGCAGGACCAGGCGCGCGACCGTGCGCAGACTGCGATGGAACAGTTACAGGGTGAGGTCGAACGGCGTTGGCCGGCTGCGCGCAGTCCGTACACCCTGGCCTATACTCAGTTCATTGAGCGTGATCTGGATGCCGCGCAGGCGTTCATTCAGGCGCATACGCGCTACCCCGATCTGATCACCGATCAGGACACGTATTGGACACTCGATAACGCCATTCTGGCCTTGCAGCGCCAACTGGCGCTGTATGACCGTATCGAACATCTGCAACATCTGGCACGGTTGCGTGATGTGTTTCTGGAAAAGGCCGGCGAGGCCGAGCGTGCGGTTTATCTGAGTCTGCTCGGCTGCGAGCAGCGGCCACTGTAGTCGCGATCTGACGCATGAATAATTGTGCCGGCTCAGGCGCTTAGTCGATACCCCTTGAAAACGCCGGGCAATCCCCCCATCTGTCAGACAATCCCAACGATAGCGTGACCGGAGTTTTGACCCATGCGCATGGACAAATTGACCAGTAAATTCCAAACGGCCCTCGCCGATGCTCAGAGCCTCGCGGTGGGTCGTGATCATCAATTCATCGAGCCGGTGCATGTGCTTATCGCGCTGCTGGACCAGCAGGGCGGCAGCGTGCGGCATCTGCTCACGCAGGCCGACGTCAAAGTGGACCTGCTGCGTTCGCAGCTGGGCGAGGCCATGGAGAAGCTGCCGTCAGTGCAGGGCGGCAGCGGCGACGTACATGTCTCCAACGACCTCAATCGCGTGCTCAATCAGACCGACAAACTCGCCCAGCAGCGCAAGGATCAGTACATCTCTTCGGAATTGTTCGTGCTCGCCGCGCTGGAAGACAAGGGTGCGGTGGGCGAGGCGCTGCGTAAGGCCGGCGCCACCAAGAGCCTGATCGAGAAATCCATCGAAAAACTGCGCGGCGGTCAGAAAATGGACGATCCGAATGCCGAGGAACAGCGTCAGGCCTTGGAGAAATACACCATCGATCTGACCGAGCGCGCCGAACAAGGCAAGCTCGATCCGGTCATCGGTCGCGATGACGAAATCCGCCGCACCATTCAAGTACTGCAACGGCGCACCAAGAACAATCCGGTGCTGATCGGCGAGCCGGGCGTGGGCAAGACCGCCATCGTCGAAGGTCTGGCGCAGCGCATCATCAACGGCGAAGTCCCCGAGGGCCTGAAAGGCAAGCGCCTGCTGTCCCTGGATATGGGCGCGCTGATCGCCGGGGCGAAATTCCGTGGTGAATTCGAAGAGCGTCTCAAAGCGGTGCTCAATGATCTGTCCAAACAAGAAGGTCAGATCATTCTGTTCATCGACGAATTGCACACCATGGTCGGTGCGGGCAAGGCCGAGGGTGCGATGGACGCCGGCAATATGTTGAAGCCGGCGCTGGCGCGCGGCGAGTTGCATTGCGTCGGCGCGACGACCTTGGACGAATACCGCAAATACATCGAGAAGGACGCCGCGCTGGAGCGCCGTTTCCAAAAAGTGCTGGTCGACGAACCGAGTGTGGAAGACACCATCGCCATTCTGCGCGGTTTGAAAGAACGTTATGAAGTGCATCATGGCGTCGATATCACCGACCCGGCCATTGTCGCCGCCGCGGTGCTGTCGCATCGTTACATCGCCGATCGTCAGCTTCCGGACAAGGCGATTGATCTGATCGATGAGGCCGGCTCACGCATCCGCATGGAAATCGACTCCAAACCGGAGGAGATGGACAGGCTCGAACGTCGACTGATTCAGTTTAAAATCGAGCGCGAGGCGCTGAAAAAAGAAACCGACGAGGCCTCCAAGAAACGCCTCGACGCGCTGGAAAGCGAGATTCAAAAACTCGAACGCGAGTTCTCCGATCTGGATGAAATATGGAAGGCGGAGAAGGCCGCGCTGCAGGGCACCACGCATGTGAAGGAGGAACTGGAGCGCGCCCGCCTGGAACTGGAAACGGCACGCCGCGCCGGCGATCTCACGCGCATGTCCGAGTTGCAATACGGCCGTATTCCCGAATTGGAAAAACAGCTCGACATGGCCTCGCAGGTCGAGATGATGGACATGAAGCTATTGCGCAATAAAGTCACCGACGAGGAGATTGCCGAGGTCGTCTCCAAGTGGACCGGCATCCCGGTGTCGAAGATGCTCGAAGGCGAACGCGACAAGTTGTTGCGCATGGAAGAAGAGCTGGGCAAGCGCGTGATCGGCCAGAACGAGGCGGTCAAAGCGGTTTCCGATGCGATTCGCCGCGCGCGCGCCGGCCTGTCCGATCCCAATCGCCCGAGCGGTTCGTTCCTGTTCTTAGGCCCGACCGGCGTCGGTAAGACCGAACTGACCAAGGCACTGGCGAATTTCCTGTTCGACACCGAAGAGGCGATGGTGCGTATCGATATGTCGGAGTTCATGGAGAAGCATTCCGTGGCGCGGCTGATCGGTGCGCCGCCCGGCTATGTCGGTTACGAAGAGGGCGGTTATCTGACCGAGGCGGTGCGCCGCAAACCCTATTCGGTGATCCTGCTCGATGAGGTGGAAAAAGCGCATCCCGATGTGTTCAACGTGCTGTTGCAAGTGCTCGACGATGGCCGTCTCACCGACGGCCAGGGTCGGACCGTGGACTTCCGCAATACGGTCATCGTCATGACTTCGAACCTCGGTTCGCAGCGGATTCAGGAGTTGGCCGGCGAAGAGAATTATGCGCGCATGAAGGCGGCGGTGATGGAGGTGGTCGGCTCGCACTTCCGGCCCGAGTTCATCAACCGCATCGATGAGGCGGTGGTGTTTCATCCGCTCGATCGTGCACAGATCCGTGCCATCAGCACCATTCAGATCGGCTTCCTGCGCAAGCGTTTGGCCGATCGCGATATGGATATCACGCTGTCCGAGGCGGCGTTGGATAAACTCGGTGAGGCCGGATTCGATCCGGTGTACGGTGCGCGGCCGCTCAAGCGGGCGATCCAACAGCAACTGGAAAATCCGCTGGCGCAAGCCATTTTGTCGGGTAAGTTCGGCCCGGAAGATGTCATCGAAGTCGGACTCGACGGCGACCAGCTGAGCTTTCGCAAAGGCGACCGCAAGGCGTCGGCGGCCTGATAGAAGAGCGGCAAATATTTGACAGGCAAGGAACCGGATCAAAGTTTCGAAAACAAACTCGATGAAACCTTGATAAGGCCTACAATCTGAGCTATGTATTAATTAACGAAACAGCAGTTGGTTTCCGACTCCTCCACCTGATGCTGTTGGCGATCCGCATCGCTGGCTTATCAGGTTCGCCCCGCTCCCCCAGCGGGGCTTTTTTTTTGCTGATACTTCAGTGCCGCTGTTAGGTGCCAATATAAAAGCATGTTTCCACACATCGATAGGCGCCGTGCGCTGGTTCAGTCGTAGTGCATTTCAATGGCACAATGGTCCATGACATCTTTTCCGAGTCCAGATTACGCGGGCGGTTCGCTGGTCAATCTCATGTCCAGCCTGCGGGGTGCCTTGGCCGCGCCGCCGACAGATTACCCCGAGGCCGTCCTGTTACCCGCCGCCGACTTGCGCCTGGCGCGTCGCGTCGTGTTGCTGCTCATCGACGGGTTGGGCTACGAATTTCTACTACAGCAGTCGCCTGACAGTGTGTTGTGCCGGCATTTGCGCGGGCGGCTGGATTCGGTGTTCCCCACCACAACCGCGGCGGCCATCACCACCCTGACCACCGGCCTCGCGCCGCAGCAGCACGCCATTACCGGCTGGTTCATGTGGCTGCGCGAATTCGGCATAGTGACCAGCATTCTGCCGTTCCGCAGTCGTGCCGGGGGCTTGGATCTGGCGGCGGCCGGTCTCAAGGTCGAATCGATCCTCGGTGCGCCGTCGTTGTTCGCCGCGATGCACAAGACCGCGGCGGTCTTGAGCCCGGCACGCATTGTCGATTCGGCCTACAGCCAAGCCACCACGGCGCCTGCGCGGCGGCTTGGGTATCAAACCCAGGATGAGTTTTTCGCGCGGCTTACCGGTTTGGTAAGGGCTGCCGACGGTCCCGAATTCATCTACGCGTACTGGCCGGACTTCGACTCGTTGGCGCACCAAAAAGGTGTCAGTGGTTTAGAGGCGCAACAGCATTTTGCAGCGCTCGATCGCGCCATCGGTGAATTTATCGAAGACATCGCCGGCACCGATACCTGCGTGGTGATCACCGCCGACCACGGTTTCATCGACACCGGGCCGGAACACTATGTGCAACTCGCCGAGCATCCCGATCTCGCTGCCTGTCTGCGCCTGCCCTTGTGCGGTGAACCGCGTGCGGCCTATTGCTACGTACGCCCCGATCACACGAATGCCTTCGAGCGCTATGTCGCCGAGGTGCTGCAACCGTATTGTGAATGCGTGGCTAGCGCCGAACTGATCGAGCGCGGCTTCTTCGGTCTGGGTGCGGCGCATCCGGAACTGGCGGCGCGCAGCGGTGATTATGTGCTGTTACTCAAAGGACAGCATGTCATCAAAGATTATGTCGCCGGCGAGAAGCCGTTCTTTTTCGCCGGTGTGCACAGCGGTTTGAGCACGGCGGAACTGCATATCCCGCTGGTGGTGGCGTGCGTGTGAACGTTTTGTCAGGGGGTAGAACAGAATGGCACTTCCATAAACCCGGAATGCTTTTGTGAACCGCCAAGGCGCAAAGGCGCGAAGGCATGACGAATGAAAGCGTGTAGGATGGGTAGAGCGTAGCGAAACCCATAAAGGTCGGTGCACTGCCGATGGGTTACGGCGCAGAGCGCCTCCACCCGTCCTACGTAGTTGTTGAAACGGGCTCTGCGGTGGGTGACTCTCAGCGGGATGCGGTTGTGTTGCTCTGGATCAAAGGAGCACTGCCCGCAAATTCGTTACTATCATTTAGGTAGCCGTTTCCGCTGACACAGCACAACATAAGGCCACGCCCATGCCCACCTATTCCGTCGACGCCATCCGCAATATCGCCCTGGTCGGCCAGAGCGGCAGCGGCAAGACCACCCTGATCGAGGCCCTGCTGCACCGCGCCGGTGTCATCGGTATGCCCGGTGACGTGGTGAAAGGAACCACCGTCTGCGACTATTCGCCGTTGGAAAAGACCTACGGACATTCGTTGTCGTCCAGTGTGGTGAGTTTCGATCACGCGCGCCTGCATCTGAATCTCATCGACACGCCCGGCATGCCGGACTTCATCGGCCAGTCCATCGCGGCGTTGCCGGCGGTGGAGACCGTGGCGGTGGTGATCGACGCCGTCGCCGGTGTCGAGCCGGTCACGCGGCGCATGCTGGAGTGGGCGGCCGCACGCAAGTTGTGCCGCATGATCATTATCAACCGCATCGACGCGCCGGGCACACACCTCGAAGCGCTGGTCGCGGCCTTGCGCGACGAGTTCGGCGCCGAGTGTCTGCCGCTGAATCTTGCCCGCCGCGGGCGCCAGTAAAGTCGTCGACTGCTTTTTCAATCCCGACGGCGCGGCGGATTTCTCATCGGTGAGTGAAGCGCACGGGCGCATCCTCGATCAAGTGGTGGAAGTCGATGCGGCGCTGATGGAGCTGTATCTCGAACAAGGTCAGACGCTCAAACCGGAGCAATTGCATGCGCCCTTCGAGCAGGCCTTGCGTGAAGGGCATCTGGTGCCAATCTGTTTCGTCTCGGCGCGCAGCGGTGCCGGCGTGGCGGAGTTGTTGGATGTCTTCGAGCATCTGATGCCGAATCCGCTGGAAGGCAATCCGCGGCCGTTTCTCAAGGGCGAGGGCTCGGCGGCGCAACCGTTCACGGCCGTGCCCGATGCGGAGAAACATGTTGTCGCGCATGTCTTCAAGGTACTGGCCGATCCCTTCGTCGGCAAGCTGGGCGTATTCCGCATTCATCAGGGCACCGTGACCAAGAACAGCCAGCTGTTCGTCGGCGATGGTCGCAAGCCGTTCAAGGTCGGGCACCTGTTCAAACTGCAAGGCAATAAGCAGATCGAAGTCGATAGCGGGATTCCCGGTGATATATGCGCCATCGCAAAGATCGAAGAACTGCACTTCGACGCCGTGCTGCATGATTCCCATGAAGAGGATTATCTGCATATGACGCCGCTGCCGTTTCCAGTGCCGGTGTTCGGTTTGGCCATCGATGCAGGTAGTCGCGGCGACGAGCAACGACTCAGTGGTGCGCTGCATCGGTTAGTCGAGGAAGATCCGTGCCTGCATCTGGAACAGGATGTTGAGCAAAACGAATTGGTGCTACGCGGTCTCGGCGAGCTGCATCTGCGCGTGGCGTTGGAACAAATGAAGGAACGCTTCAAAATCGACGCACAGACACGGCCGCCGCGCGTGCCATATCGCGAGACCATCACGCAGCCCGCGGAAGGACATTACCGGCATAAGAAACAGAGCGGCGGCGCGGGCCAGTTCGGCGAGGTGTATCTGCGCATCGCGCCCTTGGCGCGCGGCGCAGGCTTTCGCTTCGTCGATGCAGTGAAGGGCGCGACCATTCCCGGGCAATTTATTCCCGCGGTTGAAAAAGGCGTGCGTCAGGCGATGCAGATGGGCGTGGTTGCCGGCAATCCGTTGCAGGATATCGAAGTCACTGTCTATGACGGCAAATATCATACGGTGGATTCCAAGGAAGTTGCCTTCGTCACCGCCGGCAAGAAGGCCTTTATCGAGGCCGCGCGCACGGCCAAGCCGGTATTGCTCGAACCGATCATCAAGCTGGTGCTGACGGTGCCCAATGATGATGTCGGTAGCATTACCGGAGATCTCACCGGCCGCCGCGGCCAAGTGCTCGGTACGCGGGCGCTGAGCAACGGCCGTCTCGCCATCGATGCCGCCGTGCCGCTCGCCGAACTCAACGACTATGCCGGCAAGTTTAAATCCATGACTGCAGGACGTGGCGCGTACACGCTCGAGTTCAGCCATTACGAAACGGCGCCCGCCAAACGTCAGAGCGAACTGGCCGCGCAGTGGAAGCCGAAGGCGGAGGAGGATTAATTGGGGCGTTAAATAATCAGCAGTGTATCTTATATATATAAAGTATCGATGGCATAACATGCATATGCGCGTGGTTTTGTCACTAGGCTCCTGCCTGTCCAAGTCGTAACATATGCAATAACAAACTCAGCATAACGACAACTATCATGCGGCCTGATTTATTGCCATCAACCCCGCGCCTGAAAGGCGCCGATGCCGAGGCAACGCGGCAAGAAATCAGCGCATATTTTCATGCCACCTTTGACTGTTATGAGCAGTTGTTCGAACTTCTGGCGTGTCCGGAGGGTTATTATCAAAAGCCCATCGCATTGCGGCACCCGCTGATCTTTTATTTAGGCCATACCGCAACCTTCTTCATCAATAAACTGGTTCTGGCAGGCCTGCTGACCGAGCGTGTCGAATCACAGTTCGAATCCATATTCGCCGTTGGTGTAGATGAGATGAGCTGGGATGATCTTGATGCCCGGCACTACGATTGGCCCAGCGTCGACGCGGTGATGGCATACCGTAAAGAAGTCCGGCGACAGGTTGGCCGACTGATTCAAACCTTGCCCCTGAATCTGCCGATCACTTGGGATCATCCGTGGTGGGTGATCTTGATGGGGATCGAGCATGAGCGTATCCATTTAGAGACTTCATCCGTGCTCATTCGCCAGCAGCGCTTGGAATACGTGCGCACACATGCGGATTGGCGCCCGTGTTTGACGACCGCTGCGGCACCGCAAAACACACTGGTGAAAATCCCGGCTGGCAGCGTGCGCTTGGGTTTGGACAAGTCCGAACCCTATTATGGGTGGGATAATGAATACGGTCGGCATGTGGCGGATATCCCCACATTCGCCGTCGGCCGCTATCTGGTGAGTAACCAGGAGTATCTGGAATTCGTCGCGGCGGAAGGCTATCGCAACGACAGTTTCTGGGAAGAAGAAGGGCGAGCCTGGAAGAATTTCGCCCGCGCCACGCATCCTGCTTTCTGGGTCTGCGATGGTGATGAATGGCGCCTGCGTTTATTGAGCGAAGAAGTGCCCATGCCTTGGGACTGGCCAGTCGAGGTGAATTACCACGAGGCGAAGGCGTTTTGTAATTGGAAGCGCCATACGAGTGGTCAGCCTTATCGATTGCCAACCGAGGACGAATGGTATCGGCTCTATGCCGTGTCGGGCTTGGATGAAGCGGCCGACGGACAGATCGCGGCCAATCTGCAATTGCAACAGCATGCCTCGTCCTGCCCCGTGAACACCTATCGTCACGGCGATCTATATGATGTGGTGGGTAATGTCTGGCAGTGGACGGAAACGCCGATTTATCCCTTCGAAGGTTTCGAGGTACATCCGCTATACGATGATTTCACCACCCCAACCTTTGATGGGCAGCATAATTTGTTCAAGGGCGGTTCATGGATATCGTGCGGCAATGAAACGCGCAAGAGTGCGCGCTACGCGTTTCGGCGGCATTTTTTTCAACATGCAGGTTTCCGCTACGTGATATCCGACGTGGTAGCCGAATCTCCCGCTTCGAATTACGAGACCGACAAATTGCTGTCCGAGTACGCGGAGTTTCACTATGGTGACAGCTATTTTGACGTGCCGAATTTCTCCCAGGCGCTGGCGCAATTGGCGATTACGGCAATGGCTGGCAAGCCTGCGCGCAAGGCCCTCGATTTAGGTTGTGCATCCGGGCGAGCCTGTTTTGAGTTGGCGCGGCACTTCGAGAAGGTCACAGGCGTAGACTTTTCCGCGCGCTTCATTGGCATGGGCGTACAGATGGCGCAGCAAGGCGTGCTGCGCTACACCCTGGCAGACGAGGGTGATCTGGTGGAGTACAAAGAGCGCACGCTCAGTGTGCTGGGACTCGATGCCGTACGCCACAAGGTGGAATTCTTTCAAGGCGATGCCTGCAACCTGAAGCCCAACCTCAGTGGCTATGACCTCATTTTGGCGGCGAATCTCATCGATCGCTTGTACCGTCCGCGTCAATTCCTGGCCGAAGTCCATCGGCGCCTGAATCCGGGAGGTATATTGTTGCTGGCCTCGCCGTATACTTGGTTGGAGGAACATACCCCGCGTGCGGAGTGGATCGGTGGCTATAAGAAAGATGGTGAGCGCGTCACCACCCTGGAGGGTTTGCAGGAACTACTGAGCCCGCATTTTCGCCGCATCGCCGGGCCATTGGCGGTTCCATTTGTCATCCGCGAAACCCGCCGCAAGTTTCAACATACATTGTCTGAAGTCACGCTCTGGGAACGCATCGCGTGAGCGATGATTTCGATCGCGCGATCAACCGCAAGGGTACGGCGTGTGTCAAACACGATGGACTTGCCGCGTATTTTGGCACCCAAGATGTGTTGCCGCTGTGGGTCGCGGATATGGATTTCGCCGCACCCGACGTGGTCGTACAAGCCCTGGCAGCGCGCGCGGCGCATCCAGTTTACGGCTACAGTTTTTATCCGGAGAGCCTATACGCCGCGCTGATCGATTGGCTGGCGCATCGCCACGGTTGGACGGTGGAGCGCGAATGGATTGTGCTGGCACCCGGCGTTGTGCCCTCGTTGCATGCGGCGATCCTGGCATTTACCCAGCCGGGCGATAAAGTGATTGCGCAACCCCCGGTGTACTACCCCTTCTTCTCAGCTGCCACGGCGACCGAGCGACAGTTGGTTATGAACCCGCTGCGCCTGGACGCGGGACGCTACCAGATGGACTTCGATCATCTTCAGCAATGCGCCGCCGATGGCGCGCGATTGTTGCTGCTCTGTTCACCGCACAACCCGGTGGGTCGCGTATGGCAGGTTCAAGAGCTGCGCGAGATTCTGAATATCGCCGGACGATATGGTCTCGTCGTCGTGACGGATGAAATACATGCTGACCTCGTCTATCCAGAATATCGCCACACCTTTCTGAGTACCTTGGCGGAGCAGGACGGGCGCGTGATCACCGCCCTTGCGCCGAGCAAAACCTTCAATATCCCGGGTCTCGGACTGTCCTGCCTGATCGTGCCGAATGCGGATGATCGCGCTGCCATTGCGCGGGTATTCGACTCGCTGCATCTGCAACACTGCAATCCCTTCAGCAGTGTTGCGTTTGAGGCAGCGTATCGCGGTGGTGCCGCCTGGCTCGACAGCCTGCTATTGTATTTGCGGGATAGCCGCGATTATGTGAGTACCTTTCTGCGGGAACATTTACCGCAGATAAAACTGATTCAGCCGGAGGGGACATGTTTGCTTTGGTTGGATTGTCGTGGTTTGAATCTGAACGATCAGCAACTGCAGGAGTTCTTTGTCTATCAAGCCAAAGTAGGTCTGAATCCTGGATGCGTATTCGGAGAAAATGGCAGTGGTTTCATGCGCCTCAATATCGGTGCGCCACGGCGAGTGATCGAACAAGCATTGCAACGCATCGCGCAAGCATTGCAAGTTAAGCGGTGCGAGGGCGGATAAGCTAAGCAGCGCTGACCACTGGAAGCCACGAACGGAAGAAGATCAGCCCCGGTCATTGATCCGATTAATCAACAACTCCTCGCATAGCCGCTCCATTTTTTCGAAGTGACTCCCCTTCCAATAGGCTTGCCCGCAGGCCGTACAGCGTCGGAAGCGATCGTAGTACTGCCGGGTCCTGGGTTGCAATTGGTGATCCACGGTATGTTTATCGACATCCTCCATTTCACCGTTACAGCGCATACAACGCGTGAAGGGGCGTGCGTGATCGTATAAGTCCAGTCGCGCGAGGATTTCTTTGACCTGCTCGCGCGGCTTGTCGCTGCGCACGAAGTAGCCATGTGTGATCGACTTGTGCTGCAACAGGGCGCGGTCGCGGGTCAGAACGATACGTCTGTCGTCGTTGCGCGATGTGAGCGATTTCCTGGTCGGGGTAATTGTTGCGATAGAGCGTGTCGAAGCCTAGCAGTCGCAGGTAGCGCGCCAGTCGTCCGAGATTGGCGTCGATAATGAAACGTGGTTCGCGCAGCGGTTTTTCTCTGAGTCGTATCAGCGGGCTGATATCAAGGGCCTCGAACATGGGATAGACGCTGATGCGGTCGCCGGCTTGGACGATGTAGGAAAAATCCACGGAGCGACCGTTGGCCAAGATCAATTCGACTTCGGTGTGCGGCACGCCGAAGGATTCGATCACATCCTTGACCGAGGCGCGTCGCGTGAGGTCGTGTGTAATCGTTGTCTTGCGCAGCGCCGGCGGCAGGAAATCGTTCAACTCTTCATAGAAGCGTAACTGCACCTGTGCCATTGGCCGGTCCGTTCATCGAGTCAACGAATTAATCAAGTCAAGGGGGCAGAGGGTTTGACATTACGCGAAGCTGAGATTGGCTATACCGTCGTCAGCTTCAAGTATTCTGCCCCCTGATTGACTTGGTTGGAATTAGATTCTGGATAGGTCGGCATCTCCAGCGGTACACTGGACGGCAACTCCTGTGGTGGTTCGGGAATTTCAACAGGTCTGTCCGGTGGTATCCCGGGCGGCACTTGCACGGGTGGCGCTTCAGGTGGGTTCGTCGGCGGAATCTCCGGATCACCCGCGTAATGGCTCATACGCATGATTATCACCTCCTTGATCTGTCGTGCCTTCAATCGGGTCTTCGCTTGTCGATCAGATGTGCAATGAGGTCCATCGGCAAAGGGAAAACGATGGTGTTGGAGCGTTCGCCGACGATTTCGGTCAGCGTCTGCAGGTAGCGCAGTTGCAGCGCCTCGGCTTGCTTGGCGATGGCGCGCACCATGCTTTCGTCGAGGTCGACATGTTTGATCTCGACGTTGATGACTTTGATACCCCAGGCATCGGTCTGCTGGTCGAGCGGGACGTCGGCGGGCCTTTTCCGCCCATTCCTGGTTGCGTCCATGTAGCTGCGCCAAGCCGTGTATATAAGCGACGGCGTCATTGACGACCTTGTGTTGCATGGCGTCGCCATCGCTCGGTGAGTCATCCGGTTTTCCATCCTTGCCGGGTTGTGGTTTCGGACTCGGCGTTATGCCGCCGATCTGTACCGGTATGGCAGCGCCGACATTGGTGCCCGGCGCCATGGCCGCGATGTGACTGGCGTAAAGGATATAGGTGCCGGCGCTGGCGGCGCGTGCGCCGGTCGGGGCGACGTAGGTGGCGATGGGTATCGGTGAACTGGTGATGTGTTTGATGATGCCACGCATGACGGTGTCCAGCCCGCCGGGTGTATCCATGCGGATGACGACAAGTTCGACTTGGTCATCACCTGCGGTTTGCAGTGTGCGTCCGACATAATCCTCTGTCGCCGGGCCGATGCTGCCTTCGATAGTCAGTACCATGACCCTGCGGCCGTCGGCGGCTGCAGCGCCGGCCAGCAGCGCCAATGCCATCAGAAGCAACAGAAGGAGGCGGGAAAATAAGCTCCTTTCGACCATGAATTCGACACTCCTATGCTCGATGTAAGCATAGTTTATGAATCATGTGGATGCCTCTGGTTGAGCCGGAACAGACCAGCGTTCCGGTGAAGACCGGAATCTAGCGTTTTGAATTTGAAAACTGTTTTCTGATCGCTACGATTATGCCGGCAGATTAAATGCATGATCGCTGGCCGCGGCGCGTTCACGCTTGAGTTCGGCCACTACGAAACAGCGCCCGCCAAATGTCAGAGCGAACTGGCCGCACAGTGGAAGCCGCAGGCGTCGGCGGCCTTGCAAGCCGATCAGACTGTTCTACCTTTCAAGTATCCCCACCGGATGGAGAAGAAGGAGAATGTCATGCGCTCCCTAGCACACCCATTCCGCCTGGCCGCGCTCTTGCTGATCTGCAGCGCCGCCGGCGCCCAGGATACCGGCGAGATCCTGCGCGGCGAGGTGCTTGCCAGTACCTGTTTCAGTTGCCACGGCACCGACGGCAAGAGCGCCGGTTCCATTCCCGCTATCAATGGCATACCTGCCGACTCTCTGCGTCGATCACTGCATGAGTTCCGCGACGGGCGTCGACCCGCCACGGTGATGGATCGCCACGCTAAGGCCTACAGCGACGAGGAGATTGCCTCGATTGCCGATTACCTCAGCCGCATCAAATAAGAGGGGACGCTTCATGACGATCAATCGCAGACAATTTCTCGGTTACATGGGGGCCGGCGCGGCCATGACCGCGCTGCCAGTGTTACGCGCGCGCGCGGCCAATCCGCATGTCGTGGTGGTCGGCGGCGGCTTCGGCGGTGCGACCTGCACGAAATACCTGCGCCGCTACGACAATGCCATCAACATCACGCTGATCGAACCCAACGCACAGTACATCACTTGCCCCGGTAGCAACTGGGTGCTGGGTGGGCTGCGTGAGATGGATCGGTTGACGCAGAATTACACCGGGCTGAAGGCGCACAATGTCAAACACGTCGCCGCGCGTGTCGAGCGCATCGATGCGGCAAAACGCCGTGTGCGCCTCGATAACGGCGATGATCTGAGCTACGACCGACTGGTGGTGGCGCCCGGCATCGACTTTATCTGGGGCAGTATCGAAGGCTACGATGCGCAGGCCGCAGAGCAGATTCCGCATGCCTACAAGGCCGGTGCGCAGACGACGCTGCTGCGCAAGCAACTGCTGGATATGCCCGACGGTGGCACCGTGCTGATTTCCGTGCCGGGCGACCCCTTCCGCTGCCCACCGGGGCCTTACGAGCGCGTCAGCATGATTGCGCACTACCTAAAGACGCACAAACCCAAGTCCAAGATTCTGGTGCTGGACGTTAAGGATAAATTTTCCAAGCAGGGTTTGTTTCAGGCGGCCTGGCAGGAACTCTATCCCGGCATGATCGAATGGGTGCCGGGTTCGGCGGGCGGCAAGGTCGAGCGTATCGATGTCGCCAAACGTACGGTCTACACTCAGGAAGGACTGGAGTCGCATCATGGCGATGTGATCAATCTGATCTGTCCGCATCGTGCGGGCACGCTGGCGCAGGACGCGGGGCTGGCCGATGCCAGCGGCTGGTGCCCGATTGATCAGAAGACCTTCGAATCCACAGCTGCAGCCGAAGATCCACGTCATCGGCGACGCCTGCATCGCCGGCGCCATGCCCAAGTCCGGCCATTCGGCCAACAATCAGGCCAAGATGTGCGCCGCCGCGATCGTCGCCCTGCTGAACGAACAGGAGGTGCCGATCCCCTCGCACGTCAATACCTGCTACAGCCTGGTCGCGCCGAACTATGGCATCTCCGTCGCTGCGGTCTATCACCTCAAGGATGGCGCTATCACGGCGGTCGAAGGCTCCGGCGGCGTGAGCCCCGCAGATGCGAACGCCCAGTTCCGCCAGCGCGAAGCACTCTATGCCGAAGGCTGGTATACGAGTATCACCGCGGACAGTTTCGGCTGATCGGGTTGAGGCGGGGCGGAGAAAAATAACGCCGGTCGGCGCGGGATGCTGGCTTGTTTTGATGCTTATCCAACGACGTGACTCCGCAGGCGCGGGTTTTTCCGCGAGCCGGTGTTTGTCCGGTTGTTCGTAGCCGAGACGCCATCCTGCAACATCTTCCCGTGTCTAGACGCTGCGCGCCTCGTCATGCACCGCATGCGGCTGTGGTTGTCGCGCCGGGAATATTTCAGCCAGCGGAATCGAGGTGCCATTCGCGTTGATGATGCGGGCATGATGGCGGTTCAGTTCGCGCGGCGAGGCGACGCCGCAGGCGTGAGCGATCACGCCGACTTCGTGGACCATGTTCTTGGCGAGATTCATTACGCGCATCGCCTTGCTCTCCGGGTCGAGGCCCTTTTGCAGGCGGGGGTTGTGGGTGGTGATGCCGGTCGGGCAGGTGTCTTTGTTGCATTGCAGGGCTTGGATGCAACCGAGCGCGAACATGAAGGCGCGCGCGGAGACGGCGGCGTCAGCACCGACACACAGTGCCCAGGCGACCTCGGCCGGGTTGACCAGCTTGCCCGAAGCGATCACCTTCACACGTTCGCGCAGGCCGTATTCGCAGAGCTTGTCGACCGCAATGGGTAACGCCTCGCGCAGCGGCATGCCCATGTTGTCGAGTAGGCTCATGGGCGCGGCGCCGGTGCCGCCTTCGGCGCCGTCGATGGTGATGAAGTCGGGCGCGGACTGCACACCGCGGCGCAGAATCTCGGCAAACAAATCGTCGAAGAAACGCTCATCGCCGACCACCATCTTGAAGCCGGTGGGTTTGCCGGTGACGCCGCGCACGCGCGCGATCATGTCCAGCAGGTCGCCGACGTTGCAGATCTCCGGGTGTCGGTTCGGGCTAATGGAATCGACATGCACGGGAATGCCGCGGATCCGCGCGATCTCCTGCGTGACCTTCGCGCCAGGCAGGATGCCGCCCTTGCCGGGCTTGGCGCCTTGACTCATTTTGATCTCGAACATGCGCACTTGGCTGTGCGCGGCGACGTCACGCAACTTGTCGTCGTCGAGTTTCCCCTGCGCATCGCACACGCCATATTTCGCCGTGCCGATCTGAAACACGATGTCGCCGCCGCCTTCGAGATGATACGGCGACAGTCCACCTTCGCCGGTGTTCATCCAGCAACCGGCCAGACGCGCGCCGTTCGACAGCGCCAGCACCGCTGGGCGCGAGATCGCGCCATAACTCATGCCGGATATATTGAAGATGGAGGCGCTGGTGTAGGGCTGAGCGCAGTGTGGCCCGAAGGTGATGGGCTGCGCGGGCATGGCGTCTTCGCCGAGCGTGGGAAAGGCACAGTTGACGAAGAACACCGTGCCGGGATGACGCAGATCGCGGGTCGAACCGAACGGCACGGTGCTGTCGACATTCTTCGCCGCGCGGTAGATCCAGGAACGCTCGGCGCGGTTGAAGGGCATTTCCTCGCGGTCCATGGCGAAGAAATATTGACGGAAAAACGTGCCGACATGCTCGAAGAAATAGCGGAAGTGTCCGATGACCGGATAGTTGCGGCGGATCGCCTGTTTGGTCTGGGTGATGTCGATGAGGTACATCACCACCACGGCGAACAGTGATAAACCCAAGGCGACGACAAACAGCGTGGCCATCATGTCGAGGGCGAAGGTAACCAGATTGCGTCCATCGGGCATGACGGTGTGTCCACTCAGGGATGAGAACGGGACTTGTATCACCGGGTAGCGGCGTCGGCGCGGGTGGGCTTTAGGCGCGGATGCTCAGACGCTGGGCGCAATGGCTCAGTATGTTGCGGCGGATGAGCTGAACGAAAACAGCCAGTGTGATTACGGCGTTCGACCTAATACGTCTTACAGGAATCCGGCTGCGGGCGTTCCCAGGATGATGCCGCGTGCTTGCCAGTCCCGCAGTTGTTCCGCTCCATGTGCCATGACGGTTTCGGGATGCGGGTGCTGCAACTCACTGCATAGCGACGCCAACGCCTGGCGCCCGGTATACGTGGGTTCATCGGCGTGTTCGGCGAGCAGAGTGAATAGACGCGCGCTGACCGGATTGAGTTCCAAAAAACGTACCGTATCTTCGGCGTCGCGATAGGTCAGCAGGTAAGTCGGCTGCGCGGGCGGCTCTGTCGGTTGATACTCGGGGCGGATGTGCTGTACATCGAATCGGTATTGCAACGGCCAGGTGAGTGGCGACAGCAATGGGTGGCCATCCAGCAGATCGCACTCAGTGTCGATGCCGCTTGGATTGATCTGCGCATCGTGCACCGATAATGCGAGTTCGATCCACTCGTAATGCGCCAGTTCGTAGAGAAACGGCGGATCCTGGAGATGATCGGGTGAATGTGCATCGCGTTCATGCTCAAGATAGTTGAGGAACTCCCGCGGGATATCCAGGAAGTATGGCGAGTGCGCGCGATGCTGGACCATAAAATCGCGTACCAGCGACTGCCAATGCGCGGCCGTGAGCAACTGATGCAGCACCGGCAGCGTATCAGTGAGAAAACCGTCCAGGTTGTTGAAGAATAGTTCGCGGTAAATGCCCATGCGGCGGTCTTCGATATCCGCCGGCGGTGCCACGTGCTGTGGATCGCGGATGTGCGCGGCGAAGGCGAATTGCTGCCGCTGAAAATTATTCTCAGGCATGCTGTTTCCGCTCGGCACTGTCTATCGGCGCGATCGCTTGCAGCGTGGCGATATGGCTGCAGTTCAGCGAACAGTTCGGCTATGGCGGCAGATTGAAATCGCGTTCCAGCAACGTCGGTATCACACCGAAGCGCGCATATGTCGCTTCGAGCAACGACCATACCGGATCGATCACGGCGGCGCCGTGGGTATCGACGAGTAGATCCTCGGCTTCTTGATAATGACCGGCGACATGCACATAGGTGATGCGTTCGGCGGGGATGCCAGCCAGGAATTCGTGGGCGTCATAGCGGTGGTTCACGCTGTTGACGTAGATATTGTTCACATCGAGCAGCAGGTCGCAGTCGGCCTCGGTGAGTACGGCATTGAGGAAGTCGATCTCGCTCATCTCCTGGCCGGGCGCGGCGTAGTAGGACACGTTCTCGACGGCAATGCGCCGTTGCAGAATATCCTGCACGCGGCTGATACGCGCAGACACATGCACGACCGCCTCGGCGGTGAACGGGATCGGCATCAGATCATAGAGATGACCATCGTCGCTGCAATAGCTGAGATGCTCGGTGTAGGTGGCGATGTGGTGCGTATCGAGCCAGCGTTTGAGTTGGTGCAGAAATACTTCGTCCAGCGGTGCAGGTCCGCCCAATGACAGCGACAGGCCGTGCGTGACGAAGGGGTAGCGTTCGGTGAAGGCGCGGAACTGTTTGCCGTAGCGGCCGCCGACGCCGATCCAGTTCTCCGGGGCAACCTCGAAAAAATCTACGGGGAGCGAAGGTTGATCCGCCAGCGGACCCATGAGGGTCCGCCGCAGACCGAGACCGGCACCGTGAACGGGATAACGGTCGTGCTTCATGTGCGTTGAATTACTTTTTCATCCCGGCGCCGCATTTTCCTTCGCCACATTTTCCTTCGGTCATGGCCTTACCGCCGCATTTCCCTTCCAGCATCTTGGCGTGTTCGGTGGCATCCAGCATGCCATCACTGTTGGCGTCCACCTCGGCGAAGGTTTTCTCGTGGCGGGTGTTGAATTCCTCCTTGGAGATTTTGCCATCACCATCGGTGTCCAGCGTCTTCATATCGCAGCGGGTTGCAGTACTGGCTTTTATGCCGCCACACATGCCTTCCATCGGGGTTTTTGTGGCGGCATTTTCGGCAACCATGTAGCCGCCGGCGAGTTCGGCTTGGCCGAAGGGGTTCTCAGCGGCGTTAGCGCCGCCGATGGCCAGAGCGGAGGCGAAGGTGGCGCCCAGGGCGATGGCCAGGGGTTTCAGGGTGGATTTTTCGGACATTGTGTAACTCCAGATGGCGTTCAGTTGTCGTGGGTGTGAGGTGGTCTGCCAAGACTGCCACCAATGCACGAATGAGTACAGTCAACGCCAAGTCTGACCGTGGGCACGTGGGGTAAGTTCCAGGCTGTCGTAGATTCACATGAATCAACGACCGGTGTGTGGGACTGACAACTGCTGACGCAGACAGTCCAGATAGGCTGTCTCATCGGGCGCTGTGCCATCGTGCTGACTGCGCCACAGGCTTTCCGCGAGACATTCCATCATCCGGTGTTCGAGCAGGTGCGGGTCGGGCCAATGGCTGCGCACTCCGGTGACCAGGGCGCGGATGCCAGCGGGACGGTCGGTGCTGAGTTGTTCATACAGTGCGAGATGCAGTCCCATGTGCAGGAACGGATTGGTTGCGCCGAATTCGGGCAGATACTCGCGTCCCAATGCCCGATCCGGATGTTCCAACAGCGCGTGGTATTCGGGATGCAGCGCAATCACATCGCGAATCTGTACTTCCAGAGGTTCAAGGGCGAGGCCCGCGACGTGTTTACGCCAGACTTCGCAATAGAATTGCCGGAGTTGGTCGCGGTCAGAGGTGAACATCATGCGTAATGGTCAATGGGTCAGTGTGGTTTTGGCGCGGTACTCGCACAGATCCGCGATCGGACATTCGGCGCATTTGGGTTTGCGCGCGATGCAGATATAACGGCCGAGCAGGATCAACCAATGATGGGCGTCGTGTTTGAATTCATCGGCAACGACTTTGAGCAATTTCTTTTCGACCTCGAGCGGCGTCTTGCCCGGTGCCAGGCCGATGCGATTGGCGACACGGAAGATGTGCGTGTCGACGGCGATGGTCGGTTCGCCAAACGCCGTGTTGAGAATTAGGTTGGCAGTCTTGCGGCCGACACCGGGCAGCGCTTCGAGCGCGGCGCGGTCGTGCGGGACCTTGCCGCCGTGCAGTTCCTCAAGCATCGCGCACGCGCGCCAGGATGTGTTTGGCCTTGCTGTTGAACAGACCGATGGTTTTGATGTGGTCCTTCAATCCCACTTCGCCGAGTTTAAGAATGTCGCGCGGTTTTTTGGTGATCTTGAACAATTTTGCCGTGGCCTTGTTCACGCCCTTGTCGGTCGCCTGCGCCGACAGCACACCGCGACCAGCAATTGAAAAACATTGCCGTAATGCAATTCGGTGGTCGGATGCGGATTGGCGGCGCGCAGACGCTCGAATATCTGATGACGTTTTTCAGGGTTCATATAGCGGTTATTCAGTGCGAAGGTGAAGACAAATTGAACCGCCACGGCCAAAACACGGAACACATGGAATTAATCAATGCATGGCATGGTTGGTGGAGAGTTCGACGTCCGCTCGTTACTCGGTTACCGATCTGGCGTGCTTGCCGGCACTTACATCCTCCGTGCCTTCCGTGTTTTCCGTGGCAAAAATGTCTTTCTCGATAGCGAAGTGACTCAACGTGAAATCACCTCGCCGCGCCGCCGGCTGCGCCACGACAATGTGTTGGGCGCGGCGCTGCAGGCGCGCATCGATGACATTCTTGAGCGCGATGATCAGACCCAGGCCGATGAATGCGCCGGGCGGGAGTATGGCGAGCAGGAAGCCGCGGTAATTGTCGACCAAGTGCAAAGTCCAGCCGCGTGCGGCTTCGCCGAACATCATGTGCGCCTGGGCGAACAACGTGCCCTGACCGACGACCTCGCGCAGGCCACCGAGTGCCACTAACACCAGCGTGAAACCCAGCCCCATCATCAGGCCGTCGACCAGCGCGCGTCCTGGGCTGTGTTTCGAGGCAAACGCCTCGGCGCGGCCGATCAGGTTGCAGTTGGTAACGATCAGCGGGATGAAAATGCCCAGCACCGCATAGAGTTCGTGCAGGTAGGCGTTCATGCCCAGTTCGATCACGGTGACGATGGCCGCGATCACCAGTACGAACACCGGGATACGGATCTCGGGACGCACCACGTTACGGATCAGCGACACGCACACGTTGGAGGCGGTCAGTGCCAGGGCCGTGGCCAGCCCCAAACCAAGTCCATTGATAAGATTGTTGCTGGTGGCGAGCAGGGGACACAGTCCCAGCAGTTGCACCAGGCCTGGATTGTTGGTCCATAGGCCGTCGCGGGTGATGCTGGCATACGTCGGTTCGGTCATGGCGCGGTTGCCTCCGCTGCGGGTGGTTGCGCGTCGGCAAACAGGGTTTGCCGATGGTGCTTGAAGTATATCAGAGCCTTTTTCGACGGCTTTCACCACGGCGCGTGGGGTGATGGTGGCACCGGTGAACTGGTCGTATACACCGCCGTCTTTTTTCACCGCCCAATGTTTCTCATCCGGATCGGCGAGCGAACGGCCAGTGAATTTCAGAATCCAATCGGAACGCGCGGCCTCGATGCCGTCACCGAGGCCCGGGGTTTCGCGATGCGCCGTCACGCGCACGCCGGCGAGCGTGCCGTCGGCGTTGATCGCCACCAGCAGTTTGATGTCGCCGCTGTAACCATCCGGCGCGACCGGCGCGAGGATGATGGCCGCCGGTCGACCCTCTCTGCGCGCGCGATAAATCGTCACCGGCGCGTCGGTGCCGAGCAGATTCGGATCGGTCACTTCCAGGCTATCGTTGAGCAGGTCGTTGTCGTAGTGATCCGCCGGCACCAGCGTGTTCAAATTCTGCAATAGATTGGCGCGCGCATTCGCTTCGATGACGCTACGCGTGTTGTTGTAGGTGAACG
This sequence comes from uncultured Gammaproteobacteria bacterium, assembly GCA_963696465.1. Classification (GTDB taxonomy): domain Bacteria; phylum Pseudomonadota; class Gammaproteobacteria; order Thiohalobacterales; family Thiohalobacteraceae; genus JAHJQQ01. Next base: position 2,499 of record CAVOKC010000021.1, on the reverse strand, counting down.
CGACCAGTGCGGTCCCGAGCACGGTGAACAGCAGCAGGAGCAGGGCGGTAATCAGAATCTGGCGGGCTGCATGACCGGCGTCCTCACGACGGTTCGCGTGGCTTGCCGCCACCTTGGCCAAACACGCGCGGCTTGGTGTAGTGGTCGATCGTCGGCGCGGCCATATTCATCAACAATACCGCGAAGGCAACGCCGTCCGGATAACCGCCCCAGGTGCGGATTAGATAGACGATGAGGCCGATGCCGGCGCCGAAGATCAACCGCCCGCGCGGCGTGGTGCTGGCCGTGACCGGATCGGTAGCGATGAAGAATGCGCCAAGCATGGCCGCGCCGCTGAACAGATGGAACAAGGTGCGGATAGCCGTCGGCATCGCTGCCGTGAAACGCCAGCGCGATCGCGAATAACGCGCCGAGCATGCCGACGGGGATGCGCCAGTCGATGAGCCGGCGATAGACCAGATACAAGCCGCCGAGCAGATAACCGAAGTTGATCCACTCCCAACCCAGGCCACCATAGCGACCGAACTGCGGCGCGGTCATGATTTCGCTGAACATCTGTCCCAATCCCAGCGAGATCTTGACGCTGTCGAGCGGTGTGGCCAGTGTCAGGGCATCCAGCGCGGTTTCTCCAGGCAGGACACCGTGCAGACTCCACGCCAAACTGTCGGCCAGTCCCAGTTGGGCGCTGCCAAGACCCACGGGCGCGCTCCACTGTGTCATCTCGCGCGGAAAGGAAATCAGCAGCACGACATAGCCGATCATCGCCGGATTGAATGGGTTGTAGCCCAGGCCGCCGTACAATTGTTTGGCGACGACAATGGCGAACACCGCACCGACCACCGGCAACCAGGCCGGTGCCAGCGGCGGCAAGGCCAGGGCCAGCAACACGCCGGTGAGTACGGCGCTGGTGTCGGTCAGCGTAACGGCGACGGGGCGGCCGCGCACGGCGAGCATGCCGGCTTCGGCGAATACGCAGGCAAGTGCCGCTAGAACGATATTGACGATGATGCCCCAACCGAAAAACCACCAGGCGCACGCGATGCCCGGCAGCAGCGCTAGCAACACTTCGCGCATGACGTGCGCGACGCTGCCGGTCCTGGCAGATGTGGCGAGCTGAAGGTCGGGAATTGCATGTAGGTGTCGTCCCCCACTGGGAGTTCGTTGTGGGCACTGTGGGTGCGGCAGGCTTTGCCGAGTGGCGGCGCGCGTCGGCGTCCGCGATCGCTTGCTGTTGATCCGCACTGAGATTGTCGGTGTTCTTCGGCGCGATATCCGCGGCGGATTTTTTGGCTTTGACGCGATCCAGCGCCGCTTGAATCGCCGCTTTTTTCGGGTCAGCCCCGGTTTCAGCTGGCGTCTGCAAGGCCTTCTGTTTCTGCTTCAGGCGCGCGGCGCGATCGTCTTTCTCGCGCTCCATGCGGAACAGGCGGAATTCGTGACGTTGGCGTGCGACGTCGGCCTTCTCGCGTTCGCGTTCCTGATTCCAGATCTCGGTCTTGGCGAAGCGGTAATACTGCACCAATGGCAGATGACTGGGGCAGACGTGCGCGCAACAACCGCATTCGATGCAATCGAACAGGCTGTGATCCTGTAGCTTGTCGAAATCGCGCGCGTGCGCGTACCAGTACAATTGCTGCGGCAGCAGATCGGCCGGGACAGGCATCCACGCAAGCACCGCAACGGATGCACGGCGCGGGCGTTTGTGGCAGCGGCAATTCGTCGCGACTGGCGACCAATAGGCAGTTGGTGGTTTTCACAATCGGAATCGCGTCGCTGCCGAGAGCGAAGCCCATCATCGGCCCACCCATCAACAAGCGCTGCGCCGAGCCGTGTAGCCGCCGGCGGCGGCGATGATATCGGCTATCAGCGTGCCGATGCGCACCGAGTAATTACCCGGCCGGGCAACGCCGGCGCCCGTCACGGTGACGATGCGCGAGATCAGCGGTTCGCCATGCATCAGTGCGCGATAGATAGCGACAGCTGTGCCCGGGTTGTGACAGACCACGCCGACATCGGCCGGCAGACCTTGCGAAGGTACCTCGCGGCCGGTGATGACCTTGATGAGTTGTTTCTCGCCGCCGGTCGGATAAAGAGTCGGGATCAAGACAACCTCTATCGTTCCCGCTGCAGTCGCCGCGAGCGCGGTACGCAGCGCGGTGGCCGCTTCCGGTTTGTTGTCTTCGACGGCGATGATGCATTCGGTCGCGTGCAGCGCGTGTTGCAGAATCTTCGCCCCGGCAACGATCTCGGCGGCATATTCGCGCATCAGTCGATCGTCGCAGGTGATATACGGTTCGCACTCCGCACCGTTGATCAGCAGCGTGTGGATGGTGCGATTGGGGCCGGGATTGAGTTTGATGAAACTTGGGAAACCGGCGCCGCCCAGGCCGACGATACCGGCATTGCGCACGCGATTGCGCAGTTCGTTCGGATCGAGCTGCAACGGATCACCGCTGAGAGTGTCCGAGGCGGCCTCGTCGCGTCCGTCGGTTTCGATGA
>CAVOKC010000020.1:0-147605 GCA_963696465.1 uncultured Gammaproteobacteria bacterium | reverse complement strand
AGGAGCACGAAACTCCTGCACCGATGGCCACTGCGCCCAACGCAAAGGGAGGGTATGCCACGGGGCCGAGGAAAATGGAATTGTCCACGCGCGACGGGCGGCAGTCAACGCGATTTTCCGTCGTTGCTCATTTAACCCAGTTTCTGCCAGCGATTGAGTATGACGCGCCACCACCCCACGAGTGAATTCCCGGAGATTCAGGCCGCAGGCCTGCCGCATTGCATCCCGCAACCGCCAGAATGCCGCAGGGATTACGACGTGATCCAGTCAAAGCCAGGCTGCGGGCAAACGACGCTTTTTTTGACGCACGCCAAGTCGGGAAATGCGATCAGAAGCGCATGAGCACCCGATTGGATAGCGGCGCTGGCCAGCGATAGCGCCGCTGCAATCGTTGCCCAATCTCCGTGATTGTGACGGGCGTAGGCTCTCTTGCAGCGCGTCACGAATTACTTCATGCAAAGGTTGCAGTGCGGCGGTGGCTCGCCAATTGCGAAGGCACCGCAACGCTCTTTTTCTAGTTGACGAACACGCTCCCGACTAAGATGCAAACGCTTCCCTACGGCCTCGAGCGTCTGCGGCGGGTGGCGGGCACCTAGCCGTTTTTCTAAATCGATCGCAGGCGAGCATCGGCGATGGTGTGCCGCAAGAGTGAGGAGAGAAAAGCCTCCGCGGATCGCATGTTGAGTCGCAATCTCTCGCTGGGACGCAGCTCGTCCGCGAAGAATTCCTCGACCTCCGACTGGATTGAGCGGATAGCATTTCTTCTGCACCGTAGCAGCTTGCCTAAGTCGCGGGGCGTGGTTAACAATAGGTCGCCCAACGTTTGAAGATCGTTTTCTGCGGCAATGCCAGGAGTTTCTCGGCGATCCGCAAGTAGCGGAGGGGGAATCGGGCCGAAAGGAGCGATGAATGCCCGCGGCGTCGAGGCCGGGTGAAGGACGATTGGAAAACAACGGCAGCGCCTGCCACGCCCGCGGCGCAAGCGGGCGACGCACGGGAGTGAGAGAGAGTGCTTCCACCGAGGACGTGGCTTGCGTTTCCGCGCGATGGCGGGATTCCGCCGCGATGCCGATTTCCTGCCGCAGCGTCTGCTGCGCCTGGAGCAAGGCGTCGAGGGTCTTGTTGCCGCAGTTGGGTATGTAGTTTCTCCCCGTCAAGTCCAGCTTCAGAAAATCATGCACCGTTTCCACGCCGAAATAGCGCAGCGCGTGGATTTCACGCACCTTCAAGCCCAAGCTGCTGATTTTCTGCCACGGGTGGATGCACTGCCCACCATCTTTGCACAACGCTCCCGACAAGGCGTCCTGCAGGAATTGCCGCGCCCGCACGAGATGGTGAACCGTGGCGCCTTTCAAGACCGGCGAGGGCTTGCTGTAAATCCAACTGCAGAAACTCGAGGATGGTTGATACGCCAAGCCGCTCCAGGGTTCGGCGTTCCCCGACACCAAGGCCAAGTTCGCGGAATAACTTCACCTTCATGCGCATTGCGACGTGGCTTTCGGCAAAATGGCAGGCACTCCCGATTTCTCCCGCAGAATTATCACGCGGGCGGGCACCCCTCACATTATTGCCGATGCGAGTCCTTCGGGGAAGACTGTGCCGTATAGCCTGAGGTCGCCGACCGGAGTAGGTCTGCCACGTGGATACCACTATCTTTCGTCGCTACAGCGAACGCCGCTCCACCGCCGCAAAAGAGCCGCATGATGCCCCATCCGCCCCTCGTTGCCCGTTGTCTCGCGGAAAGGCGAGTTCTTTCGGTTTGCCGAAGGTGCCGAGCCAAAGTCTCGGCAGAGCCAGATGAATCGGACTAGCGACGACATCGAATCGCAACCGACCTTCGGCAATTAACGATCTCCCAAAACGGGCTTGCGCAGTGCGTCCAGGTCCGGGAAATGTCTGCGAGGCCGCCCGCAATCCTGGACGCTGATAGGCAACGATTCCGCCGCGATAGCCGCTACTAATAGGCCGCCAACGACCGATTCCTGACAGCCACACGGGAAGATCGGCGGAAATTGTGAGCCTAGGTTGCCGTGCCCTTGACCGACAGCATTGGGCCGGGGCTGTACTCTGCGTCGCCGCAAATCTGAAGTTCGCTTCGACGATACGCCGCTCGGCCCAACATCCGCAACTGCAGGACCGTCAAACACCGCCCGGATTGCTAGTGAATCTGCGGAGATCCCGCCGGGGCGGAGTCTTGCTTGCCATCTCCGGCCAACAGCCAGGAGCATCTGCGTTTCGGGAAGCAACGGCTGACGCGTCAAAGTGCGCAAGGCCGCGGCAACCTCCTGTAGGACGTGGGGATCGGCCACGCGCTCCCTCTGGCGATAGGCATACACCAGCATCTGATGCAAAACATCTTCCTTCGTGCGAAGCAGTTCGCGTTCCCAAAGTTCGGTGTCGCCGTTTGCCGTAAACACGGAAAGCCTGATCGGGGGCAAGGCGGCACGACCGCCGCCGGGGACCCCCGGCCGCGGCAGGAGATGGCCCTCCACCCGCACCTGCTGCGATCCATCAGCGCCGCAAGCCACGTACTTACGTTCCGCGGGAGGTAACCCAGAGGCTTATTGGCGGTGCTGTTTACGCGAATTGCGTAACGGTCGCGCAGGTGCGTCCGTTCGCGTTCCAACAGCACGGCTTCGCCCGGGCAGAGGCGTCGTCTGGAAAACTCCTCGATTGCAATGCGTGGTGATCGACCCAGCAAATGGCTTTGGGAAACGGTAGTCGGAGGAGGCAGGTCCATTTCTTCGTCGGGTCCTTTGAAGGCCATAGCGGCCGTGCGTTGGGCAGGCAAAGCGATCCGGCTCGGGCTTCTGTCGGAAAACGATCGTCCCACACGTCACGGCCAGCGAGTAGCGATCAGGCCGACACCGCGGTATTTCACGAGTCGATGCACTGCGTCGATCGAGCGTTGCGGGAAGAAAGGAATACCAACGACGTAATACAAAAGATCCCTTCGACCAGACGCCAACGCGCATCGTTGCATCAGCATCACCCCAAGCCTCATTAGACCCAATCGTGTCAAGAGAGGGAAGTGGGGCACTGTCGCTCAAAACACGATATTTTGTACAACAGACTACTACAGCTATGGGGGCAACCCCATATCAACCCAACGCCTTATCCGGCTGGAGCGGCTGAAGTGGGTGCGTGGTTACCTTGGGTTCGTGCCGACTTGTTGTGGGGCGCAATCGCATTTTGCGTTCACGGATTTTGCCATTTTTTGGCATGGTCTGGCTGTGGGCGGACAGGCAAAAGCAGATCGGCAGCCTACAAGAACGAGGGGGAAAACCGGCCTGCCGCCCGCCGAAGCATCGGGGGAGAGTCTCCGCTTTTCGGCGCGTTTGGTGAGGGCCCAGCGCAGGCGGTTGGGATGGTCGGCACTGGATTACGGGAAATTGGTGGGCGTGTCGCCGCTGACGATCTACGGCTGGGAGCGCAGGCAAATCCCGCCCCCGCCACGCCCAATTCGCCGCACGGGTCGCGATTCGGGGCATCGGCAAGCGTGTCGCACGGCAGAGGATTGGCGGCAGCCCGCATCCCGCCGCGGAAGAGGAGATCGCGGCGTCCTAACGGCCGCCATTCCTCGCGGAACCGGGGACTTCCGCGCCCACCGCCCCGTCGGGCATCGCAGGCGGCGCCAAGCTATTTGCGGGGTCCGACGATTCGCCGCCACCAGAACTTGGATTGCCCGGACGTCCACGCGAGACCTTTCGCTTAATGGGCATAACGTCTGGAGAATTGGTCGGCATCGCATTCTGCCGCGCCAATGGCAAAGGGCCGCCCAAATGGACGGCCCTTTGCTGGTCATGGCGTTGCGCACAGGAGTTTGCCGCAGCCTATTTCCGCCGCCAGTAGCCGAAGCCGACCGCAGTCAGGCCGAGCAGTGACCAGACGATGATGGTGGCCGGTTCGGGAACGGCGGCACCAGTCGAACGACGAACGTTGCCCTCACATCCCGCGGAGTCTGGGCAAAACCTCCTGCGGGGGGATCTATGTACCGTTGAAGTTATCAACATTTGCGACTGGAAGGCCGATCGCTGTGACGTCAACTCGATAGTTTTGACCAGAATCTGTCAACGTAGAGGGAAGCCATTGTTCCGGCAGCAAACGAGAGGCTGTCATCAAACCAGGTGGTTGTCAAAGTACCAGTTTGGCTGATGTTCCCCGTCGCCGTACCAATGGTTATACTTCGGTCGCGTGCTAATTCGAACGTAAGATCGGGCCAATTCGCCGGATAGTCCCAAGCAGTTTCGGTGCCGTTATAGGTGTAATCCACCCCCCAGAGCAAGGTGTTGATCTTTTAGGGTGTATGAGCGCCATCACCAGATCAAAATTGCCTGAGTTGCCTGTGAGTTTCACTGTATCACCAGGATAGCCCCAACCGTCCAGGCTATGCGGGGCCCCCGCAGGCGGCGTGACAGGACCAGGATACGATGTTGGTCCCCAATCGCCAATCGTGTAGGTGATCGACGCCTGCGCCGTGGCCGATGCCAGCCCGACCATTACCGCCACGCTCAGCACTCAAACATTAACCGTTTCATCTCTGTCTCCTTTGGCCGTCGGCGGGCCGCTTGTCTGTCGCTTCAGTCAAAGGCACACGCCTTCAATGAGAAGAACGACCCGGTGTCAAAACGAGTCGCAAAAAACGCTACACTCATTAGGCCGCATGAGACCGATTCCTGACAATGAAAAACAAGAAAATCGGGAAATTTCCAGAAATTGCTTCCCACCCAGCCACCGCTGAGGAAGGGCGAAGCGAACCGGCTTGTTTCCGTAACTCCATCCTCACAAGCAAGTTTCGGCGATTCCGCACCGTATCCGGCATTGGCACTGGCAGAACCTTCGGGTGGCCGTTCGTCAGCCCCGCCCGACGTGGGAGAATCGTGACGCAGGAGAAGCCCGGGGCGGGACAGTCAATCTGGCATTCGAGTTCGTACCAGTGCTCGACGTTGGATTGTGGTCCCGTATTCCCTCGCCGATGTCGGTCAATTTGCAGACCACGATTTCGCAGCCGCTGTAGTGGTGTCGCCCCCGTCCTGGGCTAGCTCGTGCCGCAGAGCGCCACGTCGGCTCCGGCGATGTCGCGGCCCATGTTTCGCAGCGCGTCGCCCGCAGGCGGACGCGGCAGCGCAGGTGCGATTCCGGCTGCTCGGCGGCTTGTTGGCGAGGGTGCGCAAGCGGAAGAAGAATCACCGCGAGCGACTGATTCCCCGACGCGTCGCCCCATCGAGGACTCCCTTGCCGAAAAACCGCGGATGCATCCCGTAGGGTCACCCGCCACCTGCCGTCGCGTCGGTGGCAAAACGATTGTTGAGCAAGAAACGCCGATGCGATCCGTACAATGGACGGATCGCCGCGGTGACGTCAGAAATCGCGACCCAGATACCGCATGAATTTCTTATACACGCGACGGGTGAGCTGCCAGACGTTGGTCGAAGAATAGGCGGCCGGGGAAAAATCGCCATCTTCCGCGGCGGTAAGCAACAAATACTCCTCACAAAACTGCCGTTCGTGAGGCGTTAGCGTGGCGATGAACTCCGCAATCGTACTGCCGAGCGATTCGTTCCGGTCGCCAGCGGTAAGTCGATCGCGCCGCATGCTTTTCAACTCGTGCTTGAGCCGGGCTGCGTTCGGCGCGAAAATGGCGTGAATCTCGTCCTGCGCCACGTACTTGAGAAAGGTATGGATGCCGCCTCGTTGCGGATCAAACTTGGCCAGGCCCGCGCCATCGCGATTGACGACGGCAAACCAAACTCGCGCCGCGATTTCCTCGACGAGGTGCGAATCGACCGCTGGCCTGCCGAGCAGCACGCGGATCGTGCCAAGCAGCGTTTCGTGGCACTTCAAGTACAGCTCTTCCCACGCGGCCACCTCGCCCTCCAGGCAACGCTGCACGAGTGCCTTGTCCGCAGTGCGGGCCTCGGCGCAATTGGCCTCCGCGAACGCCTCGCCAGTGTCTCCCGCGGCGATTGCGCTTGAGACCGCGTTCATCCTGGACCTTTCGTGAAAACAATGCGTCGTACCTCGTCCTTGTGCGATCCCTTGCCGAACCCAGAACCTGTGGAGATGTTAAAATCCGGTGTTGCCGGAAAAGTCTTCTAAAAGGTGCTCGCGTGGCATCCCTCGGCGACGACGCGGAGGAAAAGGAATTCGTCGATCAAGCAGAACTACCGGACAGAAAATCCTTTGCCTAGCGAAGCCTTACCTTAAGCAGTCTAGCCACCCCGCGCCGCTTCGTCAAGTGCCGACTATTGATTCTTCTTTGCTTGTGCCCGCCAGACGGCAGCGGCGTTAGCCAACTCGCGGGCGCGGCCGTCGGCGTCGCCCGGCGGCGACGCATTGTGTGACGGATCACGCTCGGGTTATCCCCCCCATGAAACAGTAAAATGCTCTTCCCACGTCGCCCCGCCCTCTCCCCCAGACCGACCGCACCTTTTCGCCTTGCTGTACCACCATCCCCCCATAACGCGCTATAGAATCGCTCGATCTTAACAACCACCACCACGTGTTCTCTGTGTTCTTTCTTGCATAACGATAACATCGATCTTGGGAGAGGGGACATGGATCCGTGACCTTGGGGAACATCTGCGAACCTCGCGAGCAGGCAGCGTACCACTGCCCCTATTCCTGTGCGCATATAGAATGCGCGCGAGAGGACAAGGTAGGCCCACAGTCGTCGGTCTCCGTCCACGCTCCGAAAACAGTGTTCCTTGGATGGCGGGCCGCGCACGGCGTGGAAAAGCTCTTTCCTTCGCCCCGTGTCGCAGCGTGCGGGGGGGGGGAAATTCTTTGACGACGCACAGCACGTGTTGCTACAGAGAAAGACTCGATTGGCAATTACCTATAGTCCTTTGTAGGGGGGGTATTTTTGGGAAGAAAGGACGTTGCTGGACCGAGGTTGCTTCCGCCGAAGTCGTTCTGCAGAATCTCGACGCGAGAACCGAAGACCAAAAGATCTCGTGGCAATACGGCGCGAAGATTGGCCGAGAATTTGCTTCAAAAAGAACGAACGGAGTTGTTTGTTGATGCGTTTTTGGCGATTCTCGCCGATCGTCACCGTGGTGGTCCCAGACATCGCAGTCTTCTCAATCCCTATCGGGCGAACCACGGGCGGCGGCCGATCGTGTGTTGCGGATTCCGGGAAGCGTGTACGACGAAAATGCCCGTTTTCGCGGGCAAAACGTCTGTTTTTCACATTGTGGGCAGTACACAAGGAACCACAAAAGACTCCGACAACGCGATCTGCCGTCCGGGCAACGCGGGTGAGGCGATCGCGTCAGGTTGTACGTTTCCGCGTCGAGCGTGCGTAGTGAACGAGGGGAAAAACGCGTCGCGAAGGGGCATGATATCGTGGGACAAGAAGCGATCCATGATGGGGCAGTGCATCGCGAATTTGTCTTGAATTCGTTGGACGCCGATGACGGAAATGCCTTGCCGTCGTGATCTGCAGAGGTATTTCAGGCAATTTTGGGGGGGGGCGGCTAATTTAGTGTTGACATGTCTTGAAATCTATTTCTACTAGAACTTAACGTCCCTTTGTTGGGCAGCAGGCATGGCGCCGGGGGGCAGCGGGTCGGCATGGCGCCCGGCAGCAAGCGAGGTGACGGAACGAGCGCGGCGAATGGCCGTGGCAGTGTGGCGTACCGCCCGCGCGTGAATCCGGAACGTGCGTATCCGACCGAGCGTCAACCTTTCCTTGCCCCGTGCGGAGGAGTGCTGCACGTTGTGCGCGGAGAGAGGGTCGCGTCTCCCAAGACGGGGCCGCGATTTAAGCCATCACCAAGGTCATCCGGTTCGCTTGCAGCCGCTCGGCGATCGAGGCCGAAAGATGTTCGACTGGCAGATAAAGGCTTGGGAATTTAATTCGGGAATATTTGTAACGGCGAGCGACGATTACATCAGGCCGGAGTTTTTGCGCTGCTTTGAGCCTTTCCGGATTTCGTGGTGCCTACTTTTCGCGGCTTATTGCGTCAGGATTGTTATGCAGTTATGGCGGCTAGTGCTGTCTTCGTAGAAGGTGCCGACGCGACGAGTTTTTCTCGTGGCTTGGTCACCCAAAAGAACGGAGTGCGCGCCGGAGGGGGCAGCCGGGAATTTGCTGGCAGGAGATCTGCAGACTTCCTGGAAGTCGCGGGAACGACGCTTGATTACGCAAACAATAAATACGACGCCGCCGAATAAGAGAATATTCGAAATCCGAAGATTCAAATGGTAGGGTAGGAGGCAGTTGACGAAGTTGGTGCCCGATTCTTTGCATGTAGCGACGATTCAGAAGCCGTGCGCGGGATACGGAAGTCCACGATTGAGATAAGGAAATCCGCCGGGAAGTTTGCAGTTTTATAATCAATCGACTTTCGGTCCACGTCTCAGTCATGCCCTCCAGGCTGCCAAGTGGATACCGTGGGACGGTGCCGTTGCGAGGACAAGCAGATGTCCCCGAATGTCACCCAGAAGAACGGAGTGCGCGCCGAGGGGGCGGTCGAGACGTTGCGCAAACGCACGCAGTTCTTGGTTCTTAACACGATCGCGGCGACGGCGTGATGCGGATGAAGGTCAAACAGCCCAAACGATCGGCGGCGAAAAAGGCGGCTCCGCTCCCGCAGCGCGATACCCGCGCCGGCGTGTGCGACGCCATTCCCGAGATGACTCCCGTTTCCGATACGAAAATGAAAGTTCCGCAGAAAGCGACGGGGGAGCTACTGCTTTCCGCAGGTGCGGTCGGCATCATCGGCATCGCGTTTCTTTGGGCCTATTGGCCGACCTTACGGCAGTTGGTCGACGCGTGGGACCGCATCCCCGACTACTCGCACGGCTATCTCGTCGTTCCGCTTGCCGTGATTTTTTTATGGGTCCGCCGCCGCCAATTTCCGGGGAAGGCAGCCGGGGTTGGCGTGGGGGGGATTGGGTTTGATGCTCCTTAGCATCGCCCTGCGTTATGCCGGCGCCCAGTTTTTTCTGGGAGGGATCGACGGTTGGTCGATTCTCCTCTGGTGCGCGGGGGCGGTGTGGTTTCTCGGCGGGGCGGCCGTGCTGCGTTGGAGCCTGCCTTCGATCGTTTTTCTGTTTTTCATGATTCCCTGGCCGTATGGGGTGGAACGTTGGTTTAGCCTGCCCTTGCAGCGCATCGCCGCCCGGTTGAGTTGCTGGGTGCTGCAGTTTTGCGGGCAGCCCGCGCTGGCCGAGGGGAACACGATTTGGCTGAACGGCATCAATTTAGAGGTGGAGCAGGCCTGTTCGGGACTGCGGATTTTCGTGGGGATCCTCGCGCTGGCCTATGTGTATTTGATCCTCGTGAAGCGGTCCTGGTGGGAGCGAATTCTGCTCGTCGCGAGCGTGGTCCCCGTGGCCTTGGCGGCGAACTGCGCCCGGATCGTGGTCACGGCGTTGCTCTACGAGTATGCCTCCGGGGAAGCCGCGAAACGTTTCTCGCACGATTTTGCGGGCTGGGTGATGATCCCCTTCGCCGCGGGTTCGGCAAAAATATAGCCTTCGGTTTTGATCGCCAACCCGGAGGTCGGTGTCGAATCAATTTTGGCGCTGGCCTGGGCAGCACCGTTACTTGGTCAGGCGGTTGTCGTGGTGTAGGTGAAGGTCGCACCATCGCCGCGTGTGAGTTGGTTGCTGTTGGCGTCGAAGCTGTAGCTGCGGTTCGGGCTGGTGGTGGCGGTTGTTGGTGTCGCAGGCGTACAGCGCAGACAGGCCGGTGGTGGCTGGGTGCAGGGCTTGAATTGACGGATGCAAGTTCGCAGGCTAGTATCCGCGCCTGCGTTAAGTGTCTGATTGCGTTAAGGTCAACCGAGAGGGCGGATGCGGGTATTTAGCGCTAAACGATTGCGAGGCATGTTGTTATCGATATTTATTTGCGACGCGCTGATTTACTTCACCCTATATAAACATGTGGCCCCTCGTACCGGTCACCACTGGAGATAAGCAATGCCCACCATTACGCTCCCCGACGGCAGTCAGCGTCAGTTTGAACAACCCGTTACCGTCCATGATGTCGCTACCGCGATTGGGCCTGGCTTGGCCAAGGCCGCGCTCGCCGGTCGGGTCGATGGCCGTCTGGTCGACACCTCGCACTTGATTGAGGCAGACGCGCAGCTCGCGATTGTCACTGAGCGCGACGCCGAAGGTCTGGATGTCATCCGCCATTCCGCTGCGCACTTGCTCGCACAGGCCGTCAAGGCACTGTTCCCCGAGGCGCAGGTCACCATCGGTCCGGTGATCGAAGACGGCTTCTATTACGACTTTGCTTACTCGCGCCCCTTCACGCCGGAAGATCTCGCCGCTATCGAGGCGAAGATGGCCGAACTGACGGCAGCGGATTACACGGTCACGCGCAAAGTCATGCCGCGCGACGAGGCGGTGGATTTTTTCCGTAATATGGGTGAGGCGTACAAGGCCGAGATCATCGAGAGCATTCCGTCCGGCGATGATATTTCGCTGTATCAGCAAGGCGACTTCATTGATTTGTGTCGCGGCCCGCATGTGCCATCCACCGGCAAGATCAAGGCCTTCAAATTGATGAAGGTGGCCGGCGCCTATTGGCGCGGCGATTCACGCAACGAAATGCTGCAACGCATTTACGGCACGGCATGGACGGATGCCAAGGCCCTGAAGGCATATCTGCATCGCTTGGAAGAAGCCGAAAAACGCGACCACCGTAAAATCGCCAAGCAATTGCATTTGTTCCACATGCAGGAAGAAGCACCGGGCATGGTGTTCTGGCACCCCAACGGCTGGACAGTGTGGCAGGCGATCGAGCAGTACATGCGCGACAAGCTCAATGACCGGGGCTACCAGGAAGTGCGTACGCCGCAAGTGGTCGACCGCAGTCTGTGGGAAAAGTCCGGGCATTGGGAGTTCTACCGCGAGAACATGTTTACGACGCATTCGGAAAATCGCGACTATGCGGTCAAGCCGATGAACTGCCCGTGCCATGTTCAGATCTTTAATCACGGTCTGCACAGCTATCGAGATCTGCCGCTGCGCATGGCCGAGTTCGGTTGTTGCCATCGCAATGAACCGTCCGGTGCGCTGCACGGCCTGATGCGCGTGCGCGGTTTCACACAGGACGACGCGCATATCTTCTGTACCGAGGAGCAGATGCGCGAGGAGGCGGAACGCTTCATCGACCTGGTCCTGGAGGTCTACAGAGATTTCGGTTTCACGGATATCCTGTTCAAGTTATCGACCCGTCCGGACAAGCGCGCCGGCTCCGATGAGGTCTGGACCAAGGCCGAGCATGCGCTGGAGCAGGCACTGAACGCCAAGGAACTGGCGTGGGATCTGCAGCCGGGCGAGGGCGCTTTCTACGGTCCGAAGATCGAGTTCTCGCTGAAAGACTGCATCGGCCGGGTCTGGCAGTGCGGTACCTTGCAGCTGGATTTTGTCCTGCCGGGGCGTCTGGGGGCCGAATATGTGGCCGAAGACAACAGCCGCAAGGTGCCGGTTATGCTGCATCGAGCCGTCCTGGGCTCCATGGAGCGCTTCATTGGGATATTGATCGAACACTACGCCGGACTGCTGCCAGCGTGGCTGTCACCGGTCCAGGCGGTGGTCATGACGATCACCGATCGCCAGATCGAGGCGGTCAAGGCAGCCGAAGAAATCTTGCAGAAACAGGGTATCCGGGCAAAATCGGACTTGAGGAATGAGAAAATTGGCTTTAAAATCCGCGAGCACACGATTCAGCGGGTCCCTTACCTGTTGGTTGTCGGGGACCGGGAAGCTGAAACGGGCACTGTGGCCGTGCGCACGCGAAGCGGTAAAGATTTGGGTGTGATGACGGTGGAAGCCTTCACTGCACACCTGGACGCCGAGATCGCGAGCCGCGGCCTAACTATTTTGGAGGGCTGAAGCATCAGCGCTGGAAAAGAGAAATATCGAATCAACGGGCGCATTACGGCCCCGGAAGTGCGTGTCCTCGGGGCCGACGGCGAACAAGCTGGCGTGTTGACGATTGAACAAGCACTGGCACTCGCAGAAGAGTCGGGGCTCGACTTGGTCGAGATCGCACCGCAGAGCGAGCCACCTGTCTGTCGCGTTATGGATTACGGCAAGTTTGTGTTCGAGACGAACAAGAAACAGTCCGTAGCCCGTAAGAAGCAGAAGCAGGTGCAGGTGAAGGAAATAAAATTCCGTCCCGGCACCGATATAGGGGATTATCAGGTCAAACTCCGCAACCTGATACGTTTCCTGGAAGATGGGGATAGAGTCAAAGTGACCCTCCGGTTCCGTGGTCGAGAAATGGCCCATCAGGAACTCGGTGTGGAACTTCTGGAACGGGTAAAGCTGGACCTCGAGGAGCACGGGGTCGTTGAACAGTTCCCCAGGATGGAAGGTCGCCAAATGGTCATGGTGCTATCGCCGAAGAAGTGAGTGGCCGTCAGGCTAAGTCATCGACAAAGTATGGTCGGTGCCCTGTACGGCTTAATGAAGTTATTCCGAATACGGAGTGCATTACAATGCCGAAGATGAAGTCCAACAGCGGTGCGTTGAAGCGTTTCAAACGCTCAGCAAGCGGCGGTTTCAAGCGTTCGCAGTCGCATCTGCGTCATATCCTCACCAAGAAAAGCAGCAAGCGTAAACGTCAGCTGGGCAGTCCTGCTCAGGTGCACGAATCCGATGTGGCATCTGTTCGCCGCATGCTGCCGTACAGTTGAGGAGATAGACACTCATGGCACGCGTAAAACGTGGCGTTACCGCACACGCCAAACACAAAAAGATCATGGACAAAGCGAAGGGCTACTACGGTGCCCGTCGCAAAGTGTTCCGAATCGCCAAGCAAGCGGTCATCAAGGCCGGTCAATATGCGTATCGCGATCGCCGTCAGCGTAAACGCCAGTTCCGGGCTTTGTGGATCGCGCGTATCAATGCCGCGGCCCGCGAGAACGGCCTGTCGTACAGCCGATTGATCAATGGCCTGAAGAAGGCGAACATCGAGATCGACCGCAAGGTGCTTGCTGATCTGGCGGTGTTCGATAAGCCTGCTTTCGGCGTGATCGCGGCGCAGGCCAAGGCCAGCCTGGGTTAAGCGACGCCAACGACGGTGGCTACCGTCGCAGCGCTGTAACGTGAAGGGGAAGGCTGGTATGGCCTTCCCCTTTTCATTTTCACCGCTCCAGACAATGGAAGAATGATCGCAGTGCAAGAACAGATCACACAACTCATGGTGGATGTCGAAAAAGCCATCGCGATGGCTGCCGATCTGAGGGCGCTGGACGATGTGCGCGTTCACTACCTCGGTAAGAAGGGTGTGCTGACCGAGCAGCTCAAACAGCTTGGGCAGTTGGCCCCTGAAGAACGCAAAGCTGCCGGTCAGGTTATAAATCAGGCCAAGCAGCAGGTGCAGGAATGGCTGGATACGCGCCGTACTGCGCTGGAAGCCGAAGAGTTGTCCAAGCGACTTGCGGAACAATCAATAGACGTGACATTACCCGGGCGCGGTGAGCACCCCGGCGGATTGCATCCTGTTACGCGCACATTGATGCGTATCGAGGCACTGTTTGAACAACTGGGTTTCGAGGTCGCGCATGGCCCGGAAATCGAGGATGACTACCATAACTTCGAAGCCCTCAATATCCCAGCGCACCATCCTGCGCGGGCGATGCATGATACTTTCTACATCGACGAACACACTGTGTTACGCACCCACACCTCACCGGTGCAGATCCGCGTTATGGAAAATCGGCAACCACCGTTACGCATCATTGCGCCGGGCCGTGTTTACCGATGTGATTCCGATCTGACGCATACACCTATGTTTCATCAGGTCGAAGGCCTGTATGTAGACGAGAACGTCAGCTTCGCGGATTTGAAAGGCGTGCTGGATGACTTCCTGCGCAATTTCTTTGAGCGCGATCTGGCGGTGCGCTTCAGGCCATCGTATTTTCCCTTCACCGAACCTTCGGCCGAAGTGGATATCGCCTGCGTGATGTGCAGCGGCAAGGGTTGTCGTGTCTGCAAACAGACCGGCTGGTTGGAGGTGTTGGGCTGCGGCATGGTGCATCCAAAAGTTTTCGAACATGTCGGCATCGACAATGAAAAATATATTGGCTTCGCCTTTGGTATGGGCGTCGAACGTCTGGCCATGCTGCGCTATGGCGTGAATGATCTCCGGCTGTTCTTTGAGAACGATTTGAGATTCCTGCGGCAATTTAGGTAAAACGGGAGCAGCAGGAATCAAGGCGCAGAAATCGGCTCGTTATATGGCTTATTCCCTGTCACTTGCATCTTGTATCTGAGCATATGAAATTCAGCGAAAACTGGTTACGCGAATGGGTGAATCCAGACATCTCCACAGATGAACTGGCCGCACAACTGACCATGGCAGGTCTGGAAGTCGATGCCATCGAGCCCGCGGCCGGTAGTTTTACGGGCGTGGTGGTCGGTGCCGTGCTCAATGTGGTCCCGCATCCGGATGCGGACAAGTTGCGCGTCTGTCAGGTAGACGCAGGAACAGGTGAGCCGCTGCAGATTGTCTGCGGTGCGCCGAATGTTGCGGTCGGCATGCGTGTGCCAACAGCGTTAGTGGATGCAGTTCTCCCCGGGGACCTGAAGATCAAGAAAGCAAAACTCAGGGGTGTTGAGTCGAGCGGTATGCTCTGTTCTGCGCGAGAGTTGGGGCTTGCAGACGATCATTCAGGATTGCTGTCGCTGCCGGCTGATGCGCCGATTGGTTCCGATATACGCAGCTACCTTGATCTTAACGATTCGATCATTGAAGTGGATTTCACGCCGAATCGCGGCGACTGTTTGGGCATTGCGGGCTTGGCACGTGAAATTGGTGTTCTAACTCGCAGCACTGTAACAATGCCTTTGCGGTCACACGTTGAAGTCTCAATAGATGATGAATTCCCAATTCATGTATCTGCGCCTCAAGCTTGCCCGCGCTATCTGGGACGAGTGATTCGTGGCATTAACCCGCAGGCGACAACGCCGCTGTGGATGCGCGAGAAGCTACGTCGCGGCGGAATCCGCAGTCTCGGCCCACTCGTAGATGTAACCAACTATATTCTTCTCGAACTCGGGCAGCCCATGCATGCGTTCGATCTGGCACATCTGAATGGAAAAATCGAGGTACGTTTTGCGCGGCAGGCAGAAGTGATGCGGCTTCTCGATAGCAGTGAAGTTGTGCTGGACGAGGAAACCTTAGTTATTGCCGATGACGCCAAAGTGTTAGCCATTGCGGGCGTTATGGGTGGCGAAGAAACCGGTGTCGGCGAAGACACCCGCGATGTTTTTCTCGAGTGCGCATTTTTCTCGCCCGAGGTGCTGGCAGGATGTGCGCGACGCTATGGATTGCAGACAGATTCTTCTTATCGGTTTGAGCGTGGGGTCGATTTCACACTGCAACATCTGGCCATGGAACGTGCGACAACGCTGCTGATCGAATTGGTTGGCGGTAAGCCGGGTCCGATCGCGGAGGTCTGTAATGTCGAAGGCTTACCCAAGCGCGTACCTATACAGCTACGCCGGGCCCGCTTAACCCGCTTGTTGGGGATTGAACTGCCGGATACTGAAATCGAGGATATCCTCACGCGGCTCGGTGCGGCGCTGGAGCCAAATGCCGAGGGCTGGAGCGTGACGCCACCGACATACCGTTTCGATATGGCCTTGGAGGCGGATCTTATCGAGGATATTGGCCGTATCCATGGTTATAACCACCTACCGAGCACGCGGCCCAAAGCCTCGATGAAAAATATCCCCAGACCTGAAGGCCGGGTAAGTATTGCGGAATGGCGAAATGTGCTCGTCCAGCGAGGTTATCAGGAGGCGATTACTTATAGCTTTGTGGAGCCAAAACTCCAGGCTGTCATCGATCCTGAGCATGCACCGGTAACCCTCGCTAACCCGATCTCTTCTGAAATGTCGGTGATGCGAACCAGTCTTTGGCCGGGCCTGGTCAAGGCGGCGCAGCACAACCTGAATCGTCAGCAGTCACGTATTCGTATATTCGAGTATGGCCTTACATATGTTTTTCAAGATAATGATTTAAAACAAGAATACTATATAGGTGGGTTACTGCTTGGCGATCGACATCCTGAACAGTGGGGGTCGCAAGCGCAGTCAGCCGATTTCTACGATGCCAAGGCGGATGTCGAGGCTGTTCTGGCGGCGGGCGGTGCAGGTCACGAATTTAGCTTCGCAGTGGGCAAACACCCCGCGCTTCATCCAGGGCAGACAGCCCAGATAGTCCGTAATGGTGTCTCAGTAGGGTGGCTAGGGATGCTCCATCCTGAACTCTCTAACACATTGAATATAGATGTTAATGTATTCGTTTTTGAGATAGCGGCTCAGGCCTTGGCAGACGGGCAGGTGGCAGCATTCCGCGAGATCTCACGGTACCCCGCGATCCGTCGTGATCTGGCCTTTGTGTTGCCACAAAATATTCCTGTGGCGGAGGTCTCTGCGGCTATACGGGACGCTGCCGGATCTTTGCTGCAGACTGTGACCTTGTTCGATCTATATCAAGGTAAGGCTATAGAATCGGGACTAAAAAGCATAGCTTTAGGGTTGATTCTACAGGATTCGTCCCGCACACTAACCGAACAGGATGTCGAGACTGTCCTGGTTCAAGTACAGACTGCACTGAACGCTAAGTTTGGAGCAACCTTAAGGGAGTGAACCGTGTTATGGCGCTGACCAAGGCGGAACTGGCCGAAAAATTGTTCGAAGAATTAGGTCTCAACAAGCGTGAGGCGAAAGAACTGGTCGAGATGTTCTTTGAAGAAATTCGACTGGCGCTGGAGAACGGCAGCCAAGTGAAGCTGTCTGGATTCGGCAACTTCGATCTACGCGATAAGAACAAACGCCCCGGCCGTAATCCTAAGACCGGTGAAGAAATTCCGATTACTGCGCGCCGGGTTGTGACTTTTCGACCAGGCCAAAAACTCAAGTCCAGAGTAGAGGCCTATGCTGGAAGCCAGCAATAACGACGTACTGCCGGTCATTCCGGGCAAACGCTACTTCACTATCGGTGAAGTCAGCGAGTTATGCGGTGTGAAACCTCATGTGTTGCGCTATTGGGAGCAGGAATTCCCTCAGCTCAAGCCAGTGAAACGTCGCGGCAATCGCCGCTACTACCAGCGCCATGACGTGATCATGATTCGGCAGATTCGCAGCCTGCTTTATGAACAAGGCTTCACCATTGGTGGGGCACGGCAACGTCTGTCGGGCGACCAGGCCAAAGAAGACGTCACCCAAAGCTTGCAGATCATTCGCCAGATGCGCATGGAATTGGAGGAGTTACTCCAGTTGCTGCGACGCTGAGTGCTAAAGCGTTTTCACACTGTCGTGATTCGGGTATCATTGCGCCCTCGCTGTGGCCGGTAGTACACACACAGGGTTTATCTCGGGGCGTAGCGCAGCCTGGTAGCGTACCTGCATGGGGTGCAGGTGGTCGGAGGTTCGAATCCTCTCGCCCCGACCAATATTTGATCCGAGAGCGGCACAAGGCCGCTCTTTCTGTTTCCGATTGGATATGGCTTTTACTTCGCTAGGCAATATCAAGTTTTATACGGCGAATGCCGCTGTCCGGAGACTCCCGCTGGCGTGGGTGCGGAATATTCTTTCAGGCAGACAACTTCAGGGAATGCAAAAGTAGGTAGGTATGAAAGGGATAACTACCGTTGTTGCCATGCTGACGATCTCGGGTCTGAGCGCGTGTGCGAACACACCTCCCCATGAAGATGTAAGCGATCCGTTGGAACCTGTCAACCGTGTGATCGACACCTTCAACGACAAGCTCGATCGCGCCGTGATCAAACCAACAGCGCAGGTCTATCAGAAGGTCATTCCGGACCAGGGTCGGCAGAGTGTCACGTATTTCTTCAATAACCTGCTCGAGGTCAACACCATTGCAAATGACCTTCTGCAGGGCAAAGGGCATCGGGGTTTAACCGCAACAGGGCGGTTCGTGGTGAATTCAACGCTCGGCCTTGGTGGTCTTTTCGATCCCGCCACACAGATGGGACTCACCCGCCACGAAGAAGATTTCGGTCAGACACTGGGGTATTGGGGCGTCGGTGAAGGCTGGTATCTGGTTTTGCCACTGCTGGGGCCGAGTACGGTGCGCGATACGGGCGCGCTCGTAGTGGATTATCAGATCGGTCGGATTGCACAGATAGATGATGTGAGGGCGCGCAATTCTCTTTGGGGCTTGCGGCTGGTCAATACCCGGGCCAATCTGTTGAGCGCCACAAAGATACGTGATACCGCCGCCTTGGACAGTTACCTCTTCACCCGTCAAGCCTACCGGCAGTTGCGCTGGAGCCGAATACACGACGGTAATCCGCCACCGGTAGCATTTGATTACGACGAAGACGAGGGTGATAGCGGGGACGAATGAGGCAACCGCGGATCCCGTGTGAACTTGCTGGGCGTGTCAGATCACCTGGATTCTGACTCGACAAATTTGGCCTCCGGCCAAGCCACGCAGGCCTGACAGCCCGCTCTACATTTGTGATAATACTAACCGCCCGCAGGAAGCCACCGGCTCGCGGCGCATGCGCATTCTTTTGTCCATGACAACGCACCGTTCCGGGGAAGCCCAACACCGGCGGTTTGCATTTGGTACGCACATGACGAATCAGTACGGCACAGACGACTTACGCATCGCCAATATCCAGGAGGTGACTCCACCGGTCGAACTCCATGAGGCGTTCCCCGTCAGCGAACTTGCCGCGAACTCAATTATTGCAACACGCCGCGCCATCCATAACATTCTTACTGGCAGCGATGATCGGCTCCTGATTATTATTGGCCCGTGTTCGATACACGATCCAAATGCCGCTTTGGAATATGCTGGTCGACTCAAGGCAATGCGTAATCGTCTGAGTGATGATCTGTTGATTGTCATGCGTGTCTACTTCGAAAAGCCGCGCACGACGGTCGGTTGGAAAGGTCTGATCAACGATCCCAATCTGGATGGCAGCTTCAAAATCAACGAGGGTCTGCGCATCGCGCGCAAACTGCTGCTCGATCTCAATGAGATGGGCGTGCCGGCGGCAACCGAATTCTTGGATCTGATCAGTCCGCAGTATGTCGCGGACTTGGTCAGTTGGGGCGCGATCGGTGCGCGCACGACGGAAAGTCAGGTGCATCGCGAACTGGCCTCTGGTCTGTCCTGCCCGGTGGGATTCAAAAACGGGACCGATGGCACGCTCAAGGTCGCGGTCGATGCCATCCGCTCAGCCTCACAGCCGCATCATTTCCTGTCGCTTACCAAGGAAGGCCGCTCGGCGATCTTCTCCACGGCCGGCAACCCGGACTGCCACATCATTCTGCGCGGCGGCAAACAACCCAATTACGATGCAGCAAGCGTCGCCAAGGCTGTCAGCGATCTTAAGGCGGCGGGCCTGAATGCGCGGGTCATGGTCGATTTCAGCCACGCCAACAGTCTCAAGGATCATCAGCGGCAGTTGGAAGTCGGCCAGGATGTCTCCACCCAAATAGCTGCTGGCAACCAAGCCATCATCGGCGCCATGATCGAAAGCCATTTGCAGGCCGGCCGTCAGGATGTCCAGCCGGGGCAATCGCTGGCTTATGGCCAGAGCATCACCGATGCCTGTATCGGTTGGGACGACAGCGTCGCGTTGCTGGAAGTGCTCGCTGCTGGCGTCCGCGCCCGCCGTCAGCGCAAACACACCAAGGTCGCTTCCTAAACGATCGGTATAACCGGGCCGCACACAATGCGGCGGCTGGTGTATCATCGCGCCTTCGCGAATTCTGGACACAATCACGATGCTGGAAATCAATCCCATCCTCACCACCATCAAAGACCTCAAGGGGCGCTCCGAGACCCTGAGGGGGTATCTTTGACTACGACGGCAAACGTGAGCGCCTCGAAGAAGTAAACCGCGAACTGGAACAGCCCAAGGTCTGGGACAACCCCGAGCGTGCACAGGAACTTGGCCGTGAACGCGCGCGCCTCGAAGAAATCGTACTCACGCTCGGCGTGATGGGCGATAAGCTCAACGATGCCGACGAACTGGTGCAGATGGCCGGCGAGGAAGACGATGAGGCGACCGTTGAGTCTGTGCGTACCGATCTCGCCGGTCTGGAAAAACAAGTCGCCGATCTGGAATTTCGCCGCATGTTCTCCGGCGAAATGGACGCCAACAACGCCTTCCTCGATATTCAGTCGGGTTCCGGCGGCACCGAGGCGCAGGACTGGGCGGAAATGCTGCTACGCATGTATTTGCGTTGGGGCGAGCGGCGCGGTTTCAAAACTGAACTGATCGAGGCGTCGGCTGGCGAAGTCGCCGGCATCAAAAGCGCCACGGTCAAATTCGATGGCCCTTATGCCTATGGTTGGTTGCGTACCGAGACCGGCGTCCATCGCCTGGTGCGTAAATCGCCATTCGATTCCGGTAACCGCCGCCACACTTCATTCTCGGCGGTGTTCGTCTCGCCGGAGATCGATGACAGTTTCGAAGTCGATATCAATCCGGCCGACCTCAAGGTCGACACCTACCGCGCCAGCGGTGCTGGCGGCCAACACGTCAACCGTACCGAATCGGCTATCCGCATTACGCATATACCGTCACGGCATCGTCGTCGCCTGCCAGAGCGACCGGTCGCAACACAAAAACCGTTCCACGGCGATGAAACAGCTGGCTGCGAAACTGTACGAAATGGAAATGCAGAAGCGCCGCGCCGATCAGCAAATCGTAGAGGAAAGTAAATCCGACATCGGCTGGGGCAGTCAGATCCGCTCCTATGTACTCGATCAATCACGCATCAAGGATTTACGCACCGGCGTGGAAGTCGGCAATACCCAGGCCGTGCTCGACGGCGACCTGGATGTGTTCATCGAAGCCAGCCTCAAGAGCGGGCTCTAATAATCGTGTGAACCTCTACGACGCCAAGGGAAATCAATAGAAAATCTTTTTTGATTTTATTGTTAGAAAATAGGTTTTCTTGGCGCCTTGGCGTTCTTGGCGGTTCAGAAAAGATTTCTTGGTGTCTTGGTGGTTCTTTACATTAAAGAACGGAAACAACGATGATCAGATGAAACGCAGCAGGACGAAAATCGACTGATCAGCGAGCGCCGCGAAAAGCTCAAGCAGCTGCGCGCCAATGGCATCGCCTTTCCCAATGATTTCCGTCGCGACGTGATGGCCGGCGAGTTGCACGCTGAATACGGCGAGAAAGACGCCGACTATTTCGCCAGCAACACGCATCGTGTGCGCGTGGCCGGACGCATGATGGCCAAACGCATCATGGGCAAGGCCAGCTTCACGCAATTGCTGGACATGTCCGGGCGCATCCAGTTATTTCTGGAGCGCGATGGCCTGCAAGAAGGCGTCTACCAGCAGTTCAAGACCTGGGATGTCGGCGACATCCTTGGCGCCGAAGGTGTGTTGTTCAAGACCAAGACCGGCGAACTGAGTGTCAAGGTTGATCAGCTCCGTCTGCTCACCAAATCGCTGCGCCCTTTGCCGGAAAAATTCCACGGCCTGTCCGATCAGGAAACCCGTTACCGTCAGCGCTATCTCGATCTCATCATGAGCGAGCCGTCGCGCAACGTGTTCCGACTGCGCACACAGGTCGTACAGTACATTCGCAGTTTCCTCAACGAACGCGGCTTTCTCGAAGTGGAAACGCCGATGATGCAGATGATCCCCGGCGGTGCCACGGCACGGCCGTTTACCACGCATCACAATGCGTTGGACATGCAATTATTCCTGCGCATCGCGCCGGAGTTGTATCTCAAGCGACTCGTCGTCGGTGGTTTCGAGAAGGTTTATGAAATCAATCGCAACTTCCGTAACGAGGGGCTGTCGACGCGGCACAATCCCGAATTCACCATGTTGGAGTTCTATCAGGCCTACGCGGATTATCATGACCTGATGGACCTGACAGAAGCGTTATTGCGGAGCATGGCGCAGGCGCTGCTCGGTACCACACGCATTCAGTATCAGGGTGAGGAATACGACTTCGGCCGTTCCTTCGCGCGCATGACCGTCAAAGACTCCATCCTGCACTTCAATCCGGATATCGCGGCGGCCGACCTCGACGATCTAGTGACGGCGCGAAATATTGCGGAACGTTTGGGCATCGTGCTCAAACCCAGTTACGGTTTGGGCAAGGTCCAGATCGAGATCTTCGAAAAGACTGTTGAAGCGCAACTCAAGCACCCGACCTTTATTACGGCCTATCCGACCGAAGTATCACCGCTGGCGCGCTGCAATGATAACGACCCGTTCGTCACCGACCGCTTCGAATTCTTCGTCGGCGGTCGCGAAATCGCCAATGGCTTTTCCGAGTTGAACGACGCCGAGGATCAGGCTGAACGCTTCCGCCGTCAGGTCGAGGACAAGGACGCCGGCGACGAGGAGGCCATGCATTTCGATGCCGATTACATCTGTGCCCTGGAACATGGCATGCCGCCGACGGCGGGCGAGGGCATTGGTATCGACCGGCTGGTCATGCTCTTCACCGACGCGCCGTCTATTCGTGACGTGCTGCTGTTCCCGCATATGCGCCCGGGCTGAACCCCAAAAAAACGTTCGTTCACGGCTGAATATTATAGATATTATTGTGCGCCCCCCAGGGTGCACCTGCTGCAGGATGGCCGCTGCCCCGGCCGGCGGGGTGCTATGCTTATTCCTATATCGATTTGCAATTCAAGTTCTTAATCGCTAGTTTCGATATAGCTATAGTCAAGGTATCGAGCCATCGTTGCCCCTGGGTTTCTCAGGGTGCGTCGATACCGGATTCTCAAGCGACCCAATGAGGTTTTAGGGTGAGCCAAGTGCAGCGAGATGGCGACCAGAATATGCGCTTCCAGCAGATGGAGCTGGAATTGCGTCTGCGCGAACGCGAGATTGAGCTCCTCAAAGAAACCGTTTCGGCGATCAACAGCCAGCTTGATCTGGGCACGGTTTTCGATATGGTTGCCGAACGGGCTCGTGAATTAATCAACGCCGAAACACTGCTCATCCCAGTCCTCGACACAGATTGTCAGCACTACACCTACCGTGCCGGTGCCGGTGCCAATGCCGCGGAGATCGTCGGCGAAAGCCTGCCGCTCGATTACGGTGTTTGTGGCTGGGTGTGGCGGCACAAGCGCCCGTGGTGGCGTGGCGTGCTTGATGAACTCGACTCGGTAGAACGCAACCGCTGGGAAGCCGAAGCGGGTACGTTGATCCTGGTGCCCATGATCGGCAAAAGCCATTTTCTGGGTGGCCTCGCCGGCGTCAATAAAATCGGTGGCGGCGATTTTACCCAGCAGGATCTAAACCTGCTCTCGCTGTTCGCCGGTCAAGTCAGCATCGCCATTGAGAACGCCATTGCCTTTGAAGAATTGGGCCAGGCCAAACGCAGTGCCGAGGTGTATCAGACCGAGTTGCGTCAGCTCAATAACGAACTGACCGCGATCAATCGCGAGTTGAATCATCTCGCGCTTTACGACCAATTGACGCAATTGCCGAATCGTTCATTGTTGCAGGATCGTTTACAGCAGGCCTTGTTCGTGGCGCAACGCGAAGAGGGCAAAGTGGCCGTGTTGATAATCGATCTCGACCATTTTAAAGAGGTCAACGATACTCTCGGGCATAATGTTGGCGATCAGCTCCTGGTGCAGGTGGCGGAACGTTTCTCGGCGCAGTTGCGTCAGACCGATACGGTAGGTCGCTTGGGCGGTGACGAATTCGCCGTGGTCGTTCCCGATGCCGATGCCGACCTGGCCAGCCACCTCGCGGGCAATCTACTGGCGGTTCTCGAGCCCGATTTTGACATCGACGGCATCCGCTTTTCTGTGGCGGCCAGCGTGGGTATTGCCCTGTATCCGGCCCATGGCCTGGATACCGGGACGCTGATGAAGCATGCCGATATCGCCATGTACACGGCCAAACGCACCCGCTTCGGTTACACCGTCTACGATGCCGCCGAGGCTGTCGCCCCGCCGGAACGTTTGAGTCTGGTTGGTGATTTGCGCCAGGCCTTGGTCAATCGACGAATTCAAACTGTACTTCCAGCCTAAAGTCGACCTGCGTGCCGGTGAAATCTGCGGTGTGGAGGCGCTGGCACGTTGGCCGCACGCCGAGCGTGGGCTGGTGCCGCCGGATCAGTTCATCCCCATCCTGGAACAGACCGGCCTGATCCGCCCCTTCACGCTATGGGCCATTGAACATAGCCTGCAACAGTGCGCGCGTTGGCGTGAATCCGGCATCTATCTCACCGTGGCCGTCAATATTTCGATTCATAGTCTGTTAGACCCGCAGTTTCCCGCGCAAGTGCTGTCCTTGCTGCGGCGTTTCCCAGACAGCCCGTCATGTTTGGTTTTGGAGATAACCGAAAGTGTGTTTCTGGGTGAGCACATCAAGGTGGGCAGTGTACTGAACGAGTTACGTGATCACGGCATATCATTCTCGATCGACGATTTCGGTACGGGACACTCTTCGTTGAGCCGGTTGAAAAAACTGCCGGTCAGCGAACTGAAAATCGATCGCTCGTTTGTCATGGATATGGAAACCGACCGCGACGACGCCATTATCGTGCGCTCGACGATAGATCTGGCGCACAACCTTGGTCTTGCGGTCATCGCTGAAGGTGTTGAAAACGAATCTACACTGAACATGCTGCGCGAAATGGGTTGTGATCTGGCCCAGGGCTACTGCATCAGCCGGCCACTGCCCGTGGACGATTTCGATCGCTATCTGCAAAACGCCGAATGGAAGATTCCGTCAGCCAGATAACCGTCTGCAGACTCAGTGGCTAATCGCCCCCGCCATTTGCATCATTCCACATCAGCAAACGCATACGGTAACTCGGAAAATATCAGCTCAGGTCCATCCACAGCGCCATAATGCACCGCGCCAGCCTGGCGACTGCCGATCTGAATGACGGCCAGAACCGCATAGCCGCCGTCGGGATGCGGCTGAGCATTGACGATTTTTCCGGCACTCTGCGCGGCGTCATCGGCGCCGAAAACATCGTCACCCGGTTGTGGAGATTCCTCGGTTGGGATACGTGCCAAATACATCTGGCGCTTGAGCTTGCCGAGGTATTGCATACGGGCGACCACTTCTTGGCCGGTGTAGCAGCCCTTCTTGAAGCTGACGGCGCCGATCAGGCCGAAATTGACCATCTGCGGCACGAAGGCATCCGCCGTTTCCGCAACGATGCTCGGCAAGCCCGCCTGAATATCCAACAGTTCCCAGGCCGCTGTGCCAACCGGCGCGGCGTGTGCGGCCAGCGTCTCCCAGAGTTTCTCCATCGCGGACAGCGGTGCGAAAATTTCATAGCGCGGCGCGATGCCGGGAATGCGCAGCACCGTGAACTCGCCGCTCTGAGTGACGCCATCAACATCGGCCGGTAATGTCTGGATCATTCCTTCTAGTGCAGCCTGCGCGTTTGCCCCCGACACACCAATGTGCAGTGAACGCTCGCTGGCAGGTTCCAGTGTGACAGCACTGCGCATGATGAACATCTGCAAACGCTTGCGTACCGATTCCAGCATGGCGCCGGGCATGCACAGCAGGTAGTCAGCGTCGCTGCGAAAGATGCGGAAGGTCGCCAGCAGGCGTCCCTTGGGGCTGCAATAACCGTTGATCTGACTGTGCGCGGCGTCCAAGTGGCGCACGTCGTTGGTGAACTGGCCCTGGAGAAATGTCTCGGCATCCGCGCCGCGCACGGCCAATATCCCGATCTGGGAGAGATCGGCCAAAACCGTTCCGGATAACGCCAGGCTGCGCTCACGCTGTGGACTGCCGAAACTGAGGACGGCATCCTGGCCGTCGAATTCCGCGCCGTGATTTTGCAAAAAGGTTTTCCACTCGGCTTGCATCTGCATTTCTCTCCCGTTTGAAAGCTCGGTCATGGTAGTCAATCTACGCCGAAGTGTCAGCCGGCCGACGACTGGGGTAATTGTGGGCTGGCATAGGCCGTGCGGCAATGCTATAAACGTGCGCAACTAGAACAGGTTCACTATGTCTACGACCGCGTCCCGGCCCAGATTTCTCAATCTCCTGCTGATCCGCATGCCCGTCGGGGCGGTCGCTTCGATCGCGCACCGTATTTCCGGTATTTTTTTATTCCTGTCTATTCCGCTGGCGGCCTTCCTGCTCGATCTCTCGCTGCAGGGACCGGAGGGCTTCACCCGTGCCGCTGAGATTCTAAGTTACACACCCATTCGCGCCCTTCAAGTCGTGATCGCCTGGTCGTTTGTGCAGCATGTCCTGGCGGGTATCCGCTTTCTGCTGCTCGACATGGATATCGGCCTAAACAAATCCAGTGCGCGTGTGTCGGCCTGGGCCGTCAATTGCGCCGCGCCGGTTCTGGCAGCGTTGCTGTTGTGGGGTGTCTGGTGAGTCGCCAGGCGCATGGCCTGCGCGCCTGGTTGTTGCAACGCATCACGGCCGCCTACCTGCTGCTATTCATCGTATATCTGTTCATTCATTTTATCCGCACGCCCTTGAGTGATTACGCTGTTTGGCACGCCTGGCTGGCCAACCCCTTGGTCAACCTCGCCACCGGTCTGTTTGTACTCTCATTATTGGTACATGCCTGGGTCGGCGTCCGCGATATCGTCATCGACTACGTCACCCACACCGGCCTGCGCGTGACGCTGTTCGCCGCCGTGATATTGATGCTCGCCGGTTGTGGTCTGTGGTCGTTGCGCGTGTTGTTTCTTGCAGCCATCGGGGGGAGTGGGGCATGAGCCTGCCGCGCCGCAATTTCGATACGCTCATTATCGGTGCCGGCGGTGGCGGCTTGCGAGCCGCGCTGCAATTGTCGCAGGCCGAGGCGCATGTCGCGGTGGTCTCCAAAGTCTTCCCGACCCGTTCGCATACCGGCGCCGCCCAGGGTGGGGTGAACGCCGCACTGGCCAATGTGCTGCCCGACAACTGGCATTGGCATATGTTCGACACCGTCAAAGGCGGCGATTATCTGGGCGACCAGGACGCCATCGAATACATGTGCCGTGCCGCGCCACGCGTCGTCTATGAACTGGAACATATCGGCGTGCCGTTCTCGCGCCTGGACGACGGCAAGATTTACCAACGTCGCTTCGGCGGACAGAGCCGTGAATTTCGGTGGCGAACAAGCGGCGCGCACCTGCGCCGCGGCAGACCGCACCGGTCATGCCATCCTGCATTCGCTGTATCAGCAGAACATCCGCGCGCGCACCCATTTCTTCGACGAATATTTCGCCATCGATCTGTTGCGTGACCGTGACGGTTACGTGCTCGGCGCGCTGGTGCTGGAAATCGCCACCGGCGAACCTCTGATCATCGAGGCCAAGACCACGCTGCTGGCGACCGGCGGCGCTGGTCAACTCTTCCGCACCAACACCAACGCACTCATCAACACCGGCGACGGCATGGCCATGGCCTTGCGTGCCGGCATACCGCTGCAAGATATGGAGTTCTTCCAGTTCCACCCGACCGGCATTGCCGGCAAGGGCATGCTCATCACCGAAGGCGCGCGCGGCGAAGGCGGCTATCTGGTCAATGGTGCGGGCGAGCGCTTCATGGAGCGTTACGCGCCGCAAAGCCAAGGATCTCGCCAGTCGCGATGTGGTCAGCCGTGCCATCTATACCGAAGTGCGCGAAGGTCGCGGCTGCGGACCGCAACAAGGATCATGCGCTGCTCGAGTCGTCATCTCGGTGCGGATGTGGTCAACAAACGCCTGCCCGGCATCCGTGACATGTGTCTGACCTTTCTGCATCTCGACCCCATCGATGCGCCGATCCCGGTCTATCCGACCGCGCATTACACCATGGGCGGCATTCCCACCAATCGCTATGGTCAGGTGGTCGTGCCGGAACAGCAGGGTCCGGAAGAACCGGTGCCGGGTTTGTATGCGGCGGGTGAATGCGCCTGCGTTTCGGTGCACGGTGCCAACCGGCTCGGCGGCAACTCGCTGCTCGATATTCTGGTGTTCGGCCGCGCCGCCGCCAATCACATCATCGATTACCTCAGCAGAACACATTACCACCGGCCGATGAACCATGAGCAGTGTCGATCATGCCATGGCACGCGCTTGGCCGCTGGGATCGCCGGATGGCGATGGCGAAACCGTCGATGGCCTGCGCGCCGAACTAAAGAAGGCGATGGAAGATTACTGTGGTGTGTTCCGTACGAAGAGGTGTTGCGTCAAGGGCTGGCGAAGGTCACTCGACATCGGAGGCAGCGTCTGCAAAACGCGCATATCAAAGATCAGAGCAAGATTTTCAACACCGCGCGCATCGAGGCCATGGAACTGGAGAACCTGGTGGACATCGCGCTCGCCACCGTGGCTCGCGCGCTGGCCCGTCGCGAGAGCCGCGGCGCGCACTCGCGCATGGATTATCCCGCAACGCGACGACGTGCATTGGATCAAGCACAGCCTGTTTCAAAAGAAACGCGCCAATGGATTTCAAACCCGTGCGCATCAAACCGATGAGGTCGACCCGTTCCCGCCGAAAGAAGAGGGTGTATTGAACATGCGCTTCCTCGCATTTACCGCTTCAACCCGGACAACGACGTCAGCCGCACATGCAGGACTATGTGCTGGACGAGGCCAAGATCGGCCCGGCATGATGCTGCTCGAAGCGCTGCTGCGACTCAAGGCGCAGGACGAGACGCTTGAGTTTCCGCCGCTCCTGCAGGAAGGCGTGTGTGGTTCCGACGGATGAACATCAATGGTCGCAATGGCCTGGCCTGCGTCACGCCGCTCGCCAGTCTGCAAGAACGCCGATCGAGATTACGGCCGCTGCCGGCATGCCGGTGATCCGCGATCTGGTGGTTGACATGAGCCTTTCTACAATCAATACCGCGCCGTCAAGCCGTATCTGATCAACGAAGACCCGGAACCCGAAGTCGAGCGGCGGCAATCACCGGCCGAGCGCGAACTACTCGATGGTCTCTACGAATGCATTCTTGTGCGGCTGTTGCAGCAGCGCCTGCCCATCCTACTGGTGGAACCCCGATAAATTTCTCGGCCCGGCCGCGCTTGCTGCAAGCCGGCGCGTTTCCTGGCCGACAGTCGCGATCAGGCCACCTGACATGCGCCTTGACGACACTGGAGATGCCCATTCAACCTGTTCCGCTGTCACACCATCATGAGCTGCGTCGAGGTCTGTCCGAAAGGCCTCAACCCGACCCGTGCCATCGGCCGCATCAAGGAACTGATGCTGAAAAGGTCGATGTGATGCAGACGCAGACCGCTACCACCGAGTTCAATCGTCTGCGTTGGCAATGCCGGCGCGGCATGCGCGAGTTGGATATTCTGCTGTTGCAGTTTCTGGATGACGGCTATGCCGATCTAGAGGTTTCCGCTGTGCAGGCGTTCAATCGTCTGCTCGATAGCCCCGACGCACTGCTCCTCGAATGGCTGCTCGGCCGTCAACTCCCCAGCGACAAGGAAGTCGCCAATGTCGTCCAACGCATACGCCGCCGCCCTGCGGCTTGAACTCAAGCCGTCGCGTCAGTGTCGTTGGTGGCGTTGGCTGACGCACCTCGCTGTTGCCGCGACACTGTCAATGCTGCAATCGCCTTGGTTGATTGTCGCCGTCGCGGTTGTCTTGCTGCTCAGTCTGTATCGATCGCGCATCGAGCCGGCCATTACCTTGCTGTGGCATGGCGATGGACATTGGACGATGTTCGAGGATGGTGTCGAGACCGCTGTAACGCTGGCGGAGTCCGCCTTCATACAGCCCTGGTTGGTCATCCTGCCGCTGCGCGTTGACACTCAACGACGCGTTCAACGCATCGTCATCTTTCCGGATATGTTGCCGGAACAAGATTTTCGGCGGCTTAGGGTGAGATTGCGCAGTCGGCATGAAGTGCTGGATACGGCGGTCAGTCCAGATTGAGGGTGTGGCATATGGCTATACTCGTAAGTCAGTCAGCTCCGTAATCAGGCCCAATTTAAGTCCAAATCAAGGATCCGTAGGATGGGTGAAGCGCAGCGCAACCCATCGCCCGCTGTCCTGGTGCGTTGTTGTCCACGCCACGGCTCGGGCAGGCGTCATCGAGCAGAATACAGCCGCTGGGTATGGTGAATGATGGGTTGCGCTACGCTTCACCCATCCTACGGTGCTACCCGAAGCCCCTCGCTTGCCGTAACCTATCGCACCATGGCCATCGAAATCGAACGTAAATTTCTCCTCCTCAATGACACTTGGCGTGCCGCGGCCGATGCCGGGACCCAGTATCGGCAGGGCTACCTGAGCCGGGTGACCGGCACGGACGCGGCGCGCAGTTCCGTCCGCGTGCGTACCGACGGCGCTTGCGCCTACCTCAACATCAAGAGCGCGACGCTGGGCATTCGCCGGCAGGAATTCGAGTATGAAATTCCGTTGACGGATGCCGAGACAATCCTGGCCGATCTATGTGTGGGTGCGGTGGTAGAGAAGACCCGCTACCACGTCACCGTGGGCGCGCATGTCTGGGAGATCGACGTATTCTCCGGGGAGAACGCGGGACTGATCGTCGCCGAGATAGAACTGCGGCACGAGGACGAAGCATTCGAACGGCCCGACTGGCTGGGTGCGGAAGTCTCCGACGATCCGCGTTATTACAACGTCTGTCTGGCCGAATGGCCGTACAGCAGTTGGTGACTATGCATTGCCCACTGCATTTAGGCTGGCTCGCGCTGCTGTTGCTCTTAATCGCTGCGTTGTCAGGTTGTTCGCAGCCCGAACATGATTCGATCCGCCTTGCGCTGGCAGGCGAGGCGACCAATCTCGATCCGCGTTTTGCCACCGATGCCACTTCGGCGCGACTCAATCGTCTCATCTACGCGCGCCTCGTCGACTTCGACGAGCATGCTCAGCCACAGCCGGCGTTGGCGACGTGGAATCAACTGTCCTCGACCCATTACCGCTTTCATCTCGGTGAACAGGGGCGGAAATTCCATGATGGCTCGCGACTGACGGCAACCGACGTCAAGGCGACCTACGACTTCATCCTCGACCCAGCCAATGCCGCACCGCACCGTACGGCCTTGGCCTTGATAACGCGTATCGAGGTCATTGACGCCGATACGTTGGATTTTTATCTGAGTCGTTCCGATCTGATGTTTCCGGGCTATCTGGTGATCGGCATTCTTCCCGAACGTTTGGCCCGTCAACCGCAAGGCGACAACATCACACCCATGGGGAGTGGGCCTCTTATCTATCTCGACCGACCCGAACCTAGCAACGTGCGCCTGCAGCGGCAACACGACGGTCAGATTATCGAACTGGTGCGCGTGCCCGATGCGACCGTGCGTGTCCTGAAACTGCTGCGCGGCGAGGTCGATCTGTTGCAGAACGATCTGCCGGCCGAGTTGATTCGTTATCTGTCCCAGCACGTGGACATCCAGGTGCGTCGTACCACTGGCAGCAATTTTGCCTACTTGGGTTTTAATCTTGAAGATGCCGACACCGGTCGACTGGAAGTTCGTCAGGCGGTTGCGCACGCGCTGGATCGTGAGGCGATCATCAAATATGTCCTCGATGAAGGTGCTCGACCGGCCGGTGCGTTATTGCCTCCGGAACACTGGGCTGGCCATCCGGATCTCAAGGGTCTGAGTTACGATCCAGAGCAATCACGTGCGCTGCTGACTGCCGCTGGATATGGCCCGCAACGTCCACTCAGCCTTGACCTACAAAACCTCTAACGACGCCGTGCGCATCCGTCTGGCAACCGTTATTCAGGATCAGCTCGCCAAAGTCGGTATTCAAGTGGAACTCAAGACCTATGACTGGGGCACCTTCTACGGCGACATCAAGGCCGGTCGTTTTCAGCTCTACAGTCTGGCGTGGGTCGGCGTGAACACGCCGGACATCTTCCGCTATGCGTTTCATAGCGCATCATTGCCACCCGACGGTGCGAACCGCGGGCGTTTCCGCGACGCGACGGTGGATGCGTTGATCACTGCGGCCGAACAAGTCCCCTCGCAGGCGGATCAGATTACGCTGTACCATGCCTTGCAGACGCGTTTGCTGGAGACCTTGCCACTGGTGCCGCTTTGGTACGAAGATCAGGTCTACGCCGCGCGTGCAGATATCGAAGGCTACCGCCTTGCGGCGGATGGCAACTACGACGGACTTTTGGATGTGAAGCGAAATGCAAAATGACGCGTTGATCCGTATCAGCCTGGCCGAACAGGTTTTGGAGCTGCTGGTGAGTGGCGTTGTGCAGGCACGCTATGCGGTATCGACGGGCAGCAATGGGCCTGGTGAATGTAATGGCAGCGGCTGCACGCCACGCGGCTGGCATACCATTCATGCCAAGTTTGGCGCCAGTGCCGCGCCGGATACCGTGTTTGTCGGCCGTGAGCCCACCGGTGAAATCTACAGCGCAGATCTGGCTCAGCAATATGATGACCGCGATTGGATACTGACGCGCATCCTCTGGCTCAGTGGTCTGGAGCCGGGGCGCAATCAGGGCGAACAGGTCGATACCCTGAATCGTTATATCTATCTGCACGGTTGCCCGGACAGTACGCAATTAGGTGAGCCGGGCTCGCATGGTTGTGTGCGCATGCGCAATGCCGAGATCATCGAACTGTTCGAACGGGTAGAAGCCGGCACGCCGGTGTGGATTCAGGAAGCGCCGTTCGATGCGGCGTCGCCACGTCAGGCCGCTCCTACAAAGGCATCATCACTCAAAAAATCATTTCAGCCACGGAAACACACGGAAAACACTGAAACACAGTACATTCCTGGAGCGACTATTCACCACCTTGCGGGTGATGGCGTACCGGCGTGAAGCTTATCATTTTGTCGGTGTTTCATCCGTGTGATTCCGTGGCAATGCGGTTTATAGATGTCATATCGACCGCACCCATGTCTTGCGTACTTCCTCCAACAGCAGCATGCCCACAGCAAATGGCGCAATGAACCACCACACCGCGATCTCCAGCGCTGCCGTCCCGAAGATCTGCTGGCCGAACGGTGTGTAGACCAGCACTACGAGCAGCAGCAGTTCCAGCAGCAGGCCCGCCAGGATCACGGGATTGCTGAACAACCCCGATTTGAATGTCGATTCCGTGGGGCTGCGGCACAACCACACGTTCACCATCTGCATGACGATGATCGCGCCGAGACAGGCCGTCGTCGCCTGCCGATACAGCGGATCGGCCGCGCTCAGTTCTTCGCCGTAATTCCATCCGCCGGTTTCCAGCACAAAGAAATACGCCGCCATCGCCGCCGCCGCTTCGATCAATCCCAGAAAGCCGTAGGCGCGCGCCAGCAGCGCTGCATTCAAGAGCCGTTCGCTGCGCTGGCGCGGCGGCTGTCGCATGACCGCGTGATGCGGTTTCTCGGCGCCGAGTGCCAGCGCCGGCAGCATATCAGTGCCGAGATCCACGGCGAGGATTTGCAGCACGGTCAGTGGCAGCGGGATGCGCAACAATACGAAGGCCAGATAGGGCACGACCTCCGGAATGTTCGAGGTCAGAATGTAGGTGAGGAATTTGCGGAGGTTCTGAAAGACGTTGCGGCCTTCTTCAACGGCGGCGACGATGCTCGCGAAATTATCGTCGAGCAGAATCATGTCCGCCGCCTCGCGCGCCACGTCGGTGCCGGTGATGCCCATGGCGATGCCGATGTCGGCCGCACGCAAGGCCGGTGCGTCGTTCACGCCATCGCCGGTCAGCGCGACGATCTGTTTCTTTGCCTGCAAGGCCTGGACGATGCGCAGTTTCTGATCGGCGGCAACGCGCGCGAACAGAATCTCCGGCGCATCCAGGGCGAGCTGCAACTGAATGACGGACAGGCGTTGCAATTGCGCGCCCGTGATGATGCGCGGCCGTTCTGTGCGCAGTAGACCGATCTGGCGCGCTACGGCCTCGGCCGTGTGCGGATGATCGCCGGTCACCATGATGACCTTGATACCGGCCTGGTGGCATTTGGCGATGGCATCAGGTACCTCCGGACGCGGTGGATCTTCGAGACCGACCAGGCCGGTGAGGATCAGCTCGTGTTCCCACTGCTCGGATGCGCAGTTGTCGGGGAGCGCGCGCCAGGCGAAGGCGAGCACGCGCAGCCCTTGCTGTGCCAGGCGTTCCTGTGCCTGCAGAAACGCGTTGCGTCGCGCCTCGGTCAGTGGTTGCGGCGGGCCGTCGTCCTGCACGAAGCGGCACAGCGGCAGCAGGGCTTCGAGCGCACCTTTGCAGTAGAGCAGTGTTCCCTGCGCCGTGGCATGGACGGTGGTCAGACGTTTGCGGGTGGAATCGAAGGGGATTTCGTCGCGGCGTTCTCCTGTGGCATGACAGTTCGCGGCGCGCGCCATCTCCACCAGTGCGACCTCCATAGGATCGCCGAGCAACGTGGTATGGCCGTTTACGCTGCTCAGCTGTACATCGTTGCAGAGCAAGGCTGCGGCGAACAACGGCGGCTGCGCGGCGCACAGTGTCCGCAGGGCGGTGGAGTCATCGGCCGCGTGATACACGTTCGATGCATACAGCGTGTGCGCTGACATGTGATTGGTGGTCAACGTACCGGTCTTGTCTGTGCAGATCACGCTGGCGCAGCCCAGGGTTTCCACGGCGGGCAGGTGGCGGATCAACGCGTTTCTGCGCGCCATGCGCTGCGAAGCCATCGCCAGCGACAGCGTCACTGTGGGCAGCAAACCCTCCGGGACATTCGCGACGATGATGCCGATGGCGAAAATGAAATTCTGCCAGAACGACACGCCCAGCCACAGGCCGATGAGGAAGAACACGCCGCCCAGCCCGGTGGCGAGCAGCGCGACGATGCGGCTCAGGTGTACGATCTCCCGTTGCAGCGGCGACAGCGGCTGAACCGGGATTTGGCATAAATGGGCGATGCCGCCGAACACCGTGCGCATACCGGTGGCGAACACCAATGCGCGGGCCTCGCCCGTGACCATGCTGGTGCCGGCGAGCAGGATGTTGCCGCCGTTGCCCATGTCCTCGGCGTCACTGGGCTCGGTGTTGCGGGCCAGCGGTGCCGACTCGCCGGTGACGGTGGCGTTGTTGACGCGCACGCCGTAGGCCTCGATCAGGCGACAGTCGGCCGGTACATCGTCGCCCGCTTCCAGCAGGATGACGTCGCCGGGGACGAGTTCCTGCGCGGTGAGTTGTATGACGGTGTTGTCACGCTGCGCCTTGACCCGGTTGGGCAGCATGCGCTGCAGTGCGGCCAAGGTGCGTTCGGCACGGTATTCCTGCCAGAAGGAAAACAGGCCGTTGACCAGAATCACAGCGATGATGGCGAACCCGAGCGTCAGCATGCCGGTACCGGGTTCGAAATACGCGGCGACGAAGGCCAGCGTCGCGGCGATCCACAGGATCAGGGCGAAAAAATGCGTGAAGCCTTTTAGGAATCGCACCGCTAACGGTGTGCCCCGTACGCGTTCGACCCGGTTTGGCCCGTACTCGCGCAGGCGCCGTTCCGCTTCAGACGTAGGCAACCCTTCCGGCCCGCTGTGCAGACTGGCGAGCGCCTCGTCGATACCGAGTTGGTGGATTTTCATGCGCCGTTACACTCCGGGTGATACCCCAAGTGTAGTGCGCGAATTACGACATGACAGTGCGATCGACGTTAACAGCCTGTTAAACGATATGCAGTGTCTCGCTGCGCGCACCCTTTGCCCGCAGCCCCCACTCGCTGTCATGTAGCCAGATCTCAAGATCGGCGGCATTGCGCGGGCGGCTGATGTAGTAACCCTGCGCGGTGTCGCAGCCAAGCATTTCCAGCAACTGCAATACGTCATGATCCTGCACGCCCTCGGCGACGACTTCACGGCCGATGTTGTGCGAGAGGTCGATGATGGAACGCACGATGACAGCGTTGTGTTCGTCTTCGGCCATGTCGATGACGAAGGACTTGTCAATTTTGAGTTCGTTGACGGGTAAACGTTTCAGATAGCTCAGCGATGACTGTCCGGTGCCGAAATCGTCGATCGACAGACGGATGCCCATGGCCGACAGCCGCTCGAAAATATTCATCGCGCGCGCCAGATCGGACATCATCGCGCTTTCTGTGAGTTCGATGGAAAGATAGGTGGCGGGCAGGTCCGCCGCCTTGAGAATCGCGGCGATGTGGTTCGGCAGATTCATATCGTGCAGGCTGTGCGCGGAAAGATTAACGGCGATGCGCAGGCTGATGCCGCGCTCACGCCAGTCGCAGCATTGCTGCACGGCGGCCTGTAAAACCCAATCGGTAAGGCTGGCAATCAGGCCATTCTGTTCGGCCAAATGCACAAACTCTTCGGGTTGTATAAGTCCGAGGGTCGGATGCTGCCAGCGCACCAGCGCCTCGACGTCGTGGGTGCAGTGCTGACGCAAGTTCACCTTGGGTTGGTAGTGCAGTTCGAGCTGTCCGGCAGCAATGGCTTCACGCAACTCGCCGATCAAGGTCAGGCGCCGCAGGCTGTGCGGATTCTGATCCTGCGCATAGATGCTATAGCCCGTGCCGTTGCGTTTGGCCTGATACATGGCGACATCGGCATGCTGCAACAAAGTTTCTGCATCAGTGCCATGCTGCGGGTATAAAGCAATGCCGATGCTGGATTTGACTGTCAGCGACATGCCATTGATAGGGATGGCGACATCCAGGGCCGAGATTAATTTCACGACGCAGTTCATCGCGTCCTGCAATTCCGCGTCGGGTAACAACACGGCAAATTCATCGCCACCCAGTCGCGCTACGGTGTCGGTTTCTCTCAGAACGGCGCTGATGCGCTTACCGACCTGCTGCAAAACGTAATCGCCGAAGTGATGACCGAGGGTGTCGTTCACTTCTTTGAACCGGTCCAGGTCCATGATGAACAGCGCCAGTGGCTGGCCTTCGCGGTGCGCGCGATGCAGTGCCTGTTCGATGCGATCGTAAAGCAGCGTACGATTGGGTAACTCGGTCAGGTCGTCGTGCAGAGCCTGGTGAACCAACTGGGCATTCTGTTTATTCAGGTGTTTGGTGAGCAGGGCCGTGATAATGAGCGCGCCCCAGACGGCGATCCAGATCACTACGCCGCCGGTAATCAACATGCGCATACCCAGACTGCGCAGGGTGGCGAAATCCGCATCGATGGCGGGATGGACCAGGGTTAAACGGTACTCGGTTCCCGGCACATACACCGAGGCCCAGGTGTAGCTGAGTTCGCGCACTTCGATCTGGCCTGAATCGGCGTGGGTATTGGTTGCCAATGACGCGAATAATTCCGCTTTGGCGGGGAACTCGTCACGTTCCAGTCCACCCAGTGATATGGCATTGCCATCGGCGGTGTGCAGCAAGAATAATCGGGCGTGTTGCAGGTAAGGAAAGCGCAGGTCTTGCAGTTTGGCGAGATCCGGTGGCGACATTTGCAGCGCAGGTGCCATGTATCCGGCGATTTCCTCCATGGCATGCTGCATCGCCTTGCTTTCACGAAGTGCAGCAGATTCGTTGGCGATGCGATAGGCCATAAGGCCGAACACCGTCAGCACCAACAGGGCGATCGCGATAAACGACGCAAGCAAGCGCGTGCGGATAGACATAGCTTAAAGCGGCCTTTCAGTCGTCTTGATTATTAGTATTGATGCCGGCCAGGTTGTAGAAGGGGCAAACGCGCAACAAGGCCGCAGCGATATTGAGCAGACCGAACAGGCCGACGAGGGCCGCGACCAAGCGATCGTCGATGACGGTCGTGTCGATAAAACCCACCCACACCATCGCCGCACCGATACCCAAGCGCAGTATCTGGTCGAAACGCCCGACATTTGGTTGCCTGTACGAGCCCACTGCCGACCTACCTCTACGACTGCCATCCTTGCTCGCCGGAGAATCCGCCAAAACCTACCAGAATCAGCGATTATTCTCCCATGTATAGGTTTATATCCCATTCTCAAGAGTAACGCCATATTCCAGCACACTCGGTATAATGCGGCGGCATGAGGGGATTCATCGCCATCGTTTTTTTAGTGCTGCGCCGGCTGGCGGCCACCCTCGGTGTGGTACTGGGTGTGGCCGTTCTGGTGTTTTTGCTGATTCATCTCATCCCCGGCGATCCGATCGATGTCATGTTGGGCGAATCCGCGCAAGCGGCCGATCGCGCCGCCCTGCGCCAGGCGATGGGCTTGGACCTGCCCGTCCCCGTGCAACTGATCAACTACCTCGAAGGTCTGGCACACCTCGATCTGGGCCGCTCGCTGTATTCGCAACGCCCGATCATCGAGTTGTTGGCCGAACGCCTGCCCGCCACGCTGGAACTGACCGCTGTGTCGCTTGCCTTCACGTTGGCCTTGGCCCTGCCGTTGGGTTTGCTGGCCGCCGCCCGCCGTGATTCCGCTTGGGATCACGGCGCGATGAGTTTCTCGTTGATTGGTGTTTCCATCCCGCACTTTTGGTTGGGGCCGTTGCTGATCATGGTGTTTTCACTGTGGCTGGGGTGGCTGCCGGTGAGCGGGCGGGAGGGGCCGGGCGCCGTCATCTTGCCGGCCCTGACCCTGGGCATGGCCATGTCGGCGATCCTGGCGCGCATGATTCGCAGCAGTGTGTTGGAAGTGCTCAACGAAGATTACATCCGTACCGCCTATGCCAAGGGCTTGTCGCGCCGTCAGGTGGTGCTGCGCCATGCCTTGCCCAATGCGCTGCTGCCGGTGATCACTATCCTCGGCCTGCAACTGGGCGGCCTGCTGGCGGGTGCGGTGATCACCGAGACGGTGTTTTCCTGGCCGGGTATCGGCCTGCTGACGATCGAGGCGATCCAGACGCGCGACTATCCGGTGGTGCAGGCCTGCGTGCTGCTGATCTCGCTGACCTACGTCCTCGTCAACAGTCTTACCGATCTGGTCTACGCGTTGATCGATCCGCGTATTCGCACCGGAGCTGCAACATGAAACAGCGCGAGTTCTGGCCGGCCGGCATTGTCATTCTGTGGGCGTTGACCGGTCTGCTGGCGCCGTGGCTGCCGCTCGAGCCCAACGCGATTCATCTGGACCTTATCCTGCAATCGCCGATTCAGTCCCGCGGACTGGGCTTCGACGACCTCGGGCGGCCGTTGCTGGATCGTTTGATCTTCGGCGCGACCACCTCGTTCCTGGTCGCGTTCTGGGTGGTGGGGCTGGCCAGTCTTGCGGGCACCCTCATCGGCAGTTTCAGTGCCTATATCGGCGGTTTCTGGGATCGTCTGCTGGTGCATATCATCGATCTGTTCCTGGCGTTTCCAGGTATCCTGCTGGCGATTGCGCTGGCCGGTATCCTGGGACCGGGTATCGAGAACGTCGTTATCGCCTTGACCGTGGTCGGTTGGGTCGGATACGCGCGGCTGGCCCGCGCCCAGGTGCTCTCGCTGAAGAGTCGCGATCATGTGCAGGCCGCCATTGCCTTGGGTGTGCCGCATGGGCGTATCGTGCGTACGCACCTGCTGCCGCTGATCAGCGCGCCGCTGATCGTCGAAGCGACCTTCGGCATCGCCGCCGTGGTCGTCGCCGAGGCGGGACTATCGTTCCTCGGACTCGGGGTGCAGCCACCCGAGGCGTCGTGGGGCAGCATGATCCGCGACGGCACCCGTTATCTGCTGGTCGCCCCGCATATGGTATTGGTGCCGGGCTTGGCGATGGTCGCGGTGGTGCTGGCCGTGAACCTGCTCGGCGACCGTTTGCGTGATCGCTTGGATGTGCGCGGTGGCGGAGAATAGCGGAGTGATTTTTCTTCACACCAGAGTACACAGAGAACACCCCTAATGAATGGCACTAAGTTACCTGGATTATTATCCAATGTAGGGTGGGTTAGGCGCGTTTATCCGCGCCGTAACCCACCAACCGTGCCGTCAGGCACACCTTAAACAAACGCGTTGTGTTGCTGCGCAACGCTTGGTGGGTTACGCGAAAAACGCTAACCCACCCTACATTGGATAACAATCGCTTAACTTAGTGCCATTCAATTCCTAACTATTTTGTTTTGTGTTCTTTGCGTACTCTGGTGTGAATTTGGCATTTACCTGGAAATAGAAGCTATGTCCCTCGGCCACGTTATGACCGATATCGCCGGTACCGCGCTCAGCGACGATGACCGACGCCGCTTGCGTCACCCACAGGTCGGCGGGGTGATTCTGTTCTCCCGCAATTATGAATCGCCCGAGCAGATAACTGCGTTGGTTGCTGAACTGCATCGGCTGCGTGAGCCGCGCCTGTTGATTGCGGTCGACCAGGAAGGCGGGCGCGTACAACGCTTTCGCGATGGCTTCACGCGTCTGCCGCCGGTGGGTGAACTCGGCCTTGTCTATGACCGAGATCCACGCCGTGCCCGCACGCTGGCAATGCAAACCGGCTGGCTGATGGCCGCGGAATTACGCGCCGTCGGCGTTGACCTGAGTTTTGCGCCGGTACTCGATCTCAATCGCGAAATCTGTCCCATCATCGGCGACCGCGCCTTTCACCGCGATCCCGAGATTGTCGCCGATCTCGCCGCGGCCTATCAGAAGGGCATGCATACGGCGGGCATGCAGGCCGTTGGCAAACACTTTCCCGGCCATGGCGGTGTGACGGTGGATTCGCATCTGGCCCTGCCGACCGACACGCGCCGCTTCGTCGATATTCAGATGGAGGACATGCGCCCGTTCGCGCGCTTGGTGCATCAGGGTCTCGCCGGCATGATGGCCGCGCATGTGATTTATGCCGCGGCCGACGCGCAACCGGCTGGCTTTTCGCGCTTCTGGTTGCATGATCAATTGCGCGGTGAACTGGGTTTTCAAGGCGTCATTTTCAGTGACGATTTAAGCATGGCCGCGGCGGATTTTGCCGGTGATTATCCGGCCCGCGCGCGTGCTGCACTGCGAGCCGGTTGCGATATGATCCTGGTATGCAACCGTTCCGATGCAGCGGATGCGGTGCTCGATAGCCTGGGTGACTATGCCGATCCCGCCGCACACATGCGCTTGGCGCGTCTCCACGGACGTCATGGCCAGGACTGGAATAGCTTACGCGGCAGCGATGCCTGGCAGCGCGCCGTAGCTGCGATCAACAGTTATGATGATGCGCCTCTACTGGATATGGATATGTGATGATGACAACCGCGGCGAATAAGCGGCCACGCATTGGCATCGCCCTGGGGGGTGGCGCCGCGCGTGGTTGGGCGCATATTGGCATTCTGCGCTGGCTGCGCGAACATGAACTCGAGCCTGACATCATCTGCGGCACGTCGATCGGTGCGCTGGTCGGCGCGGCGGCGGCGGCCGGCAACCTTGACGACTTTGAAGGCTGGGTGCGCGAACTCACCTGGCAGGATGTTGTGTCCTATTTGGATGTGAGTTTCGGCGGCGGTCTGATCAGCGGCAAGCGCCTGTTTCAGTATTTCGAGTCACAACTGCCTGATCGGAATATTGAAGACTTGCAGCGGCCCTTCGGCGCGGTGGCAACGGAACTCACGTCGGGACAGGAGGTGTGGTTTCGCGAAGGTTCCATGTACCGCGCCGTGCGTGCCTCGATGGCCTTGCCGGGCCTGATGACACCGGTGAAAGTCGGCGAACAATGGCTGGTCGATGGCGGCTTGGTTAATCCGGTGCCGGTCTCGTTGTGCCGCGCGCTGGGTGCGGAACGCATCATCGCGATCGATATCAACGCTGATCTTCTGAATCGGCGTGCCACTGAAATGCAAGAAGCCGATAGCAACCATCGCCTGGATAAAGCGCTCAGCCGCATGCAGGAGATCCCCTGGCTGGACTTGCTTGGGGAAGGATTTAAAACCAAGACGCAGCAGTGGGTCAACGACTTCAAGCGTGACAGTAATGCATTGCCATCACTGGTCGACGTGTTGACACAAAGCGTTTACATTATGCAAATGCGCATTACCCGCGCACGCATGGCCGGAGATCCGCCGGATATTCTGCTCTCGCCGAAGCTCGGACATATCCGCTTGGTGGAGTTCCACCGCGCGGCCGAGGCGATCGAAATTGGTTATCGATGTGCGGACGAGATGGGCGCGGCGATCACGGAGCGACTGCGCTGACACAACCGTCTCGGCGCCAATCACGACAGGATGCCAACATGGCTGACAAACTGTTTATCGTCATGGTCAACGCCGATCCAGCCAACGGCGCCGAGTTGGGGCCGCCGATTTTTCAGGCGACCGTCGCTGCGGCCATGGAGTACGAAGTCGAGATCGTGCTGAGTGGACGTGCGGGCGAATTGGCCAAAAAAGGTGTCGCTGAGAAATTGTTTGTGCAGGAAGGCGGCAACAAAAGTGTCTACGATTTTATTAAAGATGCACATGAGGCCGGCGTGGTCATCAAGCTGTGCATGCCGGCAATGGAAATATGGGGCGACGATCTGATCCCAGAGATCGCCGAAACCGTCGGTGGGGCCTACATCATCAGTGAGGCCATGAACGACGACACCGTCACCTTTACCTATTAACGAGGTCGC
Source organism: uncultured Gammaproteobacteria bacterium (assembly GCA_963696465.1). Classification (GTDB taxonomy): domain Bacteria; phylum Pseudomonadota; class Gammaproteobacteria; order Thiohalobacterales; family Thiohalobacteraceae; genus JAHJQQ01. The sequence continues at coordinate 105,316 of CAVOKC010000020.1, read as the reverse complement.
ATGAGTATTACAGCCGAAATGGCCCGACAGATCTACACGGAAGCTGATTTGCTCTATTCACCCGCACAGGTCAATGAGGCCTTGGACCGCATGGCGGCCTTGATCACTACCGATCTGAGTGAGCGCGATCCGATTATCATCTGCGTCATGACCGGCGGTTTGATTCCGGCCGGCCATCTGCTGACGCGTTTGGATTTTCCGCTGCACATTGATTATCTACATGCTACGCGTTATCGCGGCACGACCCGTGGCGGTGAATTGCGCTGGATCACGCGGCCATTGCTGCCCTTTGTCGACCGCACTGTACTGGTGATCGACGATATCCTCGACGAAGGTCTGACCCTCGCGGCTATCCAAGACGAATTGCGCGCGCAAGGCGCCGCAGCAGTCTATAGTGCCGTGCTGGTGCAGAAGCAGCATGATCGTCGGCCTGAGCAGATCACTGCCGACTACGTCGGTCTGGAGGTCGTGGATCGTTATGTATTCGGCTGCGGCATGGATTATCACGGCTATCACCGCAACCTGCCCGGTATCTATGCCGTGCACGGCCTGTAGGCTGAAACAACTTCGAAGAGTGAGTGCAACATGACAGGATTGGCAATCATCGGCGGCACGGGCCTGACCAGCCTGAAGAATCTGGAAATCGAACGGCGCGAGGTCATGCATACGCCGTATGGTGAACCGTCCGGTCCGTTGGTGCATGGCAAGATGTGCGGTCGCCCAGTGGTATTCATACCGCGACACGGCACCGCACACACTATTCCGCCACATGAGGTGAATTACCGCGCCAACCTCTGGGCGCTGGACCATATCGGTATCACCAAGATTATCGCCGTAGCCGCCGTCGGCGGTATTACCGTCGCGATGGCGCCGCAGACCTTGGTGATTCCGGATCAGATCATCGATTACACCTGGGCACGGCAACACACTTTTTTTCAGGGCGATCTCGCCAGGGTCACACACATCGATTTCACCCACCCCTACAGCGCGGACCTGCGCGGCATGCTGTTGCAGGCCGGACGAGAGCGGACCTCGAACTGCACGACGGTGGCACCTACGGCGCGACGCAAGGCCCACGTCTGGAAACCGCGGCCGAGATCATCCGGCTGGAACGCGATGGCTGCGATATCGTCGGCATGACCGGCATGCCCGAGGCCGCCCTCGCGCGCGAACTGGAATTGTCATACGCCGCCGTCGCTGTGGTGGCCAATTGGGCGGCCGGGCGCGGGCCCGGCGAGATCAGCATGGACGATATCGAACGCAATCTGAAGACCGGCATGGACCGGGTGCGTGCCTTGTTGGAACAGGTTATCCCGATCATCGAATAACCTCCGGTCAGGTGATACAAAGGTGAAACATAGATTATGACGACGGAACGGACTCGTGACTTCGAACGCTATGCCGTGACGGCGGCGTTGGCGCTACTGGTGTTTGGTTGTTATCTGGTAATACGGCCGTTCATCACGGCAATTTTATGGGCCGGCATTATCACCGTCTCGACCTGGAGCATTTATCTGCGTGTCCGGGCATGGCTCGGTCAACGACGCGGGCTGGCCGCTGCCGTGATGGGCTTGGCGCTCACGGCGCTGTTGCTGGTGCCGATCACGACCTTGGGGCTGACGCTGATCAGCAACTGGCATCTGCTGTCGGATCGAGTCAGCACCTTAATGGCCAGTGGTCTGGGCGCGCCGCCGGCGTGGGTGAGCGGGCTGCCCTTGCTCGGAGAGACCGCCACGCAGTATTGGCAGTCCGTCGCCGCCAATCCGGATTTGCTCTCCCAGGACCTCAAACCGTTGGTCAAGCCAGTGAAGGATTTCTTCCTGGCCTTCACGGCTGGTTTGGGCGGTGGTTTATTGGAATTCGCCCTGGCGCTGGTGCTCTCTACCCTGCTGTACATGTGGGGTGAGAACGCCCGTTATGTCATCACCCGCATCGCCACACATCTCGGTGGAGACACCGGGCACCGGCAAGTAAGCGTAGTCGCTTCCACGGTGCGCGGCGTCTTCAATGGCGTCATCGGCACCTCGGCCGCGCAGGCCCTGTTGGGTTTGATCGGCTTCTGGCTGGCTGGCGTGCCGGGTGCCATTCTGCTCGGTATGGCGACGTTCTTTTTATCCGTGGTGCCGGGTGGTCCGGTTGTGCTGTGGCTGCCGGCCGCGATCTGGTTGAATGTGACCGGTGAAACCGGCTGGGCGATCTTCATGGCCGCCTGGGGCTTTTTCGTTATCAGCGGTGCCGACAATATCTTGCGTCCGCTGTTGATCGGCAAAGGCGTGCAGGCACCGCTGGCACTGATTTTTCTCGGTGTGATCGGCGGCATTCTCGCCTTCGGTTTTCTCGGCCTGTTTATCGGTCCGACGCTGCTGGCGATTGCCTATAACCTGTATCTGGATTGGCTGGCGGAGCGTGAGGCTGCCAAAACCGCGGCAACAGCCGTGTAAGAAAACCTGATTGAGCTTTGAAGTAAATGGCACTTACTTAAGCTGCCTATCCGATGTAGGGTGGGTTAGGCACGCAGTTTGTGCCGTAACCCACCAAGCGTGCCGTCAGGTACACCTTAAAAAACGGGTTGTGTTGCTACGCAACGCTTGGTGGGTTACGCAAACTACGCTCTTGTGCCCTTCAGGGTAAACCCACCCTACATTTGAGCTTAAGTAAGCCCCATTCATACCTGAAGTGTAATTCTGCCTTCGCCGGGATGACGGTTTGATTAAGCTATCGCGGTGATGCTTCTCCAGGCGCAGTGTTGGACGCAGAGACCGGCGTAACTCGCACCAGCACGCCAAAACGCGGGTGATCCAGGTAATTCAGTTCATCGCTGCGCAGACGCCGTGACTCTTGCAGACGCACAGGCACTCCCAACGTCGAATCACGGTAGAGCAGATCGACATCCGCTTGCAGAATTTCGCCGGCGATCAGATTTACGGTCCCGTCGAGTTGCGGCATTGCCGCTTGGCTTGCAGATGCTCCAGCCAGCTGGCCGTCACCTGTACTATCAGTAGCGAACTTTGAAAGTCCTGCCGGCAGGTCCGTTACTGGCAAGGCGATACCCGCGGGAATCTGCACCAGTACCGGCCGCGATTGCGTCACCGGCCAGCCAGGTTGTTGCCAATACCAGTGCAACATCAGGCGATAGCGATCGGATCGGCGCAGTGTATCGGCGATTGCCTGCAGATTGCGTGGACCCTCCAGCATGCGCGTACCACTCTCACCCAACATAAGGCTGCGTTCAGTGTCTGGTAGTGTTCGCGGCGCCGACCATTGTTCGGCACCGGTATCGGGCTGCAATGCGGAATACACCACCAGTTCTACTGTGTAATCCACCGCGACCGCGTTGGCACTGATCGTCATCAGACCGAGGCTTATCGGTACAAGATACAGCGCCCATCTGTTCAATAATGATATGACTGGCTCGCGCATGGTCTTAGTCCTTTCCACTCAGTTCACGCAATACGCCGCCGACCGCTTCGATACGTGCGGCAGCATCTATCATGTCGGCAAAGAAGCGCAGTTTATCAGCGCCATCGAGTTTGTAACGTTTCGGTTGCGTCTGTATCAGGCGGATCACCCGCAACGAATCAACGCTGGGATCCGGATTGAACAGGATACGTCCGGCGGTTTCGCCCGCATTGATCTTCTTGATGCCCAGCGGTAGCGCCAGCAATTTGAGCTCGGTGACGGCGAACAGATCCTTGACCGGTTGCGGTAACAGACCAAAGCGGTCGATCATCTCCACCTGCAATTCGCGCAAGGCTTCAGTGTCGGCGGCACTGGCGATACGTTTGTAGAGAATCAGGCGCGCATGTACGTCGGGCAGGTAATCGTCCGGGATCAATGTTGGGATATGCAAATCGATCTCGGCACCATGATCCAGCGGCCGATCGAGCTGCGGGTCTTTGCCTTGCTTGAGTGCCTTAACGGCGCGTTCCAGCAACTCTGTGTACAGCGTGAAGCCGACCTCTTGGATCTGACCACTCTGTTCATCACCGAGCAATTCACCGGCGCCACGGATTTCCAAGTCGTGCGTGGCCAGGGTAAAACCGGCACCCAGATCTTCGAGTGAGGCAATTGCTTCGAGACGTTTGACGGCATCCGCACTTATTGCGCTGCGTGGCGGCGTGATCAGATAGGCATAGGCGCGGTGATGCGAACGGCCGACACGGCCGCGCAGTTGATGCAATTGCGCCAAGCCAAGCTTGTCAGCGCGGTTGATGATGATGGTATTGGCCGTGGGCACATCGATGCCGCTTTCGATGATGGTGGTACACACCAGCAGATTGCAGCGCCGGTGATAAAAATCCAGCATCACCTGTTCCAGTTCGCGTTCGCGCATCTGGCCGTGACCGATCTGGATGCTTGCCTCGGGGACCAGCTCGCCGAGTTCGCGGGCGATACGCTCGATGCTCTCGACCTCGTTGTGCAGGAAATACACCTGACCGCCGCGTTTTATTTCGCGCAGACAGGCCTCGCGCAAGGTCTGTTTGTCCCACTCGCAGACGAAGGTCTTGATGGCCATGCGCTGCACCGGTGGTGTGGCGATCACAGACAGGTCACGCAAGCCAGACAGCGACATATTCAGCGTGCGCGGAATCGGTGTCGCGGTGAGCGTCAGCAGGTCAACTTCGGCGCGCAGCGCCTTGAGGCGCTCTTTGTGGCGCACACCAAAGCGGTGCTCTTCGTCAATGATGGCCAGACCGAGATTCTTGAAACGCACATCTTCCTGCAGGATCTTGTGCGTACCGATGACGATGTCGACTTTGCCATCTTCCAGCGCGTCGAGAATTTCTTTTTGTTGCTTGGCGGTGCGGAACCGAGACAGTGCCTCGATACGCAGCGGCCAGTCGGCCATGCGGTCACGAAAATTCTGGAAATGCTGTTGCGCGAGCAGAGTGGTCGGTACCAGGACGGCGACTTGGCGTCCGGCCTGCGCAGCGACGAACGCGGCGCGCATCGCCACTTCGGTCTTGCCAAAGCCGACATCGCCGCAGACCACGCGGTCCATCGGTCGTGGCGAGGCCAGATCTTCCAGCACGGCGTCGATGGCGCTTTGCTGATCCGGTGTTTCCTCGAATGGGAAGGTGCTGGCGAATTGCCGGTATTCTTCGGTGTGGATATCGAAGGCATGGCCACCGCGCGCCTGACGTTGCGCCTGGATTTCCAACAACTCGGCGGCGACATCGCGCACGCGCTCAGCGGCCCTGCGACGCGCCTTTTGCCATTGGTCGGAACCCAATTTATGCAGTGGCGCCTGTTCCGGCGCGGTACCCGTATAGCGACTGATCAGATGCAACGAGGCGACCGGTACATAGAGTTTGTCGCCACCGGCATATTCGAGCGTGAGGAATTCCGTTTCCAGATCGACGACGCGCAATTTCTGCAGGCCGAGGTAGCGACCGACGCCATGATCTTCATGCACGACCGGCGCGCCGGGCGCGAGATCGGTGAGATCGCGAATCAGTGCCTCAGGATCACGGACCGCTTTGCGTCGTGCGCGTTGATGCGTGCGCAGTCCGAGTAACTGGGTTTCGGTAATGATCGCCAGGCCGCGATCGCGTAGCAGCAGACCTTGCTCCAGTGGTGCGACGCCCAATGCCAGCGGCGTGTTGCTGCCAATGAAATCTGCCCAGCTCTCACAGGTACTCGGATGAATGCTTTGATCGCGCAGCAGATCGCGGAGGCTTTCGCGACGACCGGCGGACTCGGCGACGATCAGTATGCGTCCGTTGCCTTCGCCGAACTCGGCGATAAATTGTTTGAGCTGCGCGGCCGGCTCCGGATTACGCGGTTTGAAACTGACATCGGGCAAGGCGCGGGCGGTGAAATTGCGGTCAAACTTTGTCGGATGTTCCAATTCGAAGCGATCGAGTTCCACACGCGCGTAACGCTCGCTCAGCGTCTGTAGTTCAGCGCGCGTAAGATACAACTCATCAGGACGCAACAACGGCCGTTCGATATCGTGGCGACGTTGTTCGTAGCGGTCTTCGAGTTGTGTCCAGAATGCCTGCGCGGCGGCTTCGCAGCCGGGCAGTGTCATCATCAGCGCATTGCTGGGTAGATACTCGAACAGGGTTGCCGTGGTCGCGAAGAACAACGGTAAGTAATATTCGATACCGCTGGGCGCGAGTCCCTGACTGACGTCGCGGTAGACCACGCTGCGCTGTGGATCGCCCTCGAAACGGGCGCGGTAGGTCTGGCGGAAGCGGGTGATCGCTGATTCATTGAGCGGAAATTCGCGCGCCGGCAGCAAGCGGATACGCTCGACCTTGGCGATGGAGCGCTGTGTTTCCGGATCGAAGGTGCGGATGCTTTCGACCTCGTCATCGAGCAGGTCGATACGATAGGGAAGGTCGGCACCCATCGGATATAAATCGAGCAATGAACCGCGTATCGTGAATTCGCCGCGTTCCATTACCTGCGAAACATAGCGATAGCCGGCCTGGTCGAGCTGGCCGCGTAGCTTGTCCAGATCCAGCTGTTCGCCGACATCCAGCAGCAGACTGCTCTGGGTAAGATAATCGCGGGGTGCCACGCGCTGCAGCAGCGTCGCAATCGGCAGTATCAACGTTCCCTGTTGCAGATCCGGTAAGCGATACAGACAGGCGACGCGCTGCGAGACGATATCCTGATGTGGCGAGAAGGCGTCGTAGGGCAGGGTTTCCCAGTCGGGGAAATTCAATCGCGCTTGGTCTGTGGTGCCGGCGAAGTAGTCCAGATCCTGTTGCAGGCGTTCGGCGGTCTGGGTGTCGGGTGTAACGATGATCAGCGGACGATCGCTGTTCGTTGCACTGGCCAGTGTCATGGCCAGACTGTCGCCGTGCAGACCGCCCCACCGTGCCTGGACGCTCGATTCCGGCAGTGGCGGTGATTCAGCCGCGAGTGATTGCACCTCGCTTAGAGCGGTTTGAGATTTTACCTTGGACATTGGGCGTGGGATCGAAGAGGCGAGTCGTTTGCGGCTGTAAGGCTGCGTATTCTCCCACATGCGTGCTCAGGCCGCACCTCGCATATTTCCCATAAAAAAGCCCGTATTCAGCCATGAATACGGGCCGGATTGCGATTGGGTTATCTCAGATAAACAAGCAGACGTCCGCATCCTTGCCGATCGGCAAGAAGTAGGTGGCACCGACATAGTCCACGCCGCCGATGAATTCATCGTGGCTGAAGCCGAACACGTCCACGGTCATCTGGCAGGCGTACATTTTCACGTCCGCTTCGATGCACAGATCGCGCAGCTCACCGACCGTGGCAACACCCTTGTTCTTGAAGGTCTGCTTCATCAGGCTCGTGGCGACCTTCTCAAAACCGGGCACGCCGGCCATCAGCAGGTTCGGCATCGGCCAGGTGAAATCCTGGAACCACTTCGGACCGAACGGCATTTTCATCGGCATCGCCGGGTTGCCCAGCGGGCTGACTTCGGAAGGAATTTCTTTCTTCAGCAGCAGCAAGCCGTAGAAGGTAAAGAAGATGCTGGCTTCCCAACCCAGGGCCGCCGCGGTGGAGGCCAGGATGAACGGGGGATAGGCCCAGTCCAACGTACCCTTGGTGGCGATAATCGCCAATGACGGCGTCCTGCTGGCTTCGATCGCCGCCAGCTTGCTCGGCAGTAACTCGTCTAATTTCTGGTTTAACCAAGCATCCATATTGGCATTCGGTGTTTCGGTCGGTGCATTCATGGTGGTGTACCTCACGTGTTGGGACAGTGTCTAGAACAGCGGTATTCAATAGCCGTATTCACCCAGCCATTCTCCGTGGCGATGGTCGATGTTCACTCAGTGCGGTAGAAACGCCTGTGGCTATTAGAGCGTTTTGCGTTCAAACGGAGAGGCATCTGGCTGGCTTTCCATCGAACGTGGCTAGATTTCGTTTGCATGAAAGTCTCTGAAACTCTGGTGGGCCGAAACTCTGGTGGGCCGAAGTTCAGGCGGGTAGATAACATACCAGTTGGTATGTAAAATAGACCTCGGACATGACCGGTGTCAAGCAGACAACGCGCGAGTTACCCAGGCCGGAATATCTGGGATGATCAGACTTCCGCTAGTATCAGCAAATATGAGCTAGGCGCCTCAGCGCCACTGAGATGTGATGAAGATTGCTACCGAATCAAATCAACGACTTGAACGCAATGCGGACCGGACGCGTCGGCTCATTCTCGATGCGGCGTTTCAGGAAATTTACCGGCATGGTTACCAGGGGATGCGCCTGGACGTCGTTCTGGCCACAACCGGTTTGACCAAGGGCGCGCTCTATCACCATTTCCCCAACAAACAGGCACTGGGTTATGCGGTGGTGGATGAAGTTATTCGCGGCATGGTGCAAAAACTATGGGCAGAACAATTGGGGGCCAGCGCGGACCCGCTCGGCAGCATCATCTATTTCGCAGGACATGTCAGTGAGTTATTCGGCCCTGATATCGTCACCTTCGGTTGCCCGGTGAATAATCTGGCACAGGAAATGTCCCCGCTCGACGAGGGCTTTCGCGTTCGCCTCGATCGGGTGTATCAGGAATGGCGCGCCGCAATCCAGCAGGCACTGGAACGTGCACAACGTGCTGGCGAGCTGCGTGCTGAATTGCACTGTGGGAATCTGGCTGCATTCGTGCTCGCGTCTTTGTCCGGTTGTATCGGCGCGGCGAAGAATGCGCAGAGCCTCGAACAATTGCACAATTGCGGCGCGATGCTGGTCGATTATCTGGAATCCCTGCGCAGTCGGTAACTGATCGAACCTAATAGCCACTGCGCCATGCCACTCCTCCCGTGAATACTTATATGTCGCCTTATTGCGATAAACGCGCCAAGCTACAGCGTTGCTCGTAGGCAGCGCGAGCGATAGCGACATCCTGCAGAAACGGCGCCAACTCATCCATGCGCAGTGCTTGAGGCCCATCGACCAGCGCCTTTTCCGGTGCCGGATGAAAATCCACCAGGATCATGTTAGCGCCGGCGATGACGCCTTGCGCCGTCACATGCATCATGTCGAGAATGCCGTCCGGGCCGCGGTCGCGCGAGCCGACGGAATGTGACGGGTCGATGCACACTGGCATGCGCGTAAGGCGTTTGACGACCGGTACATGCGCGAAATCGACGAAATTGCGGTGCGGATCGCCCATATTCGTTTTCATCCCGCGCAGGCCGAACACCACTTTGCGATTACCTTCACTGGCCAGATATTCCGCCGCATTCAGCGATTCTTCGAGGGTTATGCCAAAGCCACGCTTGAGCAACACGGGCATTTCCTGCTGACGTCCGACCGCCTTGAGCAGCTCAAAGTTCTGCGTATTGCGCGTGCCGATCTGCAGCATGACACCGGTCGGTTGCCCCGTCTGTTCTAGAGCATCGCGGATTTCACGCACATGATTTTCGTGTGTGACCTCCATGGCAATCACCTTGATGCCGTATTTACCAGCCAGTTCGAACACATAAGACAGACAGGCTTTGCCGTGGCCCTGAAAGGCATAAGGACTGGTGCGCGGTTTGTAGGCGCCCATGCGCGTGCAGACCTGACCGTGCTGCTGCAAGGCTTGCAGCATGCGTTCCACATGCTCCGGGTTATCCACCGCGCACAAGCCGGCAAAGACGTGCAGGTTCTCCTGACTGAAGGTCACGCCGTTGTATTCAAACGAGCTCGGGCGCGCATCATCGCGATGGCGACCCAGGATCCGGTATTCCTGCGAGACACGCACGACGCGCTCCACGGTCGGCAGGGTACGCATCTCGTCGAGCGACAGCGCCGCGGTATCACCGATGAGATAAATCTCGGTTAACGTCTGCAGCGTGCCGACCTCCTGATGGACGCGGCTACGGATATTCGGCAGATGCGTGAGGTAGTCCATGAGTTGGCGATACGGAGCGCCCTGCTGATCGGTATTGGGTTCGAGGATAAGGATCATGGGTGCGGCTTCCATTCAGTTGGCGCGGCACCGGCAAAAGGCGGGCCACTGGGTTAAACTGCCACTGGGTTAGACAGTAGGTACTGTCCTGTATACCTTAACCGACCTCGGGCAAGTTGCAATGACCACCGCTCAAGAACAGTTCGATCGTGATTGGCTGGCCTTCGACAAGGAACATGTCTGGCATCCCTATAGCTCGGTCACCGCGCCGATAACCGCCTATCCGGTGGTTAGTGCGCAGGGCGTGCGGATACGCCTGGAAGACGGCCGTGAACTCATCGACGGCATGGCCAGCTGGTGGTCGGCCATTCACGGTTACAACCATCCACGCCTGAATCAGGCGCTGCGTGATCAACTCGATGCGATGGCTCACGTCATGTTTGGCGGACTGACCCACAAACCGGCCGCGCAACTCGCCGCGCGCTTGATCGACATCACGCCGCCACTCTTGCAGCATGTATTCTTCGCCGATTCCGGATCGGTAGCGGTCGAGGTCGCCATCAAGATGGCGATTCAATACTGGTATGCCCAAGGCCAGACCGGGCGCAGCAAACTGCTGACCATCCGCAGCGGTTATCACGGCGACACCTTTGCCGCCATGAGCGTCTGCGATCCGGTCGGCGGTATGCATGAACTGTTCAGCGGCGTTCTGCCGAAACATCTGTTCGTACGCGCGCCGCAATGTCGCGATGATGCGGAGTGGTCTGAATCTGAACTCAGCGAGGTTCGGCAGATCCTCGCGCATCAAGCGCATGAGGTCGCGGCTGTGATACTGGAGCCGATCGTCCAGGGTGCGGGCGGCATGCGTTTTTATTGTCCGCAATATCTGCGCCGGATCCGTGAACTCTGCGATGCGCATGATGTCCTGCTGATCGCTGATGAGATCGCCACCGGCTTTGGCCGTACCGGAAAGTTGTTCGCCTGTGAACACGCCGCTATCGCACCGGACATCCTCTGCGTGGGCAAGGCATTGACCGGCGGCTACATGACCTTGGCCGCGACGCTGACGACGCAGCGCATCGCGCACGGTATCTCCGACAAAGATCCCGGCGTGTTCATGCATGGCCCGACATTTATGGCCAACCCGCTGGCCTGTGCCGTCGCCAACGCCAGTATCGAATTGCTGCTGAATAGCCCCTGGCAGGCGCGGGTGGCCGCGATAGCCGCGGGCCTGGAACAAGGGCTGGCACCTTGCCGTGAATTTGCACATGTCCGCGACGTGCGCGTACTTGGCGCTATCGGTGTCGTGGAGTTGGATCATCCCGTCGACATGCATTGGATGCCGGGTGAATTCGTCAAACGGGGTGTGTGGGTCAGACCGTTCCGCAATCTGGTCTATGTAATGCCGCCGTATGTGATGTCCGCGGACGATCTGGCAACGCTGACACAGGCGATGGTCGAGGTGGTTGGCTTGGTGAAATAATTAAAAAAATCATTTCAGCCACGGAAACACACGGAAGACACTGAAACACAGTACGTATCTGGAGCGACAATTCACCACCTTGCGGGTGATGGAGGTACCTGCGTGAAGCTTATGATCTGGTCCGTGTTTTTCCGGTGGCAGATGCGGTTTATAGGATAATCCGTGTGGCGGACTTCTTATTTATCGTCACGATAACGTTTGACGATATCGCCATAGGCGTCTATGCGTCGATCGCGCAGGTAAGGCCAGATGCGGCGCACGTCTTCGCTGCGCGCAAGGTCGATCTCAACAATCAATAACTCCGCCGCATCACTGCCCGCGCTCGCCAGCATCTCACCCTGTGGACCGGCCACGAAGCTGCTGCCCCAAAACTGGCTGCCTTTGGATTGTCCGCTGGGGTCCGTTTCCAGACCGGTCCGGTTGCACACCAACACCGGAATGCCATTCGCCACCGCATGCGCGCGTTGAACGGTGATCCACGCTTCGCGTTGACGCGCTTGTTCGGCGGCATCATCGCGGGGGTCCCAGCCGATCGCGGTGGGGTAGAGCAGCAGGTCGGCGCCGGCCAGCGCCATCAAGCGCGCGGCCTCCGGATACCATTGGTCCCAACACACCAGGACGCCGAGTTTACCGACGGAGGTGGTGATCGGTTCGAAACCGAGATCGCCGGGTGTGAAATAGAATTTCTCGTAATAGCCGGGGTCATCGGGAATGTGCATCTTGCGGTACTTGCCGGCGATGCTGCCGTCAGATTCGAGCACGACGGCGGTGTTGTGATACAGCCCAGCCGCGCGACGTTCGAACAGCGAGGCGACGATGACAACGCCCAATTCCCGCGCCAGCGCACCCAAGGCCTCGGTGCTCGGACCGGGGATGGTCTCGGCCAGATCGAATTGCGCCGTGTCCTCGGTCTGGCAGAAATACAGGCTATTGTGCAGTTCCTGCAACAACACCAACTGCGCACCCCGTTGCGCGGCCGCGCGGATGCCGGCGCTCATGCGTGCAAGATTGTCATCCCGGTTGCCCGTGCAGGTTTCCTGGACCAAACCGACCTTCAGAGTTTTATGCGTCATGCGAGAACTCCAATATTCGTTTTCATGCCGGCGGCAACACACCCTGCGGCAATTGCATGGTCACGCAATGCAGGCTGCCATATTGCAGGATCAGCGCGCTGCAATCGATCGGCACGATGGTGCGGTCGGGAAAGCACGCCTGCAACGCGGTCAGCGCGCCGGTGTCGGCCGGATCATTATAGGTCGGCACCAACACGGCACCGTTGATGATCAGGAAATTCGCGTAGGTTGCCGGCAGGCGCTGGCCAAACTTATCCACTTTTGGTTGCGGCCAAGGCAAGGCAACCAGGCGATAGGGATGTCCGTCGCGCGTCTGCAAGCCACGCAGTTCGCCAGCCAGTGCCGATAAGGTGGGATAGTGCAGATCTTGTGGGTCATCGCAGCCTTGGTAGGCAATGGTGTCGACGGGCAGAAGCGCGCCAGGGTATCGATATGCCCATCGGTGTCGTCGCCTTCCAGGTGGCCGTTATTCAGCCACAGGATGCGTTCGACACCCAACAGCGCACGTAAACGATCTTCCAATTCAAGCTGCGTCAGCTGCGGATTGCGCGTCGGCGCAAGCAGGCAACTGGTGGTGGTCAGCAAAGTACCCGCACCGTCGGTTTCGATACCGCCGCCTTCGAGCACCAGGTCAATCACTTCCGACGCGGCAGCAAAGGCGCCAGCCGCGACCAGTTGCGGCGTGATCTGATTGTCGAGTTCCGCGTTATATTTGCCACCCCAACCGTTAAAGACGAAATCCAACAGGCGTGGTTTGGCATCGGCATACACCGTGATCGGGCCGTGATCACGCGCCCAGGTATCGTTGGCGGGGATCGCATGCAGTGCCACCCGCGTCATGTCCACCCCGGCGGCCTGCAAGCGTGTGCGAACCTGCTGGCAGTGTGCTGTGTCGTAGCAACTGATGATCAGCCGTTCACGCAGAGCCACTTCACGGGCGATGTCGATGAAGACCGGCTCGACCTGCGCCAGATAAGGGGCCCAGTCGCCACGGTCATTTGGCCAAGTCAGCAGGACACCGTCCTGCGGCGCCCATTCAGCGGGAAAATGAAGTTGTGTCATTGAGGTGAATTGTCCAAGTCCATGCCGGTTGGCACAGTAGTAATGATCGGAAATGGAAACGCGGTATTAGTGATGGACGACCGCATGCACGACGGTCTGGCCCTCAAAATAGACGGTGAAGCCGGGGTAAACCCATTGCGTGATCGGCGGCTGTCCTACCGGGCCTTTGACCTGCTGAGGCGCACCATAAAGCGACTCCACAGTGGCCATGCTTTGACCGCGGACAGGCCGCTCGACAGCGGCGGCTTGTTTGACCGCCTCGATCACCAAGGTGTCCGCTTGGGCCACTGCAGCGAGCAACGGCATTTCGGCCAACAGGCCAGCGATGAGTGCCAAAATTATGCGGTACGCACGCATGAATCTATCCCTCCCCCTAACGTTCGCCGAACTATAACACCTTGGAAAGATTGGGTGTAACGCTACTTTCACGGGTAATGTCCCAGGTGTGGGACATTTAAAGTCTGGGCCATGCTAGTCGACACATGAGCATGCGTATCTGTTTGTTTAAACATGCTCTTGGCCTGATCGGTGCCTTCGCCCTCGCGGTGGCGCCGGCACGTGCAGGCGAGCCTGTGTATGCCGTGCGCATGGACGAATCGGCCTGGCAGCTACAGAAAAGTCCGAACCAATGTGTCCTGCAGCACAACATTCCGGATTACGGTGTTGCGCGATTCACTCAGCTTGCAGGTCGCGCGCTCACGTTTAGCCTCGACCTGACAGCAGAGTCCACCTTGGCCAGCAAGGCCGTATTGCGTGCCGTGCCGTCGCCCTGGAATCACACGCTGAGTGTGTATGACTTGGGCGCAGCATCCGTGCCGCTCGACGGTTCACGCATGGACTTCGCGGAGCGGCTGTCACAATCCTTGTTCACGGCGCTGGAAAAGGGGATGTTTGTCGAGGTCGACTATCCTGGTGTAGCCGTTGTCACCGTGTCTTCGGTGCGGTTTCACGCCGCCGCCGCAAATTTCCATGCCTGCGTGGCGCAGCTCTCCAAAAGTGCGGCGAAGGCACGGTTGGCAAAAACCGGTACTGATGTCGTCACCGCGTCGAAACCCATCGTAAAGACAACGGCACAGCCGGAAATACCGCGCGGTATTGAGGAAGCTCAGATCGGAGGATATGGTGATCGCCGATGCTTCCGTCACATTCAAGGACGGTGCCGACGAATTTACGGAAGACGTGCTGATCACGCTGACCGGCGTCGCGCGCGAGTATGTCCTGCAGAAAAAATCCCCCGGTTTGAAGCTCAAGATCGGCGGCAATGCGGACTCGGACACCGACTATAAAAAACGAGTCGAGGCGATCAAAACCTATCTTATCAGCCAAGGACTGCCGGCCGGCCGCATTTTCACACTGGGACGCGGCCAAGCCTTGCAGGGCAAGAATGCGCCCACGGAACAAATCGCGGCCAACGAACTTAAAGTGTATCTGTTACGTTGATCTGTCAGCCCTCTGCGATACCCGCCAGCGTTATTCCACACGACAGCAGAAACTCGCGCACATGGCGCACCTCCTGCTTGGTACAGATGCCGCTGTGATGCGGTCTGTGCAGGTGACCTCGACCTTGTTCAGCACGACATGCACGCGTGCGCCGTGCGCGGTCGAGACGGTGGCGCCCAGATGGTGAAGTAGGGATTCGACCTCGCGCCAATGGATGTTGCCGCTGACCGGCTCCTGCAAGATGCCTTGCAGCAAGCGTTCGTATTTGTGACTCATCCTGCCCTCCATATCACGATTTCGAAGCCTATCGGCGCATGGTCAGTCCGCCGCTGGGGTCGCGCCATGATCTGGAGCATACCCCTGGAACATTCTCAAGTAGAACAGTGACTGTTGGTGAGAAGTCCTACTGCCACCGGGCGCTTTATGGTTTAATGCCGCCCCATGTTCCGACCTTATCAACTCTATATTGGCCTGCGTTACACCCGCGCCAAGCGGCGTAACCATTTTATTTCGTTCATCTCGGCGATTTCCATGCTCGGCATCGCCTTAGGCGTCACCGCGCTGATCACCGTGCTGTCGGTCATGAATGGCTTCGAGCAGGAATTGCGTACCCGGATCCTGGGTATGGCCGCGCATGTGCAGGTGATGGGCTATGCGGGCGGTTTGGCCGACTGGCGCGATATCGCCAAGATTGCCGATGCCAACCCCGAGGTCATCGGCAGCGCGCCTTATGTCGAGGCCGAAACCATGCTCAGCCTGGGTAATCGCGTCAGCGGTACCATCCTGCGCGGTGTCCTGCCCGAGGCCGAGCCGGCGGTGTCGGATATTGCCGCACATATGCTGGCCGGCAAACTGACCGATCTGAAGCCTGGCGAATATGGCATTGTGCTCGGCAAAGAACTGGCGACCATCATCGGCGCAGAACTTGGCGACAAGATTACCGTCATCAGCCCACAGGCGAGCATTACCCCGGTGGGCACGTTGCCGCGGTTGCGGCGTTTTACCGTCGTCGGTCTGTTCGAAGTCGGTATGTATGAATACGACCGCGGTGTCGCGCTGGTGCATGTCGACGATGCGGCCATGCTGTTGCAACTCGGCGACCGGGTCAGCGGCGTGCGCCTGAAACTGACCGACATGTTCAATGTCGGTGCCGTCACGCAAGCACTCACCGAAGTACTGCCCACCGAAACGCGCGTCACCGACTGGACACGGCAACATGCGAATTTTTTCCTCGCGGTACAGACCGAGAAACGGGTGATGTTCGTGATCCTCGCGCTGATCGTCGCCGTGGCCGCGTTCAACATCGTCTCCACGCTGGTGATGGTCGTAACCGACAAACAGGCCGATATCGCCATTCTGCGCACCTTGGGTGCGACACCGGGTTCGATCATGATGGTGTTTATTGTCCAGGGCACCATTATCGGCGCCATTGGTACCTTGCTCGGCATGGTCGGCGGTCTGGCACTCGCACTCAATGTCGAGACCATAGTGCCGTTCATCGAACAATTGTTCGGTGTGCACTTCCTATCGCCGGACGTGTATTACATCAGCAAGCTGCCCTCACAACTGGAATGGACCGACGTGACCCGCATCACCGGTGTCGCCTTCCTGCTAAGCATGCTCGCCACGCTCTATCCGGCCTGGCGCGCCTCGCGCACGCAACCGGCGGAGGCGCTGCGTTATGAGTGAGCTTCAAAGCGCGCAGAGTATCGCCGGGGATATCAGCCAGGGTCCGGTGTTATCCTGCACGGGTCTGACCAAGACCTTCGCCGAAGGCGGCTTGCGCGTCGAGGTGCTGCGTGGTGTGGATTTCGCGGTGAATGCCGGCGAGCGTATTGCCATCATCGGCGCCTCCGGCAGCGGCAAAAGCACCTTGCTGCACTTGCTGGGCGGCCTGGATCAACCGACCTCCGGCAGTATCCGTGTCGACGGTCAGGACATGGCCAAACTGGACGATGCCGCGCGTGGCCGGCTGCGCAATCGGTCGCTCGGTTTCGTCTATCAGTTCCACCATCTGTTACCGGAATTCACCGCGCTGGAAAATGTCGCCATGCCGTTGCTGATCCGCGGCCTGAGTGTCGCGGTCGCGCGCGCTCAGGCGCATGAGATGCTCAGCCGTGTCGGCCTGGCCGAACGTGTGCAACACAAGCCCGGCGAACTCTCCGGCGGCGAACGTCAACGCGCCGCCGTCGCGCGTGCACTGGTCACGCATCCGCAATGCGTGCTCGCCGATGAGCCGACCGGTAACCTCGATCGGCGCACCTCGCATTCGGTCTACGAACTGATGCTGGAATTGAATCAGCTATTGAACACCAGCTTCGTGATCGTCACCCACGACCAGGAACTTGCAGGTCGCATGGACCGCGTATTGGAACTGCGCGACGGGCGATTCCACCCGCGTTAAGATTCCTGCCAACAATCCCGCATTGCCCCTGATATCTACCTCGGCTATGCTCGACTAACGCAAGGAATGCGTATCGACCCACGGATTGATTGGGGAGCAAATCATGTCCACACCCGTCCAACACACCCCGCATCGCCACGCCTACAGCGTCGACGATTACTACCGCATGGCCGAAGCCGGCATCCTGCGTCCGGGGGACCGGGTCGAATTGATCGAGGGAGAGATCATCGACATGGTACCCATAGGCAGCCGGCATGCAGCCGCCGTTAAACGCATCGCTCGCGTACTCAGCTTAGTCATTGGGGAACGCGCCTATCTTTCTGTTCAAGATCCCATTCGCCTGAACCCGTATTCCGAACCCCAACCCGACATCGCCCTACTTCGCCCACGCGCGGATTTCTATGCCGGCGCCCATCCCGGCCCCGGTGATGTGCTCCTGCTCGTCGAAGTCGCGGACAGCACATTACGTTTCGACCGCGACATCAAACTCCCGCTCTACGCGCGCCACGGTATCCCCGAAGTCTGGCTAGTGGATATCGAGAATGCCCAATTCACGATTCATCGCGAGCCGCATGCGCATGGATACGCGCAGACACAGATGCCCATATCGCTGACGCGGATTGAAGTACCGGGGCTGGCCGATGTGGCGGTGGATTTGGTTGGATTATTTCAGATGGCTGGAAGCTGAGAGTGTTACTAGGTTTATCAAAAATTATCGGCCTCTGATACCTGTTTCACCCGTAGCCTGGATGAAGCACCGCACAGCGGTGCGCAATCCGGGGAAACACCTCCCAGATTCCGCTGCGCTTCATCCGGGCTACGGACTCTAGCCGAACCCATGCGTTGTAACTTTCAATTTTCTCCCATCAATAGTAATGACGAAACCCCTGCATGTCCCTGATATATGGGACGCCTTACCAGATTCAAATGTTACGTCTCGAATAATTTCTGGTTGAATCTTTAACCTGCGTTTAATCCATGATAATGGCCGAATTACTTGGATGGTTACAGCGAGATTCGAATGGTCATTCATTATTGGCCTTGCGGTTGCCCAGACTTTATCGCTATTAGACGACACCGCTATGAGGCAGTCCTCCAGAACATCATTAACATCGCCGCATCCGTTATACATGTACTCGGTATCGGCATTTAGACCTACCTCATCATTCACTATCTTTTCGTACATCAATCGGGAAACGAGTTCGTATTTTTCCACATTGCGGGTCATAAGGCTTGCGGTGTTAATCTCATGAGTAAACGCAGCAACGTGTGAATCAGCTTCTTCCTTGTCCATTATCTTATACAGTTCTTCACGTGCCCTGGCGAATAGAATTTGGATGTCGAATACAAGAGTGGTGTTGTCGACCTCTGTAAATACCATCTTTAGGTATCTCGTCGGGCGCATGAAATCGACTGGATGAGATACCCAAAAGTGGATTGTGTATTTATCCCGGCTCATTCCTGCATACCATGTTGCTCTCCAGTTCAGGTAACCCAGGATTTCGGCATTAGATGCGCTGCTATCCTGTCCACTAGATTCCGGCCTCCGCCGGAATGACGAAATGTACTTCCTTTGTTCGACCGAATCACCCCGTCAACCGCGCAATCAATGCCGCATCCGCCACGCCAGTGACGGGTATATTTGTGCGCCGCTTGATACTCCTTGATGCGCTTCAGGCAGGTTTGTCCATAGATGCCATCGGTCTTGATATCCACGCCTTGTTCGGACAGCCCGAGTTGCAACAGTCGCACATCCAAACCGCGCAGCATCGGCGATTGCAAAGCCAACGGCCGGGTACCGGGTTGCGGGCCGTCGTAGCAGCCGGGTGGGGTGGCGCTCAACGTCGCCAGTGAAATTTCTTTGTCACGCACCACCAACGGCAATTCCAATCCCCAATAACCCTGTTCGATAAGGCGCTCGAAGGTATCCATGCGATACACGGTGGCGCGCAGATCGGCGCGTGAATTGGTCGCCAGCCAAGTGCGGCGCTGATCGACGTAGGCCTTGAGCCAATGCTGTTCGCCGGCGCTGGCCACGTGGCCCACCTTTGCGTTGGTGCGGTCGCGGATCATCTTCCAAGAACCGTGCACATGGCCGTCGTACACCAGCGCTGTCCCCAGTGCGCAGGATATGCCTTCGCGTTCGGCGGCGCGGGCGGCCGGTTGCCAAAAGTATTCATCGAAGAAACTGTCCTGCGAATCGCGCATCACCGGATCGTCGGCGCTGGCGCGCAACAAGTTGTGCAGTTTGAGGTCGTGATCGAGGGTGAGATCAGCTTTCTCGAAACGCGGCAGATAGGGCGAAAGACGCGTGCCAAAACGCGCGCCGCTGTTGCTGCAGTAGCGGTGCAATAACTTGAAGAGATTTCCGGAACCGAGTGTTGTCTGCGAGCGTCCAAAACTGAGATGGCCGCGGTCGCCGGGTATCAGTGTGACCTTGCCGTAGTCGCCCAAGACCTCGCTGGTCTCGAACAGATTGAGAATGCTTTCCGCGGCCTTCTTCTGCGTTGTCGTCAACATGGTCATTTCCTTGCTGTCAATTGAGTGCCCGTTACATTTTTAGGTTACGTGGACATCGTGCGCTGCGCACGCGCCGTTGGCGGAGGATATAGAGTCGCCAGGCCAGACGCACCAGTGCGAAGCCGCCGACGGCCGCGATGACGCTGGTGGCAAAGCTGCCGAGAAAGAGCGGCTTCCAAATGCCTTGCATATTATTTAGCAGGTTTTCCAGCGACAGGGTGAAGTCGACATCCCGCGGTGGCAGGTCGAGCAGCCAGGCACCGAATCGATAGGTGGCATACCAGATCGGTGGCATGGTCAGAGGATTGGTGATCCACACCAGCACCACTGAAATCGGCAGATTGGTGCGTAAGGCGATGGCACTGGCCGCCGCCGGGATCATTTGAAAGGGGATGGGGATAAAGGCCCAGAACAGCCCCACGGCGACACCGCCGGCGACCGAACGGCGATTCAGATGCCAAAGGTTGGCGTCTTGCAGGCGTGTTCCGAAACGCTGCAGATGCGGGTGCTCGCGGAACTTGCCATGATCGGGCAGATAGCGTTTTAACAATCGTTTTGGCATTGGCCGCTGTGTCGTTATGCTATGACGGTCGGGCCGGCAGGATGCCGGCCGCCGCATTATCACTGAATCGTTCAAGGATGAACATGATCCCGATCGCACTCGCTGTGCTCTGCGGTACCTTGTGTCTGCAGCTCTCTCCGGTTTTGCCGTCGCCACTCGTGCGCGGATTACATGTTAGCGCTCGCGTTGCTGCTTGGCGTGGTGGCCGCGCACGCGGCTGGTCACGGCATGTCTGGCCGGATTTTTATGGGCGGCCAGCGTTGCCGGGCAGCGCCTGGCGGCCGATCTGCCCGCCGCTTTGGAGGGGCAGGATCTGCAGGTGCGCGGTGCCATCGTCTCGTTGCCCGAAGTCGCTGGGCGCAGCACCCGCTTTCTGTTTGCGCTACAGGCATCACCATCGGCTACAGATTGGCAAGCCTCTTCGCGGACCGTACGTCTGAGTTGGTATGACGCGCCGCCGCTGCAGGCGGGGCAGGGCTGGCAATTGAATCTGCGTCTCAAACGTCGTCATGGGTTTCACAACCCAGGTGGTTTCGATTATGCCGGCTGGTTATTGCAGAACGGGATTACGGCCACCGGCTACGTGCGCAAGCATGACACTAATCAACCTTGGCCGTCCGCTGACGCCGCTGATCCGCTGTTGTCGCTGCGCCATGCGGTTGATCAACGCCTGCAGGATGCACTTGCCGGGGTCTCGCACAGCGGCCTGTTGCGCGCGCTGACGCTCGGTGCCGATGACGGCATCCCGGCCGCGCAGTGGGATGTGTTTCGCGCTACCGGCACCGGGCATCTGGTCGCCATCTCGGGCATGCATATCAGTCTGGTTGCCGGATTGGCATTCGCCGCCATGCGCTGGCTGTGGTCGCGCAGCACCCGTCTGACGCACTGGCTGGCCGCACCGCGTGCCGCCGCCGTCGCGGCCATGCTGTTGGCGACGCTGTATTCCATACTCGCGGGGTTTGGCATACCGACGCGACGTGCCTGGATCATGGTGCTGGTGTTGCTATCCGGCGTCGTGCTGGGGCGGCCGACCTACGCCAGCCACAGTCTGGCGCTCGCCTTGCTCTGCGTGATCCTGTTCGATCCGTTCGCCGTGCTCAGCCCCGGTTTCTGGTTGTCATTCGTGGCGGTGGCGATCATCTTCGTGCGCTTAATGCCACGCCGCGATACACAGCACGGCCTCGCAACACGCGTAGGCCGAGAGACGCACCAGTTGGTGCGCCTGCAATGGGCCTTAAGCTTGGGTCTGCTGCCGTTGACGCTGCTGTTTTTCGGCCAATTGGGTTGGGTCGCACCGCTGGCCAATTTAATGGCCGTACCCTGGACCACGCTGCTGATGATGCCCCTGGTGTTCGCCGGTCTGTTGGTGTTGTATCCGTTGCCGAGCCTGGCGCAGCTGTTGTTCACGGCGGCAGGTTGGACGGCGGCGCGCATGAACGACGTGCTTAGTCTGCTGGCCGCCTTGCCGGGTACCCAAGTGGGCATGCCGGATGCGCCGGTATGGGTTTCGTGCGCGGCTTGTTTGGTGTCGCATTGCTGCTGATGCCGCGCGGCACGCCGCATCGTTACCTGGGTTGGCTTGTATTAGTACCGCTGGCGACCTGGTCGCCGGCGCGTCCCGAGGCCGGCACAGTCTGGTTCACGCTATTGGATGTGGGGCAGGGCCTGGCCGCCGTGGTGCAAACGCGCGAACATACCTTGGTTTTCGATGCCGGGCCGCGCTTCAGCGCCGACTTCGATACCGGCGAGGCAGTGGTCGCACCGTTTCTGTCGGCACACGGCATCCGTCGACTGGATACACTGATCATCAGTCACGGCGATAACGATCATCGCGGTGGCGCCGCTTCGCTGGATGCGCGCCTGCCGGCGTTTCGCGTCTTGACCAGCGTGCCTGCGCGCATCGATTGGCGTTACGCAACACGCTGCGCTGCCGGACAGGATTGGGATCTGGGATGGCGTGCACTTCAAGATGCTGCACCCCGACGCTGACCGTCGCATCGAGGATAACGACAGCTCCTGCGTGTTGCAGGTCGAGGCCGCCAACGGCGACCGCCTGCTGATACCGGGCGACATCGAGGCCGCCGCGGAACAGCAACTGGTCTCACGCTACGGCGAGACTTTGCGCAGCGATGTTTTAGTGGCTCCGCATCATGGCAGTCGGACTTCATCGACGCCGGCGTTTATCCGGGCGGTAGCGCCCAAGGCATTGCTGATTCCGGCAGGTCACCGCAACCGCTACGGTTTCCCGCATCCGACGGTCAGCGCCCGTTATCGCAGCTTTGGCACATCGCAATGGCGCACCGGCGAATTTGGCGCGCTGCATGTGCGTTTGGGCGATCGAGCGTCTGGACTGAGCGTACTCACGGAACGGCAGCGTGACCGGCGCTACTGGCATCTCCCCACAGCGGTTCCGCCTGAGCGGTGAAAACCGTATGATAGGCGCCAGTTTAATCAGGGAATCCCGGCGCGAATGCCGGAATTCCCGTGGCCCCGACAAAAAGGAACACAGCGTGCTTGAACTCATTCAATCCGGTGGCTGGCTGATGCTGCCGATCATCGCCTGTTCGGTGCTCGCCCTGGCCATCATCGTCGAACGTTTCTGGATGTTGCGCGTCACCCGCGTGTTGCCGCGACATCTGGTGACGCAAGTGTGGACCTGGGTACGCAATCGCCAGCTCGATGCCGCAAAATTGCACGCGTTGCGCTCAGGCTCGCCCTTGGGGCGCATCCTCGCCGCCGGGCTGGTCAATCTGCGCCACGACCGCGCCATCATGAAAGAGGCCATCGAGGATTCCGGTCGGCATGTGGTGCTGGAACTGGAACGTTATCTGAACACCCTCGGCACGATCGCCGCCGTCACGCCTTTACTTGGTCTGCAAGGCACGGTGGTCGGCATGATCGAAATGTTCGCCACACTGGAGGCAGTCGGTGCCGGCAATCCCGCGGCGCTTTCCGGCGGCATCGGCAAGGCCCTCATCACCACCGCCGCAGGTCTGTCGGTCGCGATTCCCAGTTTGATGTTCTATCGCTATTTCCGCGGCAAGGTCGATGTCCTGGTCATGCGCATGGAGCAGGAAGCGATGAAGATGGTCGAGGTGCTGCATGGCGAACGCGAACAGGATGTCACGACCGAGGAACTGCCATGAACCTGCGTCCGACTGCGTCGTGACGATCCGGATATCAACATTACCTCGCTCATCGACGTGGTGTTGCTGCTGTTGATCTTTTTCATGGTCTCGACCACGTTCACGCGTGAGGCGGAACTGCAGGTGGATCTGCCCAAGGCCTCGGCCGAGCCGGGCGAAGCGCCGAAAAAACAGCTGGAAATCACCATCAACATCAATGGCGATTTTTTCATCAATGACAAACAAGTCGTCAACGCCAAACCGGAAACACTGCGCCGCGCGATTATCCAGAGCATCGGCAGCGAGCGAGATATCCCGGTCATTTTGCGCGCCGATGGGCGCAGTCCCTACCAGTCGGTGGTGACGGCGATGGATGTCACTGGACAGTTGGGGCTAAGCCGGTTGTCGCTCGCGACCAGTCAGCCGCAAGCGCCCGGCGACAGCAAACCCTAATGGGCATCTCTGAAAATCCCCTCTCCCCCAGGGAGAGGGCTAGGGTGAGGGGAGCAACTACATGAATTTATATCCCCTCATCCCAACCTTCTCCCTCTGGGAGAAGGGATCCCCCAATTTTTAGAGACGCCCTAATGGCTTCCCCGATAACCGCACCCGCTCAGCCAGGCAGTTGGACCACCTATCGGCGTCTGCTCGGCTACGCACGCCCGCACTGGAAGCTGTTCGTCTTCAGCTCTATCGCTATGGCCGCCTACGCCGCGACCGATACCGGCTTCGCGGCGTTGATGAAGCCGATGCTGGACGACAGTTTCGTCGCGCGCGATCCCAAGGCGATCCGTAATATTCCGCTGCTGCTCATTGGCCTGTTTCTGCTGCGCGGCGTCACCGGCTTTATTTCCAGTTACGGCATGAGCTGGGTGGGGCGCCAAGTCATACAAGTATTGCGCAGTGAAATGTTTTCGCGACTGCTGCGGCTGCCAAACCGCTATTTCGACAGTCATCCCAGCGCACAATTACTCTCGCAACTCATCTACAACGTCGAACAGGTCTCGCAGGCCAGCACCAACGCCATTACCATTCTGCTGCGCGACACGCTGACGGTGATTTTCCTGCTGGCGTGGATGTTTTATCTGAGCGGCTGGCTGGCGATGTTGTTTCTGGTGGTCGGGCCGGTGGTGGCCGTGCTGACCCGTTATGTGACGCGCCGCTACCGCAAGATCAGCCGGCGCATCCAGGACTCCATGGCCGATGTCACCGAAATCGCCAACGAGGCGATTGAAGGACACAAAGTCGTCAAGGCCTTCGGCGCGCATGACTATGAGCAGCGCCAGTTCGATGCCGTCAACCGCAAGAACGCTGGCCTGATGATGAAACACATCGCCACCAGTGCCGCCGCCGTGCCGACCACGCAGCTATTGGCTGCCAGCGTGCTGGCCGGGGTGATCTATCTGGCCACGCTCGATTCCATGCACAACAACATCACGCCCGGCGATTTTGTCTCCTTCATCGCCGCCATGATGTTGTTGATGCCCTGTCTAAAGCGTCTCAGCACCGTGAACGCCTCGCTGCAACGTGGCATCGCCGCGGCGGAAGGCATTTTCGCGCTGTTCGACGAACTTCCCGAACCGGACAACGGCACCCGCACGCTCGATCGCGCGCGCGGTGCAGTTGAATTTCGCGATGTTTCCTTTCGCTATCAGCCCGAGCAGGCGCCGGTACTCAATAACTTGTCGTTCAGCGCGCAACCTGGGCAGATGATCGCGCTGGTCGGCCGTTCCGGCAGTGGCAAGACCACACTCGCCGGACTGCTGCCGCGCTTCTACGATGTGGAGCAGGGCAGTGTGCTGCTCGATGGCGTCGATCTGCGTGAGTATCGACTCGCCGATCTGCGCGCGCAAATCGCTCTGGTCAGTCAAGATGTGGTGTTGTTCAACGATACGGTCGCCAACAACATTGCCTATGGTCGCCCCGATGTGAGTCGCGCTGAGATCGAACGCGCCGCGCAGATCGCACATGCGCTGGAGTTCATCCAGCACATGCCACAAGGCTTCGATACCGTGGTCGGCGAAAAGGGTGTGCTGCTTTCGGGTGGTCAACGTCAGCGTCTGGCGATTGCCCGCGCCATGCTTAAAGATGCGCCTATCCTGATCCTTGATGAAGCGACTTCGGCTCTTGGATAGCGAATCCGAACGCGCGATTCAATCCGCCCTGGAGACGCTCATGCAAGGGCGCACCTCCCTGGTCATTGCGCACCGTCTGTCCACTGTCGAGAAGGCCGATCAGATTCTGGTGATGGAAGACGGCCGCATCGTCGAATCCGGTCGCCATGCCGAGCTTTTAGCGAAGGAAGGCCGCTATGCCGGGCTGTATCGTTTACAGTTCCGCGATGCAGTGGTGAGTTGATGTTGCACCATAGAACTCAGAGATTTTATGAGTTTTCTCTGTGTACTTTGTGGTCTCTGATATGAATGGCACTTGTTTAGGCGGCACTATTATCGATGTAGGGTGGGTTACGCACACAACGCTAACCCACCCTACATTTGAGCTCAAAACAGTGCCATTCGTCTCTGATATGAGTTAACGCAGAGAAATCATGCGCGGCCTTTATGACATCTGGTACACCCGCACACCGCTGGCTTGGCTACTGTTGCCGCTGAGTGCACTGTACTGCGGAGTCGTCGCGGCGCGGCGATGGACCTATCGCAGTGGTCTCATAAGAACGCATCGTCTCGACGTGCCGGTGATCGTGGTCGGCAATCTCACTGTCGGTGGTACGGGCAAGACGCCGCTGGTCATCTGGTTGAGTCACTTTCTACGTGCGCAAGGATATCGTCCTGGATTCATCGCACGGGGTTATGGCGGCAAGGCTACGCACTGGCCGCAGAGCGTAACCGCAGACAGTGATCCCAGCGTGGTCGGCGATGAACCCGTGCTCTTGGTGCGCGCCACGGGTTGCCCGATGGTGGTGGCGCCTGATCGCGTCGCGGCGGCGCGTGCGCTACTCGCCGAAAACGACTGCGACATCATCATCAGTGACGATGGCTTGCAGCACTATGCCCTGGGCCGCGACATCGAGATCGCCGTCGTCGATGGTGAACGGCGTTTTGGCAACGCGCATTGTCTACCTGCGGGACCGCTGCGCGAACCGGCGCGACGCCTGCGTGAGGTCGATCTGATTGTCGCCAATGGCGTCGCCCGCGCCGGTGAATTCGCGATGCGTGTGCAGGCTGGCGAAGCGGTGAACTTGCTCAGTGGAGAGCGTCGTCAGCTGGGTGAATTCCGCTCCCGATCGGTGCACGCCATCGCCGGCATTGGTCACCCAAAACGTTTCTTCACCGCACTCCACGAGGCGGGCCTGGAATTCACGGCGCAGGCCTTTCCTGACCATCACGCCTACCGTCCGGATGATCTGGTCGGCGCTGATGAGGTGCTGCTGATGACCGAAAAGGACGCGGTCAAATGTCGACAGTTCGCGCGCGATACCTTCTGGGCCGTCACCACGCACACCGACCTCAGCAGTGACTTCGGTGCACGTTTATTGGAATTGCTGCGTCGCCGCGGTGGCGGATGAGTATGTCGATGTGGCGCAGAGAGAGACGGTTGAGCCGCGTATTGTGCAGCAGTTCGCGAGTCAGCCGCGCTGGTGAAAGGCCTGTGTGCGTCCTGTGATTCGCCCCTGTGATTCGAAAAGATGCCTTGCAACACGCTGGACGCGGTATGGATTCCCCTGTTGCCCACACCTGCTACCATAAGCACATCTTCACGCGAGGTTCGCTATGGACAAAAAATTGCTCGATATCCTGGCTTGTCCGGTCTGCAAAGGGCCGTTGGTTTACCGCAAGGCGGAACAGGAACTGATCTGTAAGGTCGATCGGCTGGCCTACCCGATTCGTGACGACATTCCGGTGATGCTGGAAGATGAGGCGCGCCCGTTGCCGCCGGACGAAGAGGTTGGATGAGCAAACATAAGCACGCTGCATCCTGCTCCGTCATCCGCGGGAATGACGGATTGATATGGCGCTCCATTGATTATTCGGTGTACCTGGGGTTCTACCCATGAGCAACTTCAAGGTCGTCATCCCGGCGCGCTACGGCTCGTCGCGTCTGCCCGGCAAACCGCTGCGAGAACTGGCAGGCAGGCCGATGGTCGAGCATGTCTATCGGCGCGCCTGCGAGAGCGGGGCGGATCAAGTGGTGATCGCCACTGACGATGCACGCATCGAGACCGTCGCACGCGGATTTGGCGCGGCAGTCGAGATGACCAAGCCGGAGCATCCGTCGGGCACCGACCGCCTGGCCGAGGTGGTGGAACGCTTGGGGTGGCCCGACGATGCCATCATCGTCAATCTGCAAGGCGATGAACCGCTGATGCCGCCGGCCTTGATTCGCCAGGTCGCCGACAACCTCGCAGCTCAACCACAGGCGGCCATTGCCACCTTATGCACACCCATTTTTGAAGCAGCAGAGTTTTTCGATCCGAACGTTGTCAAAGTGGTCAGTGATGGCGCCGGCTTTGCGTTGTATTTCAGCCGCGCTCCGATCCCCTGGTCACGCGATGCCTTTGCGCATCGCCGTGATCAATTGCCAGCCGGGGTCGATCATCGCCGCCATCTGGGACTGTATGCCTATCGAGCCAGTTTTCTACGCGCCTACCGTGGCCTGACGCCGGCACCGCTGGAAGGGATCGAGATGCTGGAGCAGTTGCGCGCGCTCTGGCACGGCTACCGGATTCATGTCGCGGATGCCGTGACTCAGCCAGGGCCGGGGGTGGATGTGGAGGCTGACGCGTTGCGTGTAGAGCAGTTACTGCGTGAGATATATCATGTAACTAGCTGATATTATATAGAATCACAAAGCTAGAATTAACTTTAAGAGCGCGGGATGCACTTGACCGTCTTCAGCACTGTAGACCGGCAGTGTGCGAATCGGTGGCACGCGTCGCGTCGCCTCGCCATGTTGGTTAGCCTGTATCACGGGATCGGTATAGTCATTGCTGAGCACCAGCACCGGGTCGGCATCACTTAGAATGTCCGTGATTCGGTAGCGCTCACCCCCAAGCATCACCTCACGCCCGATGCAGGCACGTAGTTGTTCAAGCGTAATGTCCGGTGCGGTCATCGGTGTACGTCACGGGTGGCAGGCTTCGATTGAGCATGGTGCATTTTTCAAAACCCGGCAACCCGCTATGATATGTGCTTGGATCTGATTAATTTGGGGCTTGCGCGATATGGTCAAGGTTCTGTTCGTCTGCATGGGCAATATCTGTCGTTCTCCCACGGCACAAGGTGTGTTTGAAACCTTAGTGCAACGCGAGAATCTCGCCCAGCGCATTAAGATTGATTCAGCCGGCACCCATGCCTATCACGTCGGCGAACCTCCAGACCCCCGTGCGACAGAAGCAGCCAAACGCCGCGGTGTCGATTTGACCACGCAACGGGCCCGCAAGGTTAAGCCCGAAGACTTTTTGGAATTCGATTATGTGTTGGCGATGGACAGCAGCAATTACGAAGCCCTGCGTGAGATCTGCCATCCGGATTACGAAGACCGGTTACGCTTATTCCTGGATTTCGCGCCGCACCTGGGTGTGGAAGACGTGCCCGATCCTTATTATGGCGGGCCGCAGGGATTCGAACGGGTGTTGGATTTGATCGAGGCAGCCTCGGAAGGACTGCTGGTTGAGATGCGCACGCGACACAGTATCTAAAAAAAAGCCCGAGGTGAGATGATCACGCTCGGGCCTATTACACTGTTTCCAGTTACTCGACTCGCTCGGCGTTACCACCGGCGGCTTAGGCGCCGGCTCGGATGCGCCGTTGTCTTCGCGCGGTTTGGTTTCTACCTGCGGCGCTGGCACAGATGCACCGTGATCTTCATGGCGCGGCAAGAGTTCCGTGCGGAGTACTGGTGGCTCGTTACTCACCGGTGCGCGCGGCGCTTCGATGTTGCTGGCCTCAAACGGGCGCGGCGTCTCATGAAACACCGGCGGCGGTGGACTCTGCGGCGCAGATCCCGAGCTATCACTAGCCTGCGGTACATGTTCACCGCCTGCTTCAGACGCGGCTGAACCACCCTCGGCACCCTCTGCGCCAGTATTCTCACCACCCTCACGGTTGCGATTCCCGCCACGACGGCGACCACCACGACGACCGCGTCGACTGCGACCCTGGCCGGTACGCGGCTGCTGTTCGCCTTCCACCGCTTCGTTACCGGGTGTGGCTTCCATATCTTCAGCCTCAGGGATCTTCACGTTCTGATCGTCGACAACCAGCGCAGTGACAACAGCGGTGACAATCGCAGCGTCTGCGTCCTTACTCTTGCTCTCCGGGCCGCGACGCGGTTCTCGCAGGCTCACGGGGTTGGCGTGGCTGCTTGTCGCGGTTATCGGGACGACGCTTGTCGTCACGGCGCGGCTCTTCTTTACGGCCCTCGTCGCGCACTTCACGCGTGGGTTCACGACCCTCGCGTTGTGTTTCGTCACGCGCACCTTGTCGTCCCTCACCACCGCGTCCGCCACGGTCGCGCTCACCGCGATCACGGCCGCCACGGCGGCTACGCTCGCCGCCACGATCACTGCCGCCTTGTGGGCGGTCGCGACGCGGCGGCGGTGGCCGGCGCTGAGTGTCTGTCGAAGTCGGTTGTGCTTGAGGTGCAGACTCCGTTTCAACCGTGCCACCGAACAAATTGGCCCAGAGGCGTTTGATGAACCCGGGCTGAGTGCTGACGCTGACAGGTGCCTGTGCCGGTGCTACGGGTGTGGCCGATATCGGGGCAGGCGCAGGCGGCGCGATGAACTTGACCGCGGGTTGATCGGCGCTACGCACGACGGCGGTTTTACCGAGCGCCATCTCGTCTTCTTCCTCGACGATTTCCGGCATCATGGCGTAACTGGCCTGTTCTTCGGCAGGCAGTTCGTCGCTGCGCAAACGGTGGATTTCATAATCGGGCGTGTGCATGTGCGGATTCGGAATCAGCACAATATCCAGATGCTGGCGTTGCTCGACCGCGTGCAGGATGGCGCGTTTTTCATTGAGCAGGAAGGTGGCAACCTCGACCGGCAGACGCGCAACGATACGTCCGGTCTTTTCCTTCATGGCACTTTCTTCGATGATGCGCAACACCGACAAGGCCAGCGATTCCACGCCGCGTACCGTGCCTTGACCCTTGCAGCGCGGGCAAACGATCTGGCTGGATTCGCCCAGTGACGGGCGCAGGCGCTGGCGCGACATCTCCAACAGGCCGAAGCGCGAGATGCGGCCGATCTGCACACGGGCACGGTCCATCTTCAGGGCATCACGCAGGCGGTTTTCGACCTCGCGCTGGTGCTTGGTCGGCTGCATGTCAATGAAGTCGATGACGATCAGGCCGCCCAAGTCGCGGATACGCAACTGACGGGCGATTTCGTCGGACGCTTCCAGGTTGGTATTGAGGGCGGTCTCTTCGATATCGCCGCCCTTGGTGGCGCGCGCCGAGTTGATGTCGATGGAGATCATCGCCTCGGTGTGGTCGATGACGATGGCGCCGCCGGAGGGCAGGGTGACTTCACGCTGGAACGCGGATTCGATCTGGCTTTCGATCTGGAAGCGCGAGAACAGCGGCACGGTGTCGCTGTACAGCTTGAGCTTGTTCAGGTTGTGCGGCATCACCAGTTGCATGAAGTCGCGGGCCTTCTCGTAGATCTCCTGGTCGTCGATCAGGATCTCACCCATGTCGGTGCGCAGGTTAGTCGCGCAGGGCGCGGATGATGACGTTGCTTTCCTGGTAGATCAGGAACGGGGCGGTGCGCTCTTTCGAGGCGGTCTCAATGGACGTCCAGAGCTGTAGCAGGTAATCCAGATCCCACTGCAATTCTTCGGTGGCACGGCCGACACCGGCGGTGCGCACGATCAAGCCCATGTCCTCGGGGATGTTCAGGGCGGCCATGGCGTCGCGGATAATGCTACGGTCGTCGCCCTCGATGCGCCGAGATACGCCACCGGCGCGCGGGTTGTTGGGCATCAGCACCAAGTAACGGCCGGCCAGACTAATGAAGGTGGTCAGCGCCGCACCCTTGTTGCCGCGCTCCTCCTTCTCGACCTGAACAACGATCTCCTGGCCCTCGCGCAGCGCGTCGCGAATATTGACGCGACCGCCGCCCTCGCGGGCATCCTCGGAGAAATAGGCGCGGGAGATTTCTTTCAGCGGCAGAAAGCCGTGACGTTCGGAGCCGTATTCGACGAATGCGGCCTCCAGACTGGGTTCTACGCGGGTAATTTTACCCTTGTAGATATTGGATTTCTTCTGCTCCCGGGACGGAACTTCGATATCCAGGTCGTAGAGTTTCTGGCCATCCACCAGAGCGACGCGCAGCTCTTCGGGCTGGGTCGCGTTGATCAGCATTCTTTTCATGGTTAGGTTCTCGCGCGTGCTCGGACCTGTCCACAAACGACGGCCGCTCAGTCACACACCAGTGACACGCTGCGTACAGCAGCGCATACAACCACTGGGTAAGACTGAATCCAGCGAACAGGCCAAAGGCCTGTTCGCTGACGCGGGCACCGTTCATGAACATGGGAGCACTGGGATTCATAAGTATCAGGTTATACCTGTCGCCAAACATCACTTCACATCCGGTCGTCGGGTGCGACGCTCGGCACAAGGCCGATTGCCGCTCCGAAGTCATCAACGGGTTGGACGCGTGTCCGTACCCCAGGATCGAGACGCCTCGAATGCGTGGAAACTCGTGCGTTGTTCGGCCGGCATCCGGGTTGATTACATTCACCCATCGCCAAAATTCCGATCACGCCCGCGGGACTATAGCAATCAATTCACTGTTCATCAATCGCTTAGCTGAACTTTAAGTGTGCCCGCTGGAAACTGGCTGGAGATTGGGCAGTTATTGATATGATGCGCCGATGACGACACCCCCCGCACCCGCAAACCCCGGCGTTCGCCTGCTCGATATCAGCGCCGAAGAGGCCGACCAACGCATCGATAATTACCTGTTGCGCCAGCTCAAAGGCGTGCCGCGCAGCCTGATTTACCGCATCCTGCGCCGCGGCGAGGTGCGGGTGAACAAGGGCCGCGTCAAGGCGGAATACCGCCTGAAGACCGGCGATCAGGTGCGGGTGCCGCCGGTGCGCACGGCCGCGCCGGTTCCCGTGAGCGGCGCCGGCACCGGGGCGGGCGATCGCCTGGAACAACGCATCATTTATGAAGACGAGCGCCTGATCGTCATCGACAAACCTTCCGGTATGGCCGTGCACGGCGGCAGCGGCCTCAGTTTTGGCGTCATCGAGGCCTTGCGTGCCGCACGCCCCGACGCGCATTTCCTGGAGCTGGTGCATCGGCTCGACCGCGAGACCTCCGGCTGTCTGATGATCGCCAAGAAGCGTAGCGAGTTGCGCATGCTGCACGAATTATTGCGAGAGGGGGGTATCGACAAGCGCTACCTGGCCCTGGTGCGCGGACGCTGGAATCTGGGAACCCGGACCATCAACGCGCCACTGGCGAAGAACCAAATGCGCGGTGGCGAACGCATCGTCACGGTGGATGCGGACGATGGCAAAGCCGCCGATTCCCGCTTCAAACCGGTGGAAATCTACGCCCAGGCAACGCTCATGGAGGTTGAATTGGGCACCGGCCGCACCCATCAGATCCGCGTTCATGCTGCGCATGTGAACTATCCGCTGGCCGGCGATGACAAATACGGCGATGACGACTTCAACAAGAAGCTGCGTGACATAGGTCTCAGACGCCTGTTCCTGCATGCCCATAGTCTCGGCTTCACCGATCCAAACACCGGCCGCAGCGTCGCAGTGAGCGCGCCGCTGCCGCCGGAGTTGCGCGCGGTGCTGGACCGGCTGGAGCCGATTTGAAGTTTCACACGGCTGCAACACATCGTTCGTTTATAATGCCGCTCGTTTAAGAATTAGGAATACGGGATGTACGATCTCAAACTTATCGTCTTCGACTGGGATGGAACCCTCATGGATTCCGAGGCGCACATCGTCGAATGCATGCAAGCCGCGATCGGCGATCTGGCCCTCGAACCGCGCCATGACGAGCAGATCAAAAACATTATCGGACTGGGCCTGCACGAGGCGGTCGTCGGGCTCTATCCCGAGGCGGACGCGACCCTGGTGCGCGCGATGGCCGACCAATACCGCGTGCATTGGCTGGCCAGCGATCTGCAATCGTCCCTGTTCCCCGGTGTGGAAGAAACGTTACAGTTGCTCAAGCAGGAAGGTTTCAGCATGGCGGTTGCAACCGGAAAAGGCCGCTGCGGTTTGGACAAGGTGCTGCGCGAAACCGGCCTTGGCCCGATGTTCGATGCCACGCGTTGCTCGGATGAAACCCGCTCCAAGCCTCACCCACTGATGCTGGAACAGCTGATGCAGGAGTTGAATTTCGCACCGGCACACACGGTGATGATCGGCGATACCGAATACGATATGGAAATGGCGCGCAATGCTGGTACGCATTCCGTTGCCGTATCCTACGGCGTACATGCCTGCCCGCGTCTGCAACGGCATGCACCACTGACCTGTCTGGATCAGATCACCGAACTCAGTGATTGGCTCGCGGAACTGGGCAGTTTGAACACAGCCCCCCGCACGCGCAGCACTGAAAGGAGAAGTTGAAATGAGCGACAACATGACGTCCAAACCGAGTGGACCGAGCGAGCCAAGTGATACGGGCGCGACCAACGTGAACAAGGACGAGACGCAATGGGAACGCGATCTGCTCAATCGCCTCGCGTTCGCCTCGGTCAATGAACAGCGTCGCACCCGTCGCTGGAGCATCTTTTTCAAGACGCTGGCGTTCGTTTATGTGTTCGCCATCATGTTCGCCTACCGCCCCGAGAGTTGGCAGAGTGTCGGCGCGAAGGCCGGCAAGCACACCGCCCTGGTCGAGGTCAGCGGCATCATCGCTGCCGGGAGCGAGGCCAGTGCTGATAACATCATCACCGGTCTGCGCGCCGCCTTCGAAGACAGTAAAACGTCGGGCGTGATCATGCGCATCAACAGCCCGGGCGGCAGCCCGGTGCAGGCCGGCTACATCAACGATGAAATGCGCCGCTTGCGCGCCGAATATCCCGACACGCCGCTCTATGCGGTGGTGGCCGATATCTGCGCCTCGGGTGGCTATTACATCGCCGCCGCTGCCGACGAGATCTATGCCGACAAGGCCAGCATCATCGGCTCCATCGGTGTACGCATGGACAGTTTTGGTTTCGTCACTGCCATGGAGAAGCTCGGCGTAGAACGCCGCCTCATGACGGCCGGCGAGCACAAGGGCTTCCTCGATCCGTTTCTGCCGAGCAATCCCGATGATGTTGCGCATGTAAAGACCCTGCTGGATGGCATACACGAACAGTTCATCGCCACCGTGCGCCAAGGTCGCGGCGATCGTCTGAAGCCGGACGAACGTATGTTCTCCGGTTTGGTGTGGACGGGCGAGCAGGGTGTCGAACTGGGTCTGGTGGACGGCCTCGGCAGCGCCAGCTACGTCGCGC
The DNA here is from genome assembly GCA_963696465.1 of uncultured Gammaproteobacteria bacterium. Lineage (GTDB taxonomy): Bacteria > Pseudomonadota > Gammaproteobacteria > Thiohalobacterales > Thiohalobacteraceae > JAHJQQ01. The sequence continues at coordinate 70,372 of CAVOKC010000020.1, read as the reverse complement.
GCGAACTCATCGGTGAAGAAGAGATTGTCGACTACACACCAAAGCCGGATTTCTTTGAGAAATTCTCCGGTGGCATGGGCACCGCCATGGCCAATGCGCTGATGAAAGTGACGGGTGGAATCAGTCTGCGTTAACACGGATGATATGTAGCCTGGGTTTCACTATCGCTCAACCCAGGCTACAGAAATCCCGCCTTATCCCAGCACAGCCACGCCTTCCGCTTCCAGCATCGACACCAAACGGATCAGCGGCAACCCGATCAACGCGGTCGGGTCGTCGCCTTCCATCCGCTCGAACAACGCCACACCCAAACCTTCCGATTTAAAACTGCCCGCACAATTGAGCGGCTGCTCGCGACGGATATAGTTCTCGATTTGTTGTGCGCTCAAAGCTGCGGAACACCACCGTAAACGGAATCACCTCGACCTGCACACGCTGCTGCGCGCTGTTGATACAGACACAGTCCGGTGAGAAACGTCACGCGCTGCCCAGACAAGCGTGCGAGCTGCGCACAGGCATGCTCGACGGTTCCTGGCTTGCCCAATACCTCATCATCAACCACCGCCACCTGATCCGAACCGATGACCAACGCCGCACCCGCCTGCTGCACCGCCCCTGCGCGTGCCTTGGTTTCGGAGAGTCGCCGTACCAAGTCCAGCGGCGATTCACCGGGCAGACGCGATTCGTCAACGTCCGGCGAACACACGTCGAACGCAATCCCTAAACGCCCGAGTAATTCGCGACGGTAGGGGGAGGTGGAGGCGAGGATGAGGGGTTTATGAGTGGTCATCATTGAATATCGTTGAGAAGCTACAGCGCCATGGCGGTTTCGCCATCAATGTAGGGTGGGTTAGGCACGCCGTTTGTGCCGTAACCCACCAAGCGTGCCGTCAGGCACACCTTAAAAAAGGGTTGTGTTGCTGCGCAACGCTTGGTGGGTTACGCAAACTACGCCTGGTAACCCACCCTACATTTGAGCTTAAGTAAGTGCCATTCACATCTGACTCACTACTTCTTGGCAGCCTTCTCGGCCCGCTTTTCCTTCATGGTCTTTGCCGGTTTCTTCTTGGCCTCTTTCTTCTTATCCATTCCCTTTGCCATTTCGCTCACCTCTCGTGGTTGATCATTAGGTTGGTAATCAAATATACAACGGAACGGGCCGCTTGGCTTCTAGCATGACGTTTGAAGTTGAGCAGCGCGCAGCGATCGTCACAGCAATTTACCGTTACGACCACTCTCTGAAGTCGTCCGTCTGCGCGAACGCGGCGATTCCTTGGTCAATACCGCCGCCATGCGCGTCTGCCAACCGGGTCCGCTGGCTTTCCAAAGCGCGAGCGTCTCGGGCGGCAGGCGCAAGCTGATGGACACCTTTGCATCCGGCAATTTCGGTCGGCCGCGCGATTTCAGCAGACGCTCGGCGACCTTCTTGCCCACCAGTTTCGGCAGCACTTCGGCGGCGGGGCGGGCGCGTTTGAAGTCCGCGGCGGTCAGTTCGCGGACCTCGCCCTCCGCATCAGTCAATGGTCTGCGCTTTGCCATACCTCTTTGCCTCTCTCGTATTGGCCTTGCGGAAACTGATGATCCGGATACCACCATCGGTAGGTGTGAAACACAGTACGTGCAAGCGTCCATCCAGATAACCCACCGCCGCAAAACGATACTCCGGGTAGGTAATACGCACATCTTCCATGATGTCGGCGTCGGCCCTACCGAAATCCGCCGCCCGCGCAAAAGACAACCCACGCAGGGCAACGTTCCGCGCATCCTTGGCGGAGTCGTAACTGATATCCATGCGTGCAATGTATATGCGTATATACAGAAAAGCAAGCCGGGGAGGGCTCGCTCAGTTTGGGTAGGCGATATGCCAGCCTTCTCAGCGAGTCAGTCGAACAAGCGTACAAGGCGCTCCTGTGCTGGAGTTTTTACTCCGACCCCGAAATCTCCTGTCCACCCTACCGGGCTGAGATCGGCGATAATGTGCCGTTGATCAGCCGAAGATCGTACCCGTCATGAATTTGTACTATTCAATGTTTCATTATAAAGAATAGCAGCAGCCTCATGTGATCTTTCATGTAAGCGCGCTATATCATAAGCGGTTTGATTTTCTGCATTCTGTTTAGTCGCGTCAGCACCGTGCTTCAATAATATTTGAATTGCATGTGTTTTATTATTGTTGGCTGCGTGCATTAATGGCGTCCATCCGCGTTCATCCGTTGCGTCTATAGTGGCGCCGTCTTCAATAAGTTCTTTAATTCTTTTTGTGTCCCCGCGGCCTGAGACCGACATTAAAGGCGTAATTCCTCCTTGCCTGGCGCGTTAATAGCATCTATTGTATAACCGCTGAGCGGCACCTGACCTTGGCGATCGGAGTATTCCGTAAGACGCAAATGCTATTAGCACCAAGACATAATGCGTTTTGCTTTGACTGCCCAGTATGGTAAATAAACTGTAATTGAACACCCAATGAAGTACACAAACATAAATTGCAGAATACATTCTAACCGGGCGTTTCAGAAGTGCATACCTGATTAAAATTGGCGGCGCAAGGCCAATACTCCATGTGATTACAATGCTGAAAATAAAATCAACGCCGCTAATATCGTTCATTTTATTACCTTATTTGCACATGGTGCACTCAAAAAAGCCGAGGCCACGCGGCCAACGTCATGCGCCGTCAATGCTCTAGCCGAGTAGGGTGGGCACGTAGTTTGTGCCCACGCGAATTGAATATCGCACGCGATTAATTGCAAACTGCATGTACGCACTCGCCGCTGCGGAAGGGCAACCATAACATTTACGGATCATGGCGGTGGCCGCGTGGGCACAAACTACGTGCCCACCCTACAGGGCTTATTCATTATGATGTCTCCTATGAATGTGCCTAACGCTGCGCGTGAGACGTGAGCAAAGGCGGCACGAAGCGTTAGGCACCTTTACAACAGACCAGCACTTGGCCGCTTTTGTTAACAAACTTGTATTTGGTTCTTGTTTCTTCATTGATTTCAAAATCGACTTCTTTCCCTTCAGCGACTCTCTCGGCTAGACGGTCTGGGTTTTACCAAGCAAAATCATTACACCCTTTAGCTTCGTATTGTGCCTTCAGATCAGAAGACTCCCACCAATTTGTATTCACAACTTTCTCTTTCTCAATCCATTGCTGCTTCACTCGCCATTTGTCTCGGAAATAACCAATAGCAGCGATGCCGCCGAGTACTGTGGCAATACCGAGTATCCAAGCAATGACTGCGCTCATTATTTTGGTGCCTAACTATCATTGGGGAGCTTATATGCCCCGTTATAAACGGTGCATATAGGCTACATAACCAAATCGCTATTTACGAAATCAAGGGCTCGCGTTCTGTTAGGAAGCCTAAAATAAATAGCAAACGGAGTGCAGTGGTTAGCGCGCTAATGAAGATTCCTCCGCCATTCATCCTATCCACCAGTCTCCACCAGCAACTCGTCCGAATTCATCGCGCTCGCCAATACCCGGGTTCCTGATGCAAGTGTGCGACCGCGAGTATTATGATCTCGACGTCGGTCGGTTCGTCATGAGTCCGTAGGGGAATCGCGCCATCTGACAACGGCGAATCGAGCCACCCAGCGGGTGCCATGCAAGTGGAAAATCGTTGATGCGCCGGATGGTCTCCCAAGTCTCATCACGAAACTCGTCTCCCAGCCGAATGCGCTGCGCATTGTAGTACTGGATTGCCCCAATAAGCTCTTGATACGCGGGAGGCAGGACTCTTGTCTTCAAATCTCTTTACCAAGCTCCGCGAAGACCCGCTCGGCATCGATCGCGCCAAGCTCGCCGGTGCGATAAGCCGCCAAGCGATCTTCGGCTTCCTTGAGCCACATCGCATCAAGCGCGGGATCAGGCTTGTCTAGACTGGCGATTAGACCTTCCACCAACGCTGCGCGGTCATTGGATGGGAGTAATCGAGGGCCTGATGCAAAATTGTTTTTGCAGATTGGGACATAACCACCTCCACAACGGATAGCCAAAACTATATCAGCGATCTTCTATGAAATCTAAGAAAGCTCCGAACAATTCCGCCGTTCGCCCTGAGCTTGTCGAAGGGCAAACTTCAACAGCTTGAGCTGTCTTCTATTTATTCCGTCCATGCTTCGACAAGCTCAGCACGAACGGAATAAGTCATACCTTCCCTTCCCCAATCTCAACCAACGTCTCATCCGGATTCACGCTGTCGCCCTTGGCAACATGAACTGGCAGTGACGGTGCCGGCAATCGGCGCCTGGATCTCGGTTTCCATCTTCATGGCCTCGGCGACCAGCACCGGATCGCCGGCTTTCACAACGTCGCCGACTCTTCACCAGCACTTCGACAATGGTGCCGGGCATCGAGGTGGTGACGTGGCCGGGTTTGGTGGCGCGTGGGCGTTTGCTGCCTTTGCTTGGGCGCGGGGCGGCGGCGCCATTGGGCGTGGGTTGAACCTCAACTTCTTCCAGCGACTCGACCAGAATTTCTTCGGGGACGCCGTCGACGGTGAGATAGAAGGGACGCTGATCCTGGTGTGGATGGCCGGAGCCGGTTACGCGAATGTGATAGGTCTCGCCGTGCAAGCTGACGTTGAACTCGGTGGGTCGGGTCGTGTCGCTGTCTTGCGCGGATTTGATCGGCTCCAGCGGCTCGGGTTCCAGGGCATTCTGGCGCGCGCTTCTCGAGGAAGTCGCGGCCGATCTCCGGGAACATGGCATAGCTGAGCACGTCCTCTTCGCTGTGCGCGAGTTCACCGATCTCGGCACGCAGGTTATCCATCTCGGCATCGAGCAGATCGGCCGGCCGCACGTCGATGACGTCTTCGTTGCCGATGGCCTGCTGGCGGACGATAGGATTCACCGGCCCGGCGCATGGCCGTAGCGACCTTGCAGATAGAGTTTCACTTCATTGGTGATGGTCTTGTAGCGTTCGCCGGTCAGCACATTCAACACGGCCTGCGTACCGACAATCTGCGAGGTGGGCGTGACCAAGGGCGGGTAGCCCAAATCCATGCGCACGCGCGGTATCTCATCGAACACCTCGTTCATGCGGCTCAGCTCGCCCTGTTCGCGCAATTGCGTATACAGATTCGAGATCATGCCGCCCGGCACTTGATAGATCGCCACGCGCGTATCCAGGCCGGTGAATTCGCTTTCGAACTGATGATATTTTTTGCGCACTTCGCGGAAGTAGAAACCGATCTCCTGCAACTGCTGCAAATCCAGTCCGGTGTCGTATTCGGTATTGGCCAGTGCGGCCACCATGCTCTCGGTGGGCGGATGACTGGCGCCGCCGGCAAACGACGAAATGGCGGTATCGATATGCAGACAGCCATTCTCGATGGCTTTGAGCTGACACATTTCGGCAACGCCGGCGGTGGCGTGCATGTGCAGATGAATCGGTAGATCAACCGTGCGCGCGCAGTTGCTTGAACAGCTCCGCCGCGACCATGGGCGTCAACAGGCCGGCCATATCCTTCACGGCGATGCTGTCGCAACCGAGTCGCCGCGAGTTGCTTCGCCATGGCGGTGAAGGTGGCGATGGTATGCACCGGGCTGGTGGTGTAACAGATCGTGCCTTGGGCATGTTTGCCGGCGGCCTTCACGGCGGCGATGGCGACCTGCAGATTGCGAATGTCGTTCAGCGCATCGAACACGCGGAACACATCGATGCCATTGCTGGCGGCCTTGGCGATGAAGGTTCGCACCACGTCATCGGAATAATGCCGATAGCCGAGCAGGTTCTGGCCGCGTAACAGCATTTGCAGACGGCTATTGGGCAATGCCGCGCGCAGACTGCGCAGACGTTCCCACGGGTCTTCCTTGAGAAAGCGCAGACAGGCATCGAAAGTGGCGCCGCCCCAAACTTCCAGCGACCAGTAGCCGGCGCGATCGAGGCGATCGCAGATCGGCAGCATGTCGGCGGTGCGCATGCGTGTGGCGAGCAGCGATTGATGGCCGTCGCGAAGCACGAGTTCGGTGATATTGACCTTGGTCATAGCGTTCTTCCTGATGGCTTCCTGTGTAGGAGCGGGCCAGCCCGCTGGCTACAAAATACGAATCAAGCGCCCATATGCGCGGCGACGGCGGCGGCGATCACCGCCGCCATTTCGCGCGTGGGCCGACTGGTGGTGTAGTCCACCAACTCCGGATGCATTTCGACAAAACTGGTATTGAAGTTGCCGGAGCGAAACTCCTCGGTCTTGAGGATTTCAAGATAATACGGAATGGTGGTCTTCACGCCGTAGACGCCCATGTCTTCCAGCGCGCGCGGGCGCGGTTCAACAGTTGTTCCCAGTTCAGCGCCCATACCGTGAGTTTGGCGCACATGGAATCGTAATACGGGGGGATCTGGTAGCCAGTGTAGATCGCGGCATCGGTGCGCACGCCAGGGCCGCCCGGTGCGAAATAGCGGGTGATGCGGCCGAAGCTGGGCAGAAAGTCGTTCTTCGGGTCTTCGGCATTGATACGGAATTCCATCGCAAAGCCACGCCGCTCGATTTGATCCTGGCGATAGCTCAAGGGTTCACCGGAGGCGACACGAATCTGCTCTTGTACGATATCGATGCCGGTGATGGTTTCGGTGACGGTGTGTTCCACTTGCAGGCGCGTGTTCATTTCCATGAAGTAGAAGTGGCCGTCTTCGGCCAGCAGGAATTCCACGGTGCCGGCATTCTGGTAGTCCACGGCGCGGGCGGCGCGTACCGCATAGTCGCCGAGCTGGGCGCGCTGCGCGTCGTTCAGTTGCGGCGAGGGCGCGATCTCGATGAGCTTTTGATGACGGCGCTGAATCGAGCAATCGCGCTCGAACAGGTGAATGACGTTGCCATGGCTGTCGGCCAGAATCTGCATCTCGATATGGCGCGGGTTGTCGACGCATTTTTCCAGGAACATATTGGCACTGCCGAAGGCCTTGGTCGCCTCCGACAGCACGCGGTCGTAATTGCGCCGTAGCGCCTCGGCATCATTACAACGGCGGATGCCACGGCCGCCACCGCCGGAAGTGGCTTTGAGCATGACCGGGTAGCCGAACTGTTCGGCCAGCGCCAGCGCCTCATCGAGGCCGGAGAGGTTGCTGACGCTGCCCGGCACGACCGGCACCCCGGCGGCCTGCATGGACCGGCGTGCTTCGAGCTTGTCGCCCATGCGCCGGATCACTTCGGCATTCGGACCGATGAAGCGGATGTGGCGCCGCGCGCAGATCTCGGCGATGAGCGGGTTTTCGGACAGGAAGCCGTAGCCCGGGTGCAGGGCATCGCAGCCGGTGGCCACTGCCAGATTGACGATGCGGTGGGCATTCAGATAGCCGGCCACAGAATCCGGGCCGATGTTATAGGCCTCGTCCGCCTTCCTGACATGCAGGGAGTGGCGGTCCGCGTCGGTGAAGATCGCCACCGAGCGGATGTTCATCTCGCGGCAGGCCCGGACAATGCGCACGGCAATTTCGCCGCGGTTGGCGATGAGGATTTTCTGGATCACGGGCCGCTTCCGTAGTGTGCCGGCCGCTGCGACGGAATGCCTGGATCGGCAAGCAGTTAGCGTCCGGTATGCCGTCGAGTTCTACGGAAGAATCACGCGGCTGTCAACTGAGCAGAGCCGGGGTTCTGGCCGGGGAATTTGGCTGTTTTTTGTTTTGACACAAGTGCTTGTCATGGTTATGATGCGCGGCCTATGCGAGATCGGCTGCCGGATAGTATTGAAACAGCGTCCTTCGTTAAATCGGGGACGGGTTCTGCGAAGGCGGTGGGGCGGGAATATCGCGGCGAGTTATCAGTCGTCGGGATGCAGCGGATCACCGAAACGCTCGCTGATTCTGACACCCCCGCGTTGCAGGTGCGTCTGTATATCGGACGCGATGCCGGCGGTGTGCTTTACCTGGAAGGCGAGGTGCAGGGCGTTTTGCATCTGATCTGCCAACGCTGCCTTGGGCGGATGGAATTCCCGGTGCACGAGGTCGTTTCGACTGGCGCTGGTGCACAGCGAGGCCGAAGCGGATCGCCTGAGCGATGGTTACGAACCGTTGTTGCTAGAGGCCGAACGCTTGATTGTGCGTGACGTTATCGAAGATGAATTGTTATTGGTGCTGCCCGATTTTCCGCAGCACGGCGCGGGCGAAGCCTGCACATTGCCGGAATACCGGAAACAAGAGAACACTGTCGCGGTGGAAGAGAAACCAAACCCCTTCGCGGCACTGGCGAGTTTGAAGCGTAATTAGAAGTTAAAGTTAGGAGTTACAGACCATGGCCGTTCAACAAAACCGTAAAACCCCGTCCAAGCGCGGCATGCGTCGTTCGCACGACAGCCTGACAGCTTCGGCGCTGTCCATCGAGCCGACTTCCGGCGAGACCCATCTGCGTCACCACATCAGCCCGGATGGTTATTACCGCGGCCGCAAGGTTGTAACCCGCAGCGAGGACTGAGGTCCGACGTACAACGCACCGCTGCGGCGGGTTGGCTAGACCACCCGCCGCAGCGGTGTTTGCGTTTTAGTGCATTGCCAAATAACGCCACCAGACGATCGGCTTATCTGCGTATCGTCAATTAACCACGGACCGCAACGGACCAGAATGAGCGCAGTCATCACAATCGCGCTGGATGCCATGGGCGGCGACCATGGCGCAGATACCGTCATCCCTGCGGCCATCAACATCCTTAAGCATCGGGACGAGGTACGACTCGTGCTGGTGGGCGATCAGGCCCTGCTTGAGGAGCGCCTGTCTCAGGCCGGTTTCAACGGCAGACAATGATCGCTTGATCATCCATCACGCCTCTGAAATTGTTGACATGGATGAATCGCCCCTCGCGCGCGCTGCGCTTCAAGAAAGATTCCTCGATGCGCGTGGCCATCAACCTCGTCAAAGACGGTACCGCGCAGGCCTGCGTCAGCGCCGGCAATACCGGCGCGCTGATGGCCACCGCCCGCTATGTCCTCAAGACCCTGCCGGGTATCGATCGCCCGGCGATCTCTTCGGCCATTCCCAGCATTGATGGCTTCACAGAAGTCCTCGATCTCGGCGCCAATGTCGATTGCTCGGCGGAACACCTGTTCCAATTCGCCGTCATGGGATCGGTGCTCGCGAGGCGGTGCATGATATGGACAATCCCCGCGTCGGCCTGCTCAACATCGGTGAAGAAGAGATCAAGGGCAACGATCAGGTCAAAGAAGCGGCACGTTTGCTCGCGGCAGTTCTCTGAATTACATCGGCTTACGTCGAAGGCAACGACATCTACAAAGGCGGTGTCGATGTGGTGGTGTGCGATGGCTTCGTCGGCAATGTGGCGCTGAAGACCAGCGAAGGCGTTGCCACGATGATCCGCCATTTCATGCAGCGAGGAATTCTCACGCAATCTGCTCACCAAACTCGCCGGCGCCATTCGCCATGCCGGTACTTAAGGCATTCCGCAGTCGCATCGATCCGCGCCGCTATAACGGCGCCAGTTTGCTCGGTCTGCAGCGGCATCGTCATCAAGAGTCATGGCGGCGCCGATGCCTTTGCGTTCGCCAATGCCATCAGCATGGCCATGCTGGAAGTCGACAAGGCCGTGCCGCGACCGCTTGATCCGACTTGCTGGAAACACTCGCTGACCCAGAGGCAAATCGATTTGAAGTACGCGCGAATCACCGGCACCGGCGGCTATCTGCCCGAGAAGGTGCTCACCAACGCCGATCTGGAATAATGGTCGAGACCACCGATCACTGGATCGTGGACCGCACCGGCATCGAGAACGGCATATCGCCGCCGAGGCGCTCAAACCACCTGCGATCTCGCCGAGCATGCCGCGCGTCGCGCCATGGAATGCCGCCGGACGCAACGCCGCGGATGATCGATCTGGTTATCGTCGCCACGACCACGCCGGACCGGATCTTTCCCAGCACCGCCTGCCTGCTGCAACAACGCCTTGACATTCACGGCTGCGCGGCGTTCGATATTCAGGCGGTGTGCACGGGTTTTGTTTACGCGCTTGGCGTCGCGGACAAATTCATCCGCACCGGCGCGGCACGTTGCGCGCTGGTGGTGGGTGCGGAGACGCTGTCGCGTATCGTCGACTGGACCGATCGCGGCACCTGCGTATTGTTCGGCGACGGTGCCGGCGCGGTGATCCTGGAAGCCGCCGATGAGCCCGGTATTCTGTCCACGCATCTGCACGCCGATGGCCGCTATGAGCATCTGCTTACCGTGAATGCCGGCGTTTCGCAGGGCTACGACCTCATGCAGGATGGCAATGCCTTCATCGAAATGCAGGGCAACGAAGTGTTCAAGGTGGCCGTGAATACACTCGGCCGCATCGTCGATGAGACCCTGCATGCCAACAACTCGACAAATCCGATATCGACTGGCTGATTCCGCATCAGGCCAACACCCGCATCATCGCCGCGACCGCCAAGAAATTGAAGCATGTCCGATGGATCGGGTGGTGCTTCACGGTCGGCGAGCATGGCAATACCTCCGCCGCCTCGGTGCCGTTGGCACTGGACATCGCGGTGCGCGATGGTCGCATCAAGCGCGGCGAAGCTGCTGATGCTGGAAGCCTTCGGCGGCGGATTTACCTGGGGTTCGGCGCTGGTGAGGTATTGATATTGATTTGGGAACCGCCAAGATGCCAAGGTCGGCAAGAGTGATTCAAAATGAACAAACCGAAATTGACTTCCCTCATGAATTAACTTGGTGTTCATTGGCGTCTTGGCGGTTCAATAGATATTTCTTCAAGTGAAACTTATCTATGTATTGAATAAACAACTCGCTACTCGTTTTCCCCGGACAAGGTTCGCAATCCATCGGCATGCTGAAGGAGCTTGCCGCGTCGCACGCTGATTGTGCAGGACACTTTCGCCGAGCCGCCTCCAGCGTACTCGGCTATGACCTCTGGGCACTGGTGCAGAATGGTCCGGAGGAGCGATCTCAATCAGACCGACCAAGACGCAACCGGCCATGCTCGCGGCCGGTGTGGCGGTATGGCGCGTGTGGCGTGAGCAGGGTGGTGCGCGAGCCGGCCTGCATGGCCGGTCACAGTCTGGGCGAATACACCGCGCTGGTGTGCGCCGATGCGCTCGACTTTCGACGACGCTATTCGCCTGGTCGCCGAACGCGGTCGTTGCATGCAGGAGGCGGTGCCGGCGGGCATGGGTGCGATGGCGGCGATACTCGGGCTGGACGATGATCAGGTGCGCGCGGCCTGCGCAGCGGCGGCACAGGGTGAAATTGTCGAGGCGGTGAATTTCAATTCGCCGGGACAGGTCGTCGTCGCCGGCCATGAGGCGGCGGTGGAACGCGCCATGGCGACGGCCAAGACGCCGGCGCCAAACGCGCCTTGCGCTGGCCGTCAGCGTGCCCTCGCATTGCAGCTGATGCAGCCCGCCGCCGAGGCCTTCGCAAGCGCGCTGGCGGCCACTAAGATCAACGCGCCGCAGATCCCGGTGATCCACAATGCCGATGTCGCTCGCGCATACCACGCCGGATGCAATTCGCGACGCCTTGATCCGCCAGTTGTATAATCCGGTACGCTGGGTGGAGACGGTGCAATACCTGGCGACGCAGGCATTACGCGCATTGTCGAATGTCGGTCCCGGCAAAGTGCTCGTCGGACTGATCAAACGCATCGATAAGAACATCGCATCCATCGCCGCCTCATACGCCTCGCTGTCCGAGGCACTGGCGCGCTGATCATGACGAGGAACTGGCCACGGAAATCACGGACCACACGGACAAATTCTTTTTCGCGATGAAGAAGCGTATGATATCCTTGTATGAGCGCGCTATCGACGCGTGCAATTGGATATTTCGCTACATGCATTGTTCTGTGTAGTCCGTGCTTCTCCGTTGCTAAGATTTTTTGGAGAAAACGCATGTCACTGACCGATGAAATTGCATTAGTCACCGGCGCCAGCCGTGGCATCGGCCAGGCCATCGCGCTGGAACTCGGTCGCCGGGCGCGACGGTGATTGGCACCGCGACCAGTGAGAGCGGCGCGCAAGCCATCACGAGACCTTTGCCAGTGCAGGCATCAAGGGCGCGGGCAAAATGCTCAATGTCACCGACAACGCCGCCATCGAGGCGCTTGATCAAGGCCATCGAAGGCGAATTTGGCAGCGCCGACCATTCTGGTCAACAATGCCGGTATCACCCGTGACGACCTTGCTGATGCGCATGAAGGAAGAGGACTGGGGCGCCGTGATCGACACCAACCTGAGTTCCGTTTTCCGCACCAGCAAGGCGTGCTGCGCAGCATGATCAAGGCCCGCAATGGGCGCATCATCAACATCGCCTCCGTCGTCGGCGCCACCGGTAATCCGGGCCAGGCCAATTACGCCGCGGCCAAGGCCGGCATGGTGGGCTTCGCCAAATCACTGGCGCGCGAAGTCGGTTCACGCGGTATCACGGTCAACATGGTCGCGCCGGGTTTCATCGACACCGATATGACCCGCGCCTTGCCTGACGATCAGCGTAACGCGCTGCTGAACAACATCCCGCTGGGTCGTTTGGGTGCTGCGCAAGATATCGCCAACGCCGTGGCTTTTCTGGCCTCGCCGCCGCCGCCTACATAACAGGTGATACCCTGCACGTTAATGGCGGGATGTTTATGGCCTAAGGCTCTTAAGCACGCGCGTTAGTGCAATGTTATTAAACGAGATTAGTCGCCGAGCTCAGGGAACACTTGAGCAATATCAAATTCGGATTTTCACTGGAACGACCCTGGTCTTTTCACTACAATACCGCCCGCGGCCCACACGGCCGGGTTTCTGGAGGATTTACCTGTCATGAGTACATCGAAGAACGCGTCAAGAAGATCGTTGTTGAGCAATTGGGTGTGAAAGAAGATGAAGTCACCAACGCCGCATCGTTTGTCGACGATCTCGGCGCAGATTCGCTGGATACGGTCGAGCTGGTGATGGCCCTGGAAGAAGAATTCGAGTGCGAAATCCCCGACGAAGAAGCCGAAAAGATCACCACGGTTCAGCAGGCCATCGACTACATCAATCACACCAGGGCTGATTTTTTGCCTGAGACTAAAGCCGCAACCACGTACGTGGTCGCGGCCTTTTTTTTTTGGCTACCCGTGATCGGGTACGCACTTCGCGGTGTAAGCGGTGTAAGTTCAGGTGTAAAAGGAGTGAACGGTGTCTAAACGGCGCGTCGTTATTACCGGCTTGGGCATCATTTCGCCGGTCGGCAACACGGTTGCCGAAGCTTGGGAAAATATCCTCGCCGGTCGCAGTGGCATCCGTCCGATCGAAAACTTCGACGTTGCCAATTTCGGTGTCCGTTTCGGCGGTTCGATTCTGAATTTCGATCGCGGCCCAGTACATCGCCGCGAAAGACGTCAAGAAAATGGACCCGTTCATCCACTACGGCATCGCCGCGGCCGTCCAGGCCATCGCGGATTCCGGACTGGAAGTGACCGAGGCCAATGCCGAGCGCATCGGCGTCGCCATCGGCTCCGGTATCGGCGGTCTGTACACCATCGAGAAGCAGTACAGCACGCTGCTCGAAGGCGGCCCGCGCAAGATCTCGCCGTTCTTCGTCCCGGCCAGCATCATCAATATGATCTCCGGCAATCTGTCGATCATGTACGGCCTCAAAGGCCCGAACATCGCCATTGTCACGGCCTGCACCACCGGCACGCACAACATCGGCGAGGCCGCGCGCATCATCGCCTATGGCGACGCCGACGTGATGGTCGCCGGCGGTGCTGAAATGGCCACCACGCCGCTCGGACTCGCCGGTTTCGCCGCCGCACGCGCGTTGTCCACGCGCAACGACGATCCGGCCACCGCCAGTCGTCCCTGGGACAAGGACCGCGACGGATTCGTGCTCGGCGACGGTGCCGGTGTGCTGGTGCTGGAGGAGTACGAACATGCGCGTAAGCGCGGTGCGAAAATCTATGCCGAGGTGATCGGCTATGGCATGAGCGGCGATGCGCATCACATGACCCAACCGTCGGAAGGCGGCGAGGGCGCCAAACGCTGCATGCTGAACGCACTGCGTGATGCGGGTGTGAACACCGATCAGGTCGATTACATCAACGCCCATGGCACCTCGACGCCGGCCGGCGATAAGGCCGAGACCATGGCCGTCAAAGCCGCGCTCGGCGACGCGGCCAAGTCGGTGGCCATGAGTTCGACTAAATCCATGACCGGCCATCTGCTCGGTGCCGCCGGCGGTGTCGAGGCGGTCTTCACTGCGCTGGCCTTGCGCGATCAGGTTGCGCCGCCGACCATCAACTACACCACGCCGGATCCCGATTGCGATCTTGACTATGTACCGAATACCGCGCGCGCGATGAAACTCGACGTGGCCTTGTCGAATTCCTTTGGTTTCGGCGGCACCAACGGCAGCATTGTCCTGCGGCGACTGCAGTAGCTGAGCCACATTCGTATGTAGGAGCGGGCTGAAGGTGAGGCGCTTGCGCCGAGAAGCTGCCCTGGGGCATTGCCCGCTCAGCCTCAGTGCCAACGGTTCGCGGCCGCGGGCCATACCTACAATCGCGATCCTTCATGCTTGATCTGTTCGGGCATTTCAGATGACTGCAGACGCCAATGGCCGCAACGCTCACGCAACCGTCATGCGCCGCATCGAATGCACTGTCGATCTACTGCGCCTGCATGAGTTGAATCCGCAGCGCTATCCTCACCTGTTACAGAGCGCCACACCCGGTCCGCACGCGGGCTACGACATACTATTTGCCTTTCCCGAAGACACGCTGTCACTTGAAGCCACTGGCAATCTGATCGGCGATGAAAGTGGTGCGACAGTCTTTCTCAATGCCCTGGATGCGCGCTGGCGACGTGAGGCTTACGCACACAACGATCAGGACACGCAACTGCCGTTTCGTGGCGGCTGGTTCGTGTATCTGGGTTATGAACTGGCCGGCCAGATCGAACCGCGTCTGCACCTGCCTGCGCCAACCATACCCACGCCGATCGCACTCGCGACACGTTTTCGCAGCGCCGTGATCCGCGATCATCAGGAAAATTGCTTATGGTTGGTAACAGAAGCGGGCACTCACGAACGTCTCGATGAGTTGGCGCAGGATATTGCACAGACCGAAGCGAGCATTGAACTCAGCGAGCCAGAGCTTCCCGAACTCACGCTGACAGAAGACGCCGCTGATCGCTATCTCGCCATGGTGCGACGCACGCTGGCGTATATTCGTGATGGTGATATCTTCCAGGCCAATCTGGCACGCACCTGGACTGCGCGCTTTACTGAAGTCGTTGCGCCCAGTCGCTTGTACCGCCGTCTGCGCACCCGCAATCCCGGGCCTTTCAATGGACTGGCGACTTGGACAGGGCATGCCATTATCAGTTCTTCACCGGAGCGCCTGGTGCGCGTGCGTGGCACGCATATCGACACTCGACCCATCGCCGGAACACGACCGCGCGGGCAGGGCGCAGCAGACGATGCGGCCTTGTCACGTGAACTCATGGCGCATCCGAAAGAGCGCGCCGAACACATCATGCTCATCGATCTTGAACGCAACGATCTCGGCCGGGTCTGCGTCCCCGGCACGGTGCGTGTCGACGAACTCATGGTGCTGGAATCGTATGCCCACGTGCACCACATCGTCTCCAATGTGCGTGGCGAATTGCGCGCAGGGATCACACCTGGCGCCGTGATTCGCGCACTGTTTCCCGGCGGCACCATCACCGGCTGTCCGAAGGTGCGCTGCATGGAAATCATCGCCGAGCTGGAAGGCGCCGGGGCAGAAGGGCGCGGGCGCGGCGCCTACACCGGCGCCATCGGCTATCTGAATCGCGACGGTGATATGGATTTAAACATTCTCATCCGCACCTTGGAACAGCACGGTGAGCAGGTCGAACTGCGCGCCGGCGCCGGCATCGTCGCCGATTCAGACCCCGAGCGCGAACTCGCCGAGACGCGCGCCAAGGCCCGTGGCCTGCTGTTGGCATTGGGTGTCGATGCGTAAGCAAGACCGCTGTCACGATCTCAACAGGCCGTTCAATGGGCTTTTCCGATAATGGCGCTCATAGCATAGAATCACCCCATGCATCCATGCAGCCTCATCCCATGCAGTCTGATCAACGGCGTCCCCGGCGATCTGCTCGCCGTCAGTGATCGCGGCCTGCAGTACGGCGATGGCCTGTTCGAAACCATCGCCGTGCGCCGAGGTGTCTGTGAATTCTGGGAGCGGCATCTTCAGCGCCTGTTCGAAGGCTGCACACGTCTACGCATTCCATTGCCCGACTCAGCGCTGCTCACCACAGAGGCACAGCGTCTCACACACGCTGTCGAACGCGCTGTGCTCAAGATCATCATCACGCGCGGGAGTGGCGGGCGCGGTTACCGCATCCCTGACAGCGTACAACCGACACGCATTCTGATATGTACGGACGAACCGGATCATCCACATGGCAACGCACAAACAGGCGTGCGTACGCGTATCTGTACACACACGCTCGGCAGCAACCCGGCACTGGCCGGGCTCAAACATCTGAATCGTCTGGATCAGGTGCTCGCGCGCATGGAATGGGCAGACCCCGACATCGCCGAGGGCCTACTGCAAGATCAGACCGGGCGGGTGATCGAAGGCACTTATACCAATATTTTCATCGTGCAGCAGGGCCGCCTGCTCACGCCGACGCTGAATGCATGTGGCGTCGCCGGTGTCATGCGCGCCGTGGTCCTGGAACTGGCCACCGCAGCCGGGATAGACTGCACCGAGCGGGCCGTGTCGCTGGAAGATCTATACTCTGCCGAGGAACTGTTTTTAACCAACAGCCTCATTGGCATCTGGCCCGTACGTGAACTGAATCACTGGCGGGGAAGTCGCGGTCCACTGACTTCAAGCCTGCAAACCGCACTCGATCACTTGCGCCAGCCAACCAGCAGAGACACGCATGACTGACCGGAATCACCCGCTCGACATTGAACCTCCCAAAGCCCCGAAAAGCCTGGGTGACAAGCTGTTCAAGCTTGCGGGCATCCTGCTGATCTGCGCGAGTGTGGTGCTCGGCTGGTTCGGCTACGACTATCAAAGCTTC
Source organism: uncultured Gammaproteobacteria bacterium (assembly GCA_963696465.1). Lineage (GTDB taxonomy): Bacteria > Pseudomonadota > Gammaproteobacteria > Thiohalobacterales > Thiohalobacteraceae > JAHJQQ01. Next base: position 53,370 of record CAVOKC010000020.1, on the reverse strand, counting down.
ACCCAGACACCGCTCAACGTTCCCGCCGACGGTTTGACCGATCGAGATTCCGCCCGGCCGTTCCGTACGCGGCATCGCCGAGGATCTCGCGGCCAAACAGATCATCGACGCGCCGCTGTATTTCATCTGGATGGCCCGCGTATCCGGGGCTGCGGCAAAACTGCAAGCCGGCGAATACCGCATCGACCCTGGCACGCTGCCGGCAACCTTCATTCAATATCTAGCCGCCGGCAAGGTCGTGCAGCACAGTCTGACCATCATCGAAGGCTGGACCTTCACACAGTTGATGGCGGCGGTACTGGCGCATCCGGTGCTAGTGCATACGCTGCACGATACCTCTGCACCGGGCATCATGTCCGCCATTGGTCATGCCGGCGAACATCCCGAAGGTCGCTTCCTGCCGGACACGTATAAATTTCCGCGCGGCATGACCGACGCGGATTTCCTCAGCCGCGCCTATACAAGCATGCAGGAGACCTTGCAGCGTGAATGGGACGCGCGCGCCAAAGATCTTCCATTCAAAACCCCGTACGAGGCGCTGACCCTCGCATCGATCGTGGAGAAAGAAACCGGCGTTGCCGCAGAACGTCCGCGTATCGCCGGCGTCTTCGTGCGCCGCCTGAATCAGGGCATGCGCCTGCAGACCGATCCCACCGTGATCTATGGCATGGGCTAGGCCTTCGACGGCGATATCCGCGTCAGTGACCTGCGCAAGGATACCTCCTACAACACCTATACACGCGAAGGCTTACCGCCGACACCGATCGCCATGCCCGGTACCGACGCCATCCGCGCCGTGTTGCATCCAGCTAAGGGTAAGGAGCTGTTCTTCGTCTCCAAGGGTGATGGCAGCCATGCATTTTCGGCGACCCTGGAAGAGCACAATCGCGCGGTGCGCTGAATATCAGCTCAAGCGCTGATCAGACTTCTCTAGTAATCGCCTCCACAATCACCCGGGGATGTCGCGATGAGTAAACCGGATCAATCCCCTATTCAGGATGCCGTCAGGGATTTTCTGCGTCGACATGCCCCGTTCGATCGCATGGAGCCCGCGCACATCGATTTCTTGGCGCAGCGACTGACGCTCAGTTATTACGCGACCGGCGAAGTGATCGCGGCGCCGGAGCAGGGCGCCGCGCAACGACTTTTGATCATCAAACAGGGTCGGGTGCGCGGTGAATCCGCGCGTGATGCCGATGCTTGGGAGCTGGTCGCGGGTGAGTGTTTCCCGGTCGGAGCCTTACTGGCACAACGCCCCGTGCACGCGCTACATCGCGCCGCTGAAGACACCTTCTGCTTTGAGTTGCCCGCCGAAGAATTTCACAAGCTACTGGCGCTGAGCCCGGTGTTCCAGGATTTCTGCACGCGCCGTCTCGCCAGTCTGCTGGATGAGGCCCTCCGTGTAATGCAGGGGCGCTGTGCAACCGAAACCGCTGACAATCTGTCGTTCGCCGCACCCTTGCGTAACCTGATCCGGCGTACGCCTGTCGTCTGCGCCCCTGACACACCGCTGCGGGCGGCACTGGCGCAGATGCAGCGTGAGCATGTGGGCAGCATTGTCGCTGTCGATGCGCAGCAGCGCCCGGTGGGTGTCTTCACGCTGCACGATCTGCTGGCCCAGGTTGCCAACACCCATCTGGACCTCGAGGCTCCACTTGCCGAGGTCATGAGCCGAGCGCCGTTGGCATTACCTCCCGAGGCGCGCGCCCACGAGGCGGCCTTGCTCATGGCGCGCGAGGGCATCGGGCATGTCTGCGTGGTGGAACAGGAGCGTCTGGTCGGCATGTTGTCGGAGCGCGATCTGTTCTCACTCCAGCGTGTCGGTTTGGTGCGCTTATCCCGTCGGCATGCGACAGGCCCCGGATCTGGATACGCTGGTGGCGTTGGGCAGCGAAGTGCAGCGCCTGATCGAGCAATTTTTTGCGCAGGGTCTTGCCGCCGAGCAGGTCACGCAGATCATCACCCAGTTGAACGACGATACGACCCGGCGGGTCATCGAACTGTGCCTGGATGGGGTTGAGACGCCACTCACGCCGTTTACCTGGCTGGCCTTCGGCAGCGAGGGGCGACAGGAACAGACGATAAGCACCGACCAGGACAATGGCCTGTTGTTCGTTACGCCGCCAGGGCAGGACACTGAAACCCTGCGCGTCGACCTGCTCACGTTTGCTCAACGCGTCAATGCCGCGCTCGCCCGCTGTGGATTCCCGTTGTGCGCGGGCGGGATCATGGCCAGCAATCCGCATTGGTGTCTCAGCTTGGATGAATGGCGCGCCACCTTCGCCAACTGGATCCAGCGTGGCGATGCGCCGGTGCTATTGAATGCCACTATCTTTTTCGATTTCCGTTCTCTCTATGGGCCTGAAGAACCTGTGCACGCATTGCGTAGCTGGCTCAATGCCGAGGTTCGCGCCAATCGCGGCTTTCTGCGCCGCATGGTCGAAAATGCCCTTGGCAACCGTCCACCACTGGGCCTACTGGGCGACTTCGTGCTGAGCAGCACCGGCACCGGCGGCACGCTGGATCTCAAGGTGAATGCGGCCACACCGTTTGTGGATGCGGCGCGCATCCTCGGCTTGGCCGCGGGCAGTGACACCACCAATACGGTTATGCGCCTGCGCACGCTGCTGCCCAGTGGCGCATGGACAGTGCCGAGGTCGAGTCGTGGGTGCAGGCCTTTCTGTTCATCCAGATGCTGCGCCTGCGTTTACAGCACAGCCAGCGACAGAAGCATGAACCCTTGGGCAACCGCATCGACCCCGCCTCGCTCAACGATCTGGACCGGCGCATTCTCAAGGAGGCGCTGCGGCAGGCACGCAAGCTGCAAAGCAAACTGGAGACGTTCTTCCAGTTCTGATGTCGCCAAACAGCCTCCCCATTCGCAAAACGCCTGATCTGCGTCAATGCGGCAGACCAACGTACGGCTAGCATGGCCCCATATGCTGGTGCATGTTGTGATGCGCAACCGGTCCACGCCACAAGACACGGGAGTCATGCCCATGCCGACATCGTCCACCGAACTGGTCCGCGATCGATGCGGACCCGCGCTTTCAGGCTCTCCACCGCAAGAAATCCACCTTCCTGTGGGGGCTGATGATCTTCTCGGTGATCTATTATTTCCTCTTGCCGATCGGCGCCGCCTATTTTCAGGAGCTGTTCAAGCCTAAGGTCTGGGGCCCGGTCAATGTCGGCATTCTGTTCGCATTGTCGGAGTTCGTGGTGGCCTGGACCATCGCCTTTGTTTATTCACACAAGGCCAATGCCGAGTTCGATGCCATGGCGCGGGAGATCATGGCCTCAACGTGCCTCGGAAGGGCCGCTGATATGAAAACGGACATCAAGAATTGCCTCAGGGATGGTGTTAGCCGGCTCTGCTCATGGTCAGTTCATCTGCGCTGGCCGCAGGCGCGGTAGGCGAGGGCTATTCAAGTGGATGACCTTCGCGGTGTTCGGCGTGATCATCGCCATCACCATGTACATCACTTACTGGGCGGCGCGGCGTACGCACACGACGGCCGAGTTCTATGCCGCCGGTCGTTCCATCAGCGGTATCCAGAACGGCTGGGCGATTGCCGGTGATTACCTGTCCGCCGCCTCGTTCCTCGGCATTGCCGGGTTGATCTCGCTGTACGGCTACGACGGCTTCATGTACTCGGTCGGCTGGTTAGTGGCCTACATCACCGTGCTGCTGGTGATCGCCGAACCGTGCCGCAACATCGGCAAATACACCATGGGCGATATCCTCGCGTTCCGCAACGAACCGAAGAAGGTCAAGACCGTCGCGGCCTTGTCCACCATCACCGTGTCGACGTTCTATCTCACTGCGCAAATGGTCGGTGGCGCGGTGCTGATCAAAACACTGATCGGTATCGAGTATGAAATCTCGGTGATCGGCGTCGGCATATTGATGCTGGCGTATGTCGTGTTCGGCGGCATGATCGCCACCACCTGGGTGCAGATCGTCAAAGCTGTGTTGCTGGTGAGCGCCTCGCTGCTGCTGGTGTTCCTGGTATGGACGCCGTACGGCTTCAGCCTGCCGGCATTTCTGGATGCAGTGGTCGGCGATGCCAAGGTGCAGGCGCAGGTCGCGAAACTGCTGGGCGACTGCGGCCGCCAACATGACGCCGCAGGAACTCGGCCAGCGCTTCCTGGAACCGGGTTTGTTCCTGAAAAATCCCATCGACCAGATCTCGCTGGGCATGGCGCTGGTGTTCGGCACCGCCGGCATGCCGCATATCCTGATGCGCTTCTTCACCGTGCCCACGGCCCGCGATGCGCGCCTGTCGGTGGTCTGGGCCATGGCCATCATCGGCGGTTTCTATGTGCTGACGCTGTTCCTCGGTATGGGCGCGGCCATGCATGTAGGGCCGGCCAACATCGCCGCCATCGACAAGGGCGGCAACATGGCTGGGCCGTTGCTCGCGCAATATTTAGGCGGCGGCGCGGACACGGCGCTCGGCAATCTGTTCCTGGCCTTCGTCGCGGCAGTAGCCTTTGCCACCATCGTCGCGGTGGTGGCCGGACTGGTATTGGCCGCGGCCTCGGCCATGGCCCACGACCTCTATGTCGGCGTGCTCAAGGGCGACCGCGCCACGCCACAGGAGCAAGTGGTTGCCGCGCGCATCGCTTCGGTCATCGTCGGTGCGTTGGCCATCACCGTGGGCATCCTCGCCAAGGGTCAAAACGTTGCGCATCTGGTTGCACTCGCGTTTGCGGTGGCGGCCTCCAGTAATCTACCGGCCGTATTCCTCACGCTGTATTGGAAGCGTTGCAACACCGGCGGCATCATCCTCGGCATGCTGGTCGGCGCGATCAGCGCCATTGCCCTGGTGATGGTGTCGCCGAACATGACCTATCCACTCAAGGTCAAAGCGGATGCGCAGAAAGTCATCGATGCCGCGCCGGCCAAGCAGTTGGGTTTTCAAGCGGCACTTGCCGCCCTCGATCCCGCCACGCAGGCACATGCGCGCAAGGATCTCGCGACGTTAGAGAAGGACATCGCCAAGGCGCGTGACGATTTGGCCAAGTTCGCCGGTCAGACCACCAGCCTGGTCGGACTGGAGCAGCCGCTCATTACGCTGAAGAACCCCGGCCTGATTTCTATTCCACTGGGTTTCTTCTGCGTCATTCTCGGTTCGCTGCTGTATCGCGATCCGCGTGCGCTGGCCATGTGGGACGAGTTGTATGTGCGGCAGAACACCGGGATTCATGCCGAGGGTAGCGTTGCCCATTGAGTATTACGTCAATGGCTGGTTGAAAATTACCTGCAAAACCGTCATTGCGAGACGCGCAGTGTCGAAGCAATCTGGTAACAGACCGATGTGCATAACCGACAAGATTGCTTCGCTGCGTATGCAATGACGGCCGGAATGTTTTTGACCGAGCTGTTAAGGTATGTTACCGGCAAGCGGGATTCGCTCACGCATGAATATGTGCAGCGTCTGGACGTCTGGCGCGCACAACCACGTCCACGTTACGACGTGCCACTCACGCAATGCCGCTGCGTGGTGGTCGACGTGGAAACCGCCGGCCTTGATCCGCGACGCGATGCACTCATCGCCATCGGCGCGGTGACGTTGCAGTGATGGCCATATCCAATTAGCGGAACATCTTGAGGTGGTGCTACGCCAGGATGCCGTCAGTACCCATGACAACATCCTCGTGCATGGTATCGGTGGTACGGCGCAGCGTGGCGGACAGGCGCCGCCGGAAGCCTTACTGGGATTTCTCGAATTCGTCGGCAAAGACCCGCTGATCGCCTTTCATGTGATGTTCGACGAAACCGCTTTACGGCGTGCGGTACGCCATCATCTGGGATTTACACTGCGCGCGCGCTGGCTGGATCTCGCCTATCTCATGCCGGCACTGTTTCCCGAGCATGCGCGCAGCGCGCGCACCCTCGATGACTGGTTGCGGCTATTTGGCATCGAGGTCAGCCAACGCCACAATGCCAGTGCCGATGCCTTGGCCACGGCTCAATTGCTGCTGATCGCGTTGGAACGCGCGCATCGGCATGGCCACAGCGACTATCGTACGCTGCACAAACTGGAGAAGGCCCAGCGCTACACGCGCTACCAGTCGGCGGCGACCGGGTGAGGGGGGACTTGGGCGAAACGGAGTAGAATCCTGCCCGCGTCGATACTCCGTGGAAACGTCATGCTCATCCTGTTCAATAAACCCTTTCAGGTTATCTCCCAGTTCAGTCCCCTGACGAAGCGACAAGGTCACTCTGAAGGACTACATCGACATTCCTAACGTTTATCCCGCCGGACGTTTGGATTACGACAGCGAGGGTTTATTGCTGCTCACCGACGACGGTCGTTTGCAAGCACGCATCGCCGATCCGCGTTTCGGCAAAGAGAAGGAGTACTGGGTGCAGGTCGAAGGCGCGCCTGGCGCAGCCGACCTCGAGCGTTTGCGCACTGGTGTCACCTTAAAAGATGGCCCGACACGTCCCGCCCAAGTCGAAATCATCGACGCGCCTACGCTGTGGCCACGCGATCCACCCATTCGCTTTCGCAAAGAGATTCCGACCACCTGGCTGCGGCTCATCATCAGTGAAGGCCGCAATCGCCAAGTGCGGCGTATGACTGCGCACATCGGTTTCCCGACCTTGCGTCTGGTGCGCTGGCGCATTGGCGAATGGACGTTGGAAGGAATCCCGACGGGCAGCTATCGCGTGATCGACACGCCACTACCCCGAACCACTCAGCGTGGCAATCGCACGCCTTGAGACGCCGCTCTTTAACCAAAGGATGAAGCGCCAGCCTCGCTACGCGCGCAGCGAGTCTCTGCCGCACAGCTCATCACCGTCGCGTTTTGTGCCACGTGCTAAGACGATGGATTGATCTTCCGAAAGGCACGCCACAGGGCAAGATCGTAGCCGATTTTGAGTACGCCGCATGCTACCAAGGGCGCCGCCAACCATCCCGTTGCCAGTAAAGCGCCGCCGAGCGACGGACTGAGCGCCGCGGCAAGGCTGCGCGGCACGGCGGTAAAGCTCGCGGCAGCGGCGCGTTCCGCCGGCGTGACCACGGCCATGACGAAGGCGCCGCGCGTCGGTACATCCATTTGTGACAGCAGCGCACGCAGCAATAACAGGCCCAGCGCCATCGGCAGGGTCGGCGCCAGGGCCGCCATGATCAAACATAGGTTGGCCGGGATGTGCGTAAACACCATGGTATTGAGCAGGCCGATGCGTTTCGCCACCCACGGCGCGGCCAATTGCGAGACCGCCGTGAGCAGGCCGGCCCAAAAGAAGAACTGTCCCGCCGATGACAAGGACAACTCGAAGCGTTGGAACAGCCACAGCGCCAACAGTGTGTTGACCACCAAACCGCCGGCGAAGGCATCGATCGAAAACAAGGCGGCGAGTCGGACCACCACTGGGCGCGAGCTCGTCAGGGGTGCCGGCGGTGGCTGATCGTGCACAGGCACCTTGGGCAGGCCGCGATACAACCACCACACGACGACACCCGCCAGTGCATAGAATCACGAACATCACGCGCAACGCATCGAGGTGTGCTAACTCAGCGTGTGCCGTAAGCCACTCCGGTACCGCCGCCGCGAGCGCGCCGAAGGCGGCGAACAGGGCGCCCAACAGACTGTAGCGCGCGAACAGTGATGTGCGCGTATTGCCTTCCGCCGCCTCAGCCAGACGCGCGTGCTCCAAGGGCAGGAATACACTGACGTCGCCCGAACTGGGATTCAAGGTGCCGACGAAGGCGATCAGCAGCAGCGGCCAGAAGCTGCTCAAACCCGCAAACGCCAAACCCGTTGCGATCATCAGCACGGCGGCAGCCGAGCAACAGGTGACGCTGCTGAAAGCGGTGTCCCCACGCACCGACGGCCAAGGTTGCCAATGCCGAACCCAACAAGGTCGCCGTACTGAGAAACCCCACTTCCCAGACACCGAGGCCCAGCGCCAGCAAGTACGCGGGCAACAATACCGCTACGTAACCATCGACAAAGGCGCGTAGGGCGCGGCCAATCAGCAGGGGCACAACAACGTGATCAACGCCGTCCGGCAACAGCCAGCGCATCCGTCCCATCATAGCGGCCCCATCATATCCGCTTGGGCATCCAGACCACGTTCTGCACTGGAATATTGGCACACCACGCATATAGCGCGTCATAGATCACCATGCCGTGTTTCAACATCTCAAGGTCGTCACTGAAATTGAGTGACAAGCCTTTTGAAATAGCCAACAGGCCAGCCGCCTCCTTTGGCCAACTGCGGCGCAGCACAATCGGCGGCGCGCACAATCAACGCCAGCCGATCGAGTGCGGCATCGTTGAGTTCGTACTTGGCAATGAAGGCATCGAAGCTGCAGTGATCGCCGTGATGTCCCAACTCTACGCCGGGAACGTCGTAGGGCAGGGCGCCCGTATCTGCAGCAACCTGCATCACTTCACCGGCTGGCACATAGAGAAATTCCGGCGCTTATCAATGTAGCGGGTGATCAACCACGGACAGGCGATGCGATCAATTTTCGGACGTTCGCGCGTGACCCATTTCATTTCGCGACAACGCCACCGCCGGCCGCCTTCCAGCCTTCGATGCCGCCCTCAATGAAGCGGGCTTTTAAACCTTTGGCGTGCAATGCATCAACGACGCTGTTAGACACCGAACCACCACGCACGCAGTAGAGCACGATGTCTTGATCATTCGGCAAGGTGTCCGCCCACACATTGACGTTCTCGGGGTCTTGCCACCGCGCGCCGGCCAGTTGTTCGGTCGATGTGCTGAGATCGCCGACACGCCGTACATCGAGGATTAACTTGCCGTCTATTTCAGCTTTCAACGTGCCAGGTGAAATGGTGCGTTCCATATTCAGACTCCCACTGCAAAGGTATAGACCAGGCCGAACAACGCGCAGGCGCCGATGACCTTCATGATGTCGACTTTGTATTTCCACAGCGCGATGAAACTGAGAATCGCGACCACCACCGAGAACCTTCGAAATTACCGGAGAACACCGCTTTTTCAGTGGCCTGCGGCCAGAAGGTATGCCAGGCGAAAAACACCGCCAGATTGACGATCACACCGACCACGGCGGCAGTGATGCCGGTCAGCGGTGCGGTGAATTTCAACTCGCCACGGGTCGCTTCCACGATCGGTCCACCGACCAGGATCAACAGGAACGAGGGCAAGAAGGTGAAGAAGGTTGCCACCGCCGCGCCGGCCACACCGGCCGCTATCGGGTCGGGAAACACCGACTTCGCCACGCCGCCCATATAACCCACCCAGGTGACGATCATGATCAGCGGACCGGGCGTGGTTTCGCCCAGCGCCAGGCCATCGATCATCTGCGCGCCGGTCAACCAGCCGAAATGTTCAACCGCGCCCTGATACACATACGGCAACACCGCATAAGCACCGCCGATAGTGAGGAACGCCGCCTTGGTGAAGAACATGCCCATGTCGGCCAAGGTCTGCTCACCCATCACCACATACATGGCTGCGATCCAGATTGCGACGAAGGTGATAGTCTTAATTGCCAGTCTTAGCCCAGGAAAATTGCGCATGCGCAGGAGTGGGCGTGTCATCGTCGATCAGGGCCGGACCGTATTCTTTATTGCTCGCGCCATGTCCACCACCGCTCTTGAATTTTGCCGGCAGCAGTTTGCCACCAATGGCACCGAGTATCGCCGCGGCTAACACAATCCAGGGGAAACCAATCTCGAACACGAAAATGCCGATGAAGGCGAGTGCGGCCATGCCCCACAGCACTTCGTTTTTCAAGGCACGTGAACCGATACGCCACGCCGCGAACAACACCACCGCGACCACTGCCGGTTTGATGCCGTAGAAAATTCCTTGAACCAGCGGCACATCACCATAGGCGAGATAAACCGCAGCCAAGGCGGACAACAGCACAAACGCCGGCAGGAAAAACAATACGCCGGCGATGATTGCACCACGGATGCCATGCAACAGCCAACTGATATAAATCGCCAACTGAATGGCCTCCGGCCCAGGCAGCAGCATGCAGTAGTTGAGCGCATGCAGAAAACGATGTTCGGAAATCCAGCGCCGTTTTTCCACCAGTTCCTGATGCATGATGGCGATCTGTCCGGCCGGACCGCCAAAACTGATGAAGCCGAGTTTCAACCAATAGACGAAGGCCTCCATGAGAGAAGGATGAGCAGGGCGTTGTTGTATTTCGTTCATGATGGCGGTGTTTCCTCTTCAAAGGCGGTATAAAAATCATCCAGTAGACGGCCCAGCCTCGATCAGCAAGGTGTCATCGTCATCAATACGTGCGTGCATGCCGCGCAGCAGGCGCTCGAAGCCGGCGGCCTCGGGCACCGGCAAACCTCCGATGTCGAGGTAGTGCACCAGACGTGCGACGCGTTGCAACGCATTGTCGCGCTCCAAACCGAAACTCATCATCAGGTTTCGAAGCTGACTAACACGCCAGCCGAAGTTTCGGTGTGTGTGAACGCGGCACCGTCGAAGTCAAACCCGAGGGCATTGCTCGGACACTCTGCAGGACTGTTCAACCAGACAAAGCGCGCAGCGCGATCAATGAATCGACGAATCAACCACGCCGAGGCGACGCGATCGACCCACAAGCGTTTGCGCGTCGCCCATAGACGACCTTGATATTGCGCCGGATCACACGGCGGCACTGCATGTGCGCTTACGCTTGGTTCATCCAGACTGCTGCGAGCTTGAATACGCCGGTCCAACTCAGCAAGCAGAGCTTCCACTTGGCGCTGTATTTCCCCGGGAAAAAAATCAATGGCGCGGACAGCTGCATAAGCCTTGTGCAGTTTGCGCGCCTGCCGCAACGCGTCGGCAATGGCGACGCCATCAACGCCATTCAAAGTTGCGCTGATGTCTTCGGCGAGCTTGGTGTATTCAGCGCTACGTTCAAACAACTCGGCAAACGGGTAGGCCGCGGGCTTATCCAGATCCAGCAGGTAGGCCGTGCCACCGGAACCTTCAACATCGGCGGCCACCGTGCTCAAGGTGTCCCGATGCTCATCACTGGCCGGCAACACATACACGCCATCCCGCAATACGGCCGCGCCGGCCGCCTTGAGCGCACGCCAGGCGCGCATGCGCGTCGAGGCGTTTTCGGTGGGCAGCGACAAGATCAGCAATAGCCAAGTATTCATAAGTCGCAGAGTCTACTACAATGATGTAGAGTACATAACAGATATCTCCATCCGTGAACTGGGCTTGCAGATACCCAGTAGATCCGTACCCTTAGCCCGCTATGACCCTGACCACTGCCGGAAACTGCCTGCTCGTCGATTCCCATTGCCACCTGGACCGTCTCGCCTTTGACCAGATCGAGGGCGGATTGGCCGGTGCCCTGGAACAGGCCCGTGCGGTCGGGGTGGAGCATTTCCTGTGCGTGGCCATCAATCTGGAGGCCTATCCGGCGATGCGTGCCCTGGTGGAACCATTTCCGGAGATATCGGTGTCGGTTGGCGTACATCCGACCGACGGCGATGGGTCAGTCCCTGAGCTGGATCACTTGATTCACCTCGGTCAGGACACGCGCGTGGTCGCCATCGGTGAGACGGGGCTGGATTACTACTACGGCGGTGAGCACCGCGAACATCAGATGACCATGTTCCGGCTGCATGTGCAGACCGCGCGTGCGGTCGACAAGCCGCTGATCGTGCATACGCGTGACGCCCGCGCTGACACTTTGGCCGTGCTGCGCGAGGAGGGCGCTGATGAGGTCGGCGGGGTGATGCATTGTTTCACTGAAGATTGGGCGACCGCCAAAGCGGCCTTGGACCTGGGTTTCTATATTTCCTTGTCCGGCATTGTCACGTTCAAGAATGCCGAGGCGCTGCGCGAGGTGGCTCGGCAAGTGCCGGCTGATCGTCTGCTGGTGGAAACTGACTCGCCTTATCTTGCCCCGGTGCCTAAGCGTGGCCGCAGTAACCAACCCGCCTATGTCCGCTATGTCGCTGAATTTTTGGCTGAACTTCGCGGCGAGTCCTTCGCCGACTTGGCCCGTGCTACCACCGAGAATTATTTCCGGCTGTTTGGCCGGCATTAAACCGTAAAGTTGGCGCCGTTTGTGGCCGCTATGAATTTGTCCACGGCGTCTCACAACACGTGTGACAAGCACACCACTTTCTCAAGGATTGCAGCATTCAGGACCTCGCGCTACACACGCGACAGTGGCTTGTTATTGGTTTACCGACATAACGGACACTTAAGAGGTAACCTTGATGGACAGACGCAACCACCCGCGCGTAGAAATCTCTGTGCATTTGCGCGTCGAAGCGCCCGGTTTTACTGCGCGGGGAATCGCAAGCGACATCAGCACACGAGGCTGTTTCGTCGAACTCGTAGAGGAAGTTACCTGCCATGATCTGCATGACATCCGCCTGCATTTCGCGATCGACACCGGCTTCCAGGTGCTGTCGCGTCTGATCAGCGGCAAAGTTGTGCGTTATGAGGCAAATGGTTTGGCGATATGCTTCGTTGAACACGACATCATCGGCCGCGCTGTAACTCACGAACTGATGTATTACCTACAACTTAGTCGTGGCGAGTCATTGCCTGCGGGCGGCTGCACGCATGACCGCACGCACTGCACACCGCAAGAACACGCCGCCTGAACTGATACATTCAGTGCCCGCTGTAGAGCCGCTCCGCCGCTACCTGGCAATGCTCCAGAATACGCGTACGGCGTAGTTTCAAGGTTGGCGTGATCGTGCCCGCATCGATAGTCCAAGGCTCGAGATAACACGCAACCCGGCGGATCTGTGCATAACCCGGAAAACTCTCAATGCGCGCCGCAACGCGCTGTAGAACAGCTGCACTCACGCGCTCATCGTCCAGCGAGCCTGGAGCAGACGCATCCAGCCCGAGCTTGCTCGCCTCGATGCGCCATTGATCGGCATTGAATACGACCAGCGCACACAAATAGGGTCGATCATCGCCGATCACCATCACCTGTTCGAACCAGGGATCGTTTTGAATCGCCATTTCCATATCAGCAGGTGATACCTTCTCACCATTTGCCAGCACCAGTATGTCCTTGAGACGGCCGGTGATAAGAATGTGTCCCTGAGCATCAATGCGAACCTGATCTCCGGTATGCAACCAACCATCGGCATCGATCATGGTGGATGTCGCGGCAGGATCGCCCCAATCGCCAAGCATGATTCCGGGGCTGCGTACCAGCAATTCGGAGTCTTCACCGACATGGATTTCTACATCGGCAAGCGGTGTGCCGACACTGTCGGGGCGGTTGTCTATCAGTGAATTCGCGGCAATCACCGGACTGGTCTCGGTGAGGCCATAACCCTGGACCAAGGGCAAGCCCAGACCGATGAAGAAACGCGCCACGGTAGGTGAGAGTGGCGCACCGCCACACACGGAGAAACGCAGACGTCCGCCGAGCTTCGCCATCACCTTGGCAGCCACCAGTTTGTTGAGCAACGGCCACGCAAGCATGCCCAGGCTTCTGGATGCGCGGCCCTGTTGATGTTCGAAGCGTTGCCAACCGATGTTGACCGTAAGGGTGAACAGCTTGCGTGCCATGAGAGATTTTTCGGCAAGACCTGTTTGTATTTTGTTATACACACGCTCGAAGATGCGCGGCACCGAAATCAAAATGGTTGGTCGTATTATTTGCAGATCTTCGCCGAGTTCGGGAATCGAGCGGTTATAGGCAACCGTCGAACCGCACATCATCGGCAGGTAGTAACCCACGGTACGCTCGAAGGTGTGCGACAAGGGCAGAAAAGAGAGAAACAAGTCGTCCGGATAGACACTGGCTTTCAGCTGCGACACATACGCGTTCCAGAGAATATTGCGGTGACTGAGCATGACACCTTTGGGCCGTCCGGTGGTGCCCGAGGTATAGACGATGGTCGCCAATTCCTCCGCGCTACCCTCCTGCGCCTGTAATTGGCAGTTGCCGTCTTGTGGTAGCCAGTCGGCAAGCGTACGCAAGGTGGGTTCCCGTGCATTGTCAATAGGCGCGATGCTGACTATCCGCACTAGAAAACCCAGTTGGTCGCGGACGCGCTGCAGTTGTTGCCAATGTTCATCACCGCTGATCAACAGCAAGCGCGCGTCCGCATTTTGCAGGATATAGGCAATATTCTCCGGGCGGTCTTCCATATACAGTGGTATCACGACCAGACCCAGTCCCAGTGCCGCTTGCTCGAACAATACCCATTCGCGGCAATTACGCAGCAACACGGCCACACGATCACCGTGCGTCAACCCTTCATGACTCAACGCCGCCTGCCAGCATGCAACACCCTGGCCCATCTCCGCCCAAGTGCTATCGAGCCAACGTTGTGTTTCGGCATCGAACTGACGATATGCGACTGCATCGGGACTGCGGCGTACCCGTTCACGGAACAAGCCGGCGAGGGTGCCTGCCTCGTGCGGAAGAATGACATCGGTTTGCTGATTCGCACCGGTGCTCAGCATAGAAATCTATCCCTTGTTTTGATTCCAGCCCAGATCGGGAGTAAACCGCGACCCGTAACGTTCAGTCAAATTTTGCAGTTTGCGATACACCGCCATGTCACCTTGCTGCTGGGCATGATGAAGTGGCCCGCCGCGGAAGGGTGCAAAGCCGGTCGCGAAGATCATGCCCGCGTCCAGCAGATCGACATCCGCCACCACATTTTCGCGGAGACAGGCACGCGCTTCATTATACAGACGCATCAACATACGCTCGGTCACATCGTCCGGCAGTGCGCGTCTCGCATCGATGCGCGGTTTGACCGGTTTGCCTTTGTGCCAAGTATAATAGCCGGTGCCGTTCTTACGCCCCAAGCGTCCCTCATTAACCAATTCTTCCAGACGTTCGGGGACCTCGACGTTCAAGCCCGCTGAAAGGATACGCGCCACATGTAGACAGACGTCTAGGCCAACCGTATCCGCCAATTCTATCGGACCCATGGGCATACCGAACTCAACGGCGGCGCGATCGATGAGTGCGGCAGGTATGCCTTCGGTTTCGAGGATCACCGCCTCCAGCAGATAAGGCATGAGTACGCGATTGACCAGAAACCCCGGCGTGCTTGTTACCGGCAGCGGCAAGCGGTCGATGGCGCGCGTGAACGCCATCGCTTGTTGAATCGCACCCTCGGAACTGTGTTTACCGCGAACGATTTCGACCAATTGCATCTTCGCCACCGGGTTGAAGAAATGCAGTCCGACCAGGCGCTCTGGACGGTTCAAGGCCGGCGTGAGATCTTCCAAGGGAATGCTGGAGGTATTGCTCGCGAGTAAGGCATCCGCACGCATGTGCGGTTCGATATCGCGATAGAGTGCCTGCTTGGCGTCGCTATTTTCGAAGATCGCTTCGATCACCAGATCGGCGCGTTCGATGCAACGCCCCTGATGATCGGGAATCAAGCGATCCCAGACCGCCGTGACGCGGCGCGGGTCTTTGAGCTGTTGTTGGTACAACTTCGCTGCACGACCCATAGCCGGCGCGATACGTTCCGGCGACTGATCCTGCAACGACACCGTCATGCCAGAGAATGCGCACCAAGCCGCGATATCGCCGCCCATCACGCCGGCGCCGATAACATGCACATGCTTGATGCCGCAATCCGCGGCGCGCGCCAGTCCTTTCAGGCGCTCTTGCAGAAAAAACACCCGCACCAGATTCTGCGCCGTGGGGCCGGTGATGAGGTCTGCCACCGAGGCCGCCTCGGCGTCGAGCATTCGCCGTGGCTCGTCCCCATACTTGCGCCATACGTCGATCAAGGCATACGGCGCGGGATAATGTTCGGGCCGCGCATGCTGCGCGACTTTGCGCTTCAACAAGGGCGCGATCAGCGGCCGGCCAGTGGATGATTGGTCAGACGATCCAGTCGCCCAGGCGCATGTGGTGAGGGTGGCTTGAGCAGGGTTTCACGTGCTGCCGCCAGCAGATGCCGTTGGGGCACGGCGTAATCCACCAGGCCCATCCGTCGCGCCTGCCGCGCCGATACCGTCCGTCCACTCAGCATCAGATCCAGCGCCTTCAGCCCACCCAGCAGACGCACGGCACGCACGCTGCCACCGAAGCCTGGATGAATACCTAGACGCACCTCGGGCAAACCCAAACGCGTGTCGTCTTCGTCACGCGATGCGGTAACGACAGGCCAGCGCCAGTTCCAGTCCGCCGCCCAGGCAAAAACCATGAATCAAGGCGAGGGTAGGGAAGGGCAGTTTGGCGAGGCGATCGAAGGCCCGTTGACCGCGTTGGATCAGCGCCAAGGCAGTCGCGTGACGCCATCGGCGAGTATGCGCGCACATCGGCGCCGGCGATGAAGCCATTGGCCTTGGCGGAAAGTATCACCAAGCCGCGGGTGGCGTTGTTCCAATTGTTCAAGCTGGGCGACAAATTGCTCCAGCACATCCTGGCGACAAGACATTGGTGCTGGCATCCGCCTTGTCGAAATTCAGCCAGGCTATGCCGTCGGCATCGGTTGCCAATTGCCAGTGTGTTTGCGCGGTGTTCATGCGCCACCTCCAACATTCTCCACCAGTATCGCACCACCCTGCCCGCCGCCGATGCACAGACTGGCGATGCCGCGTTTGGCGTTGTTGCCGTTGCAGTACGTGCATCAGATGCAGCACAATGCGCGCACCGCTCGCACCGACCGGATGACCGATGCTCACGCCGCCGCCATCGACATTCAAGCGTGCATGGTCTATGGGCTGAAAACGGCATCATCACGGTTGCAGTTGAGTCGCGGCAATAGTCGGCATCGCTCCAGGCCGCCATGCAAGCCAGCACCTGTGCCGCGAAGGCCTCGTTGATCTCCCAGTAATCGATGTCGCCGGTATCGCAGCCATGGCGCATCAGCAGCGGCGCCATCGCATATACCGGACCCAGGCCCATCTGCGCCGGATCGAGTCCGGCCCATTCGCTGTCCACTAATTGCGCCAGCACCGGCAACTTGTGACTTCTGCACCGCGTCTTCGCATGCCAGAATCAGACAGGCCGCGCCATCGGTTACCTGCGCGCTGTTGCCGGCAGTTACCTTGCCGAAGGGTTTGTCGAAGACCGGTTTGAGTTTGCCGAGCGAGGTCATATCTGTTTCGCGGCGCAGGCCATCATCCGCGGTGTAACACTTGCCGGCACGGTCATAGACCACTTCGACCCCGTCGAGGTGCTTCTGATCCTGCGCGGCGGCCAGACGCTGATGACTGCTCATGGCAAAGGCATCCATCTGTTCGCGACTGATGTTGAAACGGTGCGCGAGAATCTCGGCCGTCTGTCCCATCGACAGTCCGACGACAGGATCGGTAAGTCCCCGCAACAGGCCGATGACCGGGGTGAGATGAGCGGGCCGCAGTTGGGCAAGCGCTTTGGCACGCGCAACCGCGCCTTTGGCGCGCGACCAATGGGCCAACCATGCGACCATCGCCGTACCCAGCAGCACCGGCGCATGACTCATGGCCTCGATGCCACCGGCCAGGATCAAATCGGCGCGGCCACTGCCGATGTTGCGCGCGGCCGTGTCCAGCGCCTGCATGCCCGAGGCACAATTGCGTTGCACGGTGAAGGCGGGCACGCGCTCGCCACAGCCCACGCGCAAGGCGACGATGCGCGCGATATTCGCCTCGTCGGGACCGGGCATCACGCAGCCAGCGATCACTTCATCGAAGGCCGTCGGGGCGAAGGATTGCCGCAGCAACAAACTGCGCGCCGCTTGTGTGGCCAGCTCCGCGGCGCTGAACGGACCCGGTGCGCCCCGCGCCTTGAGGAAAGGCGTGCGCGCGCCGTCGACTACATAGACCGGGCGGCCGAAACCGTGGCTGTGGATCGCTGTTCCATTGCGGCGTCTCTGACACCAGTAAATTGGGGGTTAAGTTGTTCCGGTGCGAAATCGTCCACTTCTATGACTGTACGCCGCGCGACAATCGCGCTTTGCACGACCGCCGCCTCCTCGAGACTGATGATACCTGCCTCGATCGCCTGTAACAGCATCTCAGGATCACCCGCCGCGATACGCTTGTCGCGCATGGCACCGCGGATACGCGCGCAGTATCGGCTCGGCGGCGAGGGTGCGCAGCAAGGCGTCTTCCAAACGCCCAAGTGGCTCACTCATATCGGTCGGCACGAACAAGCCCTGCGTCAATCGGTCACGCGCCGCATTGGGTTGCAGGATGACATCGGCAACGGCATCGGCCAAGCGGTCATTCGGTGCACGGTAGGGCAGACCCAGCGGAAAGGCCCATATCCGCAGCAGACGGGCAACCCGATTTCAAGGGGAAATTTTCCAGCAGCGCCAGCAGACTCTGCTGCATCTCGTACAAACAGGTCTGGCAAGCCCAGTCCATCAGGGCACGATCGGATTCCGGCTCACCTTGATCGTGGAATCGCTTGAGCACGGCGGAACGCAGATACAGATTACTGAAGCCATCGCCGAAACGCGCAGAGAGTCGCTCGCGTCGCTTGAGATCACCGCCCAATACCAGCATGGCGGAATCGGCAAACAGGCCGAACACCGCACTCATGCGGCTGAATTCGCTGTACCACGGTGACGCATAACCTGCCGTCGGCGTGCGCGCGAGGCGCGCCCCGCTCAGGCCATGGAAGAGGGCGCGACTGGCATTGCTCATAAACAGGCGCGCATGACCGAATAAGGCGCGGTCGAAGTCGCGCACACCGCGCGCGGCGTCTTTGTCCTGGGCGGCCTGCATTTCCTTGAGCACATACGGGTGACAGCGCAGCGCGCCTTGGCCAAAGATGATCAGGCTGCGGGTGAGAATGTTCGCGCCTTCAACGGTGATGCTGATCGGCAAGGATTGATAAACACGGCCGAGCAGATTGCGTGGCCCTAGACAGATGCCGCTCCCGCCTTGCACATCCATGGCATCGTTGAGCAGGCTGCGCATGCGTTCGGTCAGATGATATTTGACGATCGCCGAGGCCACTGATGGCCGTTCGCCGAGATCCAATGCCGTGCAGGTCAACTCACGCGCGGCGTCCATCAGATAGGTGTTGCCGGCGATTCGCGCCAAGGCCTCGCGCACGCCGTCGAAGCGACCGATCGGCAGTTTGAACTGCTTGCGCACGGCGGCATATGCACCGGTCGCGCGACTGGCAAGTTTGCCCGCACCGGTACTGAATGCCGGCAGTGAGATCGAGCGGCCGTCGGCGAGGCATTCCATCAACATCGTCCAACCCTGACCGATGCGTTCCGGCCCGCCGATGATCCACTCCAGCGGAATGAAGACGTCGTGACCCTGGTTCGGTCCATTCTGAAACACCGCATTCAGGGGTAAATGGCGATTGCCGATGGTGATGCCGCGCGTGTCGGTCGGAATCAATGCGAGCGTGATGCCACGTTCTGAACGTTCACTCAGCAGGTGATCAGGATCGTAGAGTTTGAAGGCAAGACCCAACACCGTCGCGACCGGGCCGAGCGTGATGTAACGCTTATCCCAGTTGAGGCGAACACCTAGAACATCGGATTGGCCTTGAAATTCGCCGCGACACACGACACCGGTATCGGGAATCGCACCAGCATCCGAACCTGCTTCAGGGCCGGTCAGCGCAAAGCAGGGCACATCTTCACCGCGCGCCAAGCGTGGCAGGTAATAATCCTTCTGTGCCTCGGTGCCGTAGTGGAGCAACAGTTTTGCCGGCCCTAGCGAGTTCGGCACCATCACCGTAACCGCCGCGGTGATACTGCGGCTGGCGATTTTCATCACTACATCGGAATGGCCAAGCGCACTGAATTCCAGGCCACCATAGCGGTGCGGGATAATCATGCCGAAGAAGCCCTGGTCTTTCATGAACTGCCACACCGGCGGCGGCAGATCATGCAGTTCATGAGTAATCTGCCAGTCGTCCAGCATCTGGCAAAGCGCTTCGACCGGACCTGCAATGTAAGCCTGCTCTTGAGCACTGCGTGCCGGTTTGGGGAAATTCAGCAGACGCCGCCAATCGGGATCTCCACTGAACAGATCGCCATCCCACCACACGGTGCCGGCTTCGAGTGCCTCGCGTTCGGTGGTCGACATCTCCGGTGTGACGCGCGCAAACCAGGCGCGCAGATGCCGACTGATAAAACGTTGGCGCAAAGGTGGGAGACTCAACAGGGCGGCAGTGGGCAGGAACGCACCCCAGGCCAGCATGAGCCATAGGGCATTGCCATCGCGCAGCACACCCCAGCTGAGCAGATACAGTGACGCGCTGGCAACCCAGATAAGTGCCGGCACACGCCATGCGGCCAAGCCCCACACGATGGCGATCACCAACACTAGTTCCAGTACGACTGGCATCATGATGAATCTCCTCTTCGCCGCCTTATGGCCTTGGGCCTACCCGAGAGCGAGTGGCACAGAGATACGACTCAAATCAATCTTTGTTGCGCTTACCCAGCAGGTTCAGAACCGGTGTGGCATCGACGATAGCCGATGTAAAAACACTCCCCAGTTCACCGCCGGCCAGGTTCTCGGGCACCGGCTGTGGAATGAAACAATCATTTTCCGCGTTGCAGATCGTGCCTTCTTCATCCCACGGTAGATTTCTGTAGAGACTCTTGTCGGCGATGCCAAGATAAGGGTATTTGATAATCTCGAAGTAGGGAGAGTAATCGAAGTCACGGGGCGTGTACAAACGCGCATTGCGTTTATACAGCCGCAAGTCGCCGTTCTCCATGCGCCGCATAACGGGCAGTACTGGGAAGTGTACATTGTTGAACGCGGCGGCAAGCATGGACGAACATACCGTGCGCGTTGGAATTCCAGCATTGTGCTCAAACAAACTGGATCGCCAATGCCGCGGCACGATGCCATAAGGAAACAGAAAGCGCGCGAGATCGAGCAATTGACGCACATCGTAATCGCAGCCGAGATGATTGGCGGCATAGGCGATCACCGACTGCGCATCGCGACGTGACAGGCCACCCGGCCGACAGATGCGTATATGGTCGCTGTGATATTTATCCAAGGCGCTGATGATGGTACCGCGACCAAGCAAGGCCTCGATCACAAGTTGGCTGTTCGGATCACCGTTAAAGTGGCGTGATACCTGTGCGCGTACCTGCGGATCATCGATATCATTGATGCGGCCTATATAGACCGCTGAATGAGTCCATGAACTTTGGGTAATGCTCTTGATGACATCGCTGACGCGGGTACGACCCTCGACCAACAGTACATCGGCGGGACGGATTTCATAGCGGATACGTTCAAAATCGCAAAGGGGAGTGCGGTCTGCGGGTTTTTCAACCGTCAACCACCGGGTAATGGTATTGGCCAGCCAGGCCTTGAGTCCACGCCCCATACAGTCCTCCACCAATAACCCGTCCATGAATGCCAGGGAGATTGATTCGGGCAGACACGGAACTGTTCGGTTCTGAAGAAGATAACGGCAGTTGTAGAAAATTTATAAGGTCGACAGCTTGTTATTGCTTTGGCATCAGCCGCCATCCAGGACGGCCAGGGCGCGCACCAGCTGTTCTCGCGGCGTATAGAAATGCGGCGAAAAGCGCAGGGCACCACCACGCACGGCGCAGACAACGCCGGCCGCTTGCAAGCGACGATGCACCTCCTGAACATCCGCGTCGAGGGGTTTGAAACTGACAATTCCGGCGTAGCGCTCGGGCGTTATCGGCGTCACCACGTTCGAAACCGCTGATTGCCGGAAAGCTGCTGTATCAGATAGCCCGAGTTGGCCATGATCTTCTCAGCAATGGCGTCACTGCCGATTTCCTCCAGCAGGCTCAGGCTGGCCTCCAGCGCGTGAATTCCGAGCATATTGGGGCTGCCACACTCGAAACGGCGCGCCGTCTTCGCCGGTTCCCAGTCGCGGCGCTCGAAGTCATGCGGATGTTCGACCATATGCCAGCCGAATTGCCTCAGCCGCAGACGCTCGAACAATTCCCGACGACAATAAAACAACGCCAGACCTTCAGGTCCCAACAACCATTTATGGCCGTCCGCGACCACGAAATCCGCCCGAATGGAGCGTACATTCAGGGGTAATGCACCGAGACTCTGAATGGCGTCGACGCAGTACAGCACCTCGGCGTCTTCGCAAGCTCGTCCCAAACGGTTGAGGTCCAGACGTAAACCTGTGTCGTATTGCACAGCGCTGACGGAGATGAGTCGTGTGCGGGCGTCTATTTGCTGGAGCAAAGCTGATTCCGGATCAGACACCGTGGAGATATCAACAGCGCGAACTTCAACGCCATACTCAGCCAGTGACTCCCAAACCATCCGATTCGAGGGGAACTCCTGGGCTGGGATGATCACATTGTCACCAGCACGCCAGTCCAACCCGTGGGCGATGACCGACAAACCCTCGGAGGTATTTTTGAGGAGCGCGATTTCATCGACGGAACGCGCTCCGATCAGACGCTGTAGACGTTCCCGCAATCGCTGCTCGACAACCAGCCACTGTGGGTAGTTTTGCGCGCCGCGCTGGCGATTTTCTTCCGCGAAACTTGCAACGGCCGTCGCGGTTCGCGATGGCCAGGGTGAGACTGCAGCATGGTTGAGATAAATAACCTCGGGCGTCAGACTGAATTCATCGTGATGTTGCATTGACGAGGTCTATTTGCGGTCACAAAGGCGATGGGGCATGTGGGCTGGGTGTGGTTGATCTTAGCCGGTATGTGGAATGGGCATAACTAGAATAGTACGCATAATGTATATTATGTTAAATAACCATAACGCCAGTTACGGGATTCATTGCCCATCCCAGGAGGTAGCCCGGCGGTGACCGATTGACTACCAATGACTACCAAGTACACCCGAATGCCGCGTCACCGCAGGCCTTCTTTTCGTGACGATTCGAGCAATTCTTGGATATTGATTTCAAAATCGGGAAACAACGCCATCATGAATTTCTTGGCCAGTCGCTCACGATCTACATCGTTTAACCCTTCCAATTCCTTCAGTCGCTTTTCTAAAGAAAGTAGCCGGCGCTCTGTGTCATCTATAACACCGTCGGCCAGGCGTAAACGCGTACGCGAGCCTTGCGATTCGCCTGCTGAGTCAGTATGGCCCAGGGCCAGATCTCCTTCCTCCTCATCCGAGCCCCCTATTTCATGCATACGTTCTTTTAGCACTAAATCGATGGTTGTTTCATCAAAACTGTGCAATTCCTCGATGCTTCCGTAGAGAAAGAGTCGATCGCATAACGTATTTATCTTACGTGGTATTCCACCGCTATTTTGGTGGATGAGCTGATACGCGGATTCAGTAATCTCTGGGTCACCTTTCCAGCCAACCAGGCCCAAACGGTGATGAATATATTCTACGGTTTCATCCTGACTCAACGGTCCCAGATGGTACGACGCCAACACACGTTGGCGGAACTGTTCCAATGTTCCTGAACGCAGGGTCTCCTGAAATTCTCCTTGGCCCAGCATAAAACTGTGCAAGATCGCTTGCTCGCCGTACTGAATATTCGACAGCATGCGCAGTTCTTCAAGCGACTCCATCGGCAGATTCTGAGCTTCGTCTATAATGAGCAACACCCGCTTCTTTTCACGGCCGCGCGCCAGTAAGAAGGCCTCAATATCAGCCAGTAATTGTGCCTTCGGGACATTCTGCCGAAGATTCTGTGCAGTAAGATTCAGTGAAGATGCAACCATGCGCAGAAAGTCGTGGGAGTCCACTTGCGTCGTTGTGATCTGTACTGCCATGATTGACTCATGTCTGAGGTTATCCATGAGGGTTCGCATAAGCGTGGTCTTTCCAGCCCCTACTTCTCCCGTAACGACAACAAACCCTTCA
Organism: uncultured Gammaproteobacteria bacterium; assembly: GCA_963696465.1. GTDB lineage: Bacteria > Pseudomonadota > Gammaproteobacteria > Thiohalobacterales > Thiohalobacteraceae > JAHJQQ01. The sequence goes on along the minus strand of CAVOKC010000020.1, from coordinate 29,666 downwards.
CCACAGTGAAGTCCGTAGCGCAGATAGGCGAGTGCTCGAGCATGCCCCTTACTCATGTATAAGAACCGGGGGTCCGGGGTCAGCCGGAAAGGTTTAGCACTGAACTTGTAATACCCTTCGTACATAGTCATCTCACGTTGGACTCAACATTGCCTAATGTGCTACCGAGGCATTCTTATCTTACCCTACGCGGGCACAGATTTATTCGGTACGCATTGAAATTGTAGCGCCCATCTCGGCATATGTCTTTAATATGTGGGCGCCGTATAAAGCAATGGACACCCGTCAAGTTCGACGAAATAGGCGCCGTTTCAGTAGTGCCATTGACTGGTTATGGATTTTACATTGGCCTTCACGATCAATGATGATGCCAATCGTTCCGGCTACTGGCGAACCCGCTCATATACCCCAGACAGAGCAGATAGAGCGAGAACCCATCCCCCCTCGCGCATAAGGTGCAACAGCTCCTTCAGAGGTTACCCTGGCCGGTTTATGCCTGAGCAACAGAGCCACCCTCTTTGTGCTTCTGTTCACTGTGCTCGGGCGTACTCATGGTTCGATTAAGTGCTCAAGGCAGATCTCATTGCCAGCAAATCAGCGCCATTCAGCTGCCATATGAGACAAATCTCTGACAGTACAGCCGTGCGAGTGCCCCAAGACGCGCGCTATCAGCCGCAACAGCGCTTGATCCTGGATAGACCGGCTCTGCGAACCATTTAGCCTTATAGTTCAATAAGCTAAGCAACGCCGCTACCCGGACTCATGGACATGCAGTCACGGTTAATATCCAACAATTCCTCCCCCTAGAAGGCCCACCGGGTCACCGTTGGCATGCCCCTTGCTGGTCCCGAGGGTGAAGGGCAGCAGCTGATGAGATATGGGCGTCGTGCCCCCTTCTGACGGACCCCGGAGTAATTTTGTGACCGATTTCTCACTGTGCACCACAAGATATAGGTATCATGCCGCCAAGTTAGCACTAGGGAAGGTAATCCATGCCTAACACCAGGATCAATGCCCGCCTACCTCGGCCGGCCGTCAAATTCACAGAAGACAACTCAACTGACGTCTTCGGTTACCAAATCCGGAAAGTGGTCCGTACCTCGGCAGTCTTAGGTCTCGCGCTTGGGCTTGCTGCTTGTGGCGGCGGCGGTTCCAGTGCTACCAGCAGCGGTGGATCTACGACCACCAGCGGTGAGCCTACGACCACCAGCGCAACCCAACTGATTGCGGCTCCGGATACGGTCAGTACAGAGCAAAACGCCTCCGTTAACATTGATGTGCTGGCCAATGACAGAGGTTTTGACGCTGTCACGCCATCTGTAAGCATTTCGTACGACCCAAAGCATGGAAAGGTGGTTATTCGAGATGACGGCTCAATCGCATATAGTCCCGCGGTTGGTTTTTCGGGTGTGGACAGTTTTGTCTATAAAATCGCTGACGGTAGTGGCACATTCGCCATAGCGACCGCTACGGTGACAGTCACCTGTTCCGATTGCGTCGCCGATGCACAAAAGATGACGTTGAAATGGAAGCATGTGCCGGGAAACGTGCTGGGCTACCTTGTCTACTTTGGCAAGGGTTTGATTACCAACCCTACTCCAGTGACCCCGGTGTTGACCAAAGCAAAGGTGACATTCGACGCTCAGGCTGATCTGGGCCTATCGCCCGGCGACTATGCTTGTTTCTGGGTACAGGCAGTTAATGCAGCAGGCGTTTCTAAACTCTCAGCACCCGCCTGCGGCCTCGTCTGATTGCTCACATAAAACACACCTATGGTGGTAGCCAGTACCACCGGGTTCTGTAATACATGTCTGTCCACTAATGAATCCCCTGCGAGTACAAGGAAAATCACTCTGCGTAGTGCTCTATGAATGCAGCTCTGAGTGTCTAGCTTCCCTCCCCCTCTTCGGTGCCACCGGCAGGCTATGCGTCACAAGTTCGATTAGATATAAAGAACCAGTCTCTAGAATAGTCCACGTACAGCCAGGAGCAATACCGTAACCAGGGATGCAACTGTCAGCCAATTCCAACGCTCCCGGTTCTCTGTCACAAGCAATTCACAGGCGTAAAAAATCACGATAATCTCAATGGCGAGCAGCATAGCTGAGTCACCAATAATTGCTCCTTTGGACGCGACAAAACTTCCCAGCAGCACAGACAGAACCAAATAATCAGTGGCAGTAGTCTTGAACTCCACCCTTCGTCGTCGTGGTGAAAATTTTACCGCGACGGCGAAGGAGAGTGCGACCAATACAAAGAAAAGCGCAACGAGAGGCTCGGCTATATCTGCTAGTTTGGGAGGATAATTAATCCCGAGGAATACGACAAATACTACCGTAATATAGATCAAGGCGCGTCGGATAATAGAGCGTGGGGCGCGGCCGAATAACACCTCAATGATTATCAACACTGATATCAGCGCTGACACTACGGCAAAGTCACGAGGGACCCCTTCAATAAGCAAGCTGGTGGACACCAGATAAACTGGAATCCCGATCGACAGAAATTTTCTTGGTGCCACAACTAATAGATGACGGAGATAACTATGCTGGATATTTGCAGCTGCCGCATTAACTAGCGCCACCGGATATCGTCGCCAGCCAGTCTTTTCCGCCCACCCAATCAAAACAAGGAAACCGACACAAAGCACCAAGTATATAGATAACAGCATCCAGTTAGATTCGTGACGAAGAAGGACACCCAAAGTCACGCAGATAACCTGAACCGAATAAATGACTATGACCGACTCTTCGTGAACAAATCCTAAATCCAATAGCCGATGATGGATGTGATTCCTACTAGCACGAAACCAATGCATACCAGAACTCATGCGTATCGCGAACACTGCTATGATATCGACAATCGGTAAACCTAAGAGCAAGAGCACCACTGCCGGGCTCAAGTTTGTGTCTATGCGCTGCGTAAGCAGGATTGCAAGAAAGGCGAGTGTAAATCCCAGAAATTGGCTGCCCGCGTCTCCCATAAAAACTCTCGCGGGATGTGTGTTGTAGCGTAAAAATCCGAATATCCCACCTATCATCGCGAGAGCGATGATCAATGCGGTTTCACCTCCAGCAAAGTGTGCTAGGAATGCGATAGCCACCAGGCTGATCAGTGATTCGCCCCCCGCCAAACCATCTAGTCCATCAGAATGGTTAATTGCGTTAATCATGCCCATGATGGCGATTATAGAAAATGGTATTCCGATTACTGCCGGCAGCTCTCCATCCGTGACAAAGGGGAACGATTTGACATAGAGCCCCCCATATAAAACCAATACTAATGCGGCTATAAGTTGGCCAGCGAATTTAGCGTAGTGCCCAATCTCTTGTCGATCATCCCAGACACCGAATATAAATAGAACGAGCGACCCAGCGATGTATGAATACATCAGCGGATCCATCGGCACGAGTAGGCCGACGGAAATCAAAAAGCCTGCAATTATTCCGATTCCACCAACACGCGGAATCGGTTCAACATGTACCTTTCTTGCGTTCGGCCGATCAATCAGACCTAGGCGTGGTGCGAATCTGACCAAAATCGGTATCAATGCCATGCTGATGGCAACAGCCGTAACCAGCGGCGTCAGATATCTAATAGTATCAGCGAGTTGCATTATGTTCGTCTAAGTAAGTCGTAATTAATAATCTGCGCATGGGGCTCTGGATGTGTTCGAATGCGGATTCAAAAAAGTCAACGCGCTAGCGCTGTCGAAAACGCATTCATAATAGTCACTCAGCGTCGTTTAGCTTCGAATGCAAGATTGGTTCCAAACAAGCCCTACCAAAAACTAGAAAATCGCTATCATTAGGCACCATACAGGAATCCACCTCCCTAAACTGCACATCATCAAACCGACTACGACTTAATAATTTATTCGTCATCGGCAGTCCACCTCGGCATCGCTCCCAATGGAAATGAGGGGTCTGTTGGAATCCGAGGGGGTTAAGGCGCGACATGCGGGTTTTGAGTTTCGAGGCTTGAGTTTTCCGGCGAGCGGGACGTGCGACGTCCTTCATGGACGCGTCAAAGGTGACGCGGGCATTGGTGCATGGCCGAGAAAGTCGGCCTGCGACGGGATCTGCTCCAGATAGTGCAAGCAGATCTCCAGTACCCGACACATAATCCGAAGGATTCTGATGACGGAAACCAAGCGCGATTAATAGCCGTAATTTGAAAATTCGTTTGTCGCGGAAGAACGGTTCAATACGGTGCCGATCAGATTCTTCTTCTCCAGCAAGCCCATTGTTCTATTTAAATCATTCGTAGTCGTCTTCCCTTCTTGGACGACGAGAAGTGTCGCATCAGCGATACTCGAAAATGCGAGCACATCATCCCCTACTAGCACTGGAGGTAGGTCGAATATGATAATTCTCGACGGATAACGGTTTCTTAGTTCATCGACCAATTGTTTCATTCCCGTCGACGACAGAATTTCTGAGGAGTGCTTCTCTTTTTTCTGCACAGGCAGGAGCAACAACCGGTTAATGCCTGGATTGACAAAAACCTCTTCCAGTCGAACACGCCCGGCAAGATAATCCCCAAGTCCGCATTTCGGTTGAAATCCGAAGCGGTCGTGAATGCTTGGATTCCGGAAATCCAGATCTACCAGCAGAACAGTGTAATCAAGCTTCAGCGCCATACTGATACTGAGATTGATTGCCGTCAGAGTTTTACCCTCATCCGGTTTTGGACTGGTAACCGCTAAGGCTGTCCATCTATTCTGCTGCATCTGCTGAAGTACACGGGTCCTCAATACCTTATAAGCATTAACGACGATCTTATCCGTCTCTGGAGTAAGAACGTGGTTTTTCTGTAGATGCTCATTGGATAATGTGACGATGTGGCTCTGTGTGTACTCAATTTCGCCCGTCACATCCGGATTTGATTCAACCAGCCTATACGGCGAGCCAGAACGGTCAAGCATAGCAACCGCTTTTTCTATGTGATCCATACTCATACTAACCTCGGATCTCTGGGATAATGGCCAAAGGTGGCGCCTTGAAAACCGCTGCAAGTTCTTTGGGCCCATGGATCCTATGATCCAGGTACTCCGCCAGCGCAGCAACACCCACGCCGGCACCGATCGCAAGAGTTATGCCCAGTAGCATAATGGCAGGTATATTAGGTTCACTGGGCGCACTAGGATAGCTAGCTGCTTCAATGAGGGTAAAGCGCTCAGCCTTCTGATCTCGCTCAAGTTCCTCGGCAAGCTGCGCACCCGTCAGCTTATCCTTGATTTCAAGATATTGGCTAGTAGCATAGTCTAGGTCTCGAGTCAGCGCTGAATATTCACGTTCGACTTCTGGAGACTTAATGAGACGTGATTGGTACTCAGTGATTTTACGATTTAGCTCGGCACGCTGTGAGCGGACTGCGCCAATCTCTCCAGCGACTTGCTGTAATTCCGATTGCAGCGCCAGGTATTCAGGATCACTACTAGCGGAACTGACTGTTGAGCCGCCACTCCGATTGGCTTCGGCCTCCAATGTGTCTACTGTTCGCTTCAGACGCACTACATCAGGATGTAAGTCAGAATATTTATCACGCGCCGCGGCCAATTCCGCACGCGCTTTTGCAAGCTGCGCGGATGAGCCAAAAACGGTCAACCGACTTTTCAAAAACGTGTAGCGCGATTCCAAGGGAGAAAGCTTCGCGTCAAGCATCCCAAGTTCCTGCTGGGAACTATCCAGGGATCTTGAAGTGACCTCGAAAGACTCTGGCAAGTAACCTGCATTTTTTACTTTGAAAACAGCGACCTTTCCCTCGAGATCAGAAATCTGTCTCTGCAATCGTTGTGCCTCACCATTTAGAAATGACGATGTCTGCTGCACATCCTCTGTTCGGCTTCTGCGATTTTCATTGAGATAGAGGTCAGCCAGCTCTGCCGTAACTGCCTGGGCAAGCTCAGGAGATTCATTTCCGTAAGAAACTGTAAATGCGATCGTCGGAGTGACAACTCTCCCGCTTTTCGGATCGATTGCGTCGACACTCACCATAGCCATGCTGATACCTTCGCGCATCTGCATAATGATATCTTCTTTATTTTCGATCGATCTCTTGTCGGGATATAGATCAAATTTCTCAGCAATCGCCCACAAATTATCGCCTGTCATAACGCGTTTACGGACAATCTCTACACGTTCCGCGGCATAACCAGTTACCATCGAAGCTACGAGGTCTTGGGGTATTTCCTGCTGCTCAATCAATATGGTGGCGGTGGAGAGATAAAGGGGGGGTAGGAAGTACGCCAGCGCACCACTCAAGAGCAGTATGACAGCCGCAGGGAGCGCTATATGTGATTTACGCCTGCGTAATATCGTCCCTATATCATCTATTTTCAACGGGTTATCAGACATTATTACATCACCTTAGAATAACGCTAAATATGTGTATAGAATACAACGTAGTCTGAGTTCTTTTCAACCCAAAGCTAGATCATGGAACAGTGGGAAGATAATACACAAGGACCTCTACCAATATCATCCCCGACGTGCAACCGCCACCAGCCCTAATAGTGCAAGGTAGTGCAAGAACTGCCAGTGTAATCGTCGCATAGGGGAAACCTCGCAGCCTCCCCACTCAGGCATTATACCTACCAGTGCATTGTCCTCACCTCTCGTGGGCAACGCATCAATATTTTTACTTACCAACACATCGGCTCCAGACTGAGTCACTGCAGACAGCTTTACACTTGGTGCGCCCAAGGCTACACCTGATTCCGCATTCAAGAGTCTTGAAGCATTTCCGCTCTCCCGAATTGTGGTATCGGAGGGGAAATCGTCCCCTAGCCTCGTAGCTGCGTTGCCTGAACTGGCCACTTCGAGATTCAGGTCGTATTCCTGCGGCCCTCTATGGGCACTGCTAACCGTAGACCGACCGATTGCCATCATCTTGGTTATAGTAATCGGCGTTGTTGCGGAAAAATTCAGATTTAAACTGGACTCAAGATCCCCACTGTGCGTAATTTCGGGGAGAGTCTGCAACGGGCCGGCATTCGACCGAATGGCGGAAGTTTCCGTAATTAACTGTTTATACTAGAAATAACAAAATGACAGAAATACGACAGATAAACGGGCAACGTAATGTCACATTACCCTCCCGTATTGGGTACTAAAGTAGCATATCGAGACGTAGTACATCGCGCCCCATGTACGCATTTCGCCATATTTTTCGTAAGGCGGATTCAAAAAACTAGCCAAGCCTCGCCCGACTTGATAAGCGCAGCCGCTGCAAGTTAAAGCTGCCATCGAAAGCCCCACCGTCAAGTTGACAACCTAAAAGAAGAGTTTTCGGCCTTTCGGGACGCATACGCTGTTTGTTAGTCCGCCCAGCGCATTGCGTGGCCGCAATTCGTCGTACTCGTCGATCGCGCGGCGGCTAATTACCCGCACCTCGTACAGGCTGCGGAACAGAGGTGCCGATTCAACGCCACGTTACGTAGGTCCAGTTAAAGCGTTCGATGTAGGTAATCTGATTCGGCTTGCCGGGTTGGATGCGCAGTCACACCAGTCAGCTCCGCCCCATTGTCGACGCGCAACACGTTCTGCACGCTCCGTTGACCCTTCAGCCGTTCCAACCCAAACCACTCGCTACACTCGCAGCTAAAAGTCGATTCCGATCACCAGGACGCTGATTATCCTGCGCCCGCTGCTCAGTGGGCGTCTCGCCAACCGTAATAGTTACTCGGTCGCACCTTTAAACAGCGACACATCAGACGAACAGGAAAGGCATTGCGACAAAGCTCGATAAGGCAGCACGTTCCTATCTTAACTTCGAATCTCACAGTGGTTATGTGTTGGTTTTCAGGTCGTAGGCAATCATCGACCGAAAATCAGATTCCTTAAGGTTTTGTATTGCTCGGCGGCTTTGGCAAAGGTTTCTCCTAGTCAAACGATTCTGCTTTTGTGCCAGCTATGTGATCGAAGTCTCGTCGGGGCTGAGACTCTAAACACGAAGAAATCACCTGTAAACGCCGACCTTATAACCGTCCGAGGTGTGTTGCCGTTTGGAAGTCTGGCACAGGTGGAATGGATTCAGTTGACCACATCCCGGTTCTCTTGAAGTTACTGAGGATCGATACAATGATTGAATGCCGCGCGAATCGCTCGCTCGCGAAAGCTCTCCCGCTGGTTGCCCTTATTGCTCAACTAGCCGCTTGTGGCGGTGGAGGCGGCAGTAGCACCACCAGTAATGCCAGTCCAGCCACGGCGGCTGCAGCGGATCGAGAGGTAGTGATCAGCGGTAGCGTCGGCGACGGTCCGGTTATCAATGCGGCGGTTACGGTTCAGAGCGCGGACGGTTCGGTGATTCGTCGCGAAAAGAGCGACGCTAGCGCGAACTATACACTGCGCGTGCGTAAAAATAATTTGCTCTACCCATTGGTAGTCAAGGCAGAGGGAGGCACTGACTTGGTGACCGGGTTTTCACCCGATTTCACGATGACCTCGGTGGCAACCTCATCTGATGTACAACGTCTCAATATCAATCCGTTTACCACGCTCATCGTGCGCACTGCTCACAAAATGAGTGGTGGCCTGACCACGGCCAATGTTAATACCGCCCGGGCTAATATTCTGCGTCAGTTCAATTTCGGCTTAGACACAAATATTATTCAGGATGTGGCGACCGTCTACGTCGACGGCTCTAATGTCGCCCAGATTGTGAAATCGAGCGAAGCGTTTGGCGAAATGATCCGTCGTACTCGCGACACTTTGGTCGGACAGGGCATTCTTGCCAATGGCGACCTCGTGATCGACGCGCTGGCGGCCGATGTCGCCGACGGTATTCTGGATGGTCAAGGTGTCGCTGGCACAGACAAGCGCCTGAGTGCGATTGCGGTTATCAGCTCGGCCCAAGTTTTGGTTGAATCGCTAAGCAACAATCTTCTGGTAGGAGGCGTGAATGCCACGCCAGCCATGGATGATGCTATTTTGCGCACTCAGCCCACGACGTTGCCAGATGCGCTGACCGCAAGTGTACGTGTTAATGCACAGATGCTTACCCAAGCCAAGAACACAGTGGATGCCGCGCGTGCAGTCGCGCCTAGCGCCGCGCTAGACAATATCGCCGCTGTCCTGGATGCAATCCCGGTAGATAGCCTCCCGTCTGAAGTAGAGGCGGTACTGCCGAGCAGCAGCAGTCTCGAATTGCAGGCCGCAGTAACCATGGCTGCTGCTGGTGGTGATACCGAGCTAAGTGCTATCAATTCCACAATCGCCTCAAGTTATAACACCGAGCCCCCCACAAACACCGCGCCGAGCATCAGTGGTGTTCCGTCTACCGCGATACAAGAAGGGACAGCTTATAGTTTTATACCGACCGGCAGCGATGTCGATGGTGATGCCTTGGTTTATAGCGTCATTAATCGCCCAATTTGGCTAAGCTTCGACACGACCAGCGGTGCGTTAACGGGTACGCCAAGCAGTGCGAACGTCGGCGTATATTCCAATATCGTGGTCAGTGTCAGTGATGGTCAAGTGACAACGTCCTTACCAGCTTTCAATCTCACTGTGACTGCCGCGCAGTCGGCGAATCGTGCCCCGACCATCACGGGTACGCCGGCAACGACGGTTGCCGAAGACTTGGCCTATAACTTCACGCCGACGGCGTCTGATCCGGATGCGGGTACGACTCTGACGTTCAGCATTGCGAACCGTCCGAGCTGGGCGACCTTCAATACCACCACGGGTCGTCTGAGTGGTACACCGACCAATGCCAACGTCGGCACCACCAGCAGCATCGTGATCAGTGTGAGCGACGGCACCGTGACGACCGCCCTGCCGGCCTTCAATCTGACCGTGACCAACACCAACGATGCGCCGACCATCACGGGCACACCGGCGACGAGCGTTGCTGAAGATGCTGCTTACAGCTTCCAGCCGACGGCCAGTGATGCAGATGCCGGTGCGACCTTGACGTTCAGCATTGTGAACCGTCCGAGCTGGGCGACCTTCAACACCACCACGGGTCGTCTGAGTGGCACGCCGACCAATGCCAACGTCGGCACCACCAGCAGTATCGTGATCAGTGTGAGCGACGGCACCGTGACGACTGCCCTGCCGGCCTTCAATCTGACCGTGACCAACACCAACGATGCACCGACCATCACGGGCACACCTTCGACGAGCGTTGCCGAAGATTCAGCTTACAGCTTCCAACCGACGGCCAGTGATGCAGATGCCGGTGCGATCTTAACGTTCAGCATTGTGAACCGTCCGAGCTGGGCGACCTTCAACACCACCACGGGTCGTCTGAGTGGCACGCCGATCAATGCCAACGTCGGCACCACCAGCAGTATCGTGATCAGTGTGAGCGACGGCACCGTGACGACCGCCCTGCCGGCCTTCAACCTGACCGTGACCAACACCAACGATGCGCCGACCATCAGCGGTACGCCGGCTGTCAGTGTCGACGTGAACAGTGCCTACAGCTTTCAGCCGACAGCCAGTGATGTGGATGCCGGTGCGACCTTGACCTACAGCATCGTAAACCGTCCGAGCTGGGCGACTTTCAACACTGCGACGGGGCGTCTGAGCGGCACACCGACTAGCGCCAGCACCACCAGCAATATCGTGATCAGTGTCGGCGATGGCACCGTGACCACATCGCTGCCAGCTTTCAGCATTACTGTGAACGGATCGACCACGGTGCAAGCGACATTGTCCTGGAATGCGCCAGTGGCACGCACTGACGGCACTGCGCTGTCCATGGCAGAGATCGGCGGTTACACGATTCGTTATGGGACCAACCAGACGAATCTGAGCAATTCGGTAAATGTCGCAGATGCGTATACCACACAGCGCACCATCAATAATCTTACGGCAGGTACCTATTACTTCGCCGTCATGGCTTACGATACTCAGGGCAACCAGAGCCAGTTATCGGGTGTCATATCGACAACCATCCAGTAACAGAATAAGTCTTAAGATTATCCGGCCCGAGGGAGACCTCGGGCCGATTTTGTTTAAATGCCTTAATCAGTTGTTGAGAAATACCTTGAGGCGTCTGCCCAACCGTAATGAGATGGAACTTGAAGCGGTTATGGAATATCGCCCTAAGGCGACTGTGTCCATCACGTAGAAACCTGCTGTCGAGTAAGCACCACATATCTCGCCTTTCCTAGACCTTACAAGTCGCCAATAATTATATGATCACCCCATAAGTCAGCTCTTCAGTCCGCTTATAGCATGCACGCGGACTTGCGTTCTTGCCGCGCCTCGTCATGGCATGTTCCCGCGCTCGAATCGCGAATATGTAAGTCATCAGTAAGTGCGTTGCCCGCATGCTCGCACCCGAGGAGCCACACGATGAAAACCATAATTTTAGGTGTGAGGATGTCAGATGGAAAACTACATTGTCCGAATCTATAGAAGAGACGAACAGAATCCCGATGATGTGATCGGCATGGTGGAGAGAGTCGAATGGGGTGACAGACAGCCGTTTCGCAGCTTATCAGAACTCTGCAAATTCTTTCATTGTGTCCCGCAGATGCCTGAAGGACAGAAATGCATATCCCGCGCAAGCCCTCATCTGTTACGCCTATTGCAAAGTTTCAACGGCACCGATGAGACGTTGCGATCATATAGCCGAAAGTATAGCGCACTGAAGCTGGGCGAAGTGGCCGGCAAGAATTAAGATATATAAATTAAAGTATTTCCATCATTAGAGAATAACGAGGAGATAGATAATGAAAATGCAACGAGTATACAAAATCAAGATGCGGACTGGACGTACGGGCAATTGCACTCGCGATGGGTATGGCATTCGCGAGTTCCTGCCGCACAGGCGACCTCTGTGGATTTCCGTGACATGTCATTCGCCGGCGCGAAAGGCCAAGGCTCATATCAGTTCAACGCAGGCGGGGTCCAAATCACTTTGTCTACCAATCTGCAAGACGCTGTGCTCTGGTGGGACAAAAAAGATGGCTTTGGTGTGACATCGCCTTCGTCGTATGAAGCCGACGAAATTGAAGGCAAGGAGAAGCTGCTCGTCAGCTTTTCAAAACCTGTAACCTTGACGCAATTCTCGGTCAGCGATCTGTTCTACGAAAATGGGTACTATGAAATGGGCTTCTACGATGTCGAAGATCAGGGAAGCGAGCAGGGCTTTCTTGCCACGAAGGGCGTAGGCAATGGAGAGCGTTCCGTCGACCTGGATCAGAACCTCAGCCTGATTTCGTTCAGTTCACTCGGACGTGTTGAATGGCAGCATCATGAATTCTCCCTGATGGGTTTGAATTTCGACTACCAAGGTGGCGAGCCGAATCCAAGTGCCGTTCCGGTCCCCGCTGCAGCTTGGCTTTTTGCCAGTGGTCTTGCCGGCCTCGTCTCCTTCGGGCGTAAACGCGCTAAATAGCTTTCACCCACCGCTAGGCCCATCTATCGGCGGGTTCGGTCAGGTTCATGTGCCATCCCTGGTGCGCCCTGACCGAATCCGCATGGGAACGGATAATATATCTCGGGGCGTGTCTGGCGCTTTCCGTCGGCTCCGCTCTGTACATCATCATAAGCTGACGCTGATCTGCGCCCTAATATCCAATATCATTCCTGACGTGCAGCTGTGCCGTATTCCAGGCCAATTCCAGATTGGGATCCGCTGGTTACGGTCGGATCGGCTTGTCGCGTATGAGATTCTCACCTAGAATCCGGCTACCTCGTCGGACTGCCTGATCCATGAAACCAGAAAATCAACCCGGATACATCCCGCACGTCGGCCCGGTAAGTCCAACAAAGCCCCTACGGTCTCATCACAAGAGCGTAATTGATAAGATCAAAAATATCCTCGGATCTGCACGTAAGCATGTGGCCGAGTTCATCAGTTCACTGGTAACGTACAAAGCGGACGCGATACTCCTGACGGGCAAGGAGAAACACAGTGGTGAGCCCTTGCGCGTGTTCTACTTTGGACTTGGTGAGAACCTGGCGTATCTGGTCGAGCAATTATTTAGCGAGCACGAAGACACCATACAGGCCGCCGATATCAACCCGTGGCGTGCGCGCGCCTGGTGCAAAAGATCCCAGGCAGACGTCGATTTAGTGGTCCTCGACCTGCCATGGCCGGTCTGTCAGTTCGTGCGAAATGACGATTTTATCGCCCTGGCTCCATGGATCAACATGGTCATTCCGATCGGCGAAACGTGGGAGTCCGTGGTGAGCCGCTGGTCCAAAAATGCCAAGGGCGTGGACCTGAGACGTATCCGGAAACATCAGCTGACTTACCGGACGATAGATACCGAACAGGCGTTCCGGAATTTCTATCATGCATTCTATGTTCCCTATGTCACAACACGGTTCGGAGCCGCAGCGTTCATCGAGCCGGAAGAGAAGATCGTATCTATCCACGAGTTCGGTGAGATCATCGAAATCCTACGTGGAGACACCGTGATTGTGGCGGGGGTACTGATAGAAGCCTACGGCAGCCTCGGCTTCGTATGGACCGGCATGCCGGCAAACGTTGATCCAACCATGAGCGATGGCGGCTTCGCTGCGCTGTATTATTTTAACGTCCGGCTCGCCTATGAGCGTGGTTGCGATCAAGTTGACTGTTTCACCAGCCGACCGAGTCTCAGTGATGGTGTGCTGCGCTACAAACGGAAATGGGGTGCAATACTGTCGGGCTGCGACGCTCTGAACGGACAGATATTGCTGAAACCGATGCGCATGACCGCGGCCGTAACAGCATTTCTGCAGCATAATCCGCTCATCACTCTGGTGGACGGCGATTTTGTCGCCAGGCTGTTATTCGATGAGTCCGAGGTCTCGGCCGAGCGCGTGTTGGAAACAGTCGATACCAACTACGCCGACGGGCTGCGGACGTTGCGACTGTATTCCCTGCATGGATTCGCGCATGGGGTCGAGGATGCACTGCGCGAACGAGGCTTGCCGGTGCAGCTGTACAACCTGAACGGGATCGAAGATCCTTTGCAGGTTTACTGTCGCCCGTGAGACCGCATGCGTTCTATGACGCGGCCTAGGATTGGCCTGTCGAATCCTGCTGTAATTCGTAGAGCTGCGCAAACAAGGCGTGGTTATGCAGGAGTTCCGCGGGCGTTCCCTGTTCCTTGACGCGCCCACCCTCGAGTACGACGATATTGTCTGAGTGCATCACGGTGGATAAACGATGCGCAATCGCAATGACGGTACAGTCGCGACCCAGCGCTCGGACCGAATCCATCACGACATTCTCCGAGAGGCTGTCCAATGCATTGGTCGCCTCGTCCAGAACAAGGATATCCGGCTTCCTGACGATCGCCCGCGCCAAGGCTATCCGCTGTTTCTGCCCACCCGAGAGTCCCACGCCATAATCACCGACGGAGGTGTCATAGCCTTGCGGTAACCCTGAGATGAAGCCGTGTGCGTCCGCGAGTCGAGCGGCAGCGATAATTTCATCCTCCCCTGCCTCGGGTCGGCCGTAGCCAATATTCTCGCGAACACTGGCATTGAAGATATGGGTCTCCTGACTCACAACAGCCAGATGCCTACGCCAACTTTGCAGGTCCAGGTCGGCCAGTGGTATGCCGTCCACGAGGATAGTTCCGCTCTGCGGGTCGTAAAAACGCAGCAGCAAAGTGATCAGCGTTGACTTGCCAGCCCCGGAGGGACCTACGAGAGCGATACGCTGCCCGCGTGGTATCTGTATCGTCACGTCGGTGAGCGCCCAAGGTGTTTCAGAACTGTAGCGAAACGATACGCTGTCAAAGCGGACGGCATCCGCCAACGCGTCGAACGGCACCTGTCCTGTGCGTATCGATCGTTTCTCGCTGTCATGCAGGAGCTGAACGAGCTGTTCCACCTCCGGGGCTGCGGCGACCAGGGTATTCCGACCTTCATCGAGTTCCAGTACCTGCGGGTGCAGCCGGTAGAGGATGAATATGAAAACCAGAACCATGGACAGATTGCCCGGGTCTTTCAGCGCGGTATATAGAACGACGATCAGCAAAGCGCCGGCCAGCATCTGTGCGACGGGCGTGATGAGGCCAGCGATTTTGTGCAATTGAAATTCGACGCCACCGGCGCGCTGGGAATTTTCCGCAAAACGGCTACGCTCGCGTTTCTCTCCGGTGTACGAGCGGATGGTACGCATACCCTGCAGGATCTCGAGCGCGCTTTGTGCCAGGTCCTGCTCCGCCTCCAGGTGTTGTTTCGACAGGGCCTCGACGCGCAAGGTCAACAGCTTCACGATGAGTGAGATCATTGCCAGCGCGACCCCGACAAACAGCGTCATCTTCCATGACAGCAACATCAGGAATACCGCGAATACGAGCACCATGGAGAAATTGACGATCAGGCCGAGCAGCGTCCAGATTGTGGCGTTGGCAGTGCTGATGACATTGTCCAGTGTGTTCAGCATATCGCCGGGGCGCGTGCGTTCGAGGTAACCCATATCCGCATCGAGAAGTTGCCCCATGACACGATCGCGTAATGATTTTTCCAGCTCAAGATCGATCCTCGCGGCGCGAACGGATCCCACATAGCTCAGCACGCTTCTGAGGAATATCAGGCCAAAGATCGACAGTGAGATAACGGCGAGACGGTCTGAAGGAGGGATCGCGGAAAAAATGGCAGCGAGTTGGCTTCCAAGCCAATTATCATCGTCCGGGGCGAAGGATTCCTGGTCGAGGCTCGCGAGGAACGGGATGAACAGACTGATGCCGATTCCCTCCGCCAGCGATTCGAGTATGCCGAGCACAGCCAGGATGCCCATGCGCCCTTTATAAGGTCGCAACAGGGATCCCAACTTCCTTATGACACTCAGCTCGGCATGGAACATGGAGATAGGATACGGCAACCAGGGTGCTGATAGCTTAACATCTTAAATGTGATTGAGAACCACGGTCTGTAATGCAGTCCGTGACCGATAGCGTAATGCATGAGGCTCACGGTGCAGTAGGACGCCGGTTGGCGGCGCGCTCCATCTTTTCCTTGAACTTCACCAGCGCCTGGATCTTGTCCTTGAGTATTGCCATTACAATCTTTTTGATAAATGGCTTTATACGATGATAGACCACGAACATTAGGATCAGCTGCCATTTTTTCTTATAGACGTGCAACTCCTTACTCGTGCGTACGGTCGACGTCCAACGAAGCTTATTGTTGAGAAAGCTCCCCAGGAAATCGTATTCCTGACAGTCCCCGTTGAAGCAAGATTCAAGCTCCATGGATTCGAGCAAAGTACCGATCGAATACTTGCTGTACTCATGATCATGCGCGATGTGCAACGAGTAGAAAGTATTGTTGAATTCGAGGCCGAAGGTACCCGCGATTGGCTGGCCATCCAGCGTGATGAACCGAATATGAAACTGCCCCGCTCTACCGAGCTCCCCGGCAAGAGATTCGAAGAACCGGTAGTAGTGTCCATGTTTGCTCGGTCCCACATGGGCATTGGCCTTCCAACTTTTCTGTTCAATCTGCTTGTACCACTCCAGTTTTTCCAATACGTCAGGATACGTCTTGGACTCGACGTAGTTAAATTGACCCATCGCCCCCAGCTTCTTACGCGAGGCTTTGAGGTTCTTACGCATGCGCGCGGATAAGGATTTGTTGAACGTCTCCCAGGTTGTATCCGTTCGCAGATAGGGCGCAACGGCATCCTTGGTGGTCGCCGTAAGATATCCGTGCCCGTGCATTTCGTCGCGGAAACTAGATAGAACATAACTGTCTTCGCGTTGTTCGTAGAGTCGAAGGAGATCCCAGAGGTGATCGTGATCCTTGAGGAACCGTGCCGTGAGTGTTGAGCAGACCGCCGCCCGATCACCGAACAGAAATTTCGGCCGGTCCACTTCCCAATTGACACCGATATAGCCCAGCTCCCTGAAGTATTTTCCGTAATACATGACCGGGGTGATCTGTAATGGCGCGATACCGATCACGTCATCTCCGTCGCGAATGACCAGGATCATCAGGCTGCGTGAAAGACCAAAATGCCGCCACCAGATCCGCTGATACTCATAGGTCTGGAATATGGTGGGCTCGGGCGTCTTGAGCAGAAGAACGTTCCAGAATGGCCTCAGCTCGTGCCATTCATTCTCGTCGGTCAACGCTTCCACTGTATACGCGTGGCCATCGACCTGGTGCGTGTACTCGGGTGCGGCGGGTATGAGCGCCTGCGCTTGGCGGAATGACCGTGGTCCGGCGCCAGAGGAAGCCAGCGCAGTGCATAGTGTGGTTGTCCGAGCTTTGTCTGGCCGTTCGGGCGTATCTCGCTCAGTTCGTATCCACAAGACTGAAAGAACTTACTGTGCCGTTCCCAGAGCCTGGCAATAGACTCCACACCATTGGCTTCCATCGCATGGGTCGGATAGAGCGTTCTCAGATACTGCAGATAGCCGCCCAGCAAACGCCCGAAGTAGCGTTTGTATTTCGGATGCACGACGATGTCATCGACATAAACGACGTACTCGTCGGGTAGTTCGCTCATCAATGACGTTTTGGATTCATGCGAAATGACATACCCAATCAACCGGCTCCCCGCATATAGGCCAAGATTGAGACCCCAACCGGTCCGATCCACGAAGGTCAGCAAATCATGGAAATATTTTTTTCCTTCCCGAACGTCGCGCGCATGGCTGGCGCGTTCGAGGCTGGCGACCTCACCGGCATCGCGGGCGTTCAAAGTATCGAGGTAGATAATATCAGTCATGAGTCGTGCCATAGACGTGTTCGCCCATCCCCGCTCATGCGTCGTGCGGACAAGTCAAGGTGGTCGCGATGTGCGGCGGCACGGCGATTGCGCACAAAGGAATCCATGATTGTCAGGCCACATGAATAAGGGGACGCTCATTCCACCGAGGACGCAATGCGTTCTGAATCCAGGATGCGCGTGAATTCAGCCGCATATTTCTGACCAACAGTGGGCCAGTCAAACTCCCGGACCCGCTTCAATGCGAGTTCTTGGAGGCGGCGAATTTCCGCCTCGTTGCCCATGAGGTGCTGCAACGCATCCATTAGCTGCCGCGCATTGGCCGCAGGCGTAGTCACACCCGCATCGCCAATCACCTCTCTGCAGCTATCGATGTCGCTCGTGATAATCGCGCATCCAGCCTGCATCGCTTCCAACAATACCACCGGAAAATTCTCACGCAGCGACGGGAAAACAAATATTTTCGATGAGTCGTACAGGTCCTGCAATGGTTTCCCTCGCAGGTAGCCCGTGAACTCGACCGTGGGCTGGACACCCTTGGCGAGTTCCTTCAACGCCTTCATATAGGGTCCATCGCCAACTATTACTACCTTCCAGTCGGTGTCCATATACCGGATTGCATTGAGCAGGTATTGCACGCCCTTTCTTTTGAAAAATCTTGTAACGACGAGAATCTGGTTCTGTTTTTCGACGAGCGGAGCTGTCTTGACCGTAATGCCATTAGGGATGATCTTTATCGGGTGATAGCTTCATCTTTGAAGCTTAGCTTCATAACGCATGCGGCGCTACATGGTTTTTCTTATAGGCGCGCAAGCCTACAGTGGCGTCAACCACGGAGCGTTCGACAGGGGCACCCTCCGCAACCGGACCAGACCTCCCAAAGGACTCACATGAACACAACGACCGATAGCACCCCCCAGCACGCAACGTTGTCACGGCGCGAACTATTGACCAAGGCGTTATTCGTGGCCGCTGGCGTGGCGGTGGCACCACTCGCGAGATCGGCGACCGCCAAACCCAAGGGAACGATCATGATGAACAAGCGAAAGCTCGGCAAATTGGAGGTTTCGGAACTCGGTGCGGGATGCATGAGCATCAGTGCCAATTACGGGCCGCCTGCCGATCGAGCGCAGGGAATCGCCCTCCTCCGGACGGCATACGAACGCGGCGTGACCTTCTTCGATACCGCCGAAGTCTATGGTCCTTTTACCAGTGAAGCGCTTGTGGGCGAGGCTATCGCCCTGTTTCGCGACAAGGTCGTCGTCGCGACCAAGTTCGGGTTCGATATGGACAACAACTTCGCGTTGAACAGCCGACCCGCGCATATTCGCAAAGTTGTCGAGGCATCACTGAAGCGGCTGCGGACTGACCGCATCGACCTCTACTACCAGCACCGCGTCGACCCTTCGGTCCCGATTGAGGAAGTCGCGGGCACGATCAAGGACCTGATCGCGCAAGGGAAGGTTCTGCATTTCGGGCTGTCGGAAGCGAGTGCTACGACCATTCGCCGAGCGCATGCCGTGCTTCCGGTGACGGCGGTTCAGACCGAGTACTCCGTAATGGATCGTGATCCGGAACACAACGGCGTGTTGCAGGCATGCGAAGAATTGGGAATCGGCTTTGTGCCGGGGGGCCCGTCGGCATCGGCTACCTTACGGGGAAGATCGACGCGCAAACGAAATTCGATCCGAAGACGGACCTCCGGACTGGATTCGACCGCTTCTCGCCAGAGAACATCGCCGCGAACCAGCCCGTTGTAAGCCTTCTGAAGCGCGTCGCGCGTGAAAAGAACGCGACGCCTGCGCAGATCGCTCTGGCGTGGCTCCTCGCGCAGAAGCCGTGGATCGTTCCGATACCTGGCACGCGCAGTCTCAGCCACTTCGACGAGAACCTGGGTGCCATCAACGTACGACTGTCGCCCAGCGAACTTCGACGATGGATACGGCCCTCACCGCACTGAAGGTGCGCGGCGGGCGCATGAACGCCATGCAGATGCAGATGGTCGACCAAGGCGTATAGGAATGACCTGCACACTGCGGCGCATTGCACAACTCTCGAAGGATTTCGCCCCTCTCACACGGCCGCCATTTGCCGCCTTCGGCGGGCGCAGGACCGCTGGCGGCTCAGGGTCCGCTTTGGCCAAACTGAGACCGTCCCCCTCCGTTCCCGACGGCAGTCATCGTCCTGGGCGGTCAGCACGCCATCCCGGCAAGTCCCCGGCGCCCCGGCTTCCGGATTAGCCAGCCATCACCCCGCCGATCGCCGATTAGTGTCTCATGAAGTGTTCCGCCCGTGCCGCCGGCGGAGCAGAATCGCACGATGGACCGCGACCCCATCGTCAACGCCCTCGCCGATCTGCCAAACGAGCACCTATGGGCGCTCGGAGACTCGATCAGGGCGATGCCGGCGTCGTTGGTCCTCGGATGGCTCGGCGATCTCGTCCTGTGGGAGCGCAAGCGTCGGTTCGGCGAAGTTCCAGGTGATCTACCGGTGCCGAGCATTCCACCCGATTGCATTCCAATCGGTCTGCTACTGCTGCACACCTTCTCCGAGCCGTTCCGGGAAGATTCAAATGCGCAGGAAGTCGAGCCGGTGATCCGCTTGTTCGAGGCAGCAGCGGCGTACCTGGGGGCTGCGCTAGGTCGAGGCGGGGCTAGATTCAGTAACGGTGCTTGATGCCCACGCGCTGAGCCCAGCTGCGGCGCTCGCCAAAATGAGTCCACTTTTGCTTGCCAAAATGAGTCCACGTTGGCGCGCGCCAACGTGCAACAATTTCTTGCCGACCTGTTGCCGTAATCGGTTCCCGCAGTTCGCTGAGAAAAGTGCTTCCTTGTAAATCAGCAGGTTGCAGGTCACAACTCGGCGCTAAGGGCGTCAGAAATGTAAGCTCTAGGTCGATTCCCTCGCGAACGTCGATTTTGTCCACTGGACTGCTTTTGCCAAGCAACCTAGGACTCATTTTGGAAAGCGCCTCAGGCCCAGAACGACAAGCGCCAACGGAGGGCTGTGCCTCCGCTGCCCCGGCATACACCTTTCTCTACGCCGTTACCGAGCAGCGCTGGCCAGCCCTTCCCAGACATCGCCGGGGCGAGGGCCTGACTTCCGTTGGGGGCGGGGCCTGTCGGCCTTGTGGGGCGCTCGCGGCCGTCGGGTGATCGGTTGGGCCAGCCCCGGCGCGTCGGCGAGCGTTACCTTCTCCGCAGACCCGTCTTCGGCAGCGCGATTTGCGCTGGCGGTACGGCGTGCCGCACTGCTCTCGATTGCAGATCTCCCCCGCCCAAGTTGCGCGACATGAAACTTGAAGACTCCACCGCCCGCCCTCGGGGCTCTCCAGGCCCCGCAGCGACCCCTTCATCACGGGAGCTCCCTGTCGATCGAGGCAGGTCGAGACGTGTTACGCTACCCCCGGCGTCGCGACAGGGGCGTTGGAGTGACTATCCGTGAGACGACGATGGCATCGGGGTGGGTGTGCTTGAGGGTCCACTGGGAGATCTCACTCTTGCGCAAGCCCTTGAGTTTGCTGATGCGCAGGGCGATTGGGTGGCCGTCGTGGTTGGTCGCCACCGCAGTGAGGAAGGGGACCTTGTTGGGTGAGCCCCGACCGCCCTTGCCTCCACGGCGTCTTCCACCCCAATAGACATCATCGAGCTGGACCACCCCGTTGAGGGGGTGCAGATCGTCGCGCTCCTCCATAACCTGCATCAGTTTGTGCTTGAGGCTCCAGGCGGTGGATAGGAGACACCCAGGTGGCGCTTGAGCTCAAGGGCCGAGATGCCGTTCGTCTGCTGGGTGAGCAAGTACATCGCCAAAAACCAGCTCGTCAGGGGCAACTTGGTGTGGGGGAAGATCCTACCGCTGGTCAGTGAGGCTTGATGGTGGCAGCGGTTGCACTGGAAGAGCTTGCGGGGTCCCACGACGCAGTGGCCCCTATAGCCGCTACTGGGGACAGAGGAAGCCCCCCGGCCAGCGCCAGCGAACCAGCGCCTCTCGACAGCGCTCCTCAGTGCCGTACTGATGCAAAAACTCTTACAAACTCAAACCCTTCTGAAACTGAATCCGGTTCTGTGGCATCGTCTCTCTCCTCGGTTGGTCGCACGATGCCAGTATGCAGACCCCCCAGGCTCAAAAGCTGAGCCTCATTGATAATCAGGAGGCCGCATGAGTTGCAAAACCGTGTCCAGACAATCCAGCCGGTACACTGGCACGTACTCCTATTTCGTTGGAACCAGAATCCAGGTGAAGGACACCTCGTCGCTGGGATCGGTTGATCCGAGCGTCGCGTCGACCGGTGCTGCGTTCCGGCCCGTCAGAGTGACCTTTGCGCCCGGGTATGGTGGCGAGTGTAAGGCGCTCCGGACTTGGGCACGGTGAGCATGGGCAGGACGCTGGCCGGTTGGAACGCGTAGTCGAGGGTGCCATCGTTCTCGAGGTGGCTAGCGCGTCTCCACTGCGGTTGTCGACGACTTGTACCGGGATGCCTGGGCTCCCCGCGAGTTCGCTGAACTCGACCTGGATATGAATGACAACCTGATGGGCCGGGATGAATCCGCTGCCGGTGACCTTGATCTTGTCCGTGTCCTGCACCGCCTGGATGGCTGGCTTCGGGGCCTTCGGCGTGTGGAAAGAGAACGTCGTCGACGAGGTCGATCCTGTGCCGTTCGCGGCGACAACAGCCAGGCGAAGGATGTCGAGAATGACGCCGTGTCCGTGGCCGGGAGCGTTGCCGTGGCGGACGTCGTCGTACTTTCAAGGATCTTGGCCCCTCCGTGGAAAACACTGATCGTGAAGTTGTCGGCCTTCTGGTCCCCTGCGGCGCGGGATCGGTCCAGGACATGGTCAGGGCGGTGTTGCGGGCGATCTCCTTGCCATCGGGTGGAGTCTGAAGGATCGGGCGCTGTGGCGGAGGCTTCACCACTGTGACCGTCGCGTCACCGTCGGTCTGAGTGGCGCAGATCCGCTGGCGGACCCGAACTAGCTGCCCCGTTGCGAGATCGACGATAGTGAGCGGAACATGAGTGAGCGTCCCGTTCGCGCGTTGCGTTCCGATGATCTCCCACGATCCATCGGCGCGTTTGCGCAGGACCTCCACGATGGCGTCCCGGGTCGTGTTGTGCACGTTCACGAAGGCGTCCAGACGGGTGACCGGAGGGACGATGATGGGGTCGGTGATGGGTGTCCGCGGCACCACGCGCACTGAACCAGATTCAAGTATGGCCATCGCACATGCGCATTCCTTGACGAAGACGTCCTCTCCCTCTCGCAGGAATGGAGTGACATCCACGGTCATCGACCCACCGGTGGCGACGTGCTGGTCACTGATCGGCCACACGGCGCCCGTCGTGGGTTACTTGCGCAGATCTGCACTACCGCCCCCGGATGAAGGCTCTCGATGTCGACGCTGCGCGAGCAACTCATCAGCGGCGGGACCACGATCGGCAGGGGAAGCTGCGCGGGCTGGGGATCCACCGTCGCGGTCACGACGGCACTCGCTGCACCGCAGAGGAACTGTTGAACCGTGATGGTGCCGGCAGGGACGGGATCCACGTCGAACTCGTTCCCACTGGTGGGAAATACGATCGGCTTGTAGACGTCGGCCCCGACCGTGATCTCAACCTCGGCGCCGGGGAACCAGGTTGTCAATGCGCAATCGAACAGAGCCGGCACAGATCGGGCCAACCATCGGCGTGGGAAGGGACTCCGCCGGGCCGATCGAAATCGGATCGGACTCCTCGCCGAACCTTTCGCAGTTGAGGAATTCCTGCCGCGCCGTCATCCAGCCGTCAGCGGCCTCGAGCGGTGCGGACAGGTTGAAGGTGAGGCTCGAAAGATCAAAGGGCGATCGGTCCACGCGACCGGAACCCCTGGGAAGGACCACTTCGGAGCCCTCGAATACCTTCTCGACGAACACACCGGTCTCGCACTCACGAATCGGTACGTGCACTTCCGGGGCTGGCAGTTTCGTCCCGGCAGGGAACGGCAGAGCCTGGACATCGCGTGAGAGCGCGGGCCCGACGAGAGTCCCAATGCGCTGCTGAACCTTGATCTTCTTGGTGGTCGGCAGGCCAGCGTCGAGTCCAAAGCGTGCGCGCATGCCGTACGCGATCCCCGTGCCGTGGACAACCCCGTCCCAGACAACCTCTGCTGTCGCACCAGGGACGCCCCCTCCGCAGCATCACCGAGCGGCCACACCCCCAGAGTCGACCGACGATGTCGACAGCGCCAAGCCCTGAGGTCCGGGCCGCCCCCACGGTCAGAGCCAACGCAGGGACGGTCTCCGGATAGGCGCCCACGCTCCCGCGCTGCAACGCGACCAGACGGTCGCCAGCCACGAGGCTGCGGCCCGGATCCAAAGCGAACCAGCCGTCAGGCGCCGACGCGTGCTGGCTGATCAGGATCTCACCAGGCCGGGGTGAGCGATCTCACCTCGACGGTTGCACCGGGTTCACACTGCGCCAGATGCACAGCTGGCGAAAGATTGGTCAACGGGCCACCGATGATCGGCGTGCACAGTTTCATTGTCATTTGTCCTCCGAACCAAAGAGGTACTGCACAACAAGGACACACTTTTGACGAGCGGAGCGGGGGTGGTCACGTCGACAGCTACGTGATCACCATTGTTCCACGGCAACGCCCGTCGCGCAGGTAGACCACCGCGGCGTCGGGCCGATCCCGACGCAATGGCACCACGCGAACACCCGTTCGTGCCGCTTGGCGGGGGTACTGCCGGAGCGGGTGTGGCGGGTGGACGATTCCATTGTCTCGAACCGCACAAAAGCGGCCACAGCAGGTAGTCGGCCAAGGATAAGGATAGGAAATTCAACGCCAGAAGCGCCTTCGGGATCAGCTTATCACGGCTTGACGCCGTCGACGCCGCCGCGTGGACCGGCCAGTTCTACTCCACCGCCAAGGGCGTCGAGCGCAAGGGCAAGGTGGTCGACAAGGGGGTAGATCGACCGCGCTTCAACAATCCGGTTTACAGTCGGCGTTGCCGCGTACAAGGGCCAGCACTTCCCGGGCGAGCATCAGGCGATCATCAGTCAGGAGTTCTGGGACCGGGTCCAGGCGCACCTGAAGAGCGGCCGGCATCTAGACCAAAGCAGCGAAGGGGCTCACCACCGACGTCCCGATGAAGTTTCGCATCCGGCCCAGGAAAAATATCCCCAGCATTTACCCCTTGGTCAACCACTTGCAGTGTACCCCAAGCGGCCATCCGGATGAACGGAAGGCAAGCCGAGCACAGCCGACAATGTTTTTTCCGGGTCACCCCGCTGCAGTTACTCGACCGCCTCGCCGCCCACGTCGAGAATGGGGTGCGCGACCCTAATCACTTCGCAGTTTGTTGATCGTTGCGCGTGCTTCCGCGATCAGGGAGCGGATGACGCGGCGCTGGGATACGGCCTCGTTGGTCTGCATCCCGTGAACGACAGGCACTGTTCGCGGGGCCTTTGGGGGCGCCGCCGCGGGCTCCGTGAAACCGACACACCGACCAACCACTAACCGCCGGCGCCCGGCAAGGGGCACGGGTCCGCTTGGAGGTTGCCGAGCAGCGCTTCGCCGACTCGAAGGCGTACCGTTTCATGAGGTTGGCTCGCGTTTCTGTTCGGTCCCCACCCCCTCGCCCGCGATATTCCCGACGATGGCTTGCGCACCTTCATTGACCGTGACGTGTTCCACGGTGATCCGTTGCGCGCCACCGCTCCGGTAGTTCTTGAGCGTCTTGGGACCTGAGCGGCAAAGGTCCTGGCCAGTCGGTTCAGCGCCCGTTCCGCGCTGTCCTGCTGAATCAGCGTTTCGGCGCGCAGGAGGCGGCGGGAGAGCGTCATTGTTGCGCTGTGGATCGCGACCATCTGGACGCAGAGCATTGCCTCGATATGATCCTTGGGCCCCATGCCCGCGAGCGCTGCTAAGGAGAAGTTGAGCCCGGACAGATCGTCATTGCCGCTCGCAGCGCTGGCCCGGCGGAGCTGATCAATGATTCCATTGGCGAAAACCGGATGCGCCGTCCCGAGCGCATTCACCATCCGGCATTGGGGGTTTGCATCGCCACCGGTGGCTTTATCGATCAGTGCTTGGCGTTCCGCTTCTAGTCTTTCCTGCATCGGCGGCCGTCTTCTATGGGGTCATCGCGGCAGCGATAGCAACCCACTACCTTGTGGAGCAGCATCTCTGTCCGCCCGCGAACCTCACATCGGGAATCTGCGACAACCGTGCCATGGGGTTGGTGCTGAGGTCATCCTTCATGCATCGCCGCGCTGTCAGGCATCGTGGTCAGCGTGGTCTCCGCAACCGTCGCTCCATCGCAGAAGGAGTCAGGCTCTGTGGGCGGCGCTCGCATTGCTCTTGATCGCGACAGGTCACTTCGGCTATGCCGGCAGCGCGTTGTCGCTATTCCTTGCGGTACTCGTGGGCGGTCCTGGGCGCAGCCGCGATCCGCCGCTTCTTCCGAGGGCGCACTCGCGACACGATGCTGCCGCCGGGGCAGCACTGACGGTTTGTGTCTTGGGCGCCAGTCGCCGTAGACAACCCAATACAGCGGGCGACCGATTGACCAGGCGAATCCCAGCCACCCTGGATGAGGGCATCGGGCAGGCCGCAGCGCTCGTCGGCGCCAAATTTGACCACCGTTCGATCGCCATCGCGCGAATGCGTCATGGCCTCTGGCGAGTCCGACGCAACCGGCGCGCCACCGACGAACAGGATACGGCGCAGCATCGAATTCGGCCCACGGATCTCGACGGTGGCGGTGCCGTCGAAGCCGCGCCGGATGACGAATGCCTCGCAGGGCTGGGGCTTGCTTTCGAACGGCGGCGTGCACTGCATCGGGGCCGACGCATGGAATTTCGTGCCGCGGATCAGCGCATCCTTCGCCGCGGACAGCGGGGCCAGCGGCTTGCCGGTGACGCCTGAACGTCAGCGTGTAGTTGCTGGTCTCGTTACGGCGCGACGCATTGCGCATAAGGTACACGCGGACGACGTAGACACCGTCGTCAGGCAGCACTACGGTCGCCGTCGTGCCGGTGGTACTGCCGATGAACATCGCGGCCTCCGTACCGGGCGGAGGATGTTGAAGTAGGTCGAGGCGTTGACGGCTTCATCGTCGCGGCAAGGGTTTGGCCGGCACGCGCGCTTATCTTGTAATCGACGCCGGCGTCGCCCTTGATGGAGCCCTTCAACTGCACCGAAGTTGCGCCCTTCGCGAACTGCACGGTCTGGCTGCGAATTCCGAGGTCGCCTTCCGCATGGCGGCGGTAGCGCGGCATAGGTTGCGATCAGGGCCAGTATGACCAAGGCGAAACGATGAGTCATGTCATTGCTCCTCGAGAAACAAATGTACGGATGGGGTCGGACAGAATTGAGTCGGGACCGCCAGCAGGCGTCGAATGCTCACGCAGTCGGGGCTCACGCTGGATCTGAATGTGTTCATCGCAGGGCTCTACTGCCTCGGCGCCCAATGGAGGATGCCGCCGTCCGCCAACAGCGCCACGCGCAACCGCCCGTCTGGAACAGGCAGCCCTCACATACGGCAACTGCCGGGAGAGCTGCTGGTCGAGCGACCCGGGAGCGCACATCGCACGGGTCCCAGCGAGGGCACCGAAGATCAACTGCCCCGAGTTGGCATCGGCAGTGGCAGGCGTGGCCTTCCACTCTCCGCTCGCGCGATTGCAATCCAGCTGCCAGGCTGCCCGACCGTCCGCGCCGAAGGTCACCGTGTATCGAGACGGGTCCGCGGGCCGGGTCGTCCCCTGTGCGTCGTCCATAGAATCGATGGCGAGCAATTGCCGAACTCGTCCCCGCCAGGGCGCTCGGCGCAGGAGCTAGCGTCGCGCAGCCAGTCAGCGCCGATGCGAGAGCGACTCAACGCCAGGAGGCGCATGGAAAGGTCGTCATGGCGCTGGCTCGGTTGCCGGGCGAACCGCCTTCTGCCGGCTATTGTGTGATGCGCCACATCAGCGAATGAGCTTCAATCGGAGCTGGAATCGCGCCGCCTTGCCCACGCGCGCCGCATCGCCGGTCATGACAACGTACACGCGATAAACCCCCGTCTCCATCAGTTGAAAGCGTGAAGGCCATCCGGCCCTGGCACCGCACCTGAAACCCAGCGCAGATCGGACGGAGCTTCAACGTCAAGGACGAGCAGCCGTCCGCCTACTGCACCAACCACACCAGCAGTTCGTCCGCGGCATTGGCGTGAAAGGACAGCGGCACCGCCGATACGCCCGAACCTCGTCCTCGATGACGCGCGTGCCACCATCGGAATGCAGGTCCAGCACCAGCTCGGGCCGCGCCGGCGGCGGTGGAATCGCCGTCGCCAACGTTGGGACCAACAACCCGACCCCGCGCACCACAGAAGCAGCCGCCGGGCGAAACTCCCGCGACGGCTGCTGCTCATGCAGAGAGCCTCGCTCACCAGATCGTGACCCGGTCGTTCGGGTCGAGCCACATGCGGTCGCCGGCGCGGATGCCGAACGCATCGAAGAATCCCTGCTCGTGCTGCGATGGCGCAGCGGCCATCCGGTACACGCCCGGCGGATGGCCGTCGGTCGGCAGGAGCTGCCGCAGCGCGCCTTCGTTCACTTGTCGGCCCACGGTTGTGCCCACGCGAGGAAGCAGCGCTGCGGCGGCGTGAAGCCGTCGATCGTGCGATTGGCCTCCGGGTGCTCGCGCAGGTGCTCCTGCAGCGCCGCATATCCGAAGGCCACGCCGCCCACGTCGGCTAGGTTCTCGGTGACCTCGATCGCGCCGTTCAGGCGCAGCCCGGGCAGGATCTCGAACGCGTCGGCCTGTCTGGCGAGCTTCCCGGTCTGTAGCGAAGCGCTTCGCGTCGGCTTGCGTCCACCAGTCGCGCACGTTGCCCGTCGCGTCGTCAGCCGCCCCTGCGAATCGAAGCCATGGGTCAGTTCGTGCCCGATCACCGCGCCCATCGTGCAGTAGTTGACGGCCGGGTCCGCCTTGGCGTCGTAGAAGGGCGGCTGCAGGAACGCGGCGGGAATCTCGATGCCGTTCCAGCTCGAGTCGTACCCGGCGTGATGACGATGGGTAGCGTGGTGTTCGGCACGGCGAAGTGCCCGAGTTCCACGGAAGCGGCGGAGCTCGGCCAGCTCGCGCCGCACCAAGAACTCGTTCAAGCGCATCGCGTTGCCGGCGTAGTCGTCGCGACGGACCACAACGCCTGTGTAGTCGATCCACTTCGACGGGTAGCCGACGCGGATCTCGGTCTTGTCGAGCTTGGCGAGCGCCTGCGCCCGCGTCTCCGGCGCGCGCACAGCCAGCCGTTGCGCTCGATCCGGGCGCGGAACTGTGCCTTCACGGTGCGACCATCGCCTCGACCTCGCGACGCGACTCGGGGGTCATGTATTTCGCGACGTAGAGCTGGACAGCGGATGACCGAGCAGGTTGGGCGTGCCCATGGCCACCTGCTTGGCACGCGGCGGCGTCACATCCTTGCCGTAGAGCACGACGCTGAACGCGGCGTCCGGCGCATCGAAGGCCGGCGTGAAGGTACGGCGCCATCTGGCGCAGCAACTCGAACTGCAGGTAGGTGCGAGTTTCCTCCGGCCAGGATTCGGCGAAGATCGCGTTGCGCTCGCGCAGCGCCTCGACCTCGACGACCACCACTTCGCCACCGGTGGGCAGCCCCAGCGACCGGAAGTACGCGTCGAGGTCGACGTTGGACAGGAGCCGCTGCGCGTCGGCGTAGGGCATCGGCACGAAGCGCTTGGCGGGGTCACGCTTCTCCAGCGGCGTCAGCTTCTTCTTCGCCACGCGCGTCTCGAGTGCGAGCACTTTCTGTGCTGTCGCGCGCGCCGCCTCGGGTGTCGCGCCGGCGATCACCAGATAGTCTGTCATCTTGGCGACGTAGCCGTCGCGGATGCGCTGGGCGTCGGGCTTGAGGTAGTTGTCCGGCGCCGAGCCCCAGGCTCGTGTCGGCGATGTAGATCGTGTTCCGGGTGCGGTCCTGTGGATGCGGCGACACCACGGCGGCGAGGATCACCGCATTCCCCGACATCGTCAGCCGGCCGAGTTCC
>CAVOKC010000019.1:0-139123 GCA_963696465.1 uncultured Gammaproteobacteria bacterium | reverse complement strand
CGATCAATTCCTAAACCGTCATCCTGGCATTCGCCAGCACGACGGGTTTATAGAAGTCTCCTTTAGTGGCTTCGTGGATTTCGTGGCAAAAATCATTCACCTGCTCGTGTGCGATACCCACCTATGCCCTGGCTCCAGATAACGCTTCCCGCCGGTGATATCGACTCGCAGTCTCTGGCGGACTGCTTCGACGCGCTCGGCGCGCTGTCGGTGACGCTGCAAGATGCTGCCGACCAACCCCTGTTCGAGCCGCCGCCAGGTGCCACGCCGCTGTGGTCGCAGGTGCGGGTGACGGCGTTGTTCGATGCCGGTTGTGCGATTGCCGACATCAAGGCGCGGATCGCGGCGCAGTTCGGCGCGGCGACTGCCGAGCGTTTGCACATCGAACCGCTCGATGATCGCGACTGGGTGCGTGCCTGGATGGATGGCTATGCGCCGATGCAGTTCGGCACCAAACTCTGGATTGTGCCGACGGGATTCGACGCACCTGATCCGGACGGTGTGAATCTGCTGCTCGATCCGGGTCTGGCCTTCGGCACCGGTACACATCCGACCACGGCGCTGTGTCTGGAGTGGCTGGATGCGCATCCGCCCGTCGATCAGGTGGTGATCGATTACGGCTGCGGTTCCGGCATCCTCGGCATCGCCGCCTTGAAACTCGGTGCGCGCGAAGTCTGGGCGGTGGATAACGATCCGCAGGCGCTGGTGGCGACGCTGGATAATGCGCAGCGCAACGCCGTCGCCGCCCAGGTGAAGACGGTCATGCCGGGTGACCTGCCAGCCATGCACGCCGATCTGTTGCTCGCCAACATTCTGGCCAACCCACTCATCGCGTTGGCACCACGGTTTGCGGATTTCGTGCGTCCCGGCGCCGCGCTGGTGTTATCGGGGATACTCGCCGAACAGGCTGAATCGGTGAGTGCGGCCTACCGCGATCGCTTCACACTACAACCGCCTGCGCAGCGCGAGGATTGGGTGCGCATCGTCGGGGTCAGAAACTACTGAGGAAGCCTGTGATTAATTCCGTTCGTCCTGAGCCTGTCGAAGGACGGATAACGCAAGACATTATTGATGTATACGTAATCACATGACACTGCGTAGCCCGGATGGAGCGAAGCGTAATCCGGGGAAACAGCGGTTTTACCCCGGATTACGGCCTTACGGCCTGCATCCGGGCTACGGGTAATCTGTCTGGCACATGTAACGCTCATTAACCTATAAACCGCATTTGCCACGGAATCACACGGAAAAACACGGACATGATCATAAGCTTCACGCCGGTACCTCCATCACCCGCAAGGTGGTGAATAGTCGCTCCAGGTATGTACTGTGTTTCAGTGTCTTCCGTGTGTTTCCGTGGCTGAAATGATTTTTCTAGGATTAATTACAGGGTCTCGCCGTTCATGATTCGACTGCTGGACAAGCTCGCAGCTCACCACGAACGGCGGGAATTAATCAGGTGCATTAGGTTCTTGCCGCCCGCGTCCTCGAATCCCGTTACAATTCGCCGATGCTGACCCGTTGCCCCGCTTGCCAGACTATTTTCCGTGTACAGGCCGACATTTTGCGCATCGCGCATGGGCAGGTGCGCTGCGGTCGCTGCAACGCGCAGTTTAATGCGCTCGATAGCCTGGCCGATGATCCCGAGACACTCGAGGATAAGCCGCTCGATACCCCGGCTAGCGCGGTTGCCTCGGCGCCGGAGGAGGGTACGCGCGCCGATCAATCGGGAGAGCCAGCGTTCGAGCAACTAACACCCGAGCAACGCCCGGCACCGGACGCCGAGCCCGGCGCTGATCTGCCCGACGTTGCTCCGCCGCCCGCAGCCCCCGAACTGGTGGTGGATGCAGGGGTTTCGCCGGATAACCGCCCCGAAGCGGATGTGTTAACCCCTGAGATCATCCAGGCGGCCTTGCTGATTGAGGAACCGGAGCGCCGGTCGAGCGCGTCGCGGCTGGCCGGGTGGCTGGCCATCGTCGCATTACTGCTGTTGCTTGTGGGTCAATGGGTGTACCTGCAGCGCGCGCCGCTGTTCGAGCGTGAGGCGCTACGCCCGGCGCTGCGGCAGTTTTGCGCGGTGTTGGATTGTGCGTTGCCGCTGCCGCGCCAACCTGAGCGTATCGAAATCATCAAACGGGTCGTGCGCGAACACGCGCAGGTCGCCCAGGCGTTGCTCGTGGAGCTGACCTTCGTCAGCCGCGCCGATCAAACGATTGCCTATCCAGTATTGGAGCTGCGCCTGAGCGACGTGTCCGGTAACCGTGCCGCCAGTCGGCGCTTCCTGCCGTCCGACTATCTGCGCGCAGAGACGGATATCCGCGCGGGATTATCCCCCGGGCTGCCCGTGCACGTGACGCTGGAGCTGGCCGCTCCCGATATCGAGGTCGCATCCTTCTATTTCGATTTTTTCTGAATGCGGTTTGCATTGCCTGCCTTGGTGCGGTGCGCGGATGGCCGTGTTCGGCCTGATCTCGGTGCACGCAAAATCGCGCCATCGGTTGTTGACAACATATAAGTCTGTGAAATCGCATGACCTCGCGCGCAGAGTGTGTGCCGGTACATGTTTTGCACACGCCGTTGCAGCACATTGTGGGCGTTGGCGCTTTCGCCGAGCGGTCCATGCGAGTATTATTTGCCCTCCTGCGCGCTATGCACTGGCGACAAGACCTGAGATGCAGGCGATGCACATCGGACCTTACGAACTCAAAAATAATTTGGTACTCGCGCCCATGGCGGGCGTGACCGACCGGCCGTTCCGCCAGTTGTGCAAACAACAGGGTGCAGGGTTGGCCGTGTCCGAGATGGTGTCTTCGAATTCCCTGTTGTGGGGCAGCGCCAAGACCTTGCGGCGTGCCAATCACGAGGGCGAGGTTGAGCCGAAGTCAGTGCAGATCGCCGGCGCCGATCCGCAGCTGATGGCCGAGGCCGCGCGCCACAATGTCGCCAACGGCGCGCAGATCATTGATATCAATATGGGCTGCCCGGCGAAGAAGGTCTGCAACGTGATGGCCGGTTCGGCGCTGTTGCAGGACGAAGATCTGGTCAAACGCATTCTCGACAGCGTGGTCAGTGCAGTTGATGTGCCGGTCACCTTGAAGATCCGCACCGGTTGGGATAAATCCCACCGTAATGGCATACGCATCGCCGAGTTGGCCGAGCAGGCCGGTATACAGGCGCTGGCCGTGCATGGTCGCACCCGCGCCTGCGGTTACACCGGCGACGCCGAATACGATACGATCCGCGCCATCAAACAATCGGTGCGGATTCCGATCATCGCCAATGGCGATATCCGCACGCCGGAAAAGGCGCGCGAAGTTTTGCTCCACACCGGCGCCGATGCCGTGATGATCGGCCGCGCAGCTCAGGGACGGCCGTGGATATTTCGTGAAATAGAACATTACCTAGCAACCGGGCGGCAGCTTCCCGAGCCTTCGATCCAGGAGATCCGCAGCATCATGTTGGGCCACCTCCATAATTTATACGCCTTCTACGGCGAATCCACGGGCGTGCGCGTGGCGCGCAAGCACATCTCCTGGTACAGCAAAGGCCAGCCCGGCGGCGCGGTGTTCCGCGATCGTGTCAATCGTCTGGATACGATTGCCGAGCAACTCGCGCTGACGCAGGAATTCTTTGCACGGTTGGTTGATGGTGAGGAGTTGGCAGCATGAGCGTACCGGCTGAGAAACAGAATATTGTTAACGCCGCGACGTTGCGCCGCGAGACCTCGCCCCAACTATCTCAGGCATCCCAAACATCACCGATATCCCAGGCGTCCCAGACCTCACACCAGACCTTGCGCGATGCTGTGCGCACCTGCCTGGAGAAATATTTTGCCGATCTCGACGGCCATGAGCCGGCCGAAATTCATCAACTGGTGATGAACGAAGTCGAGCCGGCCATGTTGGAAACAGTGATGCGTTTTGCGCGCGGTAATCAGACGCGCGCCGCCGACATGCTCGGCATCAATCGCACCACCTTGCGCAAGAAATTGCGTCAGTACGGACTGGAGCTTTAAGCCAAAGATTGCCACGGAAAACACGGAAAGCATCGACATTTTGAGTGCAAATGTCGTGGCCACCTCACGGATGACCGCGCGCATTACCGGTCAACCCATCGTGACATCGCTCTTACTGCATCTGTAGCGTCTGTGCTTTCCGTGTTTTCCGTGGCAAGAATGCTTTTCTATATGTTGCTCCGCGGTCAACGGTTTTTCATCACAGTGATTTTGGAATCCATCCATGAACATTATTAAGCGCGCGCTGATCAGCGTGTCGGACAAAACCGGCGTGGCGGAATTTGCCCGCCAACTCCAGTCCATGGGTGTGGAGATTCTCTCCACCGGCGGCACCGCCAAGCTGTTGGCCGATGCCAACATCCCCGTGATCGAAGTCTCCGACTACACTGGCTTTCCGGAAATGATGGATGGCCGCGTGAAGACGCTGCATCCGAAGGTGCATGGCGGCATCCTCGGACGTCGCGGCATCGACGATGGTGTGATGCGTGAGCATGCGATTCCATGCATCGATCTGGTGGTGGTGAATCTGTACCCCTTCGAGCAGGCGGTAGCTAAGCCCGGTTGCGATTTGCCGACGGCGATCGAGAACATCGACATCGGCGGGCCGACCATGTTGCGTGCCGCGGCGAAAAATTATGCGGCGGTCACTGTGGTGGTGGACGCGGCCGACTACGAAACTGTGCTCGCCGAGATGCGTGCCAACAGCGGTAGCGTCACCGATGCCACTCGCTATTCGCTGGCGGTGAAAACCTTCGAACACTCCGCGCGCTATGACGGCGCCATCGCCAATTACCTCGGTGCGTGCAACCTGGCGGAATCCAAGTGCGCCTTCCCACGCACGCTCAGTCTGCAATTCCGTCGCGTCCAGGCCATGCGCTATGGCGAGAACCCGCATCAGAACGCGGCATTCTATGTCGAGCACAAGACCGCCGAGGCCAGCGTCGCGACGGCGCGCCAGTTGCAGGGCAAAGAACTCTCGTACAACAACGTCGGTGATACCGATGCCGCATTGGAATGCGTGAAGACCTTCAGCGAAGGTCCGGCCTGCGTCATCGTCAAGCACGCCAATCCGTGTGGTGTCGCCTTCGGTGCGAATCTGCTCGAAGCTTATGATCGCGCCTATCAGACCGATCCGGAATCGGCCTTCGGCGGCATCATCGCCTTCAACGGTGAGCTCGACGCGGCCACCGCGCAGGCGATTGCCGAGCGGCAGTTCGTTGAAGTCATCATCGCGCCGGAAGTGTCCGTCGAGGCGCTCGCCGTGTTGGCCGCCAAAAAGAACGTGCGCGTGCTGGCCTGCGGTCATTGGAGCCAGACACCGACGCATCGCCTGGATTTCAAGCGCGTCACCGGCGGCTTGCTGGTGCAGGATGCCGATCTCGCGCTGACCGCCGACATCAAGGTCGTCACCCAACTCGCCCCGACTGACAAGCAAATGCAGGATCTGTTGTTCGCCTGGCGTGTTGCAAAATTCGTCAAATCCAACGCCATCGTCTATGGCCGCGACGGCATGACCATCGGCGTCGGTGCCGGCCAGATGAGCCGGGTGAATTCCGCACGCATCGCCGGCATCAAGGCCGAGCACGCCGGCCTGGACGTGAAGGGTTCGGTGATGGCCTCGGACGCCTTCTTCCCGTTCCGCGATGGCATCGATCAAGCCGCCGCCGCCGGCATCGCCGCGGTGATTCAACCGGGCGGATCGATGCGCGACGAAGAAGTCATCGCCGCGGCTGACGAACATGGCATGGCGATGGTGTTCACGGGCATGCGGCATTTCCGGCATTGAGCGGGTGCAAAAAATATTAGCCACGAAATCCACGAAACCCACGAAACGAAAGTCGTGTTAAAACCAATTCCAATCACTGGTTCGTGGATTTCGTGGCCATCGAAAGGGTTTTGATGTCATGAAAGTACTCATCATCGGCAGCGGCGGGCGCGAGCATGCGTTCGCTTGGAAGGTCGCGCAGTCGGCGCGGGTGCAGACGGTGTATGTCGCGCCCGGCAACGCGGGTACGGCGCGTGAACCCAAGGTCGAGAACGTTGCCATCAGTGCCGAGGACATTCCTGCGTTGCTGGCCTTTGCCCAAGCCAATACCATCGGTCTGACCATCGTCGGTCCCGAGGTGCCGCTGGTCGCGGGTGTCGTCGATGTTTTCGAGCAGGCGGGGCTGCGTTGCTTCGGGCCGCGCCAGGGTGCGGCCGAACTCGAAGGCTCCAAGGCCTTCACCAAGGATTTCCTCGCGCGCCATAAAATTCCGACCGCCGCCTATGGCAACTTCACCGAGGTCGACGCGGCCATTGCCTATATCCGCCAACAAGGCGCGCCGATTGTGGTCAAGGCCGACGGTTTGGCGGCGGGTAAGGGCGTAATTCTGGCGCAGACCGAGGACGAGGCCATCGCCGCAGTGCGCGATATGCTCGCGGGCAATGCCTTTGGCAGTGCCGGGCATCGCGTCGTGGTCGAGGAATTCCTCGTCGGCGAGGAGGCGAGTTTCATCGTCATGGTCGACGGCGAGCATGTGCTGCCGTTGGCCAGTTCCCAGGATCACAAGGCCGCCGGCGACGGCGATACCGGACCGAACACCGGTGGCATGGGCGCTTATTCGCCGGCGCCGGTGGTGACAGCCGAGATTCATGCGCGCGCCATGCGCGAAGTGATTATGCCGACGGTGCGTGGCATGGCCGCCGAAGGCCGCGTCTATACCGGTTTTCTCTATGCCGGTTTGATGATCGGCCCCGACGGCACGCCCAAGGTGCTCGAATTCAATGTGCGCTTCGGCGATCCCGAGACCCAGCCGATTCTGTTGCGCTTGCAATCCGATCTGGTCGATCTCTGCGAGGCGGCGTTGGATAAACGGCTGGATCAGATGCAGGCGCACTGGGATCCGCGGGCCTCGCTGGGCGTGGTGATGGCGGCCGGCGGCTATCCGGGCGACTACCGCAAGGGCGATGTGATTTACGGTTTGCCCGCGAGCGGAAACGCCGGGGGTGAAGGTGTTCCATGCCGGTACTAAGGATCGTGACGGTGATGTCGTCACCAGCGGCGGGCGCGTGCTGTGCGTGTGCGCGCTCGGCGACACGGTCGCGCAGGCGCAGGCGCGCGCGTACGAACAGGTGCATGCGATCCGCTGGGACGGCGCCTATTACCGCACCGACATCGGCTATCGGGCGGTGGCGCGGGAGCGGGCGTAGGATGGGTGGAGGCGCTTGCGCCGTAACCCATCGTGGGCAGTGTGGCTCGGGTTGATGGGTTGCGCTGCGCTCCACCCATCCTACGCATGCTAAGGTAAGTTGGGATTCGCTCACCCCAGCCTACGCGAGCCGGGCATTTGTGATCTCGCCGACACAATGTCGATATCGCCACCCCCTGGCACAGCCATTGCTAATCACTACACTTACTCCGTCGGCAGCCGCCGGCGCCCCACAGGGTGGTGATGCATGAATCCGATCAATCCGGGCGCGTTCCGATTCGATCCGCTGGGCCTCGACGAGGCCTCCCTGAAACGTTCCATCGCCAATCGTCTGGTCTATTCCGTCGGTAAAGATCACTTCACCGCCAAGCCGCGCGACTGGTTTTCATCGCTCGCCTATGCTCTGCGCGACCGTTTGATGGAGCGCTGGATGGAGACCATGCGCAACTACTACCAGCAGGATGCCAAGCGCATTTATTACCTGTCGCTGGAATTTCTGATCGGCCGTACCTTGGTCAACAGCGTGCTCAACATGGATGTCGAGGAAGAGACCCGCAAGGCGTTGCTGTCGATGGGTCTCGATATGGAAGAGTTGCGCAACCAGGAGCCGGATGCGGCGCTGGGTAACGGCGGTCTCGGGCGCCTGGCCGCCTGCTTCCTCGATTCCATGGCGACGTTGCGCCTGCCGGGTTACGGCTATGGCATTCGTTATGAATACGGCATGTTCAACCAGACGCATCAAGGATGGCAATCAGATCGAGACGCCGGAAAACTGGTTGCGCTACGGCAATCCCTGGGAATTTCCGCGCCCGGAGATTCTCTATCCGGTGAACTTCGGCGGGCGGGTAGTGGAGTACCCCGATGAGGATGGCCGCGTGCATCATCATTGGGTCGAAACCGAAGACGTGATGGCTATGGCTTATGACACGCCGATGCCGGGGTATCACGTCAACACCGTGAATAACATGCGGCTGTGGTCGGCCAAGTCGTCGCGTGAATTCGATCTGAAGTATTTCAACGAAGGCAATTACATCAAGGCCGTCGAAGACAAGAACCAATCTGAAAATCTCTCGCGCGTGCTCTATCCGGATGACACCACCACGATGGGGCGCGAGCTGCGCCTGAAGCAGCAGTACTTTTTTGTCAGCGCTTCACTGCAGGACATCCTGCATCGCTATGTGCGACATCGTAAAAATTTCGATGATCTGCCGGAAAAAGTGGCGATTCAGCTCAACGACACGCATCCCTCCATCTCGATCGCCGAGATGATGCGTCTGCTGGTGGATATTCATCATCTGGATTGGGATAAGGCCTGGGACATCACCGTCCGATGTTCGCCTACACCAATCATACCCTCATGCCCGAAGCGCTGGAAACCTGGGAGGTGGATCTGATCGGACAGTTGCTGCCGCGGCATATGCAGATCATTTACGAGATCAATCGTCGCTTCCTGAAAGATGTGATGCATAGCTATCCGGGCGACATCGAGTTGGCTGCAGCGCATGTCGCTCATCAACGAGCGCGGTACGCGACGTGTACGCATGGCGCATCTGGCCATCGTCGGCAGTCATAAGGTCAATGGCGTGGCGCAGATCCATACCGACCTGATGAGAGCAAACCATTTTCAATGATTTCGATCGCTTCTTACCCGGATGATCATCAATATCACCAACGGCATCACGCCGCGGCGCTGGTTGAATCAGGCCAACCCCGGACTTGACCGAGCTGATCTCGTCACGCATCGACCACGATTGGACTCGGATCTCGAGCAACTCATTCAGCTGATACCGTTTGCGGATGATGCGGTATTCCAGGAACGATTCCGCGCCGTGAAACGCGATAACAAGGAACTGCGTCTCGCGCGGTCGTCAAGAAACATGTGGGTATCGACGTGAATGTCGATTCGTTGTTCGATGTGCACATCAAACGCATGCATGAATACAAGCGTCAGTTGCTCAATGTCCTGCATGTCGTGACGCTGTACAACGAGTTGCGCAGCCGATGCCAGTGCGCGCGTGCCGCGCACGGTGATTTTCGGCGGTAAGGCGGCACCGGGTTATTGCCACGGCAAAACTGATTATCCAGTCTGATCAACGATGTCGCTGATATCGTCAATAATGATCCGGCCATGGCTGAGCGGCTCAAAGTGGTGTTCATCCCCAATTACGATGTCAGTACCGCCGAGGATATCATCCCGGCGGCGGATCTGTCCGAGCAGATTTCCACGGCCGGTACGGAAGCTTCCGGCACCGGCAATATGAAACTGGCACTGAATGGCGCACTGACCATCGGCACCCTGGATGGCGCCAATGTCGAGATCCGCGAGGAAGTGGGGGAAGACAATATTCTTCATATTCGGGCTGGATCGTGCCGGGCTCGCGGAGCTGCGTGAGCGCGGTTATAACGCGCGGGAGTATTACGACAGCGATGCACAGCTGAAGTCAGGTGCTGGATATGATCGGCAGTGGTTTCTTCTCGCCGGGCGAGCCGGAACGTTATCGACCGATTATCGATGCGTTATTGACACACGGCGATCAGTATCTGCTGCTGGCCGATTATGCGGACTATATGCGGGCGCAAAGCGAGGTCGATCGCGTGTATCGCGATCCGAGGAATGGACCCGTAAGGCGATCCTGAATGTGGCCAGGCTGGCGCGTTTCTCCAGCGACCGTACCATCATGGAATATGCAGAAGAATCTGGGATGTGAAACCGGTGGCGCAGGAATAGATATGCAGGGTGGGGACAGATCTTTAGCTCTGTCCCCGTTGTGGTTCCACTAGGCAGAACGAAGCCACAAAAAAACCACCATGGCGGTTGATGCGTGGTTATGTTTCATCTGCGTGGTGCACGGACGGGGACAGAGCTAATGATCTGTCCCCACTGCGTGCAGAGCGTTACGTATCAGTTACCGCCGCATCGAATCGAAGAATTCGGCGTTGGTCTTGGTGTCTTTGAGCTTGTCGAGCAGGAATTCCATCGCGGCCAGTTCGTCCATGGGGTGCAGCAGCTTGCGCAGGATCCACATCTTCTGCAGTTCGTCCGGCTTGGTGAGCAATTCTTCGCGGCGGGTGCCGGAGCGGTTGATGTTGATGGCCGGGTAGACGCGTTTTTCGGCGATGTGGCGGTCCATGTGCATTTCCATGTTGCCGGTGCCTTTGAACTCTTCGTAGATCACGTCGTCCATGCGCGAGCCGGTCTCGACCAGCGCGGTGGCGATAATCGTCAGCGAACCGCCTTCCTCGATATTACGCGCGGCACCGAAGAAGCGTTTCGGGCGTTGCAGGGCATTGGCGTCGACACCGCCGGTCAGCACTTTGCCGGACGACGGCACCACGGTGTTGTAGGCGCGCGCCAGACGGGTGATGGAGTCGAGCAGGATCACCACGTCGCGTTTGTGTTCGACCAGGCGCTTGGCCTTCTCGATCACCATCTCGGCAACCTGCACGTGGCGGCTGGCCGGCTCGTCGAAGGTCGACGACACCACTTCGCCGCGCACCGAGCGCACCATCTCGGTCACTTCTTCCGGACGTTCGTCGATCAGCAAGACGATCAGATAACACTCGGGATGATTGGCGGCGATGCTCTGCGCGATGTTCTGCAACAGCATGGTCTTACCGGCTTTGGGCGGTGACACGATCAGGCCGCGCTGGCCCATGCCGATCGGTGAGACGAGATCGATGACACGCGGGGTGATGTCTTCGGTGCTGCCGTTGCCGAGTTCCAGTTTCATGCGTGCGGGTCGGATGCAGCGGGGTGAGATTTTCAAACAGGACTTTGTTCTTGGCGTTTTCGGGTGACTCGAAATTGATCTCGCTGACCTTCAGCAGCGCGAAATAACGCTCGCCTTCCTTCGGCGGTCGGATCTTGCCGGACACCGTGTCACCGGTGCGCAGATTGAAGCGGCGGATCTGGCTGGGCGAG
Organism: uncultured Gammaproteobacteria bacterium; assembly: GCA_963696465.1. Classification (GTDB taxonomy): domain Bacteria; phylum Pseudomonadota; class Gammaproteobacteria; order Thiohalobacterales; family Thiohalobacteraceae; genus JAHJQQ01. The sequence continues at coordinate 127,995 of CAVOKC010000019.1, read as the reverse complement.
ACGTAGATGTCATCGGGGCCGGCGAGATAGGAACTGTCCGCCGAGCGCAGGAAGCCGAAACCGTCCTGCAGATATTTCCAATACACCATCGCCGTAGATGTCTTCGCCGCTCTTGGCGTGCGATTTCAGGATGGAGAAGATCACATCCTGTTTGCGCGAGCGGGCGGCGCCTTCGATGCCCATCTCCTGGGCGAGTTCGATAATTTCGTGTGCGGGTTTTTTCTTGAGTTCAGTCAGATTCATAATGGTTTCTTGAGCGGTGATTGGATTGGAGGTGCGGCTTCTAAGTTGGGGATGACAACGTCTAGCCCGAATGGGCCGGGAACTGCGTATTAAACGGGGGATTGCCGGTGGCGGCGAAAACGATCAGCGGTACTGTTTCTTATACCTGTACCTGAATGTGGGCAAGGCTAGCATGCTTAATCGGCAGCGTCCAGCGCCAGACCCGATCGGCGCGGAACGCTGCCGATAGCCTTACAGGTTGCTGTCGATAAAGGCCGTCAACTGGGATTTGGAGACCGCGCCAACCTTGGTGGCTTCCACATTACCGTTCTTGAACAACATCAGCGTCGGAATGCCACGGATGCCATAACGTGGCGGTGTCTGCGGGTTCTCGTCGATGTTGAGTTTGGCAATCTTGACCTTGCCGGTGTATTCGGCGGCGATTTCATCGAGGATCGGCGCGATCATCTTGCAGGGTCCGCACCATTCCGCCCAGTAGTCCACCAGGACCGGCTCGCCGGATTTCAGTACTTCGGCTTCAAACGACGCGTCGGTGACATAGACAATGTGTTCGCTCAAAGTGCATCTCCTCATGGGTTTTCGGGTGAGTCCGGTGAAGCCAGCCCAGCCCAGTTTCGCGTTGCTTGTCGTTCGGAGCTACGCGCCGGTGCCGCAAATTGCGGTCGGCTCCCTTCCGGGATGGCGGCACAAGGCTGCGCGGGACGGGGCTACGGACGGTTAACGGCTGCGTGTGCGGGCGGGTGATTCTACCGGATATCGATGGCGGCCATTTGAGCCCAATCCAGCGTTGAATGCAAGTCCACTGCAAGCGGGTTTTCGGTTATGCTAAGCCGTTATGGGAGAACAACATCTAACGATACTTCGGTTTGCCGAGTTGGGCTTGGCCGATTCCACCCTCCGCGGACTGACGGATGCCGGGTTTGATTTCTGTACGCCGATACAGGCGCAGACCCTCCCCGTGGCGCTGCAGGGCCAGGATATCGCCGGTCAGGCGCAGACCGGTACGGGCAAGACGGCGGCATTTCTCGTGGCGCTGTTTCAGCATCTGCTCAAGCATCCATCGAAACCAGGGCGGCGTGCCAATCAACCGCGGGCCTTGGTACTGGCGCCGACACGCGAACTGGCGATTCAGATCCATTCCGACGCGCTGATCCTCGGCAAGCATGTCGGACTGGTGTTTGGGCTGGCCTACGGCGGTACCGGCTATGACCAGCAGCGCAAGGCTATAGAAGAGGGTGTCGATGTCTTGATCGGCACGCCCGGGCGCATCATCGATTATTTCAAGCAGCATGTGTTCGATCTGCAGGCCGCGCAGGTAATTGTGCTCGACGAGGCCGATCGCATGTTCGATCTCGGTTTCATCAAGGACATCCGCTTTCTGCTGCGCCGTTGCCCGCCGCCCGAGCAGCGTCTGGGGCTGCTGTTCTCGGCAACCCTGTCGCATCGGGTAATCGAGCTCGCCTATGAACACATGAACAATCCGCGTCTGATCAAGGTCGAAACCGAGAATGTCACGGCTGACCGCGTGCGTCAGGTGCTCTACCACACCGCCAACGACGAGAAGGTGCGCCTGCTCATCGGTCTGCTCAAACACATGGACCCGCGTCGCAGTATCGTGTTCGTCAATACCAAGCGCGATGCCGACCGGGTCTGGGGCTATCTGGAAAGTAACGGTTTCTCCTCCGCAATCCTCTCGGGCGATGTGCCGCAAAACAAGCGCCAGGCCTTGCTGGAACGCTTTCAGTCCGGCGATTTACCGGTGCTGGTGGCCACCGATGTGGCCGCGCGTGGCCTGCACATTCCTGACGTCAGTCATGTGTTTAACTATGATCTGCCGCAGGAGGCGGAAGATTACGTGCACCGCATCGGTCGTACCGCGCGCCTGGGTGCCGATGGCGACGCCATCAGCTTCGCCTGTGAGACTTATGTCTATTCGCTGCCGGATATCGAGCGTTATATTGGGCACAAGCTTGCGGTGGAAAACCCCGGGGCGGAGATGTTCGCCGAGTTGCTGCCGCCGGTGAAGACCGAGCGTCCGCCGCGGCGTCCCGGGAGTGGTGGTGGCAAGCGGCCCGGTGGTGGTAGTTCACGGCAGGGTGCAGGCGGCGGGCAGCGACGCCGCTAACGTAGCAATTGACCGTAAACGGTTTGGGTAGGAATGTGGCTGCTATACAATTAAACCAAGTGATTGATTGGCTGCAGGGGCCGCGCGCTGAACAGAGCGCGCGGGGCGTCGCGCTGTTACTCGGGATCTGGCTGCTGTACCGCCTGGCGGTGTTGGCCTGGCAGATCTTGCCGGCGCCGGAGATGCCCGAGGCACCGGCCGATACCGTGGCTGTGGCGCCGACGGTGGACGCACAGCCACGCCTGAACGTCACCGAAATCGTCAATTGGCATCTGTTTGGCACCTCCACAGCATCGGCACCCAGCGAGAGTGCCGAAAGCGCGCCGATCGACGCCCCCGAGACCCGGCTTAATTTGATTCTACGCGGCGTGTTATCCTCCGACGATGCCAATGAGGCGCGCGCAATTGTTGCCGAACCGAACGGCACCGAGAACTTTTTCCGTGTCGGCGCCGCATTACCGGGGGACGCGGAACTGAAAGAGATTCACGCCGACCGCATCATCCTGATGCGTGCCGGCCGGCATGAAACCTTGCGCTTGCCACGTGAGATGATGGACACATCGGGCGGCGCGTCCGATGGACTCGAGCAAGGTGGGGCGAATGGTTTCGCGCCGGTGGGTGATCCCAGCGCGCTGCTCGGCGATTACCGCGATCAGATGGAGCAGAATCCCCAGGCATTGCTGGATCTGGCGCGTGCCGTGCCGGCGCCGGCACCGGGCGGCGGAATCTCGGGGTTCCGCTTGTTTCCGGGCAACAAACCGGCCCTGTTCGCCCAATTGGGTCTGCAACCCGGCGATCTGGTAAAAGAAGTGAATGGATTGGTGATGGATAACCCAATGCGTGGCGCCGAGCTGATGCAGCTTCTGCGTGAAAGTAATCAGCTCGATCTGCGTATCGAGCGGGCCGGTCAGGAGATAAACCTGTCGGTTGCTATTCCATGAGCTGGGCAGTATTCCCCCACGCTCGAAAACAACGATCGAAGGTATGGATGGTATGAAGGGGATGCACGTCAGGATGGCGCACCGGAACGGTCTGTCGGCATTGGCATTGGCCATGCTGCTGACTTGGCAGAACGCTTGGGCCACCAGTGTCACGCTGAATCTCAAGGACGCCGATCTCAGCGCCCTGATCGGTACGGTCGCCGAAGTGACCGGCACCAATTTCATCGTCGATCCGCGCGTCAAGGGCAAGATCACCGTCGTGTCATCCAAGCCCATGGAGTCCGACGAGGTCTATCAGGTCTTTCTGTCCATCCTCAAGGTGCATGGTTACGCCGCGGTGCCGAGCGGTTCGGTGGTGAAAATCGTGCCTGACGTGAACGCCAAGTCCGAGGGCGTGCCGAGTGCCACCGACAAGGAACCCGGGCGTGGCGATGAAGTGGTCACGCGCGTCATCGAGGTCAACAATGTTTCCGCCGCGCAATTGGTGCCGATCCTGCGTCCGTTGATACCGCAGCAGGGGCATATGGCCGCCTATCCCGGCACCAATGTGCTGATCATTTCCGACCGCGCCGAGAACATTGAGCGGTTGGTCTCTATCATCCGGCGTATGGATCAACAGAGCGATAACGAGATTGAGGTCATGCCCCTGCAGTACGCCTCGGCGGCTGAGGTGGTGCGCATTATCGGCGCACTGAACCGTCCACAGGCCGGCATGCCGCAGGCCATGGGGGGTGGCGAACCCACGGTCATTGCCGACGAACGCACCAACAGCGTGCTGATCGGCGGCGACAAATCCGACCGTCTGCGTCTACGCATGGTGATTTCGCATCTGGATACGCCCTTGGATCGCGGCGGTAACACCCATGTCATCTATCTCAAGTATGCCAAGGCCGAGGATCTGGTCAAAGTCCTTACCGGCGTCGGCACCAGCATCGCCAAGGAGCAGGCGGGTGGGCAGGCGGCGGCGGGCGGTGGCGGTGCGGCAGCGCGGCCGCAGGGCGATCTCAGCATTCAGTCTGACGAGGCATCCAATGCGTTGGTCATCACCTCCGGTCCGGAGGAATTCCGCTCTCTGGAGGCGGTGATCCGCCAATTGGACATCCGCCGCGCCCAGGTACATGTCGAGGGGGTGATTGCGGAAGTCTCCACGGACAAGGCGGTGGAACTGGGTGTGCAATGGCGCGCCACCAATGACCTGAGCGGCTCCGGTGTCATCGGCGGCACTAATTTCTCTACCGGTACCTCTATTAATACGGTTGCGCGGAACCCATTACGAGAGTAGGCGATGGCTTAGTCTGGGCTACTTCGAGGGCACCGTGAAATTACTCGGGCCAATATTGAGATTCTCAATCTGGGCGCGCTGGTGAAGGCGCTCGCCGCTGATGCCGGTTCGAACATCCTGTCCACGCCGAATCTGGTGACCCTGGACAACCAGGAGGCGGAGATCGTGGTGGCGCAGAACGTGCCTTTCAAGACCGGGACCTATGACACGGGTGCCACCGGCCAAGGGGGCGTGACCAATCCATTCGAGACCATTGAACGCCAAGACGTGGGTCTGACCTTGAAGGTGAAGCCGCAGATCAACGAGGGCGATGCCATCAAGCTCGAGATCCAGCAGGAGATTTCCAATATCTCCAAGAAGCCGGTGGAGGGTGCCTCGGACATCGTCACCAACAAGCGCTCCATCAAGACCACCGTGATGGTCGACGATAAGCAAATGCTCGTGCTCGGCGGTCTGCTCGACGACGCGATCAACGAGGGTGTGCAGAAGGTGCCGTTGCTGGGTGATCTGCCGGTGTTGGGCAATCTGTTCAAGTCGCGTCGCACCAACAAGGTCAAGCGCAACCTGATGGTGTTCATTCAGCCGACCATCCTGCGCGACGCGGCCTATACCAATGAGATCAGTTCCGGCAAATACAACTATATGCGCGGTTTGCAGACGCAAATCCGCGACGCAGGCGTGAATCTGCTGCCCGACGAAGAGGCGCCGCTGCTGCCGGATTATCCGCAGGTCGGCGCCGCAACGGCGGCCCCGGCGGAAACCCAAGCCTTACCTGAAGCGCCCGCGCCCGCAAGCCCATGAGCGAGACCGCGCCGAGCCCGGCCATCGACGAGGCGGGTGTCGAAGCGACGCCCGACCGGCCGAGCTTTGCCTTCGCCAAACGTCACGGCGTGTTGGTCAGTGATGCCGAAGATGGCCGTCTGTTGGTGCGGCACCGCCCGGATGTGAGTCTCACGGCACTGGCGGAGGTGCGGCGGTTTTTGCGGCGTCCGTTTGTGCTTGAGCCCGTGCCGGTGGAACGCTTCAACGCCTTGCTGACCGCTGCCTACGACAACGAATCCAGCCAGACCATGCAGCTGATGGGCGACCTGGGTGAGGACACCGATCTGTTCAGCATCGCCCAGGCGCTGCCGGAACCCGAAGACCTGCTGGATTCCGAAGATGACGCGCCGATCATCCGTCTCATCAATGCACTGCTCACCGAGGCGATCAAAGAGAACGCCTCGGATATTCACGTCGAGACTTTCGAAAATCGTTTAGTGGTGCGTTTCCGCGTTGATGGTGTGATGCGCGAGGTGTTGCAGCCGCCGCGCGTGCTGGCGCCACTGATCGTATCGCGCATCAAGGTCATGGCCAAACTCGATATCGCCGAAAAGCGTCTGCCACAGGACGGGCGTATCTCCTTGCGCGTCGCCGGTCGCGCGGTCGATGTGCGCGTCTCGACGCTGCCGTCCGGTCATGGCGAACGCGTCGTGCTGCGTCTGCTCGACAAGCAGGCCGGTCGTCTGGATCTGGAACATCTCGGCATGGCGCATGAAGCGCGGTTGCGGATGGATCGCATCATCAACAAGCCGCATGGCATTATCCTGGTGACCGGCCCGACCGGTTCCGGTAAGACCACCACGCTGTATGCCGCGCTGTCCAAACTCAACGACCGCAGTCGCAATATACTTACTGTTGAAGATCCCATCGAGTACTACCTCGACGGCATTGGTCAGACCCAGGTCAACACCAAGGTCGAGATGACTTTCGCACGCGGCCTGCGGGCCATCTTGCGCCAAGATCCGGATGTGGTGATGGTCGGCGAAATTCGCGACCTGGAAACCGCCGAGATCGCCGTACAGGCGAGTCTTACCGGGCACTTGGTGTTGTCGACGCTGCATACCAATAGCGCCGTGGGCGCCGTGACCCGTCTGCGCGACATGGGCGTCGAACCGTTTTTGTTGGCATCGAGTCTGATCGGCGTGCTTGCGCAACGTCTGGTACGTGTGCTCTGTCCAAAATGCAAACAGGCGTTCACCGCCAGCGCCAGCGATTGCGCCGTGCTGGACGTGTCCGATGATGCGCCGCCGACCTTGTATCGCGCGGTTGGCTGCGCCGCCTGTAACTCACTGGGCTATCAAGGCCGCACGGGTATCTATGAGCTTATCGAAGTCGATGAGCACCTGGCGACCATGATCCACGATGGCGCCAGCGAGCACGAGATGGAGCGCTATGCGCGCGTAAATTCCGCCAGCATCCGTCACGATGGTCTACGCCGTATCCTCGAAGGCACGACTACGCTGGAAGAAGTTCTGCGCGTGACCCGCGAAGATTGAATATTGGGATTCAGGTTTCAGTTTGATGGTTTTGCCGAATCCCGAATCCCCGAATCCCAATCGAATCCCGAATGCCGAATCCTAAACTATGCCTGCCTTCGAATTCACCGCACTGGATGCCACTGGCCGCGAGCACAAAGGTCTGCTCGAGGGTGATAGCCCGCGTGCGGTGCGCCAGCAATTGCGAGAACGTCAGTGGACACCGCTGAATGTTCAAGAGGTCGCTGCACGCGAGGCGAAATCGGCGCGACGCTTCAGTCTGCAACGTGGTGTAGCCGCGGTCGATCTGGCCTTGATGACGCGGCAACTCGCGACCTTGGTGCGTTCTGGTCTGCCGCTGGAAGAATCGGTACGGGCGGTATCGCAGCAGACGGAAAAGCAGCGCTTGAAAAGCATGTTGCTGGGTGTGCGTTCGCGGGTCATGGAAGGTCATTCACTGGCCGCGGGCTTGGCCGAATTTCCGCATGTGTTCCCCGAACTCTATCGCGCCACCGTCGCGGCCGGCGAACAGTCCGGTCATCTCGATGTGGTGCTGGAACGTCTGGCCGATTACACCGAGAGTCGCCAGCAATTACGCCAAAAGATTCAGCTGGCACTGTTTTATCCGCCTTGCTCACCGTTCTCGCCATCAGCGTTGTCGTCTTGCTGCTGACGTATGTCGTGCCGCAAGTAGTGCAAGTGTTTCAGAACATCGGTCAGGAGTTGCCGATCCTGACGCGCGGGCTGATTGCGCTCAGTGATTTCATGCGCACCTACGGTCTCGCGCTGCTGGTGCTGCTCGGGCTGGCGGGTGCCGGCATCGGCTGGTTATTGCGTAAACCCGGACCGCTACGACAATGGCATGCCTTATTGCTGCGCTTACCGCTGATATCACGACTGACGCGGGGGCTCAACACCGCACGCTTCGCCCGCACCTTCAGCATTCTGCTGGCCTCGGGTGTGCCGGTGCTGGAGGCCTTGCGCATTGCCGCCGAGGTGATCAGCAATCTGCCGATGCGCGACGCGGTCGAGGCCGCCGCGCGCAAGGTGCGCGAAGGTACGAGTATTTTCTCTGCATTGGACAAAAGCGGTTATTTCCCGCCGATGACCTTGCATCTGATCGCCAGTGGCGAAGCCTCAGGAAAACTCGAAGATATGTTGGAGCGCGCCGCCACCAGTCAGGAGCGTGAAATCGAAGTTATGGTAGCGACCTTGCTGGGATTGTTCGAGCCGCTGTTGATCGTGGTGATGGGCGGCTTGGTATTGATTATCGTGCTCGCCATTCTGCTGCCGATCTTCGATCTGAATCAGTTGGTGAAATAACAAGGCGAATGCAGGAAGCCGGTTCTTGCATAAAGAGCATCTCCATTAATCCTATAAACCGCATTTGCCACGGAATCACACGGAAAAACATGGGCAAGATCATAAGCTTCACGCCGGCACCCGCAAGGGGGTGAATAGTCGCTCCACGAATGTACTGTGTTTCAGTGTCTTCCGTGTGTTTCCGTGCTGAAATGATTTTTTTAGGATAATGCCGCCACACCGGCACATGCGCCGGAATGACGAGATGCGAATTATTTAGCGGTGTCCAACAGCTTCAGGGGGAATATGCATATGTCGACACTGCGTACCACGCACAATTTCATCACGGCGCTGTTGTTGTCTTTTCTGTGCGTGTGTTCGGGTGCTGCAACGGCCACCAGTGTCCGCGAGGCCTCGGTGGCCGAGATGACGGACAAATCGGCGGTGATTTTCGAAGCTGTGGTGATCGATGTCCGGGCGCATAAGACCGCGCGCGGCAGTATCGTGACCGACGTTGTCTTCGAAGTCCTGGACGTCATCAAAGGTCACGTCCCGCAACGACGTGTGAAGCTGGAATTTCTCGGCGGCGAAATTCCGGGCGAGCGGCAGTCGATTTCGGCGATGCAGTATCCGGAACTCGGTGAGCAGGGGATTTACTTCGCCGAGTCTATCGACCAGCCGCTGATCAATCCCCTCTACGGATGGGATCAGGGGCGGTTTCTGGTGCAGCGGGATTCCGTGGGCATCGAACGTGTGCTGACGGCGGGCAGGCGTCCCGTCATGGACGTCCAGGGCAGCGAGTCCACGTTTTTCGATGCACCGGGCGTTGCTATGAAACTTTCCACGGGTGTTGCCAGCGGTGTGAGAGCAACCCCGGCCGCATCGGCCAACGAGGGCTTGTCGTCAGGCCAGTTCAAGCAACGCATTCGCAACCTGCTGGGCGCCTCGCCATGAGTGCGCATGCATTGCGTGGCATGCTGTTGCTCTGCCTGCTGACGGTACTGCCATCGGCCGGGGCTTATGTGTTCATGGGCTCGAAATGGCCGCAGCCACAAACGACATTCTACGTCAGTATCCCGGGTTCGAGCGGTCTCTGGAACAGTGGCTTTGAACAGGCGATGGCGGCATGGTCGCCGGCGGGCTTTCGCTTTCTCATTGTCAGAGACACTTATTCCGATCCATGCAATTCCAGTGATCACAGAAATGGCGTGCGTTTTCACACCCAGTTCTGCGGATCGGCCTTTGGCGCCACGACCGTGGCCGTTACGTCGATTTTGTCCCTGGGTGCGAAAACGACAGAGGCGAATATCGTCTTCAACTCGAATGAGAATTGGGATGTGTATGCGGGGGCATTGAATGGATCTGCGATCGACTTCCGGCGTGTGGCGGTTCATGAACTGGGGCATGCGCTTGGCCTCGGCCACGAAAACCAAGCATCTGCCATCATGAAGCCTGTTGTCGGCAGTATCGAAACGCCACGGACGGACGATGTGACCGGCGTAAGGGCGCTGTATGGCTTGGCCGGCGGCGACGATTTCGGCAACAGCCTCGGCACGGCGCATGCCATCGCGCCAATCAGCACCACTAGCGGTGTCATCGGCACCGGCAGTGATGTCGATGTCTTCCGCATTCGCCTGGTTAATCGCGGACGCATGGTGCTGCGCACGAGTGGCGGCACTGACACAGTGGGCACCTTGTATTCCTCGACCGGAGCGGTGCTTGCGGTGAACGATGATGGCTGTGGCAGTGCCGTGAATTTCTGCCTCGTGCGCATGCTGAATGCCGGCACCTATTATGTGAAGGTGGATGGATTTTCCACTACCAGTACCGGGCCCTACAATCTGGTTGCCCGCTTCGCCGTGGACGATTACGGCAATTCCCGCGGCGAGGCGAAGCTGATCGCGCCCAGCAGTACGACCAACGGGCGCATCAACTCGGGCAGCGATGTCGATTATTTCAAAATTCAGTTGCCGCGCGCGGGACAGTTGATCTTGCGTACCAATGGCACCACCAATACCGTGGGGACACTGTACTCCGCGACCGGCACGACAATCTTCGTCAATGATAATGGCTGCAGCAACGCGCTGAATTTCTGTATTGGCAGAAGCCTTGCCGCAGGCACCTACTATCTGAAAGTCGATGGCTTTGGTACGACGGCCACGGGACCGTATTCCCTGGTCACCAGATTCCAATGACTGGCCAGCGGCTCCTGATCGTTCTGCTGGTCGCGAACCTGTTCGCGACGCTGCTGGTGTACCGTGGCATGGAGCTTTTGGTCGAGCGTGTCGATCGGTTGCCGTGTGCAGAAACCGCGGCAGCAGGTGCGGGGTTGTCCGGACAACAGAGTTCCCCGCCAGACGTGCGCGCAAGTAATCTGAACGACGAGCGTGCCGAACGCATGCCAGGATCGGCCGAAACGGTGCAACCATCCGCTGCCGGAATGGACGAGGTGACTTCATCGCTTAATGATCAGGACTCATCTGCGCCAGGCGATGCGCAGGAAGTTACCGGTACCGCGGAGGAACCCGAGGCGGTCGTTGACGACCTCGAAGCCCTAAAAAATCAGTTCACGATACAGGCGGTCGATTCTGTGCAAACGGCCCACGTTTATCAGGTAATCCAAGGCGTGGCGAACGCTTCTACGACCTACCTGGGGATCACGCAAGATCTGGTCGAGTGCAAAGAGAAGATCTGCAAGCTGGTGCTGGGTTACGCCGATCAAGCCGTGTTCGATGCCTTCGTCGATGATCTGATCATGGCGTTCAAAGACGAACGCTCGGCCTCGCTGTATTTCGACGAGACCCGCACGGTGGGCGGTAACTCGATGGTCGACGTCTATCTGGTTCGCGAGTAGCGAGCGCCCTGCGCCGTCATGGCTTTCCAGATCACCCGCTCGCTCCAGCATCGCAACTTCCGTTTGTATTTTCTCGGACAGTTGCTGTCGCTGCACGGCACCTGGATGCAGAGCGTCGCGCAGGCGTGGCTGGTCTATCGGCTGACCGATTCCAGCTTCATGCTCGGCTTGGTGAGTTTTTTGAATCTCGCGCCGGTGCTGGTATTCGGTTTGGTCGCCGGTGCCGTAGCGGACCGCTATTCACGCTACCGCTTGCTATGGATCACGCAAACGCTGGCGATGCTGCAGGCCTTTATCCTCGGCGCGTTGACCTTGAGCGGACATATTCAGGTTGAACATATCCTGTTGCTCGCAACCACGCTCGGCATCATTCACGCCTTCGAGATTCCTGCGCGGCATGCCCTGGTCGCAGGCCTGGTGGAGCGCGCCGAACTGTCCAATGCCATCGCGCTCAATTCCAGTCTGTTCAACTTGGCGCGCTTTCTCGGTCCGGCGCTGGCCGGTATCCTGGTCGCTGCGTTGGGTGAAGGCCCGGTGTTCATCATCAACGGATTTTCATTTATGACAGTGCTTATCGCGCTGTTCGCGATGCGCCCGCGACCGGCGATGCATGCACGTCCGAGTAATTCCGGCGGCGCTTTGGCCGGTCTGCGTTTCGCCTGGCGGCAAGTGCCACTGCGTTATGCGCTGGGTCTGGTCGCGCTCATCAGTATCGCCGGCACGCCCTATTTGATGTTGATGCCGGTGTTCGCGCGCGAAGTATTCGGCGGCGGTGCGCAGCAACTGGGTTTGCTAGTCGGCGGGTCGGGCCTCGGCGCCTTGGTCGCCGCGCTGCGACTCGCGCAGCGCAAATACACCGCAGGCTTGGAGCGCGTGATTGTCGTCTCCGCCGTGCTCGCCGGGATCGGTCTGTTGTTGTTTTCACAGGCGGGCAGTTTTCTGTTTGCCTTGGCGACACTGCCCTTGATCGGCTTCGGCATCACCACGCTGGTCGCGGCGACGAATACCTTTCTGCAACTCGAAGCCGAAGACAGTCTGCGCGGCCGTCTGATGTCGCTGTTCTCGATGGTGTTCCTCGGCTTCGCGCCGCTGGGAAATCTGCTGGCGGGCTATGCGGCGCAGCATCTCGGCGCGCCGCGCACAGTGACGCTCTGTGCATTGATCTGTCTGGTCGGTGCGGCGGTGTTGGGGTATGGGTTGTGGCGGAGTACGCGCGGTCCGTTTACACTCTCGTAGAAAACGTAGAATCGTAGCCTGGATGAAGCGCAGCGCGATCCGGTAAAGCGCCCCCGGATTACGGCGCTGCGCGCCTGCATCCGGGTTACGTATCTGCTCCGACTCAGTCCAACCGGGCGTATACGACGCCGGTTTCAATTCTGCCGTCCGCGCTCAGTTCCAGCCAGCGATAGCCGGGTGGTTTGTCATCGAGTGTGAAGTCCGCACAGCCGGGTTTGAATTGCACGCAGCTGGACGGGCTGGCGAGCAGGCGCACGTTATTGCGTGTGGCATCGAAGGTTTGATGCACGTGCCCCCACAGGATGCCGCGCACTTGTGGGTAGCGGTCGGTAATGGCGAACAGCGCGTCGGCGTTGTCCAGCATGAGTTCGTCCAGCCAGGCGCTGCCGACGGGCACGGGTTGATGATGCAGGCAGATCAACGCATGTCGTTCTGGCTGTTCCTTTAGCGCCGATTCAAGGCGCGCGAGTTCCGCTTCGCGCAGATGTCCGTGCACCGCGCCGGGTACGGCGGAATCCAAAAAAATTAATTGCCAATTGCCGGCGAGCAGACGACCGCCGCTTTGCGCGTGCGGCCCTTTGAGGGCGCAGGCAAATACGTCGAGTGCATCGTGATTCCCGGGCAGGCAGTAGATCGGCGCGTTGAGTGGCGCGAGCAAGTGCAACAGGCGGCGATAGGCGGGTGTGCCGCCATCATGGCTGAGATCGCCGGTGGCGAGGATGCCGTCGATGCGCGGTTCGCGTGCGCGCACGCAGTCGACCACCGCCGCGAGTGTCTGCGCGGTGTTCACGCCGCGCAGTGTGCCGTCGGCGCGGTCGGATAGGTGCGTGTCGGTGATCTGGATGAAGCGTAGTGTGTTAGCGGACATGGGGTCAGACCCGAATTATGTGCTGCCTGTGTTACGCCTTGGCGTTGGCGGTGGAATTCGGGTCCGATCCCGGGTGGGATTTCAACCGGCAATTCCCCTCACCCTAACCCTCTCCCCGTGTGCGGGGAGAGGGGATGACCTCCCTCTCCCGCCTAGGCGGGAGAGGGTTGGGGTGAGGGTGGAATTATCAATCCCCCAACGCCTTGATGAACACCTTCGATTTGCGCTGGTAGTTGTACAGGCTGCGGCGTTTCACCGGCAGATCGGCTACGTCGGCAGGCTCGAAGCCGCGTTCGCGGAACCAGTGCGCGGTGTGGGTGGTGAGCACGAATAAACGTTTAATGCCGCAGTCCTGGGCGCGGCGTTCGATGGCGGCGAGCAGGTTGTCGCCACGGCCGTCGCCACGATAATCCGGATGCACCGACAGACAGGCGAGTTCGCCGACCGCTTCATCGGGATACGGGTAGAGCGCGGCGCAGGCGATGGTCATGCCGTCGCGTTCGACGACCATGAAGTGATCGATCTCCATTTCCAGGCGTTCACGCGAACGCCGCACCAGCACGCCTTCGGTCTCCAGAGGCCTGATCAATTCCAGGATGCCGCCGACATCGTCGATGCTCGCCGGGCGCAGGCCTTCGTAGATATCGTTGGTGATGAGCGTGCCGACGCCGTCGCGGGTGAACAGCTCCTGCAACAGCGCGCCGTCGATGGCGCGCGCGACCAGATGCGCGCGGCGTACACCGCGTTTGGCTGCTTGCGTGGCGCTGGATAGATGCCGCGCAAGCTCTTCAGACAAGCTGCGCCGGCCAGTGAGTAATTGTTCTGCATCGCCGGGGCTGAGTTGCCGAATCGGTTTGCGGCCTTGCGCGAGTCCCGGACCATCAAGCAGCAGGATGAGTTTATCCGCGCGCAACTCGATGGCCGCGTGCATGGCGACTTCTTCGGCGCTCAGGTTGAACACCTCACCGGTGGGCGAATAGCCGAGCGGTGACAGCAGCACAATGCGCTGGTCTTCCAGTTGCTGACGGATGGCCACGCCATCGATGCGCCGCACCTGACCGGTATGGCAATAGTCGATACCCTCGCGTACGCCGACCGGTTGCGCGGTGACGAAGTTGCCGCTGGAAACGCGAATGCGCGCGCCGGACATCGGTGTGTTGGCGACGCCCATCGACAGCAGCGCTTCGAGATCGACGCGCACCGTGCCGACGGCTTCCTTCACACACGTCAGCGCGGCATCGTCGGTGATGCGCAGGCCGTTGGCGTAGCGGATTTCCGCGCCGCGTTCTTTCAGACGTTGTTCGATCTGTGGCCGCGCGCCGTGTACCAGCACCAGGCGGATGCCGAGGCTGTGCAACAGCGCGAAGTCGTGAATCAAGCCGGCGAAGTGCGCGTCCGCGATGGCCTCACCGGTAAAACCGATGACGAAGGTGCAGCCGCGATGCGCGTGAATATACGGCGCCGATTGGCGGAAGCCGGTGACGAAGTCGCAGTTATCAGGGTTCTTTTTCGGCACTGGATTCTCAGTTTGTGTTTAGAGAGGTCATTTGTAACCCAAATGCGGGGAACCGCCAAGGCGCCAAGAACCCAAAGATTTTGGAACCGCCAAGGCGCCAAGAAAGCTAAGAGGAAACCGCTTAGCGCCAAGACATTTGTTGTCATTAGCTCAGCCTGTACTGTCGCAGACTGTTGGGATATTTCCGTGCGAGACCAAGTCCAACGCAAACCCATAAAAAAGGTTTTCTTGGCGTCTTGGCGCCTTGGCGGTTCCAAAATCTTTTCTCATTGTTTGGGCGATACACGGAATCATCAGGGTGTCTTGGCGGTTCCCATCGCAGGCGCAACGCAAAACTCGCCGATCATCTTTTCCAGCAGATCCACGGTCGGGTTGATGCGATCCATACGCAGGTATTCATCCGGTTGATGCGCTTGTTCGATGTCGCCGGGACCGAGGATCAGCGTCTGCATGCCGAGCTCGTTGAAGTAGGGGCCCTCGGTGCCGAAGGCGACCGCCTCGGCGCTGTGGCCGGTCAAACGTTCAGCGGCTTGCACGATAGGCGCGCCGGCCGGTGTTTCCATGGCAGGCGTGCCGACGAACAGCCGCTCGACATCGAGTTCCAGGCCGCTGCCGGCCAGACGTTGCTGCAGACGGCGTTCCATTTCGCCGCGCAGTTCGTCGAGGTCCATGCCGGGCAGCGGACGGATGTCGATGTGTAGCTCACACGCGCCACAGATGCGATTAGGATTGTCGCCGCCGTGGATGTGGCCGAGATTCAGCGTCGGCACCGGCACGTTGAAGGCCGGGTTGCGATGCCGTTGTTGCAATTCATCACGCCACGCGAGCAACTCGCCCAAGACCTGATACATGCCTTCCAGGGCGTTGCGGCCTAGGGACGGATCGGAGGAATGCCCGGAGCGCCCGCGCACGCGGATCGCCTCCATCATAATGCCCTTGTGGGTGCGGATCGGGCGCAGGCCGGTGGGTTCGCCGATGATGGCATGACGGCCGAGGTGCCGACCGGCCTCGACCAGCGCCAGCGCACCGGCCATGGAGGATTCTTCATCAGCGGTGGCGACAATCGTGAGTGGCTCGCGGAATTGTTTCGCATCGAAACGCCGCGCCGCTTCGATGGCCAGCGCCAGGAACGCTTTCATGTCCGAGGTGCCAAGACCATACAACTTCTGATCGCGCTCGGTGAGACTGAACGGATCGGCGCTCCACAGTTCCGCATCGCACGGCACCGTATCCGTGTGTCCGGCCAGCACCAGACCGCCGCCGCCACTGCCCAAGGTGGCGATGAGATTGGCCTTGTTCGGGGCAATCGCCAGCGGCTGAACCTCCACGCGGAAGCCCAGACCGTCCAGCCAGTTGGCGAGCAAATCGATGACCGGGCGATTGCCCTGATCGAACTGCGGGCTGACGCTGGACACCGACGGCGTGGCGATCAGCCTGCCGATCATGTCGAGGAGTGTGGGCGCGGTTGTGTGCATGCGCCGATTCTGGACTATCGGGGTCGGATTTGAAATCGTGACGAGCCAGAAATCCACGAATCTCACACGAAAGCTTTAACCATGATAAATACCAAGTCGAGAGCGCACGATACTTGGCTGCTGTCCGTGGCGCTTACTGTTTTACCGTGGCTGGGGGTTATCCAGTTGCCTTGACCAGTTTTCGTGGCGTTTTGTGGGTTTCGTGGCCATGAAACTATTCGGCACAGGCCTGACGCCTGACTGCCGGCCGCGGGGCGGCATGTTACAGTGTCGTACTGATTTCACTTTGCCGGTTTCCCGTCCATGATCCGCACCGCCACTACCGACGATCTCGACGCCCTGGTGGAACTCGAGAATCGTTGTTTCGAACTCGACCGCCTGACGCGGCGCAACTTCCGTTACATGCTCACCAAGGCCAACGCGGCCATGCTGGTCGATGATCGTCAGGGTAAATTGGCGGGTTATGTGCTGGTGTTATTCCATACCGGCACCTCGCTGGCGCGCATGTACTCCCTGGCCGTCGATGATCAATGCCGCGGCGAGGGGGTCGGAGGTGCGTTGATCGAGGCCGCCGAAGCCGCTGCGCTGAAAGTCGGTTGCGTGTACATGCGCCTGGAAGTGCGTCCGGACAATGTCGGCGCCATCGCCCTATACCGCAACCATGGCTACCGCCAATTCGGCGTGGTCGACGATTACTATGAAGATCACGCTGAAGCGTTGCGTTTCGAAAAGCTCATGGTGCCGCATCTGCAGCCGGAGATGGTGCGCGTGCCGTACTACGAACAAACATTGGAATTCACCTGCGGGCCGGCGGCGGTCATGATGGCCATGAAGGCGCTCGACGACAGTGTGGAGTTGAACCGCCAGGTCGAGATCCGTATCTGGCGTGAATCGACCACGGTGTTCATGACCTCCGGACACGGGGGTTGTGGCGCGCACGGGATGGCCTTGTCGGCCTATCATCGTGGTTTCGATGTCGAGATTTATGTGAAGGATGCAACACCGATGTTCGTCGACTCGGTGCGCAGCGAGGAAAAGAAGGAAGTCATCCGGCTGGTGCAGGACGAGTTCATCCAGGAAGTAGCCGGATTGCCGATCGCCGAGCATTACACCAAGCTGGGCGTGGAAGAACTCAAGGCGCATTTCAATTCCGGTGGCATCCCGATCGTGCTGATCAGCTCGTATCTTATTTACAAGGAGAAATCGCCGCACTGGGTGGTGGTGACCGGCTACGATGACCGCTTCATCTACGTTCATGACCCGTTCGTGGATTACGAGCTCGATAAGAACCGCATGGATTGCATTAATCTGCCCATTCTCCAATCCGATTACGATCGAATGACACGCTATGGGAAATCCGCACAGCGTGCCGCACTGATTATCCGGCGGCGCTCGACAACGCGTAAGCGCAGCTTCGTCAAGAAGAATAAATGATACTGAATAATTATTCCGGCCACGGCAGCACACGGAAGGCACTGAAACACGGTTTATTCCTGAGGCGGCTATTCTACCGCCATACAGGTGATGAAGACGTCTGTATGGCCTATAACAATATCCGTGTCTTTCCGTGTGCTTCTGTGGCAAATACGGTTTTCAAAATGCTGGCTTCCAAGGAAAGCGTCTGACATGACCAACCAAATCATCATTGTCGAAAACCTGAAGGACTGGAAACCGGAATTCCCGGAGGCCACCGTTGTCGATGTCGACGATTACCTGACCAGCCCCGAGTATTTCAAGATGCGCAATGTGCAGGTCATCAACCTGTCGCGCAGTTACCGTTATCAGAGCGTCGGCTATTATTGCGCGCTGCTCGCGCAGGCGCGCAGTCATCGCGTCATTCCCTCGGTGAAGACCATGTTGGATCTGTCCAGCAAGGCTATGTACGGACTGGACGCCGAGGATCTCGATGATCTGGTCGAGCGCGCCTTTCGCAACAGCGATCAGCGCGGCGAGGGCAACACGTTTGTGCTGGATATTTTCTTCGGCGAGTGCGGTTACAAAAAACTCGGCGATTTGTCCCGGCAGATCTACGAAACCTTCCCCTGTCCGATCCTGCAGGTGACTTTCGAGTATGAGAGCAACTGGCGCATTCAGGAAATGAAGCCGCTGGCTTTGAACAAGCTCAGTCCCGAACAGTGCGAGCTGTTCGCCTGGGCGCTGGGTAATTACCTCAAGAAGCGTTGGCGTTCGCCCAAGACCAAAGTACCCAGCCGCTACGATCTCGCCATCCTGCATGATCCCAACGACAAGCTGCCGCCGTCCGACAAGCGCGCGCTGGAAAATTTCGTCAAGGCCGGCAAGCACCAGGGTGTGGCGGTGGAGCTGATTCAGCGCAAGGATTATTCGCGGCTCGCCGAATACGACGCGCTGTTCATTCGCGATACGACCCGCATCAATCACTACACTTACCGCTTCGCCAAGAAGGCCGAAAGCGAAGAAATGGTGGTGATCGACGATCCGAATTCCATTCTGCGTTGCACCAACAAGGTGTACATGGCCGAGTTGCTGCGCGGCAACCGCGTGCCGGCACCCAAGACCAGTATCCTGCACCGCGACGACATCAAGCGCATCGACAAGATCGTCGAGCGTGCCTTCGAGTATCCGGTGGTGTTGAAAGTGCCGGACGGTTCGTTTTCGCTGGGCGTGTACAAGGCCGAGAACGCCAACGATCTGATGGGCATCACACAGCGCCTGTTCAAGGACTCGGAGCTCATTCTGGCGCAGGAGTACCTCTATACCGAGTTCGATTGGCGCATCGGCATCCTCAACCGCACGCCGATTTTCGTCTGTCAGTACTTCATGTCGAAGAAGCACTGGCAGATCGTCAACCACGGTCCGGGCGGCCGTATCACCGAGGGTGCCTGGAAGGCCTGGCAGGTCGGCGACGCGCCTAACGACGTGGTGACCGCGGCGCTCAACGCCGCCAATCTGATCGGCGACGGATTGTACGGTGTGGATGTGAAGCAGAATGCCGACGGCGTCTATGTCATCGAGGTGAACGACAATCCGAACATCGAGGCCGGCGTCGAGGACGTCTACCTGAAAGGCGAACTCTACAGCCTGATCATCCGCGATTTCGTGCGCCGCCTGGACAGCCGGCGCGGGCGGTGATACGTAACGTTTACGTTACCCTTTGCATATGAGTCCCCTCTCCCTCCGGGAGAGGGCCAGGGTGAGGGGATAAATCCGATTCCCTCATCCTGTCCTTCTCCCGTAGGGAGAAGGGACGCAAGCTCACGCGCCGTTTGCTTCAACATAATGTGGCATGGTCCGCAAGAACATTTCCTTTTCCTCCAGGGCATTGTTTGAAAGATGAGTCCCCTCTCCCTTTGGGAGAGGGCCGGGGTGAGGGGGTAAGATTTAACTTCCCTCATCCTGTCCTTCTCCCAAAGGGAGAAAGGGGCGCAAGTCCAAACAGCGCGGCCGCGAAGCGGGAAGGGACGCACGTCCATACAGCACTCCGCAAAGCGAGAAGTCCCAAAACCCACGCACACGACTTCCCTGCCATGCTGTAGCATGACTCGCCAGGACACGCGCTCCTGCACGGGAGAAGATCAACGACAGGGAACGTCGACGCATGAAATCCTACGCACGCGCCTTGCGGCACCGTATGACGGATGCCGAGCGGATATTGTGGCAGCACTTACGAGCGCGCCGGTTCGCGGGATTCAAATTCCGCCGGCAGCTCATCATCGAGCCATATATTGTCGACTTCGCATGCATCGAAGCAGGGTTGATCATTGAAGCCGATGGCGGACAGCATCTTGAGCAGCAGTCCAGCGATAACCAACGCACGGCCTATCTGGAGAACCGAGGTTACCGTGTGGTGCGGTTCTGGAACCATGAGATTCTGAACCAGACAAACGACGTTCTGGCGTGTATTTATCAGGCTTGATGGATAGATGCCCTCACCCCAACCCCTCTCCCGGAGGGAGAGGGGCTTGATGCACCCTCCGCCCCAGGCCGCTACAATAGCGTCCTCGCACCACCGCCCTATTCCGGAGACCCCCATGGCGCAGACGTTGAACCGCTACAGTTCCCGCATCACCCAGCCCAAGAGCCAGGGCGCGTCCCAGGCCATGCTCTACGGCACCGGCATGACCGAGGCCGATATGGCCAAGCCGCAGATCGGCATCGCCTCGGTTTGGTGGGAAGGCAACACCTGCAATATGCATCTGAACGATCTGGCCGCCGAGGTAAAGAAGGGCGTGGTCGCGGCAGATCTGGTCGGCATGCGCTTCAACACCATCGGCGTGTCCGATGGCATCTCCATGGGTACCGACGGCATGAGCTATTCACTGCAATCGCGCGAGATCATCGCCGACTCCATGGAATCGGTGGTCGCCGCGCAATGGTATGACGGCCTGATCGCGCTGCCCGGCTGCGACAAGAACATGCCCGGTTCGGTGATCGCGATGGCACGTTTGAATCGCCCGTCGATCATGATCTACGGCGGCACCATCAAGCCCGGTCACAGTCATGGTGACGAGAAGGGCAAAGTGCTCGATATCGTCTCGGCCTTCCAGAGCTACGGCGAGTTCATCGCCGACAAGATCACCGAAGACGAGCGCAAAGACATCGTCAAGAACTCCTGCCCCGGCGCCGGCGCCTGCGGCGGCATGTACACGGCCAACACCATGGCGTCGGTGATCGAGGCGATGGGCATGAGCCTGCCCTACAGCTCCTCCACGCCGGCCGTCGATCCCGGCAAGATCGCTGAATGTCACGCGGCCGGCG
Organism: uncultured Gammaproteobacteria bacterium; assembly: GCA_963696465.1. Classification (GTDB taxonomy): domain Bacteria; phylum Pseudomonadota; class Gammaproteobacteria; order Thiohalobacterales; family Thiohalobacteraceae; genus JAHJQQ01. The sequence goes on along the minus strand of CAVOKC010000019.1, from coordinate 107,119 downwards.
CGGCCATGCGCCGCCTGCTCGAACTCGATCTGAAGCCGCGCGACATCATGACCCGCGCCGCGTTCGAGAACGCGATGGTGATGCTGATGGCGACCGGCGGTTCGACCAATGCCGTGTTGCATCTGCTGGCGATGGCGCGCGCCGTTGGCGTGCGATCTGGTCATCGATGATTTTCAGAAGGTGTCCGACCGCATCCCGTTCCTCGCCGATCTGAAACCGTCCGGCAAATACGTGATGGAGGATCTGCACAAGGTCGGTGGCATCCCGGCGGTCATGAAATACCTGCTGGAGAAAGATCTGCTCGACGGCAGCTGCATGACGGTGACCGGCAAGACCATCGCCGAGAATCTCAAAGACGTGCCCGGACTCGACGCCCGGCCAGGACGTGTTCTATCCGATCGAAAAGCCGATCAAGCCCAGCGGCCATATCCGCATCATGTTCGGCAATCTTGCGCCCGGGCGGTTCGGTGGCCAAGATCACCGGCAAGGAAGGTCTGCACTTTTCCGGGCCGGCGCGTGTTTATGATCGCGAGGAGGCCATGCTCGCAGGATTAGAGCGTGACGAGATCCAGAAGGGCGACGTGGTGGTGATCCGTTACGAAGGCCCGAAGGGCGGTCCGGGCATGCCGGAAATGCTGACGCCGACCTCGGCGATCATGGGCGCGGGGCTGGGCAAGGACGTCGCACTGCTCACCGACGGGCGTTTCTCCGGCGGCTCGCACGGCTTCATCATCGGCCACATCGTACCCGAGGCGCAGGAAGGCGGGCCGATGGGCCTGATCCGGAACGGCGACCACATCACCATCGATGCCGAGAACAATACGCTGAGTGTCGATCTCACCGACGCGGAACTGGCGCAGCGTCGTGCCGCCTGGCAGATGCCGCCCTACATGGCTACTCGCGGCACGCTCTACAAATTCATCAAGAACGTAAAGGACGCATCGCACGGCTGTGTGACGGACGAGTAGGCCTCCCGCGAGCCGGAGTGGCGGCTTAGCCCCTCTGTCGAATCAGTTAACGTGCTTTCTTCTGGATCAAATCGTCCTGCGGCCGCCCTGGTTCGGGGCGCTTGATCCGGATTGTTTGTGTAGTAGATAAAATACGTTTTAAGACAGTTTGTTAGCGATTACCCTATTCGCTAAGCTTTGAAGTGGCCGCACCTGGTAGGGCTATAAGTAAGCCATGGCGGCAGAGGGCGCGTCGGCACAATTGACAATTATCATCCAGGTAGACGCCGAGTTCCGTATAATTATATGTATAAACATATAGTTAATGATTTTGGCATGACCTTTGCTCTGTGAATGTCAGCATTCACTAATAAACAAGAACAAAGGGGTTGAGCAATGCAGCGGTCTTTTGGGGTACTTGGGGGCTTAATTCTGTCGCTGGTGGCGCTCAACGTCCAGGCGGTGCCGAATATGCTCAATCCATGGCATGCCGCCGGTAACGGGTCGGCAACATGGCCTTCCTATAACTATTCTGTCCCAGGTTTAGATATTCCCGCCTTTTCCACGTCGGGTTGGGGCGATGCGACCAGCGAAGGCTATACGGCCATCCAAGCTTATGGCTTCAGCAATCTTCATGGCGTTTCCTATACCAGCAGCCCCGTCGGCGATATCGGTCTTGTGCCGCTGGCCGACAATACGGTCGACCAGCACATTCAATTTGACTCTACGCCGACGTCGCAACATGCGATCGATAATATCCGCCTCGAAGTCGGTAATCTGTTGGACTTTACAGCTATGCCGGTTCCAACCGTAGCCTGGCTGTTCGGTCCCGGTATGCTCGGTCTGGTTGCGGTGGCGCGCCGTCATTAGTTCTAAACGGCTGACGTATCCGGGCGTTTCACAAAGCGGGCCGCAAGCCCGCTTTGTCGTTTCCGCGTCTGCCGTGGACTTTACAGATGCTGCGCCACGCTCAATGATGTGGCTCCCCGATGTTCAACGCGCAAGGAGAGTCAGGCCATGAATGAATCGCAAACCCCGGAACAGGAAACCGTAACAAGCCATGCAGGTATCAGCCGCCGCGATCTGCTGCTCGGCGCCGGCGCCCTGGGTGGGCTGGCGATGGCGAGCATGGCCTTTGCCGAAACCATGCAGCACGACCACAGCAAACACATGGCGCAACAACCCGACTTGCTGGATGCCGTCAACGTCTGCCTGGACAAGGGCCGTCGCTGCATCAGCCACTGCATGGTGGTGTTCAAGGAAGGCGATACCACGCTGGCCGACTGCGCGGCCAAGGTGCACGAGATGTATGCCGTCTGCGACGCCTTCGCCTATTTGCTTAGCGCCAACTCGACTTACAACAAGGATTACGCAGTGATCTGCGCGCGCGTTTGCGAGGACTGCGAGAAGGAATGCCGCAAGCATGAGAAGCACCACGAATGCCGCGCCTGTGCCGAAGCCTGCGCCGATGTGCTCGCATCCATCAAGCTGGCTTACAGCTGATCGCAATCGGGCGGGAAGGGAAAACGCAAAGCGGGCCATCGGCCCGCTTTGTCGTTCAGGGAGAGAAGCTTCAATTGCTGCCGGTCTTCAACGCTTCCCAGTATTTCTCGTACACAGTGATGGCCTCGCCGACGTCGGTCTGGAATTCGGCATTCTTCAGATCGGCCTCGTTCGGATACACGGTGCGATTGTTGCGCACCGCCGTCATCCAGCAGCGCGACGGCGGCGAGATTCGGCGAGGCGTAGCCGATCTCCTCGCTGATGGCCTTGGCGATCTCCGGACGCAACACGAAGTCGATGAACTTGAGCGCGTTGTCCGCATGCTGCGCGGTCTTCGGAATCACCAGGCTGTCCATCCACAGGATCACGCCTTCCTTGGGATAAACGAATTCGATGGCCGGATTCTCCTGCTTGGCGGCATAGGCCTCGCCGTTCCAGATCATGCCGGCGTCGGTCTCGCCTTCCAGATACGGCATGCGCGGCGCCTCGGAGTTGTAGGCGCGCACATTCGGCACCAGCTTCTTCAGTTCGGTGTAGGCCGCTTCGATATGCTTGGGATCGGTGTCGTTGCCCGAATAGCCGAGCAGGCGCAGGCCCATGTAGAACACCTCGCGCATGTCGTTGGTCAGCAGCAGACGGTCCTTGTAATCAGGATTCCACAGGTCGCGCCATTGGCTGATCGTGCCGGCCTTGATCTTGTCGGTGTTGACCGCGATGCCGGTGCTGCCCCACAGATAGGGAATGCTGTAATCGTTGTCCGGATCGAAGGGCTGCTTGACCAGCTTGGGATCGAGCTTGGCGAAATTGCTCGAGCTTGCTGCGGTCGATCTTGGCGAGCAGGCCTTCGCGACGCATCTTGTCGACATAGTAGGTCGAGGGAATGACCAGGTCGTAACTGTTCTCGTGCATTCACCAACCGCAGCTTGGCGTACATCGCCTCGTTGCTTTCGTACGTGGTGTAGACGACCTTGATGCCGGTTTCGGTCTGGAACTGTTCGATCACCGATTCGGGCAGGTATTCCGACCAGTTGTAGAGATACAGCAGTTTGTCGTCCGCGGCCTGAACGCTGCCCCAGGCCAGGCATACCAAGCACAGCAATCCACGTAGCAGAGTCATGTCAGGTTCCTTTCTTTCGCAGCAGTAAGAACTGGGAGCCGATCAAGGCCAGCAGTGACAGCGCCAGCAACACCGCCGCCAGGGCATTCACCTCGGGCTTCAGCCCTAAGCGTACCATCGAGTAAATACGCAACGGTAGCACCTCGAAGGTCGGCCCGGTGACGAACATGCTGACCACCACATCGTCCAGCGACAGCGTGAAGCCCAGCAGCCAGCCGGCCAGCACCGCCGGGAAGATGATCGGCACCAGCACCGTGAGAATGGTGCGCAGTTCGCTGGCACCGAGATCGCGCGCCGCTTCCAGAATCTGCGGGTTGAAGCCGCTCAGGCGCGAATACACCGTGACGACGACGAACGGCAGACAGAAGGTGATGTGCGCGAGCAGCAGCGACAGATAGCCGAGTTGCACGCCGAGCAGGATGAACAGCGCCAGCAGCGAGATGGCCAGCACGATATCCGGCGACATCATCACCACGAACAACATGCCGTTGAGCACGCGCTTGCCGCGGAAGCGATAACGGTGCAGCGCAATGGCGGTGAGCGTGCCGATCAGCGTCGACAGTGCCGCCGCACTCACCGCCAGCAGCAGCGAATTGACTGCGGCGCCGAGCAGCGCCTCGTTCTGCCACAGCTTTGCATACCACTGCCCGCTGAAGCCGCCCCAGGTATAAGGATTCTTCGAGGCATTGAAGGAATACACCACCAACACCCCGATCGGCAGATACAGGAACAGGTAGACCAGCCACAGATAGAGTTGTTTAAGCCAGCGCAGCATGAGTCTCGGGCCGTCGGATCAGTTTGACGCTGAGATAATAGGCATACAGCAGCACACCCATCGCCAGCGTGAGCAACAGGCTTGCGGCGGCGCCGAACGGCCAGTCGCGCGCATCCAGAAATTGATTCTTGACGATGTTGCCGATGAGCAGATTCTTCGCGCCGCCGAGCACGTCGGCGACATAGAACATGCCGACCGCGGGCAGCAACACCAACAGCGAACCGGCGATGATGCCGGGCATGGTCAGTGGCAGCACCACGCGATAAAACGTCTGCCAGCGCCCGGCGCCGAGATCGGCGGAGGCCTCCAACAGATCGCTGCGCAGTTGCTCGAAGATCGCATACAGCGGCAGGATCATGAACGGCAGCAGCACATACACCAGCCCGGCGATCACCGCGCCTTCGGTGTAGAGCATGCGCAGAGGCTCGTCGATCCAGCCCAGAGCGAGCAGTGCTTGATTCACCAGACCATTGGTGGCGATCAACAGTTTCATGGCGTAGGTGCGCACCAGCGAGTTGGTCCAGAACGGCACGATGACGAGAAAGATCAGATACGGTTTCATCGCGGCACGATACCGGCTGACCAGATAGGCGAAGGGATAACCGATCAGCAGACACAACACGGTGGTGACGAGCGCCATGTAGAACGAATGCGCGAACACCGCGGCATAATCGGGGGAGAACAATCGCAGGTAATTATCCAGGGTGACTTCCCAGCGGATGAAGTGCACATCGTCGCGGCGCAGGAAACTGGTGACGATCACCAGCAGGTTCGGCACCAGGACGAACAACAGCATCCAGCCCCAGATCAGGACCAGGACGGCGGTCTTAAACGGCGCGCGCAGTGTCATCGGGCAGCAGGATTTCCCAGTTCGGTACCCAGGTGACGCGCACGCGTTCACCGAGCCGGTAATCGAAATCCGGGTCGTCTTCGTCGAAGAATTCGCTGGCGAGCAGTTCCTGACCGGAATCGAGGCGGATCAGCGATTCCAGTGTCATGCCCTTGTAATTGCGTTCGATCACCTGGCCGGGCAGACCCTGCGGCGCATCGGCGGGCAGCAGGCGCAGATCCTCCGGGCGCAGCAGTACATGGATGCGCGCACCCGCGGGGAATTGTTTGCCGTGGGTGCGCAGTTCATGGCGCTCGCCTTCGACCTCGCCGATGACGCGCTCCGTATCGACAGTCTCAAGCACATGCGCGGTGAACACATTGATCTCGCCGACGAAGCGCGCGACGAACAGATTGGCGGGCGTTTCGTAGACATCGCGCGGCGTGCCGACCTGTTCGATAACACCCTCGCGCATGACCACCACGCGGTCGGACATCGACAGCGCCTCTTCCTGATCGTGGGTGACGAAGACGAAGGTGATGCCGAGTTCGCGCTGCAGGCGCTTGAGTTCGTTCTGCATCTGCTTGCGCAGTTTATAGTCGAGCGCGCTCAGCGGTTCGTCGAGCAGCAGCACGCGCGGCCCCTTGATCACGGCGCGGGCAATGGCGACGCGTTGCTGTTGGCCGCCGGAGAGCTGATCGGGTTTGCGGTCCGCCAGCTCGCGCATTTGCACCATGGCCAGGACTTGCGCGACGCGGGTACGAATCTCGTCTTCCGGGCGCTGCTCCGCACGCAGGCCATAGGCGACATTCTCGAACACCGTCATGTGCGGAAACAGCGCATAGCTCTGGAACACGGTGTTGACCGGGCGCTGGTTGGGCGGCAGGTCGGTGATGTCGCTGCCGGCAAGCAGGACATGCGCCCGGCGTCCGGCTGCTCGAAGCCGCCGATCAGCCGCAGCAGCGTGGTTTTGCCGCAGCCGGACGGGCCGAGCAGGGTGATGAACTCACCGTGATAGATGTCCAGATGCAAGGGCGGTAGCACCTCGCGGCCACCGAAGGACTTGCTCACGCCCTGGAGTTGAATGATTGTCTGGCCAGTACCGTTCATGCTGCACGCCGCCTGGGAATGGTCGGCATTGTCGGGCAAATCCCCCAATTGTCATGTGACAGTCATGGCTTGCCTTCCAGTTTGTCTGCCACCTCCAAAATCATGCTGGCGGTCAGTTGCGCGCGTTCCACCGTGCCGACGAAGACACCGTCCTTATCGACCACCGGCAGACTGTCGATGCGCAGCGTGTCCATGCGTTTGAGCGCGTCGCGCTTGCTGAGATCGCGCGCCACGGCCTGATCTATGCCAATGTATCCCGGCAGGCGCTTCAGTGATTCGAGAGGCAGCGTGTCTGGATTGTTTAGCCAGCGGGCGAATTGGTCGTAGGCCTGGTCGCCCTGGGTGCGGAAAAACACTGTCAGGTCCAGGGCGTCATAGAGGCAGAACAGTTTTCCCTGCGGATCCAGGACCACGAGGTATTGCAGATAGGAGCTGGCATACAGCGCTTCGAAATACTGGCGGATCGCCGGGCCGTTATACCCGCCGTGGCCGAGTTGGAACACCAGCGCCTGGGTTCTGTTCTCCACCAGACGCGGGATTTCGCTCACGCCGCCCTTGCCGGCCATCTGCAGCAGATTGACCACTTCATCGACGCCGGGCGAGGCCGAGGCCGCGACCTCCTGTTTGATGTTCCCGGCGGCGGCATCGGCGAACAGGGCGGAGAAATCGGCCTTCACGCCAAACGCATCCAACACCTTCAGCTTGCCGGTGATCAACAGCACGAACAGCAGCGGCAGGACAATCAACACCAGATCGATGGTCTTGAGTTCGTATTTTTCACCCAAGCGTGCGCGGGTCAGTACCGAGATGAGCAGCAGACCCAGGCCCAGTAACAGCAATGCGATGACTTGCCACTTTTCCATGTTGTGACCTCCCTTGGTTAATGCTTGTGGCTGGCTGAGGATGCCGGCGCAGCGCAAGTATAGATCACCATCGCCTACACGATCTGTTGCGCCATCCACAGCATTCCCAGTAACAACGGTTGATGCAGCATGTAGACGAGCAGGCTGTGACGGCCCGCGAGGCTCAGCAGTTGCACCAACGGCTGCGTGCTGTGCCACTGTGTGAGGCTCGGCGCAGATTCGCGCAGCCAGAGGCGGTTGCCGAGAACGGTGCCGAGCAGAAACACGCCGAACCACGGAATCAGCGGCACATAATCCTCGGTCGGCGGTTTATAGGTCATCAGCCCCAGCCACTGCCACGTGGCTTGATCGAAGAAACTATGACTGAACATGAGGTCGAGAAGAATCAACGCAACGCCTGTCGCCAACGCCAAACCAGGTCGGCGCACGAAGCCCAAGCCAAGTACGCTGGCCACGGCGATGAAATGCAACACGCCGAAAAAGATCCAGCGTGGACCGAACACGAAATAACTGGCGACACTGATCAAAGTCGCACAACCGGCGAGCATGCCCAGGCGGGTGAGATAGGGTTTTATACGCACGCCATTGTGCGTCGCCAGGCTCAGACTGATGCCGGCGACCAATAGGAAACTGCTCAGGATCAGCGTACGTGCCTGCAGCCAGAACGGATCGGTGAAGAAATCGAAGTGCGCAAAATTGAAATACGTCAGGTCGTAGCAGAAGTGATAGGCGATCATCATCGCCAGCGCGAGGCCGCGCAGCAGGTCAACGGATTGTAGGCGGGTGTGCATGCGCGGCAGTGTGGCCGCACAGGGTTTGTCTGTAAATGGCGGGCATCTATAAAATACTCGAATCTCGTCATTCCAGCGAGTGCCGTATCCAGTGTTCCCATCGAACGTCATACCGGTTCCAGCCGGTGTGACGAATGATTAGAACCTATCTCAAAATCGAAAAGACCTTCGCAGGTTGACATCGTCATTCCCGCGAAGGCGGGAACCCAGATTTTCAAGCTGTTTTGGCTACCCGCTTTCGCGGGTATGACGGTGTTGGAACGCCTTTCAGATTTTGAGATAGGTTCTAGAGATATCTTGGTTATCTGCTGATCAGCAGTGTCCGCCACAGCCGAACAGATGCTTGTCGCGGATCATTTGCGCGACGACTGGCGGCACGCTGTCTTCCCAATCGTTCTGGCCAGCGCGGATCTTGGCCAGGATCTCGTGCGAGAAGATCGACAGCAGTTCAGGGCGAATACCCTGTAGGCCCTTGATGTAGCCGTTATCGTAGAGATAGGCATACAGATGCTTCAGGTGCGGGAGTGGCTTGAAGTTTTCCACGCTGACCTGTTCGGCGCCATCCTCGCCAAGGCAGGGGCTGACATACAGGCGCAGATCGTAATTGAAGAGTCGACCGAAGGATTCCAGAATGCCGCCGGCCAGGCTGGTGTAATACTTCTCGTCGAAGACTTCACGCAAGGTCGGTAAGCCCATCACCACCCCCATCGGTCTTTGGGTGTAGCGGAACAGGTAGGCGGCCAGCCGGTAGTATTCGCCGAGGTTGGAAATCATCACGTTCTTGCCCAGCGCGCAGAGGATTTCCACGCGGTGGAGGAAGTCGCGTACATCGATGTCATTGCCGTCGCGCAGATTGTGCAGGGTCATCTCCGAGATCACGAGCACCTCATTGTCCTGCACTTCACGTTCGGCGATGAATTGGGCGCGCGCGCAATCCAGCATGTTCATATTGAGATGAGTCGGCGGGCGGAAGCGGCTGCGTTCGATCAATACGGCCTTTTTGTACAGCGCCTCGGCCGGGTGCACGACGCGGCCATCGGCGGTGAACATAGCCGACGGCGCCAAGCCTTTCTGCACCAGGCGCAGCGCCATCAGGCGGTTGTCGATATCGGCGAACGCGGGCCCCGAGAACTCGATCATGTCGATCTCGACCAACTCGGTGTACAGCCCATCCAGCAAGGTCTCCATCAACAACACCGGATCGTTGTGGTGATAGAGCGCGCCGTACATCAGATTCACACCGAGGATGCCGAGCGATTCCTGATCCTGAATGCTTTTCTTGCCGCGCAGATGCACATGGATGTCGATTTGCGAGGGTTCGCTGCGCGGTGTGGTCTGGAAGCGGATGCCGAGCCAGCCCTGGCCTTCTTCATTGCGGGAGAAGCAGCGGGCGGCGACGGTATTGGCAAAGGCAAAGAAGGTCGACTCCGCACCGCGGTGGGCATCGAGACGTTCCACCACCAGGCGGTATTCGTGTTCCAGCATAGAGCGCAGGCGTTCGCGGCTGACATAGCGTGGCGAGGTACCGTAGATGGCGTCGCTGAATTTCATGTCGTAGGCCGACATCGCCTTGGCGATGGTGCCGGCGGCGCCACCGACGCGGAAAAACCAGCGCGCGGTCTCCTGGCCGGCCCCGATCTCGGCAACGGTGCCGTATTGGGCCGGGTCCAGATTGATTTCCAGTGCCTTGTGGTGGGTGTCTTTGACTTGCCGTTCTTCGGTCATTTTCGGCGCTCCATCTCCGTATAGGGTTCTTTTGCGCCGGATTGCCGGCACAACTGGCTGCTATTCAGAGGGGAGTGCAAAAGCTGTACCGGGAAGGGATTCGGGATTCAGCGCGTAGCCCGGATGGAGCGCAGCGCAATCCGGGATGGCCTCCCGGATTACGGCCCCGAAAGAAACGGGGCCTGCATCCGGGCTACATGAGAAATCCCGAGTTACAAACTACCCCAGCTCGAACGTTTGCGCATGCGAATGCGCGGCAGGATCAGACCCAGCAGGATACCGGCGACCAATACGCCGGCGCCGATCATGAACCAGTCACGGGTGGTGCGGTCGTGCAGCGCTGCGTTTTCCTGACGCAGGGTTTCCTGGCCGCGCTCCAGTTGCATCAGGGTGTTTTTGAGTTCCTGATTCTCAGCGTCGATGGCCAACGCGCTGGAGGCGGTGCGCTGAATGTCGGCGACCTGCTTGGTGAGTTTCAGGTTTTCGTCCTTGAGCCGGGTGAGTTCCTCGGTGACGCCGATGAATTCCTTGTCGCTCTCGCTGAGTTTGGCCATGCGCTGGCGTGACTGGAGTTCCAGCTCGGCAAGCTTCTTTTCGGTCTCGGCCAGGCGTTTGCTGGCGGGCGCACTGGTCTGCAGATAGCGGCTCAGAATCCAACCCTCGGCACCGCTGGAGGTCTGTACCCGGCTGTAACCGCTGGCTTTGTCGTCCTCCAGGACCTCCAGCGCGGTTCCGCTGGGGAGCATGCGCAGGATGCGGTGCTGATTGCTGGTGCCCGAGCGCATGTCGATTTCCAGCTCGTCGCTGACGAAGCGGGTTTCCGCTTGGGCATTCAGGGTGATGCTCAACAGCAGCACCGATAACAGGGTACGAATCACGGGAACTCCTTGGGATGGTCGTGGCGGACGCGAATCGTATATAGAACGTCGCGCCCTTGCCGGGAATGCGGCATGATTACGCGAAGCACCCACGGAATCAACTCCACGGAAGCAATTCGTAAGATGAATGGCACTAACTTAAGCGGCTCCATAACCGCTGTAGGGTGGGTTAGGTGCGTTGTTTGTGCCGTAACCCGCCAACTGTGCCGTCAGGCACTCATTAAAAATGGCGTTGTGTTGCTGCGCAACGCTTGGTGGGTTACGCAACTACGCTAACCCACCCTACATTTCTGCTTAAGTTAGTGCCATTGATTCGTAAGATTAGACCATGCAGCGCCTAGACCAATTCAGTTTTTATCCTAGCTTAGCGGAGGTCTCTGGACCGGCGGTGGTGTTTTTTTCCGCCGCGGCTTGCGCCTCCTGTCGGCATTGGAAAAGCCTGCTGCACGAGTTCGCGGTCGCGACCGATGGCCTGCCGGTGTTCGAGGTCGATGCCGGTCAGGATCAGGCGCTGGCGCGCGAGTTCGAGTTGTTTCACCTGCCGGCGCTGTTCCTGTTCCTCGACGGCCAATATCACCGGCCGCTGGCCTGCGAGGCGAGTCTGCCACGGCTGCGTACCGCCATCGCCGAGGCGTTGATGTTACCTGCCGAGGAGGCGCCATGAAGCATTTTGTAGCCCGGATGGAGCGCAGCGGACAAAAGCGCGAAGCGCGTTGAACGCCCAAAGGGCGGCCCGTAGGGCGAGCGCAGCGAGTAATCCGGGACAGCATGCATGAATTCCCGGATTCCGGCCCCCCAATAAAAAGGGCGGGCCTGCATCCGGGCTACGTATCTGAACCGAATTCCGCCTGCTCGGACGAAGTCCTGCGCGGGCTGACTGCCAAGAAGGAGAGCCCCGCTTCTCCCCCTTGGCAATCCCTCATCGGTAAAGTGCCTCCGGCAGCGATATCGTGATTGGCATGGACGATAACAGTGATTTTGGGATGACGCCTATTATGGAGATGCAGTTAGATGTTTACGGTGACTGGCTGCTCGACGCGGAGCGTTGCCCATCGCCGAACTGCGACGAACGCACGCCCGACGGCGAGATCTCGCTGATCGTTGTACACGGTATCAGTCTGCCACCAGGCGAGTTTGGTGGCCCTTGGATCGCGGACTTGTTCTTGAACCGCCTCGATCCCGACGCGCATCCCTACTTCCGCGAAGTCGCCGGTGTCAAAGTCTCAGCGCATGTGGTGATTCGTCGCGACGGCCAGCTTGTGCAATTCGTGCCATTTTCCAAGCGCGCCTGGCATGCCGGCCAGAGTTGCTTCCGCGGGCGTGACGTCTGCAACGATTTCTCGATTGGCATCGAGCTCGAAGGCACCGATGACCTACCTTATACCGAGGCTCAATACCGCAGTCTCACGGCGCTGATTGCCTTGCTGCGATCGCGTTACCCCAACATCGACGCGGATGCGATCACCGGCCATGCGGATATCGCACCGGGTCGCAAGACCGATCCCGGCCCCGCCTTCGATTGGGATAAACTCGCCGCGATGCTGTCGCAGGCCGCGGATTCCTTGACAGGCTGAAAGCGCAGCGGGTACGGTGCCCGTTGCGTGTGCATCTTCTAGTTACGGCGAATAGACACTATGACACTGATCGCTATCCTCGCCAGCTTGCTGCTGGAACGTATGCTGGAACACATCCAGCACCTGCGGCGCTACGAACGCTACCACGATTACGTTGTGTGGATGCGCGAGCACCTGCGCGGCGAACGCTGGCAAGGGCGCTTGGGCGTGGTGGCGCTGTTGGCGCCGTTGCTGCTGGTGACCGCATGGCTGCAGACTGGGCTGGATGATGCACTGTTTGGCCTGCTCGGATTAGTCTTCGCGATTGCGGTGCTGGTGTTTTGCCTGGGCCCGCGCGATCTGGGCTTGGAGTTGACCGAGTACCGCGCCGCATTGACCGCGAACAATGATGAGTTGGCGACACGTCTGGCACGTGGCTTGCTCGGCACAGAGCCACCGGAAGCTATGGATGCGCAGGCGCGTGCGGTCACGCATGCGGTGCTGACGCAGGCCAACCTGCGCATCTTCGGCGTGTTGTTCTGGTTCGCGATACTCGGACCTTTCGGCGCGGTGTTGTATCGCGCCGTCGCTGAACTGTGCCGTCACCTGGCGCAAACCCACGATGACTACACCTGGGCCGCGCGCCGCCTAGCCGAAATTCTGGATTGGCTGCCGGCGCGCCTGACTGCATTCGGCTATGCCCTGTCCGGCGACTTCGAGGCGGCAGTCTTGCGCTGGCGCAATCTGAGTGCGGACGAAGCGCACTGGGGCTTGTCTGCGGATGATGTTCTCATCGCGACCGGCACTGGCGCGCTCGATCTGGACGAAGACAGTCGCGACAATCTCACCTGGGATCAGGTGTTGCAATCCGCCATGAGCCTGGTGTGGCGAACCCTGGTGATGTGGGTGTTCGTCATTGCGCTGCTGACGCTGGCAGGTTGGGCGGGTTGAGCCCAGGTCAATTGCACACCCAAATGCGCAAAGCTCGCAGAGAAACCTTATTCGAAACAAATGAGTCGCGCCTGTCTTGAATGCCCCGCTGGGGGCAATGTATCGCATCAATCTCGCCTATGCGGCTTATACGCGCATCAATTTCGACGACGAACGACCGCCGCAACTGCTGAGTCAAGGCAGATGCTGGGCGTGAAATTATTTTTTCTATTAGCCATGTGGCTTGCCGCGCCGCCGCTGCTTGCCGAGCAGGTCATCATGGATGATCTCGGTAACGTCATCCATCTCGCTGCACCGCCGCAGCGCATCGTCAGCCTTACGCCGCATATCACTGAACTGCTCTACGCCGTCGGCGCGGGTGAACGCCTCGTCGCCGCGGTGGACTACAGCGATTATCCCCAAGCTGCTACGCGTCTGCCGCGCATCGGTAATGCCGAACGCGTCGACCACGAGCGCCTGTTGCAGTTGCAACCCGATCTGATCATTGCCTGGGGCAGCGGCACACCCGCGCGCGAGATCGCTGCTCTGCGGCGCCTAGGTATTCCTTTGTACTTATCGGAACCGCGCCGCTTGAATGCGATCGGTGCACAGTTGCGCGTGTTTGGCGAGATCGCCGGTACAGCTGCGCAGGCCGAGATCGCCGCGCAAGACTACGAACGACATCTCGCTGCGCTGCGCGCACGCTACGCGACCAATTCGCACCGCACGTTGTTCTATCAACTGGCCCAGCAACCCTTGCTGACCGTCAACCGCGATCACTTGATTAACGATGTGTTGAGTTTGTGTGGCGGCATGAATCCGTTTGCCGACGTGCCCGCGCTCACGCCGCGCGTGGATATCGAGGCTGTGCTCGCCACGCGCCCGGAGGCGGTGGTGTTTGCGCTGTATCCCGGCGAGTCGGTCGCGGCCGTGCAGAGCTTCTGGCAACGCTATGGCTTACCGGCAACCACGCGCTACATCGGCGTTCCCGGCGATTATATCCACCGCGCCACGCCGCGTGTGTTGGAGGGTGTGGAGAGGATCTGTGCGGGGTTGATGTGACGGATTTTTGAACCGCCAAGACGCCAAGGCGCAAAGGTTCTTGGATAGAAGAACTTCCAATATTCGTCATTGCGAGGAGCGTAGCGAAAAAGCAATGACGGATTAATCAGAGGTTACTAGAATGTTTTTTTCTTTGCGCCTTGGCGCCTTGGCGGTTCGCCCCCGTTTCTTAGAGAACTCGGCGTCTTGGCGGTTAAAAAATAATCCTTAGCACCCACCATACCGCCGCTGCACATAGTCATCGACGATCTTCTGGAATTCCACCGCGATGGTCTCGCCCTTGAGCGTCACGGTCTTCTCGCCATCGACATACACCGGCGCGACCGGCACCTCGCCGGTACCAGGCAGGCTGATGCCGATGTTGGCATGCTTGCTCTCGCCGGGTCCGTTGACTACGCAGCCCATCACCGCGACGGTGAGGTTCTCGACGCCGGGATATTGCGTTCGCCATACCGGCATCTGATGGCGCAGATAGCTTTGAATGTCCTGCGCGAGCTGTTGGAAAGTGGTGCTGGTAGTGCGGCCGCAGCCGGGGCAGGCGACGACTTGCGGCGTGAAGGCGCGCAGGCCCATCGATTGCAGGATCTCCTGCGCGACGATCACTTCTTGCGTGCGGTCGCCGCCGGGTTCGGGCGTGAGTGAAATCCGAATCGTGTCGCCGATGCCTTCCTGCAACAGCACCGCGAGCGCGGCGGTTGAGGCGACGATGCCCTTGCTGCCCATGCCGGCCTCGGTGAGCCCGAGGTGCAGCGGATAATCGCAGCGCGTGGCGAGGTTGCGATACACGGCGATCAGATCCTGCACGCCGCTCATCTTCACCGACAGAATGATCTGATCGTGGCGCAGCCCGAGTTCCTCGGCGCGCTGCGCGCTTTCCAACGCGGAGATGATCAAGGCCTCGCGGGTGACGTCGGCTGTATCGTGCGGTTCAGCGCGCTTCGCATTCTCGTCCATCATGCGCACCACCAGTTCCTGATCGAGGCTGCCCCAGTTCACGCCGATGCGCACCGGTTTGGCGTGATCGCGCGCAAATCCAATCAGTGTGGCGAACTGTTCATCCTTCTTCTTGCCACGGCCGACGTTGCCGGGATTGATGCGGTATTTGGCCAGCGCTTGCGCGCAGGCCGGGTGTTTGGCTCAGCAGACGATGGCCGTTGAAATGGAAGTCGCCGATCAGCGGGACGGTGAGACCCATGTCGTCGAGACGTTGTCGAATTTCCGCCACGGCCGCCGCGGCCTCGTCGCTGTTGACGGTGATGCGCACCAGTTCCGAGCCGGCTTTGGCCAGTTGTGCGACCTGTATCGCTGTACCGACCGCATCGGCGGTGTCAGTGTTGGTCATGGATTGCACGACCACCGGATGATCGCCGCCGACGGTCACGGGACCGATGCGGACGGGCACGCTGAGGCGACGCTGGACGGGGCTTGCAGGGCTGGACATACTGGCATCGACCGCGAGAGATGACCGCGCCATTATTGCAACCGCGCGCCGCTCCTGTCACCCGCGACGTCCCACCCTCACCCCGACCCTCTCCCGCCCGGGCGGGAGAGGGAGTGATAATTCCCTCTCCCCGTGACGGGGAGAGGGCTAGGGTGAGGGAATATATGGAGAAGCGCTCATGACCACCTTCAACGCCTTCCGAATTCATCAGGATGTGTCCGGTCATCGCGCCGGCCTGGAAGCCCTGACCCACGACCAACTGACGCCGGGCGAGGTGACCGTGCGGGTTGAGTGGTCCGCGGTGAACTTCAAAGACGCGCTGGCCGTCACCGGGCGCGGCAAGATCCTGCGCCACTCGCCGCTGGTGGGCGGCGTCGACGCGGCGGGGTGCGTGGAAGTCTCGACCAATCCCGCTCTGCCGGTAGGCACGCCGGTGGTAATTACTGGCGGCGGCCTCGGCGAGGCACGCGACGGTGGCTTCGCACCGTATCTGCGTGTGCCTGCGGCGATGGCGATCCCGTTGCCCGCAGGAATGTCGACGCGCCAAGCGATGATCATCGGCACTGCCGGTTTCACCGCCGCGCTCGCGCTCACGCGCATGGAACACAACGGCCAGACGCCTGAACTCGGCCCGATCCTGGTGACCGGCGCCAGCGGCGGCGTGGGCAGCTTCGCCACTGCCTTGTGCGCGCGGCACGGCTACGAGGTCGCTGCGCTGACCTTGAAACCTGCGAGCATCGATTACCTGGAAAAGCTCGGCGCAAAGAAGGTGATCCTGCGCGACGGTTTAGCGATGGGGCAACGCGCGTTGGAAGCCGCGCATTTTGGCGGCGTAATCGACACCCTCGGTGGCGATTACCTCGGCTGGGCGATCCGCTGCGTGCGCCCGCATGGCAACGTCGCCGTCATCGGCATGGCCACCGGCACGGAGTTCAGCACTTCGGTGATGCCGTTCATCCTGCGCGGCGTGAATCTGCTTGGCATCAACTCCGTCGATGCCCCGCGCGATCTGCGCGAACGCATCTGGTCACGGCTGGCGCAGGATCTCGATGCCGCGCAGCTCGACAGCATTTGTGCGGGGGAGATTACGCTCGATGAACTGCCGGCGTTCTGTGAGGAGATGCTGGCGGGGCATATTCATGGGCGGACGTTGGTGAGGGTGGAGGGGTGATATCGGGTTGTGGTTTGCAAATCGTTTATGATGTATTCGAAGGGGTAAATTTCTCCTAACTGACTTGACCTACTTTCCTCCTACTGCCACTGGTCTATTAGGATCCCGAATCCACTCACTCCACGATCCCGCATACAGCTTCGCGCCGCTCATCCCCGCCAGTTCCAGCGCAATCAAACTCTGACACGCCGTTACACCCGAACCGCACATGACGATGCAATGTTCCGGTGCGATGTCATCGAGCACGCGACGATACATTTTCTTCAACGCCTCCGGCGGCAGATAGCACTCGCCGGCATCCAGGTTGGTTTGATAGGGCAGGTTGCGCGCGCCGGGGATATGGCCGGCAACGGGGTCGAAGGGTTCCTTTTCACCGGCGTAGCGTTCCGGAGTGCGCACGTCGATCAGACACTGCGTGTGGTTATCGAACTGTGTCACGAGTTCTTGTGTGGTGACGAGCATGTCGGGATGCGGATTGCCGCGGAAGGTGCTGGGTGTGATCGGTGGCGTTGCGGTATCGAACGGATAATTGCCGGCCTCCCAGGCCTTCATGCCGCCGTCGAGGACGGCGACGCGTTCGTGACCGAGCCAGCGCAACAGCCACCACAGGCGCGCGGCATAGGCGTTGGCCTGCGCGTCGTAGCAAATCACCTGTGAATCGGAATCGATGCCCCAGGCGGAAAAGGTTTCGCGCAGACGTTGCGGATCGGGCAACGGATGGCGGCCGCTGTCGGGTGTTATCGGGCCGGATAGATCGCGGTCGAGGTGCGCGTATAACGCGCCGGGGATGTGGCCTTCGTGATAACCCGCCTCGCCGGCCTCGGGTTGTTTCAGATCGAAGCGGCAGTCGATGATGCGCCAGGCGGGATCGTCGAGATGCTCGGCGAGTTCGGCGGCCGTGATCAGCGGGGAGGCGGACATGGTGTACCCTTAATGCCAATTCGGTACGACAGATAATACGCGCATCGCGACGGAGGAAAAGTCATGCGCCTGGGTGTGGATCTCGGCGGTACCAAGATCGAAATCATTGCCCTGGAAGAAGACGGCAAGGTGCTGCTGCGCGAGCGGGTGGCGACGCCGCAGGGCGATTATGCCGCGACGCTCGAGGCCATTGCGGGCTTGGTTAGATGCGGCCGAGGTCGCGTTTGGGTCGCACGGATCTGCCGGTCGGCATTGGTACGCCCGGCGCGATCTCGCGTGCGACGGGATTGCTGAAGAACTCCAACTCGGTGTGTCTCAACGGGCAGCCATTGCAGCAGGATCTGGAGGCGCGGCTCGGACGTCCGCTGCGCATCAGCAATGACGCCAATTGTTTCGCGTTGTCCGAAGCGGTCGATGGTGCGGCGGCCGGGGCGAGTGTGGTGTTCGGTGTGATCATCGGTACCGGCACTGGCGCGGGCATTGTGGTGGATCGCCATGTCTTGACCGGCCCAAATGCCATCGCCGGTGAGTGGGGTCACAATCCGTTGCCATGGCCTCGCAGCGATGAGTTGCCGGGACCGGCGTGTTATTGCGGCAAACAAGGCTGTATTGAGACCTGGTTGTCCGGCACCGGCTTGGCGCGCGATTTCACACAGCATACCGGCGAGACGCTGAGCGCCGAGAGCATCGTCGCGCGCGCCGAACACGGCGAAGTCAGCAGTCGCGCCGCGCTGGAACGCTATTACGACCGCATGGCGCGCGCGCTCGCGCAGGTGATCAACATCCTTGACCCGGACGTGATCGTGCTCGGTGGCGGCATGGGCAAGATTCCGACCCTGTACTACGAAATCCCGCGCCGCTGGGGTGCTTATGTATTCTCCGATCGTGTGGATACGCAGTTGGTCGCGCCGAAGCACGGCGATTCCAGCGGCGTGCGCGGCGCGGCGTGGCTGTGGCCGGCGGGTGGAAGATAGAGTTCTTGAACCGCCAAAGCTCCAAGAAGAATCTTGTCGAACCGCAAAGGCGCAAAGGCGCAAAGGCGCCAAAGGCGCAAAGGCGCAAAGGCGCAAAGGCGCAAAGGCGCAAAGGCACCATGAATGGCTAATGAAAAAACAAATCGCATTTGCATAGACAGGGTTTTCTTGGCGCCTTTGCGTCTTTGCGGTTCACTTGGGAGTTTTTGGCGTCTTGGCGGTTCAATATCTTTTCTGTTGTTCCACTTCCGCCTGCGCCCTACAATCTGCCGCTCATATGCAACAGGTATCCGCAATGTCCTCCGTTCCCGCTGAACACGCTGATGACAGCCTCTGGCAGCAGCAGGTCCACGCCCTGATCGAGGCGGGCCGCGAACTGCATGCGCGCGGTTGGGTGCCGGCGACCAGCGGTAATTTTTCCGCGCGCTTGAGTGACACGGAAATCGCGTTGACGGTCTCTGGGTTTCATAAGGGCAAGCTCGACGAGGCCGGCATCATGCGCGCGGACATGCAGGGGCGCGCGGTTGGCAGTGACAAGCGGCCTTCTGCTGAGACGCTACTGCACACGCAGTTGTACCAGCGTTATCCGGACGTCGGTGTGGTGCTGCATGTGCATTCGGTCAACGCGACATTGATCTCGCGTGCGGTGCAGCGCAGCGGCGCGCACGATCTCGTGTTGGCGGGCTACGAACTGCTCAAGGCCTTTCCTGGCAACACCACGCACGCTACGTCTATGCGCGTGCCGGTGTTCGATAACGAACAGGACATCCCGCGGCTCGCCGCCAAGGTCGATGCCTGGTTGGATGCGAACGATCCCGTGTACGGCTACCTGATTGCAGGCCACGGCCTGTATGCCTGGGGGCGAGACATGGCGGAAACGCTGCGCCATCTCGAGGCCTTCGATTTTCTGTTTGAATGTGATCTGCGCGAACGAGGGATGCGAAACACATGAGCCAGCTGACCATCTATACCGAAACCGACCGCCACCCCACGGAGGTGCTGACCGACGGCACTGAGATCGGTCGCCACCTGGATGCCATCGGCGTGCGCTTCGAACGTTGGGATGCGGCGCATGCGCTAACTGATAGTGCCAGTCAGGAGGATATCATTGCGGCCTATCAAACGCAGGTCGACGGGCTGATGCAGGAATACGCGTTCAAGTCGGTGGATGTGGTGAGTCTTAATCCGAATCATCCCGACAAGACGGCGTTGCGCGCCAAATTTCTCGATGAGCACACCCACAGCGATTTCGAGGTGCGCTTCTTCGTCGACGGCCAGGGCCTGTTCTATATACACACCGGCGGCAAAGTCTACGGTGTGTTGTGCGAGAAGGGCGATCTGATCAGCGTGCCGGCGAATACCCCGCACTGGTTCGACATGGGCGAGAACCCGCACTTCAAGTGCATCCGCCTGTTTACCACGCCCGAAGGTTGGGTGGCGCAATACACCGGCGATACCATCGCCAGCGGTTATCCGCAGTTCGGCATGCAGTTCTGCTGATTGCCTTTACTATGATGCGTGCGATCGTCACTGATATCGAGGGCACGACCAGTTCGCTTTCCTTCGTCAAAGATGTGTTGTTCCCCTATGCACGTAAGCACCTCGCCGGCTTTGTCGCGGCGCACGCGCAGCAGCCGCAGGTGCGCGCCTTATTGGATGAGGCCAAGCGCGAGGCGGGAGTCGAGCTCGATGATGCCGGCATTGTCGCGCAGCTCGAACACTGGATCGATGAGGATCGCAAAGTCACGCCCCTGAAATCCCTGCAAGGTCTGATCTGGGAAGCGGGCTATCGCAACGGTGATTTCAAGGGCCACATCTATGGTGATGCCGCCGAACAGTTGCGTGCCTGGCAGGCGCAGGGCATCAAGCTGTATGTGTATTCATCTGGCTCGGTGTATGCGCAGAAACTGCTGTTCGGATACAGCGAGGCCGGCGATCTGACGCCGCTGTTTTCCGGCTACTACGACACGCATATCGGTGCTAAACGTGAGGCGGCGGCGTACCGCGCCATCATCGATGACATCCAGCTACCGGCGAACGATATCCTGTTTCTGTCGGACATCGAGGCAGAGTTGGATGCCGCGCGTACGCCGGCATGCGCACCGTTCAGTTGGTGCGGGAAGGCGCGATTAATCCGCAGGCGCGTCATCCGCAGGCAGCCGATTTCAACGCCATCGATGTCCGTAAGGCGTAACGCCGTGAATTACAACACGTGCTATAGCGCGCGTCCCAAGGTTTGAGTGCCGGACTCGGCAACGATGACTGAATCCGTAACGGCATCTGCACCTGCACCAATCGGGCCCCGGCTGGAACTCAAGCGCATCGTGAAGGCTGATGACGCGCTGATACTCGTCGATTTTCTGCATCAGCACAGCGGTCTCTCCAAACAACAGCTCAAAGATGCCGCCAACAAAGGCGCGGTGCTGATGCGTCGGGCCGGCAGTGCGCGCCGGGTGCGGCGCGCCAAGACCGAGTTGCGCAGCGGCGATCGCATCGAACTGTATTACGACCGCGACTTGTTGGCATTGCAGCCACCAGCCGCGCGCTGCATTGCAGATCAAGGCAGTTATAGTCTCTGGTACAAACCGGCCGGCTTGCTGGCGCAGGGCAACGAGTTCGGCGATCACTGTGCGCTGACGCGTCAGGCCGAGCTGGCCTGGACGCCGCCGCGCCAGGTGTGGGTGATTCACCGCCTGGATCGCGAGGCGGCCGGGTTGATGTTGCTCGCCCACACTAAGCAGGCCGCGGCTAAATTGTCGCAGCAGTTCCAGCACAATCAGGTGCAAAAGCAGTATCGGGTGCAGGTGCTGGGCGACATCGGCGCGGTGCTGGGTCAACAGGGGCGCCTTGATCAAGCGCTCGACGGTAAAACCGCGCTGACGGATTTCCAGGTGCTGGCTTGGGATGCGCAGACGCAACGCTCCACGTTGCAGGTGACGATCCACACCGGCCGGTTGCATCAGATCCGTCGCCATCTCGCGGAGGCCGGTTTCCCGGTGATCGGTGATCCTCGCTATGGTACGGGTAATAAAACGGCGGAAGGTTTGCGCCTGGTCGCGATGAGCCTGGCCTTTCTGTGTCCGCAACGGCGCACGCAGGTCGCGTTTGAGCTCGCGCCCGAGGACATCGGTTTTTGAAAACGGAATCGACATTGCCGGACTGGATCGGTCCGGGATTGCATATCCTCTCCGTTGGTTTGAATCCCTCACTCAATTCACTGCGCGCCGGCTTCCCGTTTGCATCACCGCAGAATCGTTTTTGGAAGGCGTTGAATGCCAGCGGTCTGATCGACGAGGTGCTGGAGCCGGGTGTGCCCGCTTTGCAGCGGCTGTTCGAGCACTATCGAATCGGTCACACCGATGTGGTCAAACGTGCCACGCCCAGTGCTGCGCAGCTGCGCGTTGCCGATTTCAAGACCTGGGCGCCGCAACTGACCGAGAAACTGCTGCGCTTTTCGCCGCGCATAATCTGGTTTCACGGCAAGCTGGGGTATCGAAATTTTCTCAGATACGGCGCGCTCGATGAAACTGCGATCGACAATGCCGGGGCTGCGGGCAATGCTGGCGCTGTGGCAGTGGAGTGGGGGCTGCAGCCGCAGTCCATCGGCATCAGTCAGGTCTATTTAACGCCCGATCCGAGTTCCGCCAATGCCACGTATTCGCTCGACGCGTTGATCCTCTGTTATCGTAAGCTGGCGGAACTCAACAGATCCCGATAAGGAGGGTGACACTGTGGGCTGGATTATTTTTCTGGTGTTGATCGCCATCGTGGTGCTGTACGGCATCATGATCTACAACAATCTGGTGGCGCTGAAACACAACGTCTCCAAAAGTTGGTCGAACATCGATGTGCTGCTCAAGCAGCGTCACGATGAGTTGCCCAAGCTGGTCGAGGTCTGCAAGCAGTACATGGGCTATGAGCAGGAAACGCTGGAAAAGGTGATGCAGGCGCGCACGGCCGTGGCAACCGCACGTGAAGGTCAGAACATCCCGGCGCTCGGTGCGGCGGAGACGCAATTGCGCTTAGGTCTGGGAAGTCTGTTTGCGGTCGCCGAGGCCTATCCCGAATTGAAGGCCAATACGCAGTTCCAGCACTTGCAGGATCGCATCACCGAATTGGAGAACAGTATCGCCGACCGCCGCGAGTACTATAACGAAAGTGTCAATCTCAATAATGTACGCATCGAGCAATTCCCGGACGTGTTGATCGCGCAGCGCTTTAATTTCGGCGCTTTCGAGCTTCTGGAATTCAGCGAGCAGGAAAAGACCGACGTGAATATCAAGGAGTTGTTCGGTAACACTTGATGGATACCGACTATTTGCTGGCGCGCTTTCCAGAATTCGTTCGGGCGGTGCGCGATCTTTCGCCCGAAGGTTTCTGGTTCATCCTGGCACTGCTGATTGTCGGCAGCGCCGCCGCGTTTTATTTCATCTGGCGCAACCTGCACCGCGCGCGCCTCATCGAAGATATGCCCACGGCGCGCATACGTTCCGCGCAGCAAGGTTATATAGAAATCGAGGGTGAAGGACGCTTGCTTGAGGGGCCGCCCATCGTCGGCCCGCTAACGGGAATACACTGTCTCTGGTATCGCTACAAAATCGAGCATCGCGAATCGCATCGCGATCATCGGGGTCGCGGCGGCAGTTCGTGGAGCACGCTGCAGTCGGGTGTCAGCGAGGGCTTGTTTCTCATCGAGGATGATACCGGGCGCTGCATAGTCGATCCGGATGGCGCGGAGGTGATCTGTGTCGCTGACGATGTCTGGTATGGGCATGAGGAATTTCCGCGTCGGGGGCCGCCGCTATCGAAGTCCTGGATTCGGCTGGGGGGTGGCGATTATCGTTACACCGAGGAGCGACTCATGCCGGGAACAGTCTATGCCCTGGGTTGGTTCGGCACGGTGCGCAATGCACCGGGCGATGTGAATGCCGAGGTCAGTCTGTTGTTGCGCGAGTGGAAGGCGGATCAGACGGGCCTGCTGAGTCGCTTCGATCGCAACGGCGACGGTCAGGTCGATGCCGGAGAATGGGATGCCGCGCGCGAAGCGGCGTTGCAGGAAGTCATCCGGCTGCGCCGTCATCGGCCGCATGCGCCGGTCAGCAATGTGTTGTCACGTTCGCCCAGCGACCGGCATCCGTTTTTGTTGTCGGCAGTGCCGCAACAGGTGCTGACGACGCGCTACCGGCGCCGGGCCTTTGCCGCGTTGATGGCGACATTGCTCGGTGTGGTGGCCACCGTGCTATACGTCAGCGCGCGCTTCGCACATTCCGGTTGACACTGGCAACGGCGCCAGTGCAGACTCAAACCATGGTTACGTTCCCGATGATTAAGTGTTTGCCACTGCATCTGCGCGCCGTCTGGCTGCGACAAGTGCCTGTGCGCCTGGGGAACACGACCGTCGACTGATTTGTAATTCACAGCATACGATCCCTCAGGCCACAGATTCCCGCGAACTGTGGCCTTTTTGTTTATTGGCGGTAATGACTGAGGAGGATGTTACATGTCGGTGCCAGCCGCCTTTATGGGCGTGATCCTGATCTGGTCGACGACGCCGCTCGCCATCAAGTGGAGCGGTCAAGGCGGTGGATTTTTGTTTGGCGTCAGTGCGCGCATGCTGCTGGGTATGTTGTGCTGTCTTGCCTTGATGGGGCTGCTCAGTGTGCCGATGCCGCGCGATCGCCGCGCGCTGGCCACCTATCTGATTGCGGGCTTGGGCATGTTTGGTTCGATGCTGGCGACTTACTGGGGTGCGCAATTCATCCCCTCGGGTTTGGTATCGGTGCTGTTCGGCTTGACGCCGGTGGTGACTGGCGTACTCGCGGCGCACTGGTTGGGTGAGCGGTTGTTTACGCCGGGGCGTATCGGCGGTGCTTTGCTGGGTTTGGGCGGGTTGATGTTGTTGTTCAACGATGAGCTAGGGGCATTGGGTCAGGGGCGCTGGGGCGCGGCAGCGGTGGTGTTCGCGGTGATATTGCATTCCGCCAGCGCCGTCGGCGTGAAGCGCATCGGCGCCGATGTGCCGGCGATGGCGATGGCCGGCGGTGGTCTTGCCGTGGCGGTGCCCTTGTATCTGCTGACCTGGTGGTTGGTCGACGCGTCTCTGCCGCAGACATTACCGGCGCGAACGCTCGGCTCGATTGTGTATCTGGGCGTGGTTGGTTCAGTGATCGGTTTCGTGCTGTTCTACTACGTTTTGAAGCGGCTGGAGGCGAGCAGCATTGCCTTGGTGACGCTGGTCACACCGGTGCTGGCCTTGATGTTGGGCGATTGGCTGGCCGGCGAGCATCTCTCGCCGCGGGTGTGGATGGCCAGTGCGGTGATTTTGTCGGGATTGGCCATGCATCAATGGGCCGATCGCTGGCTGTTGCGCGTGCCGGTGGAGTGAAGCATCAGCGGCGGCAGAGTCCATGCCGCCGCTGATGAATCATCACTGTGTTTCGCGATCTTTCCCGTCTGGCAGATGTGGTGAGCGCAGGTGCACCGGTTCGATCTTGCGCCGCATGCGGATATTGAGCGATTCAACGAACACCGAGAAGCCCATGGCGAAATAGATGTAACCCCTCGGAATATGGAATTCCAGGCCGTCGGCGATCAGTGCCATACCCACAATCAGCAGGAAACTCAGTGCGAGCACTTTCAGTGTCGGATGGGTGTCGACGAAGCGGCTGACCGTGCCGGCAAAGCCCATCATGAAGAACACCGCGATCACGATGGCCAGCGCCATCACTTCGATGTCCTGCGCCATGCCGACCGCAGTGATTACCGAGTCCAGCGAGAACACGATGTCGATGATGGCGATCTGCACGATGACCATAGCGAAGACCTGCGTGGCGGCGCGTCCTGTGTGTTCCTCCGGACCCTCCAGGCTGCTGTGCAGTTCCATGGTGCTCTTGGCGAGCAGGAAGGCGCCACCGACGATCAGTACCAAATCGCGGATTGAAATCTCCATCTGTATGAGGGTGAATAGCGGTTCCGTAAGGCGCGTCAGCCAGACCAGGGAATACAGCAGCATGATGCGTGTGATCATGGCGAAGGCCAGGCCTATGGTGCGTGCGCGCGGCTGCTGATGGACGGGCAATTTCCCGGTCAGGATCGAGATAAAGATGATGTTGTCGATGCCCAGGACGATTTCGAGCAGGGTCAGGGTGACCAGGGCGATCCAGGCTTGCGGGTCGGCGATCCATTCCATAAATGTCTCCACGGGTGATGGGCTTGTGTTAGGGGCGGGTTGAACCCGTGTGCGGTGCGCATCCTAGGGCAGTTACCAGGATTAGGAAAGTGTCTGTGTCAATCAATCTGGATCCGACTGCGGGACTTCGCCGGGTGGCGCCGTAATCTGCGCCGGGTTGTAGTTCGACTACACTTATGGGCGAAGCTTTGCGTACGGAGGATCATGCCATGGCTATGGCGGAAACATTGACTAATTACTTGCACACTCAAAATATTACCTACGACTTACTGCATCATCCGCATACCGCGACCAGCATGGAGGCCGCGCAAGCGGCGCATGTGCCGGGAGACTGGGTGGCGAAGACGGTGTTGCTGGAAGACGATGACGGCTACGTCATGGCGGTTTTGCCCGCGTCACATCGTATCGATCTCGGCGAACTGCATCGACATCTGAATCGGCGGCTCGGATTGGCGTCAGAATCGGAGTTGTCCGGTCTGTTCAAGGACTGCGAACTGGGCGCGGTACCACCGATCGGGCGCGCGTACGGGATCGACACGATCGTCGACGACAGTCTGGCCGAGCAGGCGGAAGTCTATTTTGACGCCGGCGACCACGAGCAACTCGTGCACGTCAGCGGCGAGGTCTTCGGTAGCCTGCTGGGCGATGTCGAATACGGCCGCTTCAGTCACCACACTTAGGGTTATTTCTTCGGTGGCGATTTCTTCGCTGGCGTGTGCCGGCCGATCGAGTAGTAACGGATGCCCAGGTTGGCCAGCAGTGCCGGGTCGTACAGATTGCGGCCATCGAAGATCACCGGCTGCTTGAGGGTGTTGCGAATCAGCTCGAAATCGGGGCTGCGGAAGTTGGTCCACTCGGTGACAACGACCAGGGCGTCGGCGCCTTCCAGTGCGGCGTGTGCGTTCGGACACAGCTTCAGATCGGCTCGATCACCATAAATCCGTCGAGCCTCATTCATGGCGACCGGGTCATGCGCCTGGACGTGGGCGCCAGCGGCCCACAGCAGTTCCATGAGCACGCGACTGGACGCGGCGCGCATATCATCGGTGTTGGGTTTGAACGCCAGGCCCCAGAGGGCGAAGGTGCGACCCTTTAGATCGTTGCCGAATTCCGCCTGGATTTTCTCGAACAGCACGCGCTTCTGACGGTGGTTGACGGCTTCGACCGCGCTCAATAGTTCGGCTTTGTAACCAACTCCATTGGCGGTGCGCTCCAGCGCCTGCACGTCTTTGGGAAACAGGAGCCGCCGTAACCGGCGCCTGGATAGATGAAGCTATAGCCGATACGCGGGTCTGAGCCGATGCCGGTGCGCACCTGCTCGATGTCCGCGCCTAGGCGTTCGGCAATCTGCGACAGTTCGTTCATGAAGCTGATTTTGGTCGCCAGCATCGCGTTGGCCGCGTACTTGGTTAGCTCGGCGGAGCGAATGTCCATGGCGATGATGCGATCGTGGTTACGGTTGAAGGGGGCGTACAACGCACGCAATAGTTCGGTGGTACGCGGGTTATCGGTGCCGACCACGATGCGATCCGGGCGCATGAAATCGTCGATGGCTGCACCTTCTTTGAGGAATTCCGGGTTGGAGACCACATCGAATTCGATTTTGGCGTCACGCGCGGCCAGGTTTTCCATTACCGTGCTCCGGACATGATCGGCGGTCCCAACCGGGACCGTCGATTTATTGACGATAACGCGATATTCCTGCATACGCTCGGCGATGGATTTGGCCACGGCGAGTACATATTGAAGGTCCGCCGAGCCATCTTCATCCGGGGGTGTTCCCACGGCAATGAACTGAAACAGGCCATGCTTGACGCCCTCGTCAGCATCTAAGGTGAAACGTAGACGCCCAGCCTCGCGATTCTCAGTGATGAGGCTGTCCAGACCAGGCTCGTGGATGGGTATCTCGCCCTGATTGAGCATTTCTATCTTGCGCGGATCGATATCCACGCACAGAACATCGTTGCCCACCTGCGCCAGACAGGCGCCCGTGACCAAGCCTACATACCCTGATCCGTAAATCGTTACCTTCATGATGGGACTGCCTCGCGTGATGTTATATGCATGATTATCATTTGTTTATTACATGTATTAGTATTAAGCGCAAGTGTCTGTAGACGTGTTGCTGACGATCAGTAGAGCATGCTAACAAAGGTTGGCTGGCAGGTCACGGACGCGGGAATGGCTGAGAGTTATTTTTTCGTCGACTGCTGTTGACACCTCGGGGTGCCTAACCCAGAATACCTCGCTTCGTTTCGGAGGGGTTCCCGAGCGGCCAAAGGGATCAGACTGTAAATCTGACGGCTCTGCCTTCGGTGGTTCGAATCCACCCCCCTCCACCAGAATATTGGGTACCGTGCGCCGTGCGGGGGTCGAGTGGCCTCTGAGGGTGGGTTTTTGTATCTGGTGTACGCAGTTGGCGCACGCAGATTTGGCGGGTGTAGTTCAATGGTAGAACCTCAGCCTTCCAAGCTGATGACGTGGGTTCGATTCCCATCACCCGCTCCATAACTCTGGCCTCCGGCTTGTACAGTGGATAGCCGTTACACCGGCTTCGGAAGTTGTTTTGGCCCATGTAGCTCAGTCGGTAGAGCACTTCCTTGGTAAGGAAGAGGTCATCGGTTCGATTCCGGTCATGGGCTCCATATTTTGCAGTTGATGCATAGTTGTAAACATTAAATCGGCACTGAGGAGATCGTCACATGTCGAAGGGAAAATTTGAACGTACCAAGCCGCATGTAAACGTGGGGACGATTGGTCACGTGGACCATGGCAAGACGACGTTGACGGCGGCGCTGACGAAGGTGATGGCGGAGAACATTCGGTGGCGAGTTCGAAGGCGTACGATCAGATTGACAACGGCGCCGGAAGAGAAGGCGCGCGGCATCACGATTTCGACGGCGCATGTGGAGTACGAAACGGCGAACCGCCACTACGCGCACGTGGACTGCCCGGGGCACGCGGACTATGTGAAGAACATGATCACGGGTGCGGCGCAGATGGACGGCGCGATCCTGGTGTGTTCGGCCGCCGACGGCCCGATGCCGCAGACCCGCGAGCACATCCTGCTGGCGCGTCAGGTCGGCGTGCCGTACATGGTGGTGTACATGAATAAGGCCGACATGGTCGACGACCCGGAGCTGTTGGAACTGGTGGAGATGGAAGTCCGCGAGCTGCTGTCGACCGTACGATTTCCCGGGCGACGACACTCCGATCATCATCGGTTCGGCGCTGAAGGCGCTGGAAGGCGACACAGACGCGACATCGGCGTACCGTCGATTTGAGCGCCTGATCGAGGCGCTGGACACCTATATTCCGGAGCCGGAGCGTGCGATGGACAAGCCGTTCCTGATGCCGATCGAAGACGTGTTCTCGATCTCGGGCCGCGGCACGGTGGTGACGGGCCGTATCGAGCGCGGCATTGTGAAGGTCGGCGAGGAAGTCGAGATCGTCGGCATCCGTCCGACGACCAAGACGACCGTGACGGGCGTGGAAATGTTCCGCAAGCTGCTGGATCGAAGGTCAGGCCGGCGACAACGTGGGCGTGCTGCTGCGCGGCACGAAGCGTGAAGACGTGGAGCGCGGCCAGGTGCTGTGCAAGCCGGGTTCAGATCAACCCGCACACCAAGTTTGAAGCCGAAGTGTACGTGCTGACCAAGGAAGAAGGCGGCCGTCATACGCCGTTCTTCAATGGCTACCGTCCGCAGTTTTACTTCCGCACGACGGACGTGACGGGTGCGTGCGATCTGCCGGAAGGCATCGAGATGGTGATGCCGGGCGACAACGTGAAGATGGTGGTGAGCCTGATCCACCCGATCGCGATGGAAGAAGGTCTGCGCTTCGCGATTCGCGAAGGCGGCCGTACGGTCGGCGCCGGCGTGGTGGCGAAAGTCATCGAGTAAGTTACGAGTTAGCGAGGAGCAAGGAATACAGGCGAGGGTGTCCCGTGCAGCTCGCTACTGAGTTTTAGGCCAGTAGCTCAATTGGCAGAGCGGCGGTCTCCAAAACCGCAGGTTGGGGGTTCGATTCCCTCCTGGCCTGCCATACAGTGGCGGTGGGTTGAAGACTGTCGAATG
Organism: uncultured Gammaproteobacteria bacterium; assembly: GCA_963696465.1. Taxonomy (GTDB): domain Bacteria; phylum Pseudomonadota; class Gammaproteobacteria; order Thiohalobacterales; family Thiohalobacteraceae; genus JAHJQQ01. Next base: position 77,264 of record CAVOKC010000019.1, on the reverse strand, counting down.
TATTCGAAGTATGTGGCTGACGAATGTCGCAGATAATAGATAGACACCGGCGCAAGCGGTCTGAGCCAGAAGGCTGTACGAGACTGGTACCGCAAACTGGACCGCGGCCATGCGTGCTGATGGCTGGCTATGTGCGGTCGCGGCTTCTATCTGGATTTGCTGATCACTCGCTACTGGTGCTGCGTGTGCTTGTGGGCTATTAGCGTGTTGCCGGCGCTGGCGCGCGGTCTTGTGGTGCTTCGCAGACCTCGATAGGCCGCGACGTTGCTGGGTATTTCTTAGCGATGCGCGCAGATTGAAGTTGCGCAAAGTGGTCTGGCCGACCCGGGCAGAGACGCTGCAGACGACCCTGACCGTCTTTGGTGTTGGTGATTTTCGCTGGGCGTTATTGCTCTGGATGTTCGATATGTTATTGCTGTAGGTGGTGCGCATTGCTGACCGGCCAAGGGAGCTAAGCAGATGGCGATGCGTTGGTATGTCGTGCACGCCTATTCGGGCTTTGAGAAGCAGGTGCAAGCGCTCGCTGATCGAACGTATCGAGCGCTTCGGTATGCAGGACAAGTTCGGCCAGGTATTGGTGCCCACCGAGGAAGTGGTGGAGATGCGCGAGGGACAGAAGCGCAAGAGCGAGCGCAAATTTTTCCCCGGTTACGTGCTGGTGCAGATGGAAATGGACGATGAGACCTGGCATCTTGGTCAAAGAATGTCCCAAGGTCATGGGTTTCATCGGTGGCACCAGCGACAAGCCGGCGCCGATCACGGACAAGGAAGCCGATTTCATTTTGCAGCGCGTCCAGGAAGGCGCCGACAAGCCGCGAGCCCAAAGTGTTGTTCGAGCCGGGCGAAGTGGTGCGCGTCACCGACGGCCCGTTCAATGATTTCAACGGTGTTGTCGAGGAAGTCAATTACGAGAAGAGTCGCCTGCGTGTTGCAGTGCTGATCTTCGGCCGGTCCACGCCGGTCGAATTGGAATTCGGACAGGTAGAGAAAGCTTAATACAGCAGTTCGAGTTACGATAACGGGCGGCAAGTGGTGTAACTCGTAAACGTCGCTATGACATTCAGGGGAGCCGCAACGGCGCTAGTACCCACTGAAGAGGTTGTCATGGCAAAGAAAGTCAATGCGTATATCAAGCTGCAGGTGAAGGCCGGTCAGGCCAACCCCAGCCCGCCGGTCGGTCCCGCGTTGGGCCAGCACGGCGTCAACATCATGGAGTTCTGCAAGGCGTTCAACGCCGCAGACGCAGAAACTCGAACCGGGTATGCCGTATCCCGGTGGTGATCACGGTTTACAGTGACCGTAGCTTCACTTTCATCACCAAGACCCCGCCGGCTTCGATTCTGTTGAAGAAGGCCGCCGGTATCACCAGCGGCAGTCCAAGTCCCGAACAGCGAGAAGGTCGGCAAGGTGACGCGCGCGCAGCTTGAAGATATGGCTAAGCTCAAAATGCCTGATCTTACTGCAGCCGATCTGGACGCGGCCGTGCGCACCATCGCCGGCAGCGCGCGCAGCATGGGTATGGAGAGTGGAGGGTTAAGCCATGGCCAAAATCACGAAACGTTTCAAAGCCATCAATGAGAAGCTGACCCCGGGCAAAGCCTATGCCGCCGGAGAAGCGTTTGGGCCTGCTGAAAGAATTTGCCAGCCGCCAAATTCAAAGAGTCGGTCGATATCGCCGTGAATCTCGGCGTTGACCCGCGTAAGTCCGATCAGGTTGTGCGCGGTTCCACCGTGCTGCCCAACGGTACCGGCAAGAGCGTGCGCGTGGCGGTGTTTGCGCAGGGCGCCAATGCCGACGCGGCCAAGGCCGCCGGTGCCGATATCGTCGGCTTCGAAGACCTGGCCGAGACAGATCAAGGCGTGGCGATGATGAATTTCGATGTCGTCATCGCCACGTCCGGATGCGATGCGCGTTGTCGGGCAGTTGGGTCAGATCCTCGGCCCGCGTGGCTTGATGCCGAATCCCGAAGGTCGGCACCGTAACCCCGAATGTCGCCGACGGCCGTGAAGAACGCCAAGGCCGGTCAAGTGCGCTACCGCACCGACAAGGCCGGTATCATTCATTGCACCATCGGTAAGGTTGAGTTTTGAGGTTAATGCGCTGAAGGAAAATATTCAGGCGTTGCTGGCGGATCTGAACAGGATGAAGCCGTCCACCTCCAAAGGCATTTATGTGAAGAAGATCTCCGTGTCCACCACCATGGGGCCGGGGGTCACATTGGATCAGTCGACGCTCGTCTGATCCCGTGGGGCGAGTTCGCTCGCCTCTGTAAACCGAACTTTGTGGCACTGCCGGGTACGCGAGTCAGAGTCGTCCGGTAGTCGCCGTCAAAGACCGCAGGTGCTTTAGATGCAACGGGGACAGAATTCAATTCTGTCACCCAACCGACTCGAAGCTTAATGGCAACAGCCTGCGCAGACGGTGCTGCCTCAGACAGAATTTCTTGTCCGTGGCCACCGTACACCGTGGGGAATTTGCGAACGTGAGCAGAATCAAATTCTGGTCTCCAACGGCTTCGTCCTTGTACTGGTCTGGATGCTGCGACGCCGTTTGTGGAGTCGCGTATCCCAGGAGATATAACGATGGCACTAAATCTTGAAGAGAAGAAGTCTGTTGTCGCCGAAGTGGCGGAGGTGGCTGCAAAAGCCCTTTCCGCCGTGGCCGCCGAATATCGCGGTGTATCCGTGTGAGCAGACTGCACCGAGTTACGCAAAAAAGCGCATGAGAATGGTGTGTATGTTCGAGTGGTCAAAAACACTTTGGCACGCACGCGCCGTGGAAGGCACCGAGTTCGAATGCATCTCACCGACAATTGGTCGGGCCCGCTAGTATTGGCGTTCTCGAAGGATGATCCGGGTGCGGCCGCGCGCGTGATTCAGGACTTCGCCAAGGCTAATGACAAGTTGGTGATCAAGTTCGCCTCGTGGGTGGCCAGTTGTTGGCGGCCGGCGATGTCGAGCGTCTGGCCAACCTGCCAACCCGTGACCAAGCCCTGTCCATGCTGATGGGCGTAATGCAGGCCCCGATCAAGAAACTTGCACGCACGCTGAAAGAAGTGCCTGGCAAGTTTGTACGTACCGTGGCTGCTTTGCGCGACCAAAAGCAGGCAGCAGCTTAATTTCAGTAACATCAAATTCATGCCGCAGCTCGCCGCGGACAAGATTAACAGGAGTATTTAATCATGGCCGTTTCTAAAGAAGATATCCTCGAAACCATCGCCAATATGAGCGTGATGGAAGTTGTTGACCTGATCTCCGCGATGGAAGAGAAGTTCGGTGTGTCCGCTGCTGCCGCCGTTGCGTGGCCGCTCCGGCTGCTGGCCGGCGCTGCTGCCGCGGTTGAAGAGCAGACCGAATTCAACGTGTCATGACCAGCTTCGGCGAGAACAAGGTCAACGTCATCAAGGCGGTTCGTGCCATTACCGGTCTGGGTCTGAAAGAAGCCAAAGACTGGTCGAAGGCGCGCCGGCGATTGTTAAGGAAGGCGTTTCCAAGGCACGAAGCCGCGAATATCAAGAAGCAGTTGGAAGAAGCCGGCGCAACGGTCGAGGTCAAGTAAGTCGACTTGCGTATCTTGTTGCCGGATGCGCAGTGCGTGTCCGCGCACAGGAAAGGGTAGGGCTGGCAGCGTGATTTCGCTGCCTGGCCTTTTCCCGTTTGTAAATGCAGCGGTGGTTGCGGGGCGTCTGGCGTAAGTGTGGTTGGATAATCCGCGTTACCCGATACCTGCGACGATCAACGAGTAACACCAGTTTGAAAGAGGAACACCGATGGGCTTACAGCTTCACCGAGAAAAAACGCATCCGCAAGGATTTTGGCAAGCGCCCCAGCATGCTTGACGTGCCGTATCTGCTGGCCATTCAGATTGAGTCCTACCGGGACTTTCTGCAGGACGATGTCGAAGCCCGAGCAGCGGAGCGAGGCGGGATCTGCACGCCGCCTTCAAGTCGGTGTTTCCGATCATCAGTTATTCCGGTCAGCGCTGCCTCGAATATGTCAGCTATCGCCTTGGCGAACCACTCTTCGATGTGAAGGAATGCCAGATGCGCGGCATGACCTATGCGCGCGCCGCTGCGCGCCAAGGTGCGCTTGGTGATTTATGACAAGGAGGCGCAGCAGCGCCGACTGTCAAAGACATTAAAGAACAAGAAGTCTATATGGGCGAATTGCCGCTCATGACCAACAACGGCACCTTCGTCATCAACGGTACCGAGCGCGTCATTGTGTCGCAGTTGCACCGTTCACCGGGTGTGTTCTTCGATCACGACAAGGGCAAGACCCATTCCTCGGGCAAGCTGTTGTTCTCGGCCCGCATCATTCCTTATCGTGGTTCCTGGCTGGATTTCGAATTCGATCCGAAGGACTGCGTGTTCGTGCGTATCGACCGTCGCCGCAAACTGCCGGCGACCATTCTGTTGCGCGCCTTGGGCTACAGCACCGAGCAGATGCTGGAGCATGTTCTTCGAGACCAACACCTTCCATCTTCGGCAAGGACGGCATCAAGCTGGACCTGGTTCCGGAGCGTCTGCGTGGTGAGACCGCGAGCTTCGATATCGCCGTCAAGGGCAAAGTGCTCGTCGAGGAATGGTCGCCGCATCACGGCGACGCCATATTCGCGAGTTGGAAAAGGCCGGCATCACCGATCTGGTCGTGCCCGACAGAATATCTGATCGGCAAGATGCTGGCGCATGACATCATCGATACCGAGACCGGCGAAGTCTCGCCACTGCCAATGATGAGCTCACCGACTGAAGCATGCTCGCCAAGCTGCGCGAAGCGAGGATCGCCGAAATCCGCACGCTGTACACCAACGATCTGGATCGCGGTCCGTACATGTCCGACACGCTGCGCATCGATCCGAGTCGCAAGACGAGTTGGAAGCGCAGGTCGAAATCTATCGCATGATGCGTCCGGGCGAGCCGCCGACCAAGGAAGCGGCTCAGAACCTGTTTAACAATCTGTTCTTCACTGACGAGCGCTATGACCTGTCGGCGGTCGGCCGCATGAAGTTCAATCGTCGTGTCGGTCGCGAGGAAATCACCGGCCAGGGCACCTTGTCCAAGGATGACATCATCGATGTCATGCGCACGCTGATCGACATCCGCAACGGCAATGGTTTCGTTGATGACATCGATCACTTGGGTAATCGTCGTATCCGCTGTGTCGGCGAAATGGCCGAGAATGTGTTCCGCATTGGTCTGGTGCGTGTCGAACGCGCCGTGAAAGAGCGTTTGAGCGCTGGCCGAGAGCGAAGGCCTGATGCCGCAGGAATTGATCAACGCCAAGCCGGTGGCTGCCGCGGTCAAAGAATTCTTCGGCTCCTCGCAGCTGTCGCAGTTCATGGACCAGAACAACCCGCTGTCGGAAGTCACACACAAGCGCCGCGTTTCGGCCTTAGGCCCAGGCGGTCTGACGCGCGAGCGCGCCGGTTTCGAAGTGCGCGACGTGCATCCGACCCACTACGGCCGCGTCTGCCCGATTGAGACGCCTGAAGGCCCGAACATCGGCCTGATCAACTCGCTGGCCGTGTATGCGCGTACCAATAAATATGGCTTCCTCGAAACGCCGTATCGCAAAGTGGTCGACAGCCATGTGACCAAAGACGTCGCATTACCTGTCGGCGATCGAAGAAGGCAAGTTCGTTATTGCCCAGGCCAATGCCACGGTTGATGCCAAAGGCAAATTGACCGATGAGTTGGTGTCCTGCCGGCATCAGAATGAATTTACCTTGTCATCGCCGGACCGCATCGAGTACATGGACGTGTCGCCGAAGCAGATCGTGTCGGTGGCCGCGTCGCTGATTCCATTCCTGGAACACGACGACGCCAACCGCGCCTTGATGGGTTCGAACATGCAGCGCCAGGCGGTGCCGACGCTGCGTTCCGAGAAGCCGCTGGTCGGTACCGGCATGGAGCGCGCTGTCGCGACTGACTCCGGCGTGACCGTGGTTGCCGAGCGCGGCGGTATCGTGGATTCCGTCGATGCCGCGTCGTATCGTGGTGCGCGTCAACGACGACGAGACCGTCGCCGGTGAAGCGGGCGTCGATATCTACAACCTGATCAAGTACACCCGTTCCAATCAGAACACCTGTATCAATCAGCGTCCGCTGGTGAAGTACCGGTGACGTGATTGCGCGCGGCGACGTGCTGGCCGATGGCCCGTCAACCGATATGGGCGAGCTGGCGCTGGGTCAGAACCTGCTGGTCGCGTTCATGCCCTGGAACGGCTACAACTTCGAAGACTCCATCCTGATCTCCGAGCGCGTGGTGGAGGAAGATCGTTTCACCACCATTCACATCGAAGAGCTGACCTGCGTTGCTCGCGACACCAAGCTGGGCTCCGAAGAAATCTCCGGCGATATTCCCGAATGTCGGTGAAGGCGCGCTCGCCAAGCTGGACGAGTCCGGCATTGTCTACATCGGTGCGGAAGTGAAGCCGGGCGACATCCTGGTCGGTAAGGTCACGCCGAAGGGCGAGACCCAGCTGACGCCGGAAGAGAAACTGCTGCGCGCAATTTTCGGTGAGAAGGCCTCCGACGTGAAAGATACCTCGCTGCGCGTGCCTTCCGGCATGGACGGTACCGTCATCGATGTGCAGGTGTTCACCCGCGATGGCGTGGAGAAAGATAAGCGCGCCATCCAGATCGAAAACGAAATGCTGGCCGGCGTGAAGAAGGACTTGAACGACCAGATGCGCATCATGGAGGAAGACGTGTATCACCGCGTCGAGAAACTCCTGTTGGGCAAAGTCGCCGAAGGCGGCCCGTTGAAGCTCAAGAGTGGCGCCAAGATCGAGCAAGGATTATCTCGGCGAAGTGCCGCGCGAGAAGTGGTTCGAAATCCGCCTCAAGGACGATGAAGCCAATGAGCAGTTGGAAAAAGCCGCACGAGCAGCTGAAAGGCATTCGTGCACGAGTTCGACAAGCGCCTCGAAGAGAAGCGCATGAAGATCACCGCCGGTGATGATCTTGCGCCGGGCGTGCTGAAAATGGTCAAGGTATACCTGGCCGTGAAGCGTCGTGTGCAGCCGGGCGACAAGATGGCCGGCCGTCATGGTAACAAGGGTGTGATTTCCTCCATCGTGCCGGTGGAAGATATGCCGTACTCGGCCGACGGTATCCCGGTTGATATCGTGCTGAATCCGCTCGGTGTGCCTTCACGTATGAATGTCGGTCAGGTGCTGGAAACGCATCTGGGTTGGGCGGCAAGCGGTCTGGGCTTGAAGATCGGTCGGATGGTGTCCAACGGCGACAAGGTGACAGACATCCGCAAGTTCCTTGACGAAATCTACAACTGCAGCGGCAAGCAGGAAGATCTGAAATCGTTCACCGATGGCGAGATCCTCGAGCTGGCGACCAACCTGAAGAAGGGTGTGCCGATGGCGACGCCGGTGTTTGACGGCGCCTCTGAGGAAGAGATCAAGCACATGCTGAAGTTGGCGGATCTGCCGGAGTCCGGCCAGACACCGCTGATTGATGGCCGCACCGGCGAGACCTTCGATCGCGCAGTGACGGTGGGTTATATGTACATGCTCAAGCTCAACCACTTGGTTGATGACAAGATGCATGCGCGTTCCACCGGTCCTTACTCGCTGGTTACGCAGCAGCCGTTGGGCGGTAAGGCCCAGTTCGGTGGTCAGCGCTTCGGTGAGATGGAAGTGTGGGCGTTGGAAGCCTATGGCGCCGCTTACACCTTGCAAGAAATGCTCACGGTGAAATCCGACGACGTCAACGGCCGTACCAAGATGTACAAGAACATCGTGGACGGCGATCACCACATGGAGGCCGGCATGCCGGAATCCTTCAACGTGTTGGTGAAGGAAATTCGTTCCTTGGGTATCAACCTGGAATTGGATCTGGACATAACACTGGAGCGGCTGTAAGCCGCGGCATCGTTCGCGAGCAATACTGCTCCAATTGTTTAGGCGGGAGAACACATGAAAGATTTACTTAATCTCGTAAAGCCGACTGGCCACGTAGAAGACTTCGATGCAATTCGCATCGGTCTGGCCTCACCGGATATGATCCGTTCCTGGTCCTTTGGCGAAGTGAAAAAGCCGGAGACCATCAACTACCGTACCTTCAAGCCGGAGCGCGATGGCCTGTTCTGCGCCAAGATCTTCGGCCCGGTGAAGGACTACGAATGTCTGTGCGGCAAGTACAAACGCCTCAAGCACCGCGGCGTAGTGTGCGAGAAGTGCGGCGTCGAAGTCACGCTGGCCAAAGTGCGCCGCGAGCGCATGGGCCACATCGAACTGGCCAGCCCGACCGCGCACATCTGGTTCCTGAAATCGCTGCCGTCACGTATCGGCCTGCTGCTCGACATGACGCTGCGCGATATCGAACGCGTGCTGTATTTCGAGGCCTTCGTGGTCGTCGATCCGGGCATGACCACGCTGGAGCGCGGTCAGTTGTTGACTGATGAAGCCTATCTTGACGCCATCGAAGAAAACGGCGACGAATTCGATGCGCGTATGGGTGCAGAGGCAGTATTCCAATTGCTGCGCAGCATGGACCTGCCGGTGATTGCCGCCAAAATTCGTGAAGATATTGGCTCGACCGGTTCCGAGACCAAGCTCAAACGTTTGGGCAAGCGCCTCAAGCTGATCGAATCGTTCCTCGATTCCGGCAACAAGCCGGAGTGGATGGTGTTGACGGTGTTGCCGGTGCTGCCGCCGGAACTGCGTCCGTTGGTGCCGCTGGATGGCGGCCGCTTCGCGACCTCCGATCTTAACGATCTGTATCGCCGCGTCATCAACCGTAACAACCGCCTCAAGCGTCTGCTGGAACTGAATGCGCCGGACATCATCGTGCGCAACGAAAAGCGCATGCTGCAGGAAGCTGTCGATGCGTTGCTCGACAACGGTCGCCGTGGTCGCGCCATCACCGGCACCAATAAGCGTCCGCTGAAATCCCTGGCCGACATGATCAAGGGCAAGCAAGGCCGCTTCCGTCAGAACTTGCTCGGCAAGCGTGTCGATTACTCGGGCCGTTCCGTGATCGTGGTCGGTCCGACGCTGCGTCTGCATCAGTGTGGTCTGCCCAAGCGCATGGCGCTGGAACTGTTCAAGCCGTTCATCTTCTCCAAGCTGCAACGTCGCGGGTTGGCGACAACCATCAAGGCCGCCAAGAAACTGGTCGAGCGCGAAGGCAGCGAGGTGTGGGATATCCTCGAAGAGGTGATCCGCGAACATCCCGTGCTGCTCAACCGCGCACCGACGCTGCATCGTCTGGGCATCCAGGCGTTCGAGCCGGTGTTGATCGAAGGCAAGGCGATTCAGTTGCATCCGCTGGTGTGTTCGGCATTCAACGCCGACTTCGACGGTGACCAGATGGCCGTGCACGTGCCGCTGTCGCTGGAAGCTCAGCTGGAAGCGCGTACGCTGATGATGTCGACCAACAACATCCTGTCGCCGGCCAACGGCGAGCCCATCATCGTGCCGTCGCAGGACGTGGTGTTGGGTCTGTACTACATGACCCGCGAGCGCGTGAATGCCAAGGGTGAAGGCATGGTGTTGGCCGATCTCAATGAGGTGCATCGCGCCTATGACAATCGTGTGATCGATCTGCAAGCCAAGATCAAGGTGCGTATCATCGAGCGCGCCTTTGATGAGGCTGGCGTAATGCAGGTCGAGACCAAACGCGTCGAGACCACTGTCGGCCGTGCGCTGCTGTTTGAAATTCTCCCGGCCGGCCTGCCGTTCGCACTGGTCAATCGCGACATGACCAAGAAGGCGATCTCAGGCTTGATCAATGCCTGCTATCGCCGCGTTGGTTTGAAAGAGACAGTGATCTTCGCCGACCAGTTGATGTACACCGGTTTCGCCTACGCGACCCGTTCGGCGGTGTCGTTCGGCGTCAACGACATGGTCATCCCGGAAGAGAAAGCGGCGATCCTCGAGCGCGCCGAGGCCGAGGTGAAGGAAATCTCGAACCAGTACACCTCAGGTTTGGTCACCAACGGCGAGCGTTACAACAAGGTCGTGGATATTTGGTCGCGTACGAATGACCAGGTCGCCAAGGCGATGATGGATAAGCTCGGTACCGATATCGTCATAGATAAAGACGGTAAAGAGGTGCGTCAGCCGTCCTTCAATTCCATTTACATGATGGCCGACTCCGGCGCGCGTGGTAGTGCCGCGCAGATTCGTCAGCTAGCCGGTATGCGTGGTCTGATGGCCAAGCCGGATGGCTCCATCATTGAAACGCCGATTACCGCAAACTTCCGCGAAGGTCTGGACGTGTTGCAGTACTTCATCTCGACGCACGGCGCACGTAAAGGTCTGGCCGATACCGCGTTGAAGACCGCGAACTCCGGTTACTTGACCCGTCGTTTGGTCGACGTTGCGCAGGATCTGGTGGTGACCGAAGTCGATTGCGGTACCGAAGAAGGGCTGCTGATGACGCCGGTCGTTGAAGGCGGCGACGTGGTCGAGCCGCTGCGTGAGCGCGTGCTCGGTCGCGTAGTGGCCGCGTGATACCTACGAGCCGGGCACCGACGAAACTCATTGTCTCGGCAGGTACGCTGCTGGATGAGAAGGCGGTGGAGAACCTGGAGCAGTTGGGCGTCGATGAAATCTGGGTGCGTTCGGCGATTAACTGCGCCACCCGGTATGGCGTGTGTGCGCAATGCTACGGTCGCGACTTGGCGCGTGGTCATCGCGTCAACATCGGCGAGGCCGTCGGTGTTATTGCTGCCCAATCAATCGGTGAGCCAGGCACGCAGTTGACTATGCGTACCTTCCATATCGGTGGTGCCGCGAGCCGTGCCGTGACCGTCAACAGCGTGGAAGTGAAATCGACCGGTACCATCCGTCTGCACAACGTGAAAACGGTGAGCAACCGCGATGGCAACTTGGTGGCGGTGTCGCGTTCCGGTGAAATTGGCGTGATCGATCTGAATGGTCGTGAGCGTGAACGTTACAAGGTGCCTTACGGTGCGGTTATTTCCGCCAATGATGGCGACGCCTGTGTGGCGGGCCAGCTGGTGGCCAGCTGGGATCCGCATACCCACCCGATCGTCACGGAAGTGGCCGGTCACGTGCGTTTCAGTGACTTCGTCGAGGGCGTGACCGTCAATCGCCATACCGACGAAATTACCGGCCTGACCAACCTGGTCATCAGCGATCCCAAGCAGCGCGGTTCCAGCGGTAAGGACATGCGCCCGATGGTGAAGCTGATCGACGAAAAGGGTGACGAGCTGAACATTGCCGGTACCGAAATGCCGGCCCACTACTTCCTGCCGACCGGCGCCATTGTGGGTCTGGAAGACGGCTCCAAAGTGCATGTCGGCGACGTGGTTGCGCGTATCCCGCAAGAGTCGTCGAAGACGCGTGACATCACCGGCGGTCTGCCGCGGGTGGCGGATCTGTTCGAGGCGCGCAAGCCGAAAGACCCGGCCATTCTGGCGGAAATTTCCGGCACCGTCAGCTTCGGCAAGGACACCAAGGGTAAGCAGCGTCTGATCATCACCGATGCCGACGGTAACCAGCACGAAGAGCTGATTCCGAAGTGGCGGCATGTGACCGTGTTCGAAAACGAACATGTAGAGCGTGGCGAGACGGTGGTCGACGGCGAGCCGAATCCGCACGACATCCTGCGTCTGCTGGGTGTGACGGTCATGGCCGATTATCTGGTCAAAGAAATCCAGGACGTCTACCGGCTGCAAGGCGTGAAGATCAACGACAAACACATCGAAGTGATCATTCGCCAGATGCTGCGCAAGGTCGAGATCAGCAGTGCCGGCGATAGCCGCTTCCTCAAGGGTGAACAGGCTGAAAAGCCGCGCGTGCTGGAAGAAAACGAGCGCGTGATAGCCAAACACAAGGATGGCGTACTGGCCCTCTATGAGCCGATGCTGCTGGGTATCACCAAGGCGTCCCTGGCGACAGAGTCGTTTATCTCGGCGGCCTCGTTCCAAGAAACTACCCGCGTGCTCACCGAGGCGTCGGTACGGGGAATGCGCGATGACTTACGTGGTTTGAAGGAAAACGTCATCGTCGGGCGTCTGATCCCGGCCGGCACCGGTTTGGCCTATCATGCCGAGCGTCGCCGCAAACGCCAGCCAGAAGAGGCGCTTTTCGGGGTCTCCGAGGGCTTGGGCAGCGAGCATGTGACGGAGTCCTGACGGTATCTTACTTCGTCCAGGTAGCTTGTTGAGGAATAGCCTGTTTAGCGCTTGACAGGCTTATGGCCCCTCTCTACAATTGCGCCTCTTTGACAGGCCAGGCATCAAAACCGGCCTGTCGTTTGTTTTCAGGTCGCTCGAAATTCCGACTGCATTCAAAGAGTTAAGGCGAATTTTTTCATGGCAACAGTTAATCAATTAGTGCGTAAGCCGCGTAAGCGCAAGGTCGAAAAAAGTACCGTGCCGGCGCTGGAAGCTTCTCCGCAGAAGCGCGGGGTGTGCACGCGTGTGTATACCACGACACCGAAAAAGCCGAACTCCGCGCTGCGTAAAGTCGCGCGTGTTCGTTTGACCAACGGATTCGAAGTGTCGTCAGTACATCGGCGGCGAAGGCCACAACCTGCAAGAGCACTCGGTGGTGCTGATTCGCGGTGGTCGTGTAAAGGATTTGCCGGGTGTGCGCTATCACACGGTGCGCGGCAGTCTGGACGCCTCGGGCGTCGATAAGCGCCGCCAGGCGCGTTCCAAGTACGGCGCCAAGCGCCCGAAGTCCTGAGGATTTCCTCTGAGGGTTTCCCCGGGTATTTCGTAAGTCGGTTGCAACGAACAGGAATGTAAGTCGATGTCGAGAAGAAAAGCTGCTGAGCGTCGTGAGATTCTGCCGGATCCCAAATACGGGAACGACATGCTCGCCAAGTTCATGAACATGGTGATGGAGTCCGGCAAGAAGTCGGTCGCCGAAAAGATCATCTATGGCGCGCTGGATCAGATAGCCAGTAAGGGTGCGGCTGATCCGCTCGAGACCTTAAACAAGGCGTTGGACAATATTCGTCCGATGGTCGAAGTGAAGTCGCGTCGTGTCGGTGGTGCCACCTATCAGGTGCCGGTTGAGGTGCGTTCGGTACGTCGTACTACCCTGGCGATGCGTTGGATGATCGATGCGGCGAGCAATCGCGGCGAGAAATCCATGGCCGGTCGATTGGCGGGCGAGATTCTGGACGCCGCCGAGAGTCGTGGTGCGGCCGTGAAGAAGCGTGAAGATACGCATCGCATGGCGGACGCCAATAAGGCCTTCGCGCATTACCGCTGGTAAAGCATTTAATTAAGGAAGTCAGTCGTGGCACGCAAAACCCCCATCGAACGCTATCGTAACATTGGTATCTCGGCGCACATTGACGCCGGAAAGACCACAACGACTGAGCGCGTGCTGTATTACACGGGTGTTTCGCACAAAATCGGCGAAGTTCATGATGGCGCTGCCACCATGGACTGGATGGAGCAGGAGCAAGAGCGCGGAATTACGATTACCTCCGCGGCAACGACCTGTTTCTGGAGCGGCATGGGCAAGCAGTTCCCCGAGCATCGCATCAACATCATTGATACCCCCGGACACGTCGACTTCACCATCGAAGTCGAGCGCTCCATGCGCGTGCTCGACGGCGCCTGTAGTTGTATTGCGCGGTCGGTGGTGTGCAGCCGCAGTCCGAAACCGTGTGGCGCCAAGCCAACCAATATAATGTGCCGCGTATGGCGTTTGTCAACAAGATGGATCGCGCCGGCGCCGACTTCTTAAGGTCGTGCGGCAGATGAAAGAGCGTCTGCGCGCCGAGCCGGTGCCATTACAGATTCCGATCGGCGCGGAAGAAAATTTCAAAGGCGTGGTTGATCTGCTCAAGATGAAAGCGATCATCTGGAGCGAAGAAGATATGGGTGTCGAGTTCGAGTACGGTGAAATTCCGGCTGAACTCGTTGATACCGCCAATGAGTGGCGCGAGAAGATGGTCGAGGCAGCCGCTGAAGCCAGCGAAGAGCTGATGGACAAGTATCTCGAAGAAGGTGATCTTACCGAGGTCGAGATCAAGGCAGGGAATTCGTAAGCCGCACTATTGCGCATGGAAATCGTCCCGATGTTGTGCGGCTCCGCTTTCAAGAATAAGGGTGTTCAGGCCATGCTTGACGCCGTAATCGAATACTATGCCGTCGCCGACCGAAGTGCCTGCCGATCACAGGGTGATCGATGCCAACAACGACGAGCCGATCGAGCGTATTTCGTCGAGACAACGAGCCGTTCGCGGCACTGGCGTTCAAGATCGTGACCGACCCGTTCGTGGGTACATTGACCTTTATCCGTGTGTATTCCGGCGTGCATCAAGTCCGGTGATGTCGTCTACAACTCGGTCAGAGCGGCAATAAAGAACGCATTGGTCGTATTCTGCAGATGCATGCCAATCAGCCGCGAAGAGATCAAAGAAGTGCATGCCGGCGATATCGCGGCGCTTGTCGGTTTGAAAGATGTCACTACCGGTGACACGCTTTCGCGATCGGATAAGTCGATCGTTCTTGAGCGAATGGAATTCCCGGAGCCGGTGATTTCCATTGCAGTCGAGCCGAAGACCAAAGCCGACCAGGAAAAGATGGGTATTGCGCTGCACAAGCTGGCGCAGGAAGATCCGTCCTTCCGTGTGCATACCGATGAAGAATCCGGTCAGACCATTATTTCCGGTATGGGTGAGTTGCATCTGGATATCATCGTTGATCGCATGCGGCGCGAATTCGAGGTTGAGGCCAATATCGGCAAGCCGCAGGTGGCCTACCGCGAAACCATCCGCAAGAGCGTCGAGCAGAAGGCAAGTTCGTGCGTCAGTCTGGTGGTCGTGGTCAATATGGCCATGTCTGGTTCGAGATCGAGCCGCAAGAAGCGGGTGTCGGTTACTGAATTCGTCAATGGCATCGTCGGTGGTGTGGTGCCGCGCGAATACATCCCGGCTGTCGACAAAGGTATTCAAGAACAGTTGCAAAACGGTGTTATCGCCGGTTACCCGGTGGTCGACGTCAAAGTTACATTTTTCGATGGTTCTTACCACGATGTGGACTCTAATGAAATGGCGTTTAAGATCGCTGGTTCGATGGGCTTTAAAGAAGGCGCGCTCAAGGCGAGCCCGGTGTTGCTTGAGCCGATCATGAGAGTAGAAGTTGTGACGCCGGAAGAGTATATGGGTGACGTGATGGGCGACTTGAATCGTCGTCGCGGCATCATCCTGGGTATGGAAGACACCGCTGGCGTGAAAGTCCTTAAGGCCGAAGTGCCGTTGGCGGAAATGTTTGGTTATTCGACCTCCTTGCGTTCGCAGACCCAGGGTCGCGCAACGTACACGATGGAGTTCGAGAAGTATCAGGAGCACCGGCCAATGTGGCTGAAGCGGTCATCAAGAAAGCATCGTTAATTTTTAACATTCAGAATCAAGATAGAGGTAGTCAGCCGTGTCAAAGGGAAAATTTGAACGTACGAAACCGCACGTAAACGTTGGGACGATTGGTCACGTTGACCATGGCAAAACGACGTTGACGGCGGCGATGACGATTGTTCATGTCGAAGAAGCCGGTGGCGAGGCGAAGGCCTATGACCAGATTGACGCGGCGCCGGAAGAAAAGGCGCGCGGCATCACGATCGCGACCGCGCACGTCGAGTACGAATCGGCCAACGCGCCATTATGCGCACGTGGACTGCCCGGGCCACGCGGACTATGTGAAAAACATGATCACGGGTGCGGCGCAGATGGACGGCGCGATTCTGGTGTGTTCGGCCGCCGACGGCCCGATGCCGCAGACCCGCGAGCACATCCTGCTGGCGCGTCAGGTCGGCGTGCCGTACATGGTTGTGTTCATGAACAAGGCCGACATGGTCGACGACGCGGAGCTGTTGGAGCTGGTGGAGATGGAAGTCCGCGAACTGCTGTCATGTACGACTTTCCGGGCGACGACACCCCGATCATCATCGGCTCGGCGCTGAAGGCGCTGGAAGGCGATACGACGGACATCGGCGTACCGTCCATCGAGCGCCTGATCGATGCGCTGGACACCTATATTCCGGAGCCGGAGCGCGCGATTGACAGCCGTTCCTGATGCCGATCGAAGACGTGTTCTCGATCGCGGGTCGCGGCACGGTGGTGACCGGTCGTATCGAGCGCGGCATTGTGAAGGTGGGCGACGAAGTCGAAATCGTCGGCATTCGTGCCACGACCACCAAGACGACCGTGACCGGCGTGGAAATGTTCCGCAAGTTGCTGGATGAAGGCAGGCCGGTGACAACGTTGGCGTGCTGCTGCGCGGCACCAAGCGTGAAGACGTGGAGCGCGGCCAAGTGCTGTGCAAGCCGGGTTCAGATCAAGCCGCACACCAAGTTTGAAGCCGAAATGTACGTCTGCCAAGGAAGAAGGCGGTCGTCATACGCCGTTCTTCAATGGCTATCGTCCGCAGTTTTACTTCCGTACCACGGACGTGACCGGTGCGTGCGATCTGCCGGAAGGCATTGAGATGGTGATGCCGGGTGATAACGTGAAGATGACTGTGAGCCTGATCAACCCGATCGCGATGGAAGAAGGTCTGCGCTTCGCGATTCGCGAAGGCGGCCGTACCGTCGGCGCCGGTGTGGTGGCGAAAATCATTGAGTAATATATAGTGTGGGCATGAGGGCGGAACGAGCTTCCGCCCTGTATACTCGCCGCCTTATCTGAACTGGATTAGACATGAGCAAATCAGAGAATTCGTATCCGCCTGAAGGCTTTTGATCATCGTCTGATCGACCAGTCGGCGCGTGAAATAGTCGAGACGGCCAAGCGTACCGGCGCGCAAGTGCGTGGACCGATTCCGCTGCCGACCAAGAAAGAGCGTTTTACGATCCTGACCTCTCCGCATGTCGACAAAGACTGCGCGCGATCAGTATGAGATTCGTACTCACAAGCGTTTGATGGATATCGTCGACCCGACGGATAAAACCGTCGATGCGTTGATGAAGCTGGATCTCGCGGCGGGTGTGGACGTACAGATTAAATTGAACTAAGCCGCAGTAGGGCAGCGCGTGCAGCGAGAGCTTCTCGTGACGCAGGCCATGATCTGCAGGGGATGTTAGCAAATGTCTATTGGATGATTGGGCGTAAGGCAGGTATGACCCGAGTCTTCACGGAAGACGGCGTGTCCGTGCCGGTGACCGTGATCGAGGCCGAGCCTAATCGGTTACTCAGCTCAAGAATGCTGAGAAATGATGGCTATCGTGCCGTTGCAAGTCACGGTGGGTACCCGTCGTGCGACGCGCGTGACCAAAGCGGCGGCGGGCCATTATGCCAAGGCGAATGTCGCAGCCGGGCCGCGGGCTGTGGGAATTCCGCCTCGCCGAGAGTGAGGATGCGGATCTGGCGGTCGGCGCAGAGCTGAAGGTGGATCTGTTTCGCCGCAGGTCAAATGGTCGATGTGACCGGCACCAGTGTCGGTAAGGGTTTTCGCCGGCACGATCAAGCGTCACCACTTCAGTCATGGGTGACGCGACGCATGGTAACTCGCTGTCGCATCGTTCGCCGGGCTCGATCGGCCAGAACCAATCGCCGGGTCGCGTGTTCAAGGGTAAGAAGATGGCCGGCCATATGGGTAACGAGCAACGCACTGCGCAGAACCTTGAAGTCGTGCGCGTCGATGTCGAACGTAACCTGATGCTGATCAAGGGCGCTGTGCCCGGTTCCAAAGGCGGCGATGTGGTCATCCGCGCTGCAGTCAAGGCGTAAGGGGAAGCAGAGATGGAATTGCAATGTCAAAGGTCGGTCAGTCCGTCAGTGTCTCCGACAAGGCCTTCGGACGTGAATACAATGAAGCACTGGTCCACCAGGTGGTCACGGCTGTGCTGTCGGGCGCGCGTCAGGCACGCATGCGCAGAAAACCCGTTCCGACGTCCGCGGCGGTGGCATCAAACCGTGGAAACAGAAGGGGACAGGTCGTGCGCGAGCTGGTACCATCCGCAGCCCGTTATGGCGGGGCGGTGGCGTAGACCTTCGCAGCGCGCGAATCGTGATTACTCACAGAAGGTCAACAAGAAAATGTATCGCGGTGCGATGGCCGTGATTCTTTCCGAGTTGGCTGCGCCAGGGCCGTCTTGACGATCGTAGAGTCGTTCAGTGTGGCTGCGCCCAAGACCAAAGAATTGCTGGGCAAACTCAAGCAACTGGGTCTGGAAGAAGTGTTGATCATCACGACGCTGCTGATGAGAATTTGTATCTGGCAGCGCGCAATCTGTACCACGTCGGCGTCTGTGATGCGGCGAGTGTCGATCCGGTGAGTCTGGTTCGCTTTGATAATGTGCTGATGACAGTGCCCGCGGTGAAGACGTTTGAGGAGAGGCTGGCATGAGTCAGAGTCGCGTTTGTTGAAAGTGCTCGTGGCGCCGCTGGTCTCTGAAAAGACCGCGCGCATCGCCGAACGTAATCGCCAATATGTCTTTAAGGTGGTTGGTGATGCGACTAAGCCGGAAATTCGCCAAGCCGTTGAGTTGCTCTTCAGCGTCAAGGTGACCGGTGTGCAGGTTGCGAATATGCCGGGTAAGGCCAAGCGCTTTGGCCAGACGATCGGTAAGCGTTCCGACTGGAAAAAGGCGTTCGTTACGCTGGCGGAAGGCAACGACATCAATTTCATGGGAGCCGAGTAATCGCACCTTTATAATCAATCGGGCGCTACTCGCAAAGAACAAGGTTTTGAGTGATGGCAATTGTTAAAGCAAAACCGACCTCCGCAGGCCGCCGTTTCGTAGTCCGAACGGTGACCGAAGGGCTGCACAAGGGTGAGCCCTGCGCCGCATTGCTCGAAAAAAAGAACAAGAACGGCGGACGCAACAATCTCGGACGTATCACTATGCGTCACCAGGGCGGCGGTCATAATCAGCATTATCGGCTCATCGACTTCAAGCGTGATAAGGACGGCGTTCTCGGGAGCGTCGAGCGTCATGAATACGATCCGAACCGCAGCGCGCACATCGCGTTGGTGTTGTTCGCCGATGGTGAGCGCCGCTATATCATCGCTGCCAAATGGTTTAGCTGCCGGGTCCACCGTGCAGTCCGGCATCGACGCGCCGATCAAACCCGGCAATGCCATGCCGCTGCGCAATATTCCGGTCGGTACGCAAGATGCATTGCATTGAAATGCAAGCCCGGCAAGGGTGCGCAGATGGCGCGCAGTGCTGGCACCTCGTGCCAGCTCGTGGCGCGTGATGGCAGTTATGCGACACTTGCGGCTGCGTTCCGGTGAAATGCGCAAAATCCATATCGACTGCAGGCGACCATCGGTGAAGTCGGCAATGCCGAGCACAATCTGCGCTCGTTGGGTAAGGCGGGTGCCAGTCGCTGGCGCGGTGTCCGTCCGACGGTGCGCGGTGTTGTCATGAACCCGGTTGATCATCCGCACGGTGGTGGCGAAGGTCGTACCTCCGGTGGTCGTCATCCAGTCAGTCCCCGTGGGGTACCCCGACCAAGGGTTACAAGACCCGCAGCAACAAACGTACCGACGGCATGATCGTTCGCCGTCGTAACAAGAAATAGTATTGAGAGTCGTGAATCGTGCCGCGTTCCGTCAAGAAAAGGCCCGTTTATCGATGCTCCACCTGGTGAAAAAGGTGGAAGACGGCCGTAGCCAGCAACAACAAGCGCCCGATCAAGACCTGGTCGCGTCGCTCCATGGTCATGCCGCGAGATGGTGGGGCTGACCATCGCCGTGCATAACGGCAAGTAGCATGTGCCGATACTGATCACCGAAAACATGGTCGGCCACAAGCTCGGCGAATTCGCCGCTGACCCGTACCTTCAAGGGTCATACCGCCGACAAGAAGGCCAAAGACGCCAAGAAGTAGGAATGCCACGATGCAAGTCAGATGCCAAATTGAAGAATGTACGCCTGGCCGCCCAGAAAGGCCGCCTGGTTGCCGACCAGATCCGTGGAATGCCGGTGGAGCGTGCGTTGCAGATCTTGACCTTCAGCCACGAAGAAGGCCGCGCGCACCATCAAGAAAGTGCTGGAGTCCGCGATTGCCAATGCCGAGCACAATGAAGGCGCCGACGTCGACGAATTGAACGTTGCCGCCATCATGGTCGACGAAGGCCGCAGCATGAAGCGCATGATGGCCCGCGCCAAAGGCCGTGGCAACAGTATTGTGAAGCGCACCAGTCATATTAAAGTGACTGTTGGCAGTAAGAAGTAAACGAATAATTGCGGCTGCTTGATTGCGGCCTATTAAGCGAACATGAGAGAAACTCGAATGGGTCATAAAGTACATCCAACAGGCTTTCGCCTGGGTATCGCGAAGGACTGGACGTCCATGTGGTATGCCGACTCGAGAAATTTGCAGATTATCTGAATTCGGATATCGAGGTGCGCGAGTTTCTGAAAAAGAAACTGGCGCATGCCTCGGTGAGCCGCATCCAGATTGAGCGCCCGGCACGCAACGCCCATATCACCATTCATACGGCCCGTCCCGGTATTGTGATTGGCAAGAAGGGTGAAGATATCGAATCGCTGCGCAAGGAAGTGGCCCAGAAAATGGGCATGCCTGTGCATATCAATATCGAAGAAATCCGCAAGCCCGAGTTGGATGCGCAGTTGGTGGCGGAGAGTGTTGCTCAGCAGTTGGAGCGTCGTATCATGTTCCGTCGCGCCATGAAGCGCGCCGTGACCAATGCCATGCGCCTGGGTGCGCTGGGTATCAAGTATTCAATGTCTCCGGCCGTTTGAACGGCGCGGAAATCGCACGTAGTGAGTGGTATCGCGAAGGCCGTGTGCCGTTGCATACCCTGCGTGCCGACATCGATTATGGCTTCGCCGAAGCCATCACCACCTACGGCATGATCGGCGTGAAAGTCTGGATCTTCAAGGGTGAAGTCTTCGGCAAGGACGACAAGCCGCCGAGGCAGCACCGGCGAAGAAAGCGGCAGGCAATTAAGGGTAACCGGACCCATGTTGCAGCCCAAAAGAACCAAATTCCGCAAGATGTTCAAAGGCCGTAATACCGGCCTGGCGACTCGCCGGAGTGGCAGCAAAGTCAGTTTCGGTGAATATGGCTGAAGGCCACTAACCGTGGCCGCATCACGGCGCGTCAGATCGAAGCGGCACGACGTGCCATTACCCGCTTCATCTGAAGCGTGGCGGTAAAATCTGGATCCGTGTTTTCCCGGATGTGCCGGTCACCAAGCAAGCCGTTGGAAGTGCGTATGGGTAACGGTAAGGGTAATGTCGAATTTTGGGTCGCGCAAGATTCAGCCCGGCACGCGTGTCTGTATGAGATTGAAGGTGTGACCGAGGAGATCGCGCGCGAGGCATTCAAGCTGGCCGCCGCGAAACTCTCCGGTTCAGACCACTTTCGTAACCCGGACGGTGATGTGATGAATGCGACTGAACTCCGTAATAAGTCCGCGGTTGAACTGCGAACTGAATTGAAGGGCCTCTTGCGCGAAGAATTCAATCTGCGCATGCAAAAGGCGACTGGCCAACTGGCCCGTAACCATCAGTTTAAAAATGTGCGCAGAGATATTGCTCGCATCAAGACGGTACTGAACGAAAAGATAGGTAAAGCAGCATGAACGCGAGCGAAAACACCGAGCGTACGCACACCGGTCGTGTGGTGAGCAACAAGATGGATAAGTCCGTCACAGTGAAGATTGAGCGGCTGGTCAAACACCCGATGTATGGTAAATACATCCGTCGTTCCAGCAAGCTGCATGTGCATGACGAGTCTAATCAGTGCAATGAAGGTGATCTGGTGACGATTCGCCAGTGCCGTCCGATCTCGAAGACCAAGGCGTGGACGTTGGTTGAGATTGTCGAAAAAGCGAGCTGAAACGACCCATCTCAGGCGATGAGTTGAAACGGTATTTAGAATTAATTGCTGGTCAGGATTTAAGCCATGATTCAGATGCAGACCATGTTGTTTGCTGCAGATAACAGCGGGGCGCGCCAGGTGCAATGCATCAAGGTGCTGGGTGGTTCACACCGCCGTTACGCCGGCATCGGCGACGTGATCAAGGTCAGCGTGAAGGAAGCAATTCCGCGCGGCAAGGTCAAGAAAGGCGAAGTGTACAATGCCGTGGTGGTGCGTACTCGTAAGGGTGTGCGTCGTCCGGATGGCTCGCTGGTACGTTTTGATACCAATGCAGCGGTGCTGTTGAATAACAAACTGGAGCCTATCGGTACCCGTATTTTCGGACCGGTGACTCGTGAATTGCGCAGCGAGAAGTTCATGAAGATTGTCTCGCTGGCCCCTGAAGTACTGTAAGAGCGATAGGGTTTCGTTATGCGCAGGATTAAGAAAGGCGACGAGGTAATCGTCATCGCCGGCAAAGACAAAGGCAAGCGTGGCTCCGTGCTGCGGGTGCTGGATGAAGAGCGGCTGATCGTCGAGAACATCAACATCATTAAGCGCCATACCAAGCCGAATCCTCAGGCAGGTGTTGCGGGCGGCATTATTGAGCGTGAGGCGGCGATACAAGCCTCCAACGTAATGCTGTTCAATGCCCAGACCAAGAAGGGTGACCGGGTCGGTATCCGGACGCTGGAAGATGGCCGCAAGGTGCGGTATTACAAGTCCACGAATGAAGTCGTGGACGTCTGATCGAGCAGGTTGAACCATGGCCAGATTACAACAGCACTACCGTGACAACGTGATCAAGCAGCTCCTTGAGCAGTTTGCCTATAAAAATGTCATGGAAGTACCCAAGATAACCAAGATCACGCTCAATATGGGTGTGGGCGAGGCAGTCGGTGATAAGAAAATCATCGAGAATGCCGTGGGCGACATGGAGAAGATTGCCGGACAAAAGGCAGTCGTGACCCTGGCGCGCAAGGCCATCGCCGGCTTCAAGGTTCGTGAAGGTTGGCCCATTGGCTGCAAAGTGACGCTGCGCCGTGAGCAGATGTACGAGTTCCTCGATCGCCTGATCACGATCGCCATACCGCGTATCCGTGACTTCCGCGGGCTGAATGGGCGCTCCTTTGATGGCCGCGGCAACTACAGCATGGGCGTGAAGGAACAGACCATTTTCCCGGAAATCGATTACGACAAGGTCGATGCCCTGCGCGGAATGGATATCACGATTACGACGACAGCCAAGTCGGATGCAGAAGCCAAGGCTTTGTTAGTCGCCTTTAACTTCCCATTCCGCAACTGAGGACAGAGGCAGATGGCAAAGAAATCGATGAAGGTCCGCGAGGTTAAGCGCATCAAGATGGTGGCTAAGTTTGCCGCCAAGCGTGCGGAGATCAAAGAGGCGATTCGTAATCCGAAGGCCTCCTTGGAAGAGCGTGCCGTCGCTGTTGCGCAGCTGCAGAAAATGCCGCGCGACGCCAGTCCGTCACGCGTACAACGCCGCTGCCGTATAACGGGCCGCCCGCGTGCCGTGTATCGTAAATTCGGCCTGTGCCGCAACAAGCTGCGTGAAGCCGCCATGCGTGGGGATATCCCGGGCTTGGTCAAGGCCAGCTGGTAAGCGCTGCCTGATATAGAGATCGAGGATTCAGTAAATGAGCATGACGGACCCAATCGCGGATTTGTTGACCCGCATTCGTAACGGCCAATCTGCCAACAAGGTGCAGGTGAGTATGCCGGCATCCAAGGCCAAGAAGGCCCTGGCGATCGTCCTGAAGAATGAAGGCTACATCGGTGATGTCGTCGAACAGATGGTCGATGGTAAGCCGCAGTTGACGGTTACCTTGAAGTACCACGAAGGCAAGCCGGTTATCGATCGCGTTCAACGCGTGAGCCGTCCGGGTCTGCGGATTTATAGAGGAAAAGACGAGCTGCCCAAGGTATTGGGTGGTCTGGGTGTCGCTATCGTGTCCACCTCCAAGGGCTTGATGAGTGACCGTGAAGCACGCGCCCTCGGTGAGGGTGGTGAAGTGCTTTGCACCGTGTGCTGATAGGGCAGAATCATGTCAAGAGTTGCCAAAAAACCGATTGAATTGCCGAAAGGCATTGAGATCTCCGTGGTGGGTGAAACTGTCACTGTGAAGGGCCCGAAGGGCAGCTTGCAGCAGATTATCCATAAGCACGTTGAGATGCAGCAGGACGGTAATACGCTGACATTCGCCGCACGAACAGGTGCTGCAAATGGCTGGGCGCATGCCGGTACCGCGCGCGCGCTGGTTAATAATCTGATTACCGGTGTCAGCAAGGGTTTCGAGCGCAAGCTGGACCTGGTTGGCGTTGGTTACCGTGCGCAGGCGCAGGGTAAAGTGCTGAGCCTGACCTTGGGTTTCTCACATCCGGTGAACTACAACGTGCCGGAGGGGATTTCCATTGAGACCCCGAGCCAGACGGAAATTTTCGTGCGCGGCAGTGACAAGCAGAAAGTAGGTCAGGTTGCCGCAGACATCCGTTCTTACCGTCCGCCGGAGCCTTATAAAGGCAAGGGTGTGAAGTATTCCGATGAGGTCATCGTTCGGAAGGAAGCGAAGAAGAAGTAATTCGTTACCGTTTGAATTAAGCGTGCCGGTTGGCGGTTATCGATTTAACCGTGCCGGACTCAGCCAGGCTCCAAGGTGGCAGTTAATATGGACAAGAAGACAGAACGTTTACGTCGTGCGAGAAAGACCCGGGCGCGTATCCGCCAGACGGGTGATTTTCGTCTGTGCATCTACCGCACCCCGCGTCACATCTATGCCCAGGTGATAGCACCGAATGGCAGTGAAGTTGTTGCGGCGGCGTCGACGATCGACAAGCAGTTGCGCGGCAGTGTGGCGTATACCGGCAACGCTGATGCGGCAGTTGCGGTAGGCAAGTCGATTGCGGAAAAGGCCAAAGCGGCAGGTGTCACCAAGGTGGCATTTGATCGTTCCGGATTTAAGTACCACGGTCGGGTTAAGGCGCTGGCGGATGCCGCGCGTGAAGCCGGGCTCCAATTCTAAAGGTTGAATCATGTCGAATGTTGACGCACAGCAGGCTCAAGGCGACGGCCTTCTTGAAAAACTGGTCGCAGTAAATCGCGTTGCCAAAGTGGTCAAGGGTGGACGTCAGTTCGGATTCGCGGCGCTGACGGTGGTCGGTGACGGCCGTGGTCGCGTAGGCTTCGGGACGGGCAAGGCACGTGAAGTGCCGGTCGCCATTCAGAAGGCCATGGACAGTGCGCGCCGCAACATGCGCAGCATTAATCTCCGTGAAGGCACGCTGCAGTATGCGGTGAACGGATTTCACGGTGCGGCCAAGGTCTACATGCAGCCGGCATCTGACGGTACCGGTATCATCGCCGGTGGTGCAATGCGCGCTGTGTTCGAGGTGCTGGGCGTCAAGGACGTTCTCGCGAAATGTATCGGGTCCAATAACCCGATCAATGTGGTGCGTGCCACCGTGAATGGTCTGGAACAGATGCATACACCGGAGCAGGTCGCAACCAAACGCGGCAAGTCCGTGAAAGAGATTCTGGGGTAAGTCATGTCCGGTCAGAAGAAGCTTAAGGTCACTCTGGTGCGCAGCTTGAACAAGCGCCTGCAGGCACACAAGGCCACGGTGGCTGGTCTGGGTCTGCGCCGTATGCACCACACGGTTGAAGTCATCGACACGCCCGAAGTGCGTGGCATGATTAACAAGGTTTCATATATGTTGCAGGTCGAGGAAGCGTAAAATGCGACTGAATACCATCAAGCCAGCGGCGGGTAGCAAGCAATCGCCGAAGCGCGTCGGTCGCGGTATCGGTTCCGGCCTGGGTAAGACCTGCGGACTGGGTCATAAAGGCCAGACCGCACGTGCTGGCGGTTTTCACAAGGTCGGTTTCGAAGGCGGCCAGATGCCGTTGCAGCGCCGCTTACCGAAAGTGGGTTTCAGTTCGCGCATCGGTCGTACCCGTGCAGAAGTCCGCCTGGATGAACTGGCTAAGGTCGATGCCGCAGTGATCGATCTGCTGGCGCTCAAGGCGGCCAAGGTTATCGCCCAGGAAATCCAGCAGGCCAAGGTTATTCTGTCCGGCAAAATCACCAAGGCGGTGACACTCAAGGGTGTGGGCGTGACGAAGGGCGCGCGGGCTGCAATAGAGGCCGCTGGCGGTAAGGTCGAAGATTAAGTGTCCAACCCGGCCTCCACACTTGCCGGAACGGTAGGCGATTTAAGTAAGCTTAAAGAGCTACGTCAGCGCCTATTGTTTGTGTTGGGTGCATTGATGGTTTTCCGCCTGGGAACGTTTATACCGATCCCCGGTATTGATCCGCATGTCTTGGCGGTCTTAGCGGAGCAGCAGAAAGGTACCATCCTGGACATGTTCAACATGTTCTCGGGTGGCGCGCTGGAGCGTATGTCGCTGTTCGCACTGGGGATCATGCCGTATATTTCGGCCTCGATCATTATCCAGTTATTGACGCTGACGATACCGACGCTGGAGCAACTTAAGAAGGAAGGCGAGGCAGGTCGGCGCAAGATCACGCAATATACGCGCTACAGCACCGTAGCTTTGGCGACACTGCAGTCCATAGGTATTGCCGTGGGCTTGCAGGGGCAGTCGGTCGGCGGTAGCCCACTGGTCATCGTTCCGGGCAGTGCGTTCATTCTAACGACCATGATGACCCTGGTCACGGGTACCATGTTCTTGATGTGGCTGGGCGAGCAAATTACTGAACGGGGTGTTGGCAACGGCATCTCCATGATTATTTTCGCGGGTATCGTGGCCGGCTTGCCTGCGGCCATCGGCGGCACGCTGGAACTTGCGCGCACCGGTGAGATGAATGTTTTGTCGATCTTGTTCTTGTTTGCGTTGGCGCTGGCCGTAACGGCTTTCGTTGTCTTCATTGAGCGAGGCCAACGGCGTATCACAGTCAACTATGCGCGCCGTCAGCAGGGACGTAAGGTATATGCGGCACAGAGTACGCATTTGCCGCTGAAGCTAAATATGGCAGGTGTCATCCCGCCGATTTTCGCTTCGAGCATAATCTTGTTTCCGGCGACGTTGGGCAGCTGGTTTGGCGCGACCGAAGGGATGGGTTGGTTGAAGGATATCGCTTCGACTCTGTCACCGGGGCAACCGCTGTATGTGCTGATGTATGCGGTGGCAATTGTGTTCTTCTGTTTTTTCTACACGGCGCTGGTGTTCAATGCGCGCGAGACGGCAGAGAACCTGAAAAAATCCGGTGCGTTCATCCCCGGTATTCGCCCAGGTGAGCAGACTTCGCGCTACGTCGACGGGGTCATGACCCGGCTGACGCTGGCGGGTGCGATCTACATTACGGCAGTCTGTCTTATGCCGGAGTTTTTGATTTTGTACTGGAATGTGCCGTTTTACTTCGGTGGTACTTCGTTGTTGATTATCGTCGTGGTGGTCATGGACTTCATGGCCCAGGTTCAGGCGCACTTGATGTCCCACCAGTACGAGGGGCTTATGAAGAAGGCCAATCTGAAAAGCCAGGGTCGACCAGGGATGTTGCGCTGATTTGCTCAGCGTTGTTGTGTCGGATCAGGCGAATCGCCATCCGTAAATGTAACTTAACGATTTGGGTGTAACCATGAAAGTTCGAGCCTCCGTCAAGAAAATCTGCCGGAATTGCAAAATCGTCCGCCGCAAGGGTGTGGTTCGGGTGATTTGCACAGATGGCCGTCATAAGCAGCGGCAGGGTTAAGTCACTGTGCCTGTAGGGCTTGTATCGTGCAGGGCAGATGGTATGTGTAACGGTTGGTATCGCCGTTGATTTTTTTCGACCCGCGGGATATGCTTTCGCGTTTCCCGGTCGCGGGTTGTTGTGAGATTGTGTTAGGAGAGCCTGAATGGCCCGTATTGCTGGTATCAATATTCCGGTGAACAAACACGCCGTGATCGCGTTAACGGCCATTTATGGCATTGGACGTACACGTGCAGGTGAAATTTGCGTCGCTGCCGGAATCGAACCCAACCGCAAAATCAAAGATTTGGCGGAGAATGAGGTTGAGGCGCTGCGCACCGAGGTAGGCAAGTTCACGGTCGAAGGTGATCTGCGCCGTACTGTTTCCATGAGCATTAAGCGCCTGATGGACTTGGGCTGCTATCGTGGTTTGCGTCATCGCCGTGGTTTGCCGCTGCGTGGTCAGCGTACGCGTACCAATGCGCGCACCCGCAAGGGTCCGCGTCGCCCGATTCGTAAGTAAACATTTATGAGAACTGCACCGAGATTTTCGGTGCACTGAGTTGAGAATAGGAATTTATGGCTAAGCCAGCAGCGCGTGTAAAGAAGAAGGTCAAGAAAAATGTGGTCGATGGTGTCGTCCACGTTCATGCCTCCTTCAACAATACCATCATCACCATCACGGACCGTCAGGGTAACGCTCTCTCCTGGGCGACATCGGGTGGCTCCGGCTTCCGCGGTTCGCGCAAGAGCACGCCGTTCGCTGCGCAGGTTGCAGCCGAGCGTGCTGGCAAAGCAGCGCAGGAATATGGTTTGAAGAATGTCGAAGTGATGGTGAAGGGTCCCGGTCCGGGGCGTGATTCTGCCGTTCGTGCGCTACACAACGTCGGCTTCAAAGTTACCAACATTCAGGACGTGACGCCGATACCACACAATGGTTGCCGTCCGCCCAAGAAGCGCCGCGTCTAAAACGCACCCAGAAAACGCGCCCAGAATAACGCGCCCAGAATAACGCTTAGATTTTTGCTGGAGTCGAAATGGCTAAGTACACAGGTTCCAAATGCCGCCAGTGCCGTCGTGAAGGTGGCAAGCTGTTCCTGAAAGGTGAGAAGTGCTTCACCAGCAAGTGCCCGGTAGAGAACCGTCCGTTCCCGCCTGGTCAGCATGGTCAGCGCCGCACACGTCTGTCGGACTACGCCCTGCAGTTGCGGGAAAAACAGAAGCTGCGTCGGATATACGGTGTGCTGGAAAAACAGTTCCGTGGCTATTACGCCGAGGCAGCGCGTCGCCGTGGCTCCACCGGTGAGAATCTCCTGCAGTTGCTTGAATGTCGTCTGGATAACGTGGTCTATCGGATGGGTTTTGCGGCTTCCCGTTCGGAAGCGCGCCAGTTGGTCCGCCATAACGCCGTGACCGTCAACGGACGCAAGGCGAACATTCCATCGATCCAGGTCAGCCCGAATGATGTGATTGCGGTAGCCGAGAAGGCTCGCAATCAACTGCGTATCCAGGGTGCTTCAGAAGTGGCGCAGCAGCGTGGCATTTCGGATTGGATGAACGTCGACGGCAAGAAGCTGGAAGGAGTATTCAAGTCGCGTCCGGAACGCAGCGAGCTGCCGCCGGAAATCAACGAGCAGCTGGTCGTTGAGCTGTACTCCAAGTAAGCATTAGGAGAGAGGACTTTCCATGCAGGTCAAGGTCAACGAATTTCTTAAGCCGCGTATTGTCGACATTCAGACTATGAATGATCGCCATGCCAAAGTGACGATCGAACCGCTGGAGCGTGGCTTCGGTCATACACTGGGCAACGCGCTGCGACGCATCCTGTTGTCGTCGATGCCGGGTGCCGCTGTTGTGAACGTCGAAATCGACGGCGTTTTGCACGAATACTCGACGGTCGAAGGTGTGCAAGAAGATGTCATCGACATCATGCTCAACCTCAAGGGTCTGGCTATCAAGATGCACAGCCGTGATGAAGCGTCGCTGGTGCTCAAAAAGAAGGGCCCGGGTGTCGTAACGGCGGCGGATATCGTGCTGGATCATGACGTCGAAATCACGAACAAGAATCATGTGATAGCCAACCTGACTAAGTCGGGTGAACTGAACATGACCTTGAAAATTGCCAAAGGCCGCGGCTACCAGCCGGCTAGCCTGCGCGAGGGCGCCGAAGGTAGCGAACGTCCGATCGGTAGTTTGCAATTGGATGCGTCCTTCAGTCCGGTGAGCAAGGTGACCTACTCGGTTGACCGTGCGCGCGTTGAACAGCGCACCGATCTGGATAAGCTGGTTATCGATATCGAGACCAATGGCACGATCGACCCGGAAGAAGCGGTACGTCGTGCGGCGACCATTTTGCAGGAACAGCTGTCCGTGTTCGTGGATCTGCAGGGTAAGGAAGTCGAGCATGTCGAATCGCGTGGTGCCGACATTGATCCGATTCTGCTACGCCCGGTCGACGATCTTGAACTGACGGTTCGTTCAGCAAACTGCCTCAAGGCCGAGAGCATTTATTTCATTGGCGACCTGATTCAGCGCACCGAAGTCGAGCTGCTCAAGGCGCCGAACCTGGGGAAGAAGTCGCTCACCGAGATCAAAGACGTCCTGGCATCCCACGGACTGTCCCTGGGCATGCGCCTGGAGAACTGGCCGCCATCCGGACTGGGCAAAGAAAAGGTCAGCGCCTAATTAGAGGGATTCGGGAACTGGGATTCGGGATACGGGACGAAGTTGTTCATCCCGAGCCCTGAATCCCGAATGCCGAATCCCAAGTTTTTCTAGAGGGTTTTACCATGCGTCACCGCAATATCGGACGGCAACTGAGCCGCAACAGCAGTCATCGCGCCGCCATGATGCGTAATATGGCCGCGTCGTTGCTGAATCATGAAGTCATCAAGACGACTGTGCCAAAGGCCAAGGAACTGCGCCGCGTCGCCGAGCCACTCATCACACTGGCCAAGACTGACACCGTGCACAAGCGCCGTCTTGCTTTCGCACGTCTTCGTGATCGCGATGTGGTGACCAAGTTGTTCAATGAACTGGGCCCGCGTTACAAAGAGCGTCCCGGAGGTTACATGCGTATTCTGAAAATGGGCTTTCGTCCCGGCGATAATGCCCCGATGGCGCTGGTCGAATTAGTTGATCGTCCGCAGGCCACGCAGGAAGCGGGTGTGGAATAAAGCCCGCTAAGAATGATGGGTTTGTGAAAAGGCCGGGCAATGCCCGGCCTTTTGCATTTCAGCTGTGGTTAAATGTGCTGATACAGAGAGCAGAGAGTAGCCGCCATGATTGTCATCGCCACAGATTTCGGAAACGAGGGGCCATACCTCGGTCAAATGAAGGCCGTGCTGCTGCGCGAAGCGCCATCGATCCCGGTCATCGACCTGTTTGCCAACCTGCCGTCATTCGCGATTCAGCCGGCCGCATACTTGTTGGCATCTTATGTTGGTGAATTTCCGCTGGGTACGGTATTTCTATGCGTGGTTGATCCCGGCGTCGGTGGTGCACGGGAGCCTGTCGTCATGCTCGCCGACGGTAGATGGTTCATCGGGCCAGCCAACGGTCTGTTCAATGTTATTGCGCAGCGCGCTGCGGCCCTTGAATGGTGGGACATCACTTGGCGGCCCGAAGGTCTGAGTCGCAGCTTTCATGGCCGTGATCTGTTTGCACCCGTGGCCGCACAAATCGCGCGCGGCGATGCCGTGCCGGGTAATGTGGCAGATCCGAATGCGCGGATTGAGGAAGGTTGGCCGTCGGACCTTGCTCAAGTGATATACATCGATCACTTTGGTAATGCCGTGACCGGTATTCGCGCTGAAAATCTGGAAACTGCGAGTCTGCTGGAATCCTCTGGCCATCTGCTGCGCCAGGCGGGTACCTTTTCAGACGTCGAACCTGGTACCGCATTCTGGTACTGCAATGCCAATGGACTGGTCGAGATTGCTGTGAACCAGAGTCGCGCCGATAAGATCCTCGGGCTGCAAATCGGTGATCGCGTACATTTTCGCGGCCGTTTATAGCGACATAACACGACCATGAGCAGTCGTGTACTGATGGGTTTGGTCGTGCTTGCGTTAACTGCCTTTGGCCTCGGCGTTGCCGGGCTTCATTCCGCTCCGGCAGTCTGGCGACATCTGCTGTTCGCTGTCGGCGTCGTACCGTTAATCCTGGCTGCGATGCTGTATTTCGTTCCCGTCCTGACCCGCACCGCGGCAGCGCCTTTCGGCATAATGTGGCTACCTATCGCAGCGGCTGTGTTGGGTGTGTCGACGGTCCTCGCGTTCATGCGGCGTCCGGATGCTGTCGCCTGGATCGCAGGCATGTTTCTAATTGTGGTCACGCTTGAGATCGCGTGGATATGGCAGCGACGAAACCACGTATTAGGCAGCGCACACCCAGGGCTCTATTGGTATCTGGCCGCATTGGGTGCGTTGCTGCTGGCACTGACAGCAATCGTGCTACGCGAGGCGTATGTAGACTACGGGCCGTTGCTACGCACGATTCATCTGCACCTTAACTTGCTGGGATTTCTCGGCCTGACGGCCATCGGTACACTGCGCGTGTTGTTGCCGACCACATTGGCGGTCCCAGATGCCGCTGCAAATACCTATTTGCGCGTTCAACTTCCTTATGTCATCGCAGCAACAATGTGTATCGCGCTGGGTGCAGCCGTCTGGCCACCGTTATCCTGGTTGGGTGCCGTCGCCTGGCTATGGCCCGCCGTGATGCTCCTGCAAGCCATTCGTTACGACCGCTTACGTAGTCTGGGCGCGCATCATGCCGCATTGGCCTTGTCTGCCGCATGCTTGGGATGGTTTCTGATGTTACTGGCGGGATTAGCGCATGGTCTTGGAGTATTGAGTGCCGATACGCTGATGTGGTTATTGGTGTTTCTGTTTCTGCTGCCACTCGTGACCGGCGCGAGCAGTTACCTGTTGCCGCTGTGGCGTTGGCCAGGAAAGATGACTCCGGCGCATACGCACATGCGTGCACAGATGATGCGCTTCAGTGGCGTGCGTGTGTTAGCGTTCTATTTGAGCGGTGGCATGTCACTGCTGAATATCGACGGCGCGCAGATACCCGCTGTTATTGCCTTGTTGAGTTATCTTGCCCAGGTCGGTTATGCCTTCCTGCCGGAGAGGCAGA
Organism: uncultured Gammaproteobacteria bacterium; assembly: GCA_963696465.1. Classification (GTDB taxonomy): domain Bacteria; phylum Pseudomonadota; class Gammaproteobacteria; order Thiohalobacterales; family Thiohalobacteraceae; genus JAHJQQ01. The sequence continues at coordinate 44,621 of CAVOKC010000019.1, read as the reverse complement.
AAGGCTAAGCGGGATGGCGCTCCGACGCCGCAGTCGCTCAGCGCTTGCCTCGATTTGATCGCAATAGAGGCGCCAAGTATTGTCCGGTATATGATGCCTCGGTAGCCGCGATCTGTTCCGGCGTGCCGGCTGCGATGATCTGTCCGCCTTTATCGCCGCCCTCGGGCCCAAGATCGATAACCCAATCAGCGGTCTTTATAACATCGAGGTTATGCTCGATGACGACAATGGTATTGCCGTGGTCACGTAGGCGATGTAGCACGACCAGTAATTGCTCGATATCGTAGAAGTGTAGGCCGGTGGTTGGCTCGTCGAGAATGTACAGCGTGTTGCCGGTGTCGCGTTTGGATAATTCACGCGCCAGCTTCACACGTTGTGCTTCGCCTCCCGATAGCGTCGTCGCATTCTGACCCAAGCGAATGTAACTGAGTCCCACATCCATCAATGTTTGCAGCTTGCGGGCAAGCACGGGGACGGCCGAGAAAAACTCCAGCGCGTCTTCCACGGTCATCTCCAGGGCTTCGTGGATGCTCTTGCCCTTGTAGCGGATTTCCAAAGTCTCGCGGTTGTAACGTTGGCCATGGCAGACATCGCATGGCACGTAGATATCAGGTAGGAAATGCATCTCGACCTTGATGACACCATCGCCCTGACAGGCCTCGCAACGGCCACCTTTGACATTGAAACTGAAACGTCCGACTTGATAGCCACGTGAACGCGCCTCTTGAGTGCCGGCGAATAAATCGCGGATAGGCGTGAACAGCCCGGTATACGTGGCCGGATTAGATCGCGGGGTGCGGCCGATCGGGCTCTGGTCGATATCCACGACCTTGTCGAACTGGTCGAGGCCGTGAATGGCATCGCAGGGCGCAGGATCGGTGCTGGCGCCATTCAGTGCACGCGCGGCATGCAGATGCAGCGTGTCGTTGATGAGTGTGGATTTCCCCGAGCCGGAGACGCCGGTGATGCAGGTCATCACGGCGATTGGAATATCGACGTCGACGGATTTCAGATTGTTGCCGCGGGCGCCGCGGATTTGCAGCTGACGTTTGGCGTCGATGGGGGTGCGTATGCTCGGCACTTCGATACCACGCTTGCCGGAGAGGAATTGGCCGGTCAGCGATTGCTCGCTGGCGAGAATCTCTGCGGGTGTGCCTTGTGCAACGATACGGCCGCCGTGCACGCCTGCGCCAGGTCCCATGTCGACGACGTGGTCCGCATTGCGAATGGCGTCTTCATCATGCTCGACAACAATTACCGTGTTGCCGAGGTCGCGCAGATAGATGAGCGTGTTGAGCAGACGCTGGTTGTCACGCTGGTGTAAGCCGATGGACGGTTCATCCAGGATGTACATCACGCCGACCAAGCCTGCGCCGATCTGGCTGGCCAAACGGATGCGCTGCGCCTCGCCACCGGAGAGTGTATCCGCGCTGCGTTCCAGTGACAGATAATCCAGGCCGACGTTGACCAGAAAGTTCAAGCGGTCACAAATCTCTTTGAGAATCTTGGAGGCGATCTCGCCGCGACGTCCGGGCAATTGCAGTGTACTGAAAAATTCCTGCGCATGGCCGACCGGCAAAGCGGAGAGTTGCGGGAGCGTCTTGCCGGCGACAAACACATGTCGCGCACTGCGATTGAGACGCGTACCGCCGCACTCAGGACACGGCTGGGTGCTGAGATATTTCGCCAGTTCTTCACGCACGACATTGGATTCGGTTTCGCGATAGCGGCGCTCCATGTTGGGAATGATGCCCTCGAAGGTATGCCGGCGAATGCTGAAGCCGCTGCGTTCGGTGATGTACTGGAACTCGATGGTCTCACGCCCGGATCCACGCAGGATCACCTTGCGAGTTTTTTCGGGGAGTTCCTCGAAGGGTGTGTCGACTTCAAAGCCGTAATGATCGGCGAGCGAACTGATGAGCTGAAAATAATAGGCATTGCGCTGATCCCAGCCGCGCACGGCGCCGCCGGCCAGACTCAGATGCGGGTGCGCGACGACACGCGATGCATCGAAGAATTGTTTGACGCCCAGCCCGTCGCAGGTCGGGCAAGCGCCGGCCGGATTGTTGAATGAGAACAGGCGCGGTTCGAGTTCGTTGAGTGAATAGCCGCAGATCGGGCAGGCAAATTTGGCCGAGAAGATCAGTTCCTCGCGTTCGGGTTCGTCCATGAAGGCAACGCGCGCCAGACCATCGGCCAGGCGCAAGGCGGTCTCGAAGGATTCGGCCAAGCGGATACCGAGATCGGCGCGCACCTTGAGGCGGTCCACGACGGCCTCGATGTTGTGTTTGCGTCTCAGATCCAGCGTTGGCAACTGGTCCAATTCGACCAGCTTGCCGTCGATGCGCGCGCGGATGAAGCCCTGCGCGCGCAATTCTTCCAACACGTGCACATGTTCGCCCTTACGATCCTGGACAATCGGTGCCAGCAGCATAAGTCGCGTGCCTTCTGGCAATGCCAGAACGTGGTCGACCATCTGGCTGACGGTCTGCGCTTCCAGCACGCTGCCATGATCGGGGCATTGCGGTGTGCCGACACGCGCGAACAACAGACGCAGATAGTCGTGTATCTCGGTAATGGTGCCGACGGTGGAGCGCGGGTTGTGCGAGGTCGATTTCTGCTCGATGGAGATCGCCGGCGACAGGCCTTCGATGTGGTCGATGTCGGGCTTTTCCATCATCGACAGAAACTGCCGCGCGTAGGCCGACAGCGACTCGACATAGCGGCGCTGGCCTTCGGCATAGATGGTGTCGAAGGCCAGTGAGGACTTGCCGGAGCCGGACAGGCCGGTGATGACGATCAATTGGTCGCGGGGCAGATCGATGTCGATGTTCTGCAGGTTGTGGGTCCGCGCGCCGCGTATGCGTATTGTATCCATGTCGATTTTCGAGGTCCGGGGAACCTGCTACTATACGGCCCCGCGTCTGTTCCGATCAAAAGGTATTCTGGCCGTGAATCCACAAGCCCGCGAACACTCAGGCATGCTGCCCAGCGAGCGGCGTGCGGCTGTGTCGCTGGCGGGGATTTTTTCCCTGCGTATGCTGGGGATGTTCATGATCCTGCCGGTGTTTGCCCTCTACACCGACAAAATCGCCGGGGCCACGCCGACCTTGATCGGGCTGGCCATCGGCGCTTACGGCATTACCCAGGCGCTGTTACAGATCCCCTTTGGTTTACTGTCCGACCGCTTAGGGCGTAAACCGGTGATCGCCGCCGGCTTGGTGTTGTTCGCGTTGGGCAGTGTGATTGCGGCGACCTCGACGAGCATCTACGGGATTATCCTCGGCCGGGTCATTCAGGGCGCGGGCGCTATTCCAAGTGTCGTCATGGCGCTGGCGGCAGACCTCACCCGTGAGGAGCAGCGCACCAAGGCCATGGCCATTATCGGCATCAGTATCGGCATGTCCTTTTCAGTAGCCTTGGTCGCTGGTCCGGTCCTCGACCATTGGGTCGGTATCTCCGGCATCTTCTGGCTGACGGCGGTGTTGGCCTGTGTGGGCATTGCTGTGTTGTATCTGATCGTTCCGCAACCCGCCGTCAGTAGTGTGCATCGCGATGCGCAGCCGGTACCTGCGCAGTTTCTTTCAGTGCTGCGCGATCGCGAATTGCTGCGACTTGATTTCGGCATTCTCATATTACATATGATATTGACCGCCAGCTTCACGGTGTTGCCGTTGGTGTTGCGCGATGAGTTGGGTCTTGCCTCGGCGCATCACTGGTATATCTATTTGCCGGCTTTGTTGCTGTCCATCGCGGCGATGGTGCCGTTCATCATCATTGCCGAGCGTCACCGGCGTATGAAGACAGATATTCCTTGGCGCGATATTGATCGTGGCGCTGGCCGAATTCGGTTTGGCATTCTGGCATACGAGCCTGCAAGCGGTGGCTGGCCTGGTGTTTCTTTTTTATGTGGGCTTCAATTTGCTGGAGGCGACCTTGCCGTCGTTGGTGTCGAAAATGGCGCCTCCCGACAGCAAGGGCACGGCGATGGGATTTTATTCGAGCACCCAGTTCTTCGGCGCTTTTTTGGGCGGCGTCATGGGTGGCTGGATCCAGGGGCGCGCGGGTATTTCTGGTGTGCTCCTATTTTGCGGTATAGGCGCATTGCTATGGTTTCTGGTGGCCATGACTATGCGCAATCCGCGTTACCTCACCAGTCATTTACTGCAGGTGGGTGTGCTGGATGCGCACAATGCAAAGGCCTTGGCGCAGCGCTTGACGGGCGTGCGCGGTGTTGCTGAAGCCGTGGTTATCGGCGAAGAAGGTGTTGCCTACTTAAAGGTAGATAAGCATGCCCTTGACGAGCAGGCGCTCGCGGCGGCGGTGCCGGGATAAAGGCCTGTGGTGATGTGGGACGTATAAGTCCGTATGATGGCGTCTTGTCACGAATAGTGACTGCAATTACGGTAGTACATGAGCGATGGTAATCTAACAGGTAAGCGGGTGGGGAGAACGATATGGCGCGCGGAGTCAACAAAGTAATCATTGTGGGTAACTTGGGTAAAGATCCCGAAGTTCGCTATATGCCGAGCGGCGGTGCGGTGGCGAATGTAACGCTTGCGACCAGCGAACAATGGAAAGACAAGCAAACTGGCGAACAGAAAGAACGCACTGAATGGCATAGCGTGGTTTTCTATCAGCGCTTGGCGGAAATCGTCGGCGAGTATCTCAAGAAAGGCTCGCAGATATACGTCGAAGGCAGTTTGCGCACCCGCAAGTGGCAGGACAAAGAAGGTAAAGATCGCTATACCACCGAGATCATCGCCAGCGAAATGCAAATGCTCGGCGGCAAGGGTGGTAGCAGCGGTGGTGGCGGCAGCAGTTCATCTTTCGGTGGTGGGCGTGAATCGTCCGCACCCTCGGGCGGTGATGATCCGGGCTTCGGCGGTAATTTTGACGACGATATTCCGTTCTAGAATATTTCGTCTGATGTGTAATCAAGGCGGAGCCGAGTGGCCCGCCTTTTTTTGTTAGAGCGTGCTGAGTACAGATTTAGATAATCGGTGAATCTTTATCCTCAAAAAATCATTTCAGCCACGGAAACACACGGAAGACACTGAAACACAGTACATTCGTGGAGCGACTATTCACCCCCTTGCGGGTGACGGCGGTGCCGGCGTGAAGCTTATGATCCTGTCCGTGTTTTTCCGTGTGATTCCGTGGCAAATGCGGTTTATAGGTTTATTAGAGTCCTGAATTCCGCATAGCACTCAATTGCTGCAAACGCTGTTCAAACAGTTTTTGATATAGCGTGCTCAAGGCGCGTTCGTAGGCGCAATCCCCCTCTCCGGCGAAGCGGTGCAACTGGCGCTGGAACATCTGTAATTCCGGATCTTCCCGATGGTCGTTAGGCACTGCCGATTTGTCTTGTGTCGAAGAGTGGTTCGTGGACATGGGGATGCTCGCTCTGCTTCGGTGATGTGCGGAGCCTACCTTGGCTTCGTGACGCGCATGTGACACGAATCGCCGTGGCGGGTAGCTACACGCTTGCCTCAGGGTGGCGACTTCAAGGTCTAATCAGGGTAAATCGCGGTTTGTTTCAAGTCTGGCCGTAGCTGTCTGGGGCAACGCTATGATGTACTTAAGAAAACCGGCTGAACCTGCGGGCGATGCGCTAAGTGACTGTCCTTAAAGCCAGAATTATCTATTTAGGGTGGGCGTTTCCCTTGACAGAGTGGGCTAGCGGTTCCTATAGTGTCGATAAGTGGGAGATGGTGGAAATAAGTGGTAAATATGTCTGTCGCCGGGGGTGTGTTTGTACAGGGGTGGTAATACCGTCAATCTCGATGCCAAAGGGCGCCTTGCCCTCCCGACCCGTTTTCGCGGGCAGTTGGAGGAGAGCTGTGGCGGTCATTTGGTGTTGACCGTGCACGATGACGGTTGCCTGTTGCTGTACCCCGCCCCGGAATGGGAGGACATCGAGCGCGTGTTGGTGCGGCTTCCCAACCAGAACCAGCAGACCCGTCGCTTGCAGCGCATGTTGCTGGGCCACGCCACCGAGGCCGAGATCGACAGTCACGGCCGCATCCTGGTCCCCCCGCTACTACGGGACTTTGCCAAGTTGGAGAAGCGTGTAGTCCTGGCGGGTGTGGGCAAGAAGTTTGAAATCTGGAATGAGGAAGTCTGGGAGCGGAGTCGTACCGATTGGGTGAACACTGTCAAGGATGAAGGGGCTATGCCCGAATCCTTGGAAAACCTGACCCTCTGATTCCATGACGCAGACGTATCAGCATCGTCCGGTTCTCCTGAAGGAGGTGCTGGATGGATTGGCCGTGCAAGCGGATGGGATCTACCTGGATGGCACCTTCGGGCGCGGTGGTCATGCGGCCGCGATCCTTGAACTCCTCGGGCCCCAGGGACGGTTGTACGCAATAGATAAGGACCCAGAGGCGGTGCGAGTCGCACAGGATCGTTTCGGGCGGGATGCACGCTTCCATATACAGCGAGGCACGTTTGCCATGCTTGGGGAATTGGCGAGGGAACACGGAATAGCTGGCCGGATCAGCGGTGTGCTGCTGGACCTGGGGGTGTCGTCGCCGCAACTGGACGATGCCCGCCGCGGCTTCAGTTTTCTCAAGGATGGCCCTCTCGATATGCGTATGGACCCCGATTCTGGGGTGAGTGCCGCGCAATGGCTGGCGGTGGCCGCGGAAGCTGAGATTGTGCGTGTCTTGCAGGTTTATGGTGAAGAACGTTTTGCGCGACGGATTGCGCGCGCCATCGTCCAAACACGTGACGAGCAGCCCATTTTGACTACGCATCAGTTGGTCGATCTGATCGCCGCCGCCGTGCCTACGCGTGAGCGCAACAAGAGTCCGGCGACGCGTAGCTTTCAGGCGTTGCGCATCCACATCAACCAGGAACTGCAGGATCTCGAGTCCGCGCTGGAGCAGGTTGTCGAGGTGTTGGCGCCGGGCGGTCGGCTCGCGGTTATCAGTTTCCATTCACTGGAAGATCGGATGGTCAAACGGTTTATGCGTCGTGAGAGTCATGGCGAAGAAATGCCGTTGGATTTGCCCGTAACCGGTGGGCCAGCGCCGGGGCGTTTGCGGGTGCTCGGCAAGGCAGTGCAGGCGGGCGCGGCTGAATGTGCCGAGAACCCGCGCGCGCGCAGTGCGATGTTACGCCTCGCAGAGCGTTTGGCTTGAAAGGCGTCGGCTTGATTCTGCCGGCGTTGCTGTTGGCAGTGATCGCATCGGCACTCAGTGTCGTTTATACCAAACATTACAGCCGAAAATTATTCATCGCGCTGCAAAAACTGGAATCGGTGCGGGATGAAATGAACATCGAGTGGGGGCAGTTGCAGTTGGAGCAAAGCACCTGGGCGACGCACGGTCGCGTGGAAGGACTGGCGCGCGAGCAACTGAAAATGATCACACCCAACCCTGACACTGTGGTGATTGTGCGGCCATGAGAGATGGAGCCGGAAAAGCGGAATTCATCGGGCGGCAGCGGCTTGTCCTGGCGCTGTTCGCGATCGCCTTTAGCGCCTTGCTTTGGCGTGCTTTCGATCTGCAGGTCTTCAATCAGGATTTCCTGCAGAACCAGGGTGACGCCCGGCATCTGCGCGTGGTTACGTTGGCGGCGCATCGCGGCATGATTCTGGATCGCAACGGCGAGCCGCTGGCGGTGAGTACGCCGGTGGATTCCGTGTGGGCCAACCCGCAGGAATTGGCGACGGCACGTGAATACTGGTCTGCCCTTGCCAAGATTCTGGACCTGGATTCGGATCAATTGCGGCGCATGTTGGAAGCGCGCGCTGAACGCGAATTCGTTTATCTCAAGCGCCATGTCGACCCGAACATCGCCGATCAGGTGCGCGCCTTGGGCGCGCCGGGCGTGGTCCTGCAACGTGAATATCGCCGCTACTATCCGGATGGCGAAGTGGCGGCGCAGGTGCTGGGTTTTACCGATGTCGACGACGTCGGGCAGGAAGGTATCGAGCTGGCCTTTGATGAGTGGATGCGTGGTGAGCCGGGAGCCAAACGTGTCGTCAAAGACGGCAAGCACGCCATCATCGAGAATGTCGAGAGCCTCCGTCCGGCGCGAGCGGGTCGCGATCTCACGCTGAGCATCGACCGCCGCATTCAATACTTGGCCTATCGCGAACTGAAGGCCGCTGTGCAACAGCACAAGGCACGTTCAGGTTCGATGGTGGTGTTGGATACGCTTACCGGCGAAGTGCTGGCGATGGTTAACCAACCGTCATACAACCCCAACAACCGGACCCGCTGGAGTGCTAGCGCGTTGCGCAATCGCGCCGTCACCGATTTGTTCGAGCCAGGCTCGACGCTCAAGGCCTTCACGGTGGCGGCCGGTCTGGAGTCGGGGCAATACCGTCCGGATACTCCGATTGATACCACGCCGGGTTATTACCGTGTCGGCTCGAATACGGTGCGTGACGTGCATAACTACGGCGCCCTGGATGTGACTGGCGTCATGCGCAAATCCAGCAATGTCGGCGCCAGCAAGATTGCCATGTCGCTGGACAAGCAGACATTCTGGTCGTTGTTGAGTCGAATGGGTTTTGGCGCGGTGACGGCCAGCGGTTTTCCGGGCGAGGCGTCCGGCTTGCTGGTGAACTACCGGCGCTGGCGTCCGATCGAGCAGGCAACATTGTCGTTCGGCTATGGCTTGTCGGTGACGCCGCTGCAACTGGCGCAGGCCTATTCTGTGCTGGCCGCGAACGGTGAATTGCGGCCGGTATCCTTCCTCAAACAAAATCAGTTGCCGCGTGCCGAGCGTGTTTTGTCGGCGCAGGCCGCAACTGAAGTACGCGCCATGTTGGAAGAGGCGGTCGGTCCGGGAGGACTGCGCCTGCCGCGCGCGTGATGGGCTATCGCGTAGGTGGCAAGACCGGCACGGTGCACAAATCCATCGCCGGTGGTTATGCGGAAAAACAATATGTTTCAGTGTTTGCGGGCATAGCGCCAATAAGCAACCCACGTTTAGTGGCCATTGTAATGATCAATGAACCCAGCAACGGCGACTACTATGGGGGCAAGGTTGCGGCGCCGGTGTTTTCCAGTGTGATGGCGGGTGCGCTGCGGTTTCTCAATGTGGCACCGGACGCTTTGGAAGAAAGTCCCGTCAACACGCCCGTACGGCATGTGGCGCTGGGTGAACAGCCATGATAGCTGCGCGACGTGAATCCCCGTTGCCGCTGTTGTCTGAATTGCTGCAGGGACTGGCGCGTGTCACAGCGGCGCAAGATGTCTCAGTGACCAGCTTGGCGCTCGATAGTCGTCAGGTGCGAACGGGGTGCGGTGTTTTTCGCCGTCGCCGGCAGTCATGTGCACGGGATTGATTTTGTCGCCGATGCGGTGGCTGCGGGCGCTGTCGCGATTGTGTGGGAACCCACCGACGCGGTCACTGAAGATGCGGAGCCATTGCGCGCAGCGGCCGTGCCTGTGGTTGCGGTCGAGCGATCTCGGGCGAGCAACTGGGCATGATCGCGGCGCGTTATTACGGGCAGCCTTCGCGGAATATGTTCGTGGTCGGCATCACAGGTACCGATGGCAAGACCTCGTGTTCGCACTTCATTGCCCAAGCATTGCACACTGAGTCTGAGCCCTGTGGTTTGATTGGTACGTTGGGTTACGGCGTGTATGGCAAGTTACGTGCGGGCCTGCATACCACGCCGGATGCGCTGACACTGCAGGAGGAGTTGGCGTCCTTGCGTGCCCATGACGCCCGCGCGGTGGTCATGGAAGTCTCCTCGCATGCGCTGGATCAGGGGCGTGCCGCGGGTATGGCGATCGATGTCGCCGTGCTGACCAATTTGAGCCGCGACCATCTCGATTATCACGGCGATGAACACGCTTATGGCGAAGCCAAACGGCGTCTGTTCACGCAGCCGGATCTCGGCGCGGCGGTGCTCAATCTGGATGATGGCTTCGGCCAGAGGCTGTACGCGGAGTTGCCAGCTCATTTGCCCATCGTCGCGTATAGCCTGAATCGCGCCGTACTGACGGTCGCCGAGCGTCCGAACACCCGCTGGGTGACCGCGCAGGACGTTGAAACCAGTGCCACGGGAATCACCCTGCGTGTGCAGGGCAGTTGGGGCGAAGGGGTATTGAAAACGCATTTGCTGGGCCGTTTCAATGCCAGCAATCTGCTGGCATCACTGGCAGTGCTATTGCTGCGCGGGATTGACTTCGACGCGGCGTTGCAACGCTTGGCCAACGTCGAGACGGTGGCCGGACGCATGGAGCCTTTTGGTGGCGGAGCCAATCAGCCCTTGGTGGTGGTGGACTATGCGCACACACCGCGGGCGCTCGAACAGGTATTGAGCGCCTTGCGCGAACATTGTAGCGGTCACCTTTGGTGTGTGTTCGGCGCCGGTGGTGAGCGCGATATCGGCAAACGCCCACTCATGGGTGCGATTGCGGAACGGCTTGCCGGTCACGTCATTCTCACCGACGACAATCCGCGTCACGAAGATGCGACTCAGATCGTCATGGACATCCTTGCCGGCATGGAAGACGCGGACGCCGTCTATGTGCAACGCAACCGTGGCCAGGCGATTGCGCAGGCGCTGTCCAGTAGCAGTGCTGGCGACATCGTGTTGATCGCCGGTAAGGGGCATGAGGATTATCAGCAAGTGGGCGATCAGCGCTTGCACTTCAGTGATCGTGAGCAGGTACAGGCGTTGCTGGGAGGCGCTGCGCCATGATGGCCATGCGCCTGGCAGATGCCGCCGATGCTTTACATGTGCGCCACACGGGTGCGGATGTGGAATTCACGGGGGTGAGCACGGATACGCGCACTCTGGTGGCCGAAAATCTATTTTTTGCGCTGAGCGGCCCACGCTTCGATGGCCACGATCATCTCGCCGAGGCGCAACTGCGTGGCGCAGCGGCGGCCATTGTGAGTCGTGCCGTGGTAACCGACCTGCCGTTTTTGCAGGTGGCTGATACGCGTTTGGCGTTGGGGCAACTGGCGCGCAGTTGGCGCAGCCGTTTCAGTCTGCCGGTTGTCGGTATTACGGGCAGCAATGGCAAGACCACCGTGAAGGAAATGATCAGTTCGATCCTCGCGCAGCGTGGTGCAGTACTGTCGACCAAAGGTAACCTCAATAACGATATCGGCGTGCCGCTGACGCTGGCGCGACTGGGCGCGGAATACCAGAGCGCCGTGATCGAAATGGGTGCCAATCATCTGGGCGAGATCGCCTATCTCTCCGCATTAGTGCGGCCAACAGTCGGCATCGTGACCAACGCCGGTCCCGCACATCTGGAAGGTTTTGGTTCATTGGAAGGCGTCGCGCAAGGCAAGGGTGAACTGTTTGCCAGTCTGGACACGAATGCCACAGCCGTGATCAACGCCGATGATCGTTTTGCAGGTCTTTGGCGTGGACTTGCGCAAGGCCGTCCACAACTGAGCTTTGGTCTGGATGCGTCCGCCGATGTACATGCCACCTACAAGGCGCAGGCGCAAGGCGCGCAGATGCAGCTGCAGACGCCGCAAGGCGTTGTGGAACTGCTGCTGCCGTTGCCGGGCCGACATAATGTTCTGAACGCGGCCGGCGCCGCGGCAGCAGCACTCGCGGCCGGCGTTGATCTCGCGGCTATTAAAGTTGGGCTGGAAAATCTCGGCGCCGTCTCCGGTCGCTTGCAGCGCAAAACCCGCGCCGATGGCGGCGTGGTGTTAGACGACACCTATAACGCCAATCCGAGTTCACTGCGCGCGGCCATTGATGTGTTACGCGAACTGCCTGGCGAATCCTATCTGGTGTTGGGTGATATGGGCGAGTTAGGCGGCGATGCCGAGCAGCTGCACGCCGAGATGGGTGCTTATGCGCGTGAGTCCGGTATCGATCGGACTGTTTACGCTCGGCCCGCTGTCGGCGCACGCAGGGCGCAGCTTCGGCAAACAGGCGCAGACGTTCAGCGAATTCGATGCCTTGGTCGCGGCCTTGCGCAGTCAGTTACGCCCAGAGGTCGCCGTGTTGGTGAAAGGCTCGCGCAGTGCCGGTATGGAGCGTGTCGTCAAGGCGTTGCTCGCGCAAGAATCGGGGGCGCGTCTCCCATGTTAGTCCTGCTGGCAGACTATCTCAGCCAATATTATCGCGGCTTCAATGTCTTTCAGTATCTGACGCTGCGCGCGATCCTCGGCGTGCTCACGGCCTTAAGTATCTCGCTGCTGGTCGGGCCCCGCATGATCCGTTGGTTGAGTCAGTATCAGATCGGTCAGCAGGTGCGTAATGACGGACCGCAGACGCATCTGAGCAAGGCCGGTACGCCGACCATGGGCGGTGCTTTGATTCTGGTGTCCATCGCGATTGCCACCTTGCTGTGGTCGGACCTCGGCAATCGCTATGTGTGGATCGCGCTGGGTGTGACGCTGTTGTTCGGCGTGATCGGTTGGGTCGACGATTACAAGAAGCTCGTGCTGCGCAATTCAAAAGGTCTGGTGGCGCGTTGGAAATATCTCTGGCAGTCGGTCATCGCGCTGGCCGTCGGGCTGATCCTTTACTACAGCGCACAGACGCCGGCCGAAACGCAGTTGATCGTGCCGTTCGTCAAGACGGTCGCTATCGAACTGGGTGTCGTGGCTTTGTGTTGTTATGCTATTTCGCCATCGTCGGTCCAGCAATGCCGTCAATCTCACCGATGGTCTCGATGGTCTGGCGATCCTGCCGACGGTGATGGTCGCCGGTGCCTTGGCGGTGTTCGCCTATCGACCGGCAATGTCAAATTCGCCGGTTATCTTGGTATTCCGTTTATCCGCGACGTCGGCGAAGTGGCTGTGTTCTGTGGCGCCATCGTCGGCGCCGGTTTGGGTTTCTCTGGTTCAACACCTATCCGGCCCAGGTCTTCATGGGCGACGTCGGTGCGCTCGCGTTGGGCGCGGCGCTGGGCATCGTGGCAGTGCTGGTGCGACAGGAACTGGTGCTGGTGATCATGGGTGGCGTGTTTGTGATGGAAACCGTCTCGGTCATCCTGCAAGTCGCCTCGTTCAAGCTCACCGGTCGGCGCATCTTCCGTATGGCGCCGTTGCATCATCATTTCGAATTGAAAGGCTGGCCTGAGCCGCGCGTGATTGTGCGCTTCTGGATCATCACCGTGATTCTGGTGCTGGTCGGGTTGGCGAGCTTGAAGATTCGCTAGGAGGTTTGCGGGATGAATATTGGATATCAGATGAAACTCGTTGGCCTGACATTTTTGGCCATCTCGATTGCCTGGATGATCTACTGAGGCGATGGTAGCGAAACAGCCCAAGCTCATGCGTGAACAGGCGCCGAAAAAAGTGCTGGTCGTCGGTCTGGGGAAGACCGGATTGTCCTGCGCGCGCTATCTGTCGCGCATCGGTCAGCAGGTCGCAGTGACCGACGATCGTCAGGACCCGCCGGGTCTGACGACGCTGCGCGATGATTTGCCGGATGTGGCGTTGTTCCTCGGTCGCTTCGAACCCGAGGCCTTCGCCAACGCCGAACAGATCGTGGTCAGCCCAGGTGTGTCGCTGCAGCATCCGCTGATCAGCGAGGCGCGCGCACGCGGTGTCGAGGTTATCGGCGATATCGAGTTGTTCGCGCGTGTCGCGAAGGCGCCGGTGGTGGCTATCACCGGCTCCAACGGTAAAAGCACGGTGACGACGCTGGTAGGTGAAATGGCGCGGGCCGCCGGGCGTGCTGTGAAAGTGGGTGGCAATCTGGGCACGCCGGCGTTGGATCTGTTGCCGGCTAATGTGCTGGAAAAGGCAGCGGAACCGGATTTGTATGTGTTGGAACTGTCCAGCTTCCAACTCGAATCCACCACCTCGCTGACCGCGCGCGCCGCGGTGATTCTCAACATCAGCCCGGATCATATGGATCGTTACAGTAGCCTTGATGATTATGCCAAGGCCAAGCAGCGCGTCTATCACATGCCGAGGTGCAGGTCGTCAATCTCGACGATCCGTTATGCAGCGCGTCTCGCCGATGCGGCACGCAACTGCGTTGGTTACAGCCTGGGCGCGCCGAGCGCGGGCAACTATGGCGTGCGCGAGTACGATGGCCGTAGTTGGCTGGTGTGTGGCGACGAACAACTTATGCCGGTGACCTCAGTCCGCATGCCTGGACGACACAATGTCGCAACGCACTGGCCGCGCTGGCGCTGGGTGAGGCGTCGGTCTGCCGCGGCCGCCATGTTGACACCCTGCGCGCCTTCGGCGGTCTGCCGCACCGCACGCAATGGGTGGCCGAGCTCAATGGTGTGGTTTGGTACAACGATTCCAAGGGCACCAATGTCGGCGCAACGCTCGCGGCCGTGCAGGGTATGGACGTCCGGTGGTGCTGATCGCCGGCGGACAAGGCAAGGGCGCGGATTTCAAACCGCTGCGCGCAGGTGTGCAGGGGCGGCTGCGCGCCGTGGTGCTGATCGGTGAGATGCGCCGCAGATCGAGGCCGCCTTGCAGGACGTGACCAGATCCTGCGTGCCGACAGCATGGACGACGCCGTGCGGGCCGCCGCGGCAGGCGCGACCGGGAGATGCCGTGCTGCTGTCGCCGGCCTGCGCCAGCTTCGATATGTTCAAAGGCTACGATCATCGTGGCGAGATGTTCATCGCTGCTGTGCGGAGATACTAAATGCGTCTGGCCAGCACAGCCAACACCCAGCAGGTCCGCGCGCCGCTCGCAAATGCATAGCCGGGCACGGGGCTGCGTTGCCCGCGGCTGGATCTGCAGTTGATGGGCGTGGTTGCGACGTTGTTGGCGCTCGGCTTGGTGATGGTGACCTCGGCCTCGATCACCAGCGCAGACACGTCAACATCGGCGATCCCTTCTATTATGGTCTGCGCCAGGGCATCTATCTATTGGCGGGTATTGGTATTGGCATGCTGGTGTTAAGGTGCGTATGGCACATTGGGCGCGCGCCGGTGTGCCGGTGTTGATGCTCGCGCTGGTGTTGCTGCTCGCGGTGCTGATTCCGGGTATCGGCCGCTCCGTAAACGGTGCACACGCTGGATCCCGTATGGTGGCGGTCAATCTTCAGGTCTCGGAACCGGCCAAACTGTTCGCTTTTATCTATATGGCCGGCTATCTGGTGCGGCGTGGCGACGAGGTGCGCGGCAAGCCTTGCCGGCTTTATCAAGCCGATGGCGGTGCTGGCGTCATGTGCGGACTGCTGTTGCTGGAACCGGATTTCGGCGCGTCGGTGGTGCTGCTCAGCACGGCGATGGGGATGATGTTCCTGGCCGGTGTGCGGCTCTGGCAGTTCGGGGTGCTGATCCTGCACGGCGCATCGGCGTTCGTATTCTGGCGTCACCTCGCCGTATCGCATGAAGCGCCTGACCACGTTTCTCAATCCCTGGGAAGATCCCTTCAACAGCGGTTTTCAGTTGACCCAGGCATTGATCGCTTTCGGTCGCGGCGAGTGGTCGGGTGTCGGTTTGGGCGGCAGTATTCAGAAGTTGTTTTATCTGCCGGAGGCGCACACCGATTTTCTGTTCGCGGTATCGCCGAGGAATTCGGTCTGGTCGGCGTGGTGCTGGTCATCGCGCTATATGGCATTCTGGTCTGGCGCACCTTTTCATCGCCGCCGCCGCGCAGAACGCGCGCGAACATTTGCTTCAATGCCTTTCTCGCCTATGGCATCGGCATGTGGATCGGTCTTCAGGCCTTCGTCAACATGGGCGTGAACATGGGTGTGTTGCCGACCAAAGGCTTGACACTGCCGTTGATGAGCTTCGGCGGCAGCAGTCTGGTCGTGATGTGTGTGGCGGTGGGTTTGTTGCTGCGGATCGATTACGAGCGCGGTTCGGTAACATAGCTTACGACAGTACCAACGGGAACGGCGCCGCGGCGCGAATCGCAGGAGGGTGGGTATGACCTCGCCACTTGCTACTCGCAACTTGCCACGATGGTTCTAATCATGGCCGGCGGCACCGGCGGTCATGTGTATCCGGCGTTGGCGGTGGCCGAACAATTGCGGATTGGGGCGCCGATGTGGTGTGGCTGGGAACGCGCAAAGGTCTGGAAGCACGGGTAGTGCCCGCCGCCGGATCTCACGCTCGAATGGGTCACTGTCAGCGGACTGCGCGGCAAGGCGCTGCTGCAACGTGTGCTGGCGCCCGTTCATGCTGGCCTGGGCGCTCTGGCAATCCGTCGTATCATGGCGCGCGCCGTCCCGGCGCGGTGCTGGGCATGGGCGGTTTCGTGACCGGCGCGGGCGGTGTCTCGGCCTGGCTGCTGCGTCGGCCATTGCTGATCCATGAACAGAATTCCGTCGCCGGATTGACCAATCGCTTGCTGGCCGGGCTTGGCATCCGTGTGATGGATGCCTTCCCGAACACCTTCCCGGCGCGGGTTAAACCCATTCACACCGGTAACCCGGTGCGCGCCGCGATCATGGCGTCGCGCCGCCGCGCGAAGCGCGCTTCGGCACGCGCAAGGTCCGCTGCGCCTGTTGGTGTTGGGTGGCAGTCTCGGTGCGCAGGCGCTCAATGAAACCGTGCCGCAAGCGTTGGCGCAGCTGATCCAACGAACAGCGTCCCGAGGTCTGGCATCAGTCGGGCCGCAGCATTTCGATGCCGTCCCGCGCCGCCTATCAGCGTCACCGGCGTCGAGGCGCACATCGCGCCTTCGTCGACGATATGGCCGCCGCGTATGCCTGGGCCGATCTGGTGTTGTGCCGCGCCGGCGCGATGACCATTGCCGAACTCGCCGCTGTTGGCCTCGGCGCGATCCTGGTGCCGTATCCGCATGCGGTCGATGATCATCAGACCGGCAACGCCCACTATCTGATCGAGGCCGGTGCGGCCTTCTTGATTCAGCAGACCGATCTCAACGTGACGCGTTTGGCGACGCTGCTGCGCGAGTTCTGCGCCGATCGTCCGCGCCTGCTGCGCATGGCCGAGGCGGCGCGCGACTTGGCACGCCCCGACGCCACACGCATGGTCGCGCGAATATTGTCTTGAGCAACTGGCCAGTCGAGCGACGCGTCGGAGAATGCCGCATGAACAATGATGCGATGCCAAATAATATTTCTGGCCACCCGGCGGCATGGGCCGTGTCCGTCACATGCACTTCGTCGGCATCGGTGGCGCCGGCATGGGCGGTATTGCCGAAGTGCTGGGCAATCTGGGTTACGCGGTGCAGGGTTCCGATCTGCGTACAACAGCGTTACACAGCGCTTCGCCAATCCTTGGGTGCGCGGTCGCCATTCGGTCATCACGCCGACAATGTCAAGGCTGCGATGTGGTGGTGATCTCCAGCGCCGTGATAGCGACAATCCCGGAAGTGGTTGCGGCGCGCGAACAGCGCATCCCGATTGTGCCGCGCGCGGAAATGCTCGCCGAACTGATGCGTTTCCGTTACGGCATCGCCGTGGCCGGCACGCATGGCAAGACCACGACCACCAGTCTGGTGGCCACGCTGCTGGCCGAAGGCGGACTGGATCCGACCTTCGTCATCGGTGGCCGACTTGAACAGTGCCGCCAGCCATGCGCGGTTGGGTGAAGGCCGTTACCTGGTCGCCGAGGCCGATGAAAGCGACGCCTCGTTCCTTTACCTGCAACCGATGGTGGCCATCGTCACCAACATCGATGCCGATCATATGGCCACCTATCAGGGCGACTTCGGGCAAGCTGCGCCAGACCTTCGTGGAATTCCTGCATCACCTGCCGTTCTACGGACTTGCGGTGTTGTGTCTCGATGATCCGGTGTGCGCGAGATCCTGCCGCAGGTCACGCGGCCGGTGCTGACTTACGGCATCGATGCGAGGCGGCCGATGTCTGTGGCCGACGCAGCTGCGTCAGGACGGCATGCAGACTGCATTTTGACGTTCAATCGCAGGGGCGCGGCAAATCCTGCTGCCGGTGGTGCTGAACATGCCGGGCCGGCACAACGTGCTCAATGCACTCGCCGCAATCGCCGTCGCGCACGAACTCGGCTGTCAGCCGATCAGCGCGATTCAGACCGGGCTCGCCAACTTCGCCGGCATCGGTCGGCGCTTCCAGGTCTACGGCGAATTCCACATGGCGGCGGGCAGGGTGCTGCTGATCGACGATTACGGCCATCATCCCACGCGAACTCGCCGCGACACTGCGACGCGATACGCGCTGGCTTGGCCGCAGCGGCGTCTGGTGCTGGCGTTTCAGCCGCACCGCTATACCCGTACGCGCGATCTGTTCGAAGATTTTGCGCAGGTACTTTCCGATGTCGACGTGTTGCTGCTTGACCGAAGTTTATGCCGCGGGTGAGACGCCCATTGCCAGCGCCGACGGACGTACGCTTGTGTCGCGCCATTCGTGCTGCGCGGCCAGGTTGATCCGGTGTTTGTCGATAGCGCTGCCGATTTGCCGGGCGTTGCCCGGTGTGCTGCAAGACGGCGATGTGCTGCTGATGGCTCGGTGCGGGCGACATCGGCGGCGTGTCGGCGAGTTGGCCGCGCAGTGGCTCAGCGGTAACAGGAGGTGTAACGATGAACAGCAGAATGTCACAGCCACGTCTGCACAGGAGTGCGGCGATGAGCCTCTGCACAGCAATGTATGCCGGTCTGGTGCGCCGCGTGAATAAAGAGTCGCCATCTAGCCTTGTGTGCACTTCGGGCAAACCTAGCGCAAACGCAATTTGGGTCGGCGCGCGATGATGGCGGCGACGAAATTACCCAGCCTGCGTGGCACGCTGCTGATAATGAACCGCTGGCGCGGCATACCAGCTGGCGCGTGGGCGGTCCGGCGCGGCAGTTCTATATGCCGGCCGATCTGGACGATCTGGCGAATTTTCTGCCACGCTGCCGAGCGATGAAGAACTGTTGTGGCTCGGGTTGGGCAGCAATCTGTTGGTGCGCGACGGCGGTTTCGCCGGCACGGTCATCGCGACCTTCGGTGCGCACTCAATGCTTGAGCATGCTCGATGCGGACAGACGTTGCGCGCCGAGGCCGGTGTGACCTTGCGCAAAGGTGGCACGTTTATGACGCAAGCATGGTTTGATCGGCGGTGAGTTTTTGGCCGGCATTCCCGGTAGCCTGGGTGGCGCGCTGGCGATGAATGCCGGCGCCTTGGGCGGCGAGACCTGGCAGTCCGTGGTCGCGGTCGAGACCGTTGATCGTCATGGCGAACGCCGGCCGCGTCAGCCGAGTGAGTATGAGATTGGCTATCGGCATGTGCACGGCCCGGTCGGATGAATGGTTCGTCGCGGCGCAGCTGCGCTTTGCCCCGGGCGATACCGCTGCCGCACAGGCGCGCATCAAGGCGCTGCTGGACCGCCGCGCCGCACCCAGCCAACCAATCAGCCGAGTTGTGGTTCGGTGTTCCGCAATCCGCCGGCGATCACGCGGCGCGTTTATCGAGGCCTGCGGGACTCAAAGGTGCCTGCATCGGCAGGCCTGCGTGTCGGAAAAACACGCCAATTTCATCGTCAACACCGGCGCCGCACGTGCCGCGGATATCGAGGCGCTGATCGCGCAGGTGTGCGAGACCGTCGAGCGTGTACAGAGCGTGCGCCTGGAAACCGAAGTGCGCATCGTGGAGTAGCAGGATGATATTGGGAACCGCAAGGCGCCAAGGTGCAAAAGGATTATGGAACCGCAAGACGCCAAGTCGCAAGAAACGATTGTAAAAGCCAATTGGTCTTTTCAATATTTCGCCTTGGAGCCTTGGCGTTCGGAGTCTTGCCTTGGCGGTTGAACAAGTGCGACAGCTCAAAGTGTCATGAGCGCTCGGCGCGCTTCGGCAAAGTGGCCGTGTTGTTCGGCGGGACCTCGGCCGAGCGCGAGGTGTCGCTGAAATCCGGGCGGGCGGTACTGGCGGCCTTGCTGCGTCAGGGTGTGGATGCGCATGGCGTCGATGTGGTGGACAACACGATTCTGGAAAAGCTGCGCAGCGGCGGCTTCGCGCGCGTGTTCATCGTGCTGCACGGCCGCGGCGGTGAGGACGGCGTGATTCAGGGTGCGCTCGAAACCCTCGGTCTGCCGTATACCGGCAGTGGCGTGCTCGGTTCGGCGCTGGGCATGGATAAAGTGCGCACCAAACAGATCTGGCAGGCGGCCGGGCTGCCGACGCCGAAGTTTTTGGTATTGGAATCCGCGAGCGATCTTGGTCGCGTTGAGGCTGAGCTCGGTTTCCCGGTGATGATCAAGCCGGCGCATGAAGGTTCGAGCATCGGCATGAGTAAAGTGGAGTGTGCGGCGGATTTACCCGCCGCTTGGCAGTCGGCGATGCAGTATGACACCGCGTGCTTGCCGAGAACTGGATCACGGTCGCGAATACACCGCCTCGATTCTGGGCGAGCAGGCGTTGCCGCTGATCCGCCTGGAAACCACGCATGCCTTTTACGATTACCAGGCCAAATATTTCGCCGACGACACGCGTTATCACTGTCCCGTGCGGCTTACCCGAGGCCGAAGAATTGCAGCTGCGTGCGCTCGCGCAACGCGCTTTTCGCGCCGTCGCGGCGCGTGGTTGGGGAAGCGTGGACTTCATGTGTCGATCACAACGGTCAGCCCTATCTGATTGAAGTAAACACAGTGCCGGGCATGACCGATCACAGCTTGGTGCCGATGGCGGCACGCGCGGCCGGTATCGACTTCGAGGCGTTGGTGTTGCGCATACTCGAAGACAGTCTGGCGCGCGATGCGCAAACAGAATCGGTGCGACACGATGCGTAAAACAGCCGGTCAAGCACGTTCGAGACAACCGGAAATTACATTGCGCGAACGCTTGCGTCCATGGTTGCGACGTGCTGCGCAGATGCTGTTGTTGATGGTGTTGATGGTAACTTCAATTTGGTGCGTGACGTGGCTGCAGAACCCGACTAATATGCCGCTGCGCACGGTGCGCATCGAAGGTGAATTGCGCAAGTTGACGATCGCGCAATTGCAGGCGGCGATAGCGAAAACAGTCGCGCGGCGGATTCTTCACAGTTGATGCGGATGCGTGTGCGTCGATCGGCCGAATCGCTAGCCTTGGGTCGAGATGGTTACGGTACGCCGCGTGTGGCCGGACACCTTGAAGCTGCGCGTAGTAGAGCAACGCGCCGCGGCGCGCTGGGGTGAGCAGGCGGTGTTGAACCGGCAGGGTCAGGTGTTTACGCCGGATGCCGCGAGCATCCCGAAGCGCTTGCCGCAGTTGAGTGGACCGGAAGAGCTGCGTCGGCGCGTGCTGGAGATGTATATCGCGATGACCGGCACGCTGGCACCGATTGGCCGCCGTGTCGAACAACTGCAGCTCGATAACCGCCGTGCCTGGCTGCTTAAGCTGGACAGCGGGGTGGAGTTGAAGCTGGGTCGGGATGAGGCGATCGAGCGGCTGCAACGTTTCGTGCGGGTCTACCCGACGGTGTTTGCGGAGCGGGAGGCGGAATTGAATGCCGTGGATTTGCGCTACAGCAATGGATTTGCGGTGCGCTGGGACCGGACGCCGAAGACGGCCGGCCAGAAGCAAGAGGGCTGACAAGCATAACTGTCCAAGAAGTCTGAAAAAAATATGATCGTCGGCCTGGATATCGGCACGTCCAAAGTCGTCGCCATCGTCGGAGAAATCGCCCCTGAGGGGCTATCGAGATCATCGGTATCGGCTCCCATCCCTCGCGCGGTATGAAAAAAGGCGTGGTGGTGAATATCGAGTCCACGGTGCAATCCATTCAGCGCGCCATCGAAGAGGCGGAGCTGATGGCCGGTTGTCAGATCCATTCGGTCTACGCCGGCATCGCCGGCAGTCACATCCGCAGTCTGAATTCCCACGGCATCGTCGCGATCCGCGATAAAGAGGTCACTCAGGCGCGACGTCGAGCGCGTGATCGACGCGGCGCGCGCGGTGGCGATCCCGGCCGACCAGAAGATCCTGCATATCCTGCCGCAGGAATTCATCATCGATAACCAGGAAGGCATCCGCGAGCCGGTGGGCATGTCCGGCGTGCGTCTGGAGGCCAAGGTGCATATGGTGACCGGCGCGGTGAGCGCGGCACAGAACATCATCAAGTGCGTGCGCCGCTGCGGTCTGGAAGTCGATGACATCATCCTCGAGCAACTCGCCTCCAGTTTCTCGGTACTGACCGAAGATGAGAAAGAGCTGGGCGTGTGTCTGGTCGATATCGGCGGCGGCACCACGGATATCGCCGTGTTCACCGAAGGCTCGATTCGTCACACCGCGGTCATCCCCATCGCGGGTGATCAAGTGACCAACGACATCGCCGTCGCTTTGCGTACACCGACCCAGTACGCCGAAGAGATCAAGATCAAATACGCCTGTGCGCTGACGCAGCTCGCCAGTACCGACGAGACCATCGAGGTGCCGGGCGTGGGCGATCGCACGTCGCGGCGCCTGGCGCGGCATACGCTGGCCGAAGTGGTCGAGCCGCGTTATGAGGAATTGCTGGCGCTGGTGCAGGCTGAATTGCGGCGCAGCGGTTTCGAGGATCTGGTCGCCGCGGGCATTGTCATGACCGGTGGCAGTTCGAAGATGGAAGGCTTGGTGGATCTCGCCGAAGAGGTGTTCCACATGCCGGTGCGTCTGGGTATGCCGCAGTACGTGGGCGGTCTGGTCGACGTGGTGCGCAATCCGATTTATGCCACCGGTGTCGGCTTGCTGCTGTTCGGCAATCAGAACCGCGCGCAGCGCAGCCTGGAGGCTCAGTACGGGCGCGGTATGCGCGGTGTGCTGGGACGGATGAAGAGCTGGTTTCAGGGCAATTTTTAACGAGGGGAAAAGTACGGGTGGTGTGTTTCGGGGACAACGATTGGAGTCCAACCCTCGGCTCCAAAGCTCGATGGCACACAACTGAAGTTATGCGCGAACCACAAAGTGATGTAACCCTGTTGCACTAAGAGGAGACGAGACGATGTTTGAATTAATGGATGCATACAGCCAAAACGCTGTGATCAAGGTAATGGGTGTGGGCGGCGGTGGCGGCAACGCCGTACAGCACATGGTCGAGGCCAGTATCGACGGCGTGGAATTCATCTGCGCCAACACCGATGCTCAGGCACTGCAAAACATCAACGCGCGGGTGGCGTTGCAATTGGGTTCCGGTATGACCAAGGGCCTGGGTGCAGGCGCCAACCCCGATATCGGTCGTCAAGCCGCGACCGAAGATCGTGAGCGCATTATGGAAGTGATCCAAGGCGCTGACATGCTGTTCATCACCGCGGGCATGGGTGGTGGTACCGGTACGGGTGCAGCGCCGGTGGTGGCGCAGATCGCGCGTGAGATGGGTATTCTCACCGTCGCCGTGGTGACCAAGCCGTTCCCGTTCGAAGGCAAGAAGCGCATGGCCATCGCCGAAAAGGGTATTCATGAGTTGAGTCAGTTCGTCGATTCTCTGATCACCATTCCGAACGAGAAATTGATGTCGGTGCTGGGCAAGAATGTGACGCTGCTGGACGCCTTCAAGTCGGCCAACGATGTGTTGCTGGGCGCGGTGCAGGGCATTGCCGAATTGATCACCCGTCCGGGTCTGATCAACGTCGACTTCGCCGACGTGCGCACGGTGATGTCCGAAATGGGTATGGCCATGATGGGTTCCGGTCGCGCCTCAGGTGAAGATCGTGCCCGTGAGGCCGCCGAGGCCGCCATCGCCAGTCCGCTGTTGGAAGACATCAACCTGATGGGTGCCGCCGGCATTCTGGTCAACGTCACCGCCGGTATGAACCTGTCGATCGGTGAGTTCGAAGAAGTCGGTAATGTGGTGAAGGAGTTCGCCTCCGAGAACGCGACAGTGGTTGTGGGTACCGTGATCGACCCGGAAATGAACGACGAACTGCGTGTGACGGTGGTCGCGACCGGCCTGGGTATGCCGCATCAGTTGAAAGTGCCATTGCCGGAAGAAATCAAGATGAAGATGGTGGCACCGGCGGAGAAGAAGGCCGATGGCGAGTTGGATTTCCATCATCTGGACCGCCCGACCTTCGCGCGCAACAAGCGCGTAGTCGGTGGCGATGTTTCGGTGCAGCAGACCAACTACGATACGGATCTGGAATACCTGGACATCCCGGCTTTCTTACGCCGCCAGGCTGACTAAGATTCGTTAACGCGTTGTCGCCGCAGCCGGTCGTCCGGTCTCCTCGTCTCCTCGGACGGGGCGGCCGGGTGCGGTCTTTTTCTGTTCTCGAAATGCAGATGAGTGCCATTTTTTTGCGCTGCCGGTTCAGCGGGTTACCCTATAAGCAGGTGTCGTTTTTGCTTCCCGCTCTAGGGCCTGTGTGGTACCATCGCGGCTGTCCCACGTCCTACCGCCCATCGGGCGTTCCAGATTTTCAAGGAACAAGAGTCTCATGATCCGTCAGCGCACGCTCAAGAACGTCATCCGGGCCACCGGGGTCGGCTTGCACACAGGTGAAAAGGTTTATCTCACGCTACGTCCCGCCGCAATCGATACCGGGATCGTATTCCGGCGCGTCGATCTGCCCGAACCGGTCGAGATCAAAGCCACACCCGATAACGTTGGCGATACCCAGCTTTCCACGACCTTGATCAAAGGCGATGTGCGTATCTCGACGGTCGAACATCTCTTGTCGGCGCTGGCCGGCTTGGGTATCGACAATGCCTACGTCGATCTTAGCGCGCCGGAAGTTCCGATTATGGACGGCAGCGCGGGTCCGTTTGTGTTTTTAGTGCAGTCTGCGGGTATCGATGAGCAGAATGCGCCGAAGCGGTTCATTCGCATCAAGCGTCCCATTCGTGTTGAGGATGGTGATAAATGGGCGAGCTTCGAACCGTTTGAAGGTTTCAAAGTGGGCTTCACGATCGAGTTCGATCATCCGGCTTTTCGCGATGATGCTAAGTGTTCCGAGGTCGATTTCTCCACCACGTCGTTTGTACGTGAGGTCAGTCGTGCGCGCACGTTCGGTTTTATGCGCGACATCGAGCGTTTGCGTGAAATGAAGCTGGCGCTGGGCGGTAGCTTGGATAATGCGGTGGTGGTCGATGATTACCGCGTGTTGAATGAAGACGGCCTGCGCTACGAAGACGAGTTCGTCAAACATAAGATGCTCGACGCCATTGGCGATCTGTATCTGCTGGGACACAGCTTGATCGGTGCTTTCCATGGCCACAAATCCGGTCACGCCATCAACAATCAATTGCTACGCGCCTTGCTGGCGGATGAGTCGGCGTGGGAAGAAGTGACCTTCGAAGACGCGGCCACGGCGCCGATTTCGTTTCTGCAACCGGTGCCTGTCGCCTGATCGTCTTGGTCAATCGTGCGGGCCCGTCCCGCGTCGTGCCAACCTTAATAATGCCTGAGCCAAGCGCGGATCCTCCAAGGCGCGTGCCGTTTGTTCTAGCAGTTGGGCATTCTCTGCGCTCAACTTGAGATTGCGTTTCGGCAGCGTGCGGGTGTGTTCCCTTGGCGAGACCCGGACCTGTATTCTGCGGACCTCATGGTCGCCGCGTTGTGTTAAGGCCTTGAGCAACAAGGGTTCTTGGAAGCGTAGACGGGCGGCCCAGGCGGCCGAGTCAGCGACCAGCCGTAGACAACCGTCGCGGACGCCGGCAACATGGCAATTCGCTGCCAGATCCTTGGGCAGGCAGGCCAGGACCTGACGCTCAAAGGCGACCAGCGCACGCGCTCGCACTGTCAGGGCCGTCGGGTCAGAAATGCCAACCTGATCAAGAATTTTGGCTATAGATCGAGATGTTCGAGCCGACATGGTTTAAGTGTTACTCAGTTGATGGGCCTGGCTCTTGCATCCCGCGAGAGGCAATCGACAACGGCCAATGGTCACTATGAATATTATCCTGTTTACCACATCGCGTGGCGTGCCGGGCAGCCTCAATCTGAGCCGGCCGCGGATTTTTCTACCCCTGCTGGGCCTGGTGGCGTTGGTTTGTTCGCTGCTCGTCTACACCGGATATCGATTGGGCG
Source organism: uncultured Gammaproteobacteria bacterium (assembly GCA_963696465.1). Classification (GTDB taxonomy): domain Bacteria; phylum Pseudomonadota; class Gammaproteobacteria; order Thiohalobacterales; family Thiohalobacteraceae; genus JAHJQQ01. Next base: position 18,835 of record CAVOKC010000019.1, on the reverse strand, counting down.
GTGCGGCGCCGAGCGTCGCGGCGGCACCGCCGGTAACGGAAACACCGGCGCTACAGGCCGATGCGACCCAGCAACTGCGTCTTATCGATCAAGTGCGCCGGCGCAGCCAGGCCGAGTTGGATGCTTTGGCGCAGCGGATGGGCCAGATCCAGGCTCAGGTGATGCGTATCGAGGGCTTGGGTCAGCGGCTGGTCGATCTGGCCAATCTGGACCGTGAAGAATTCAATTTCGGCGAGCCGCCGGCCCAAGGCGGCCCGGTCGATGCGACGGTGCTGAACAGCACGGCCCCGACCGATTTCATGCAGGAACTCGAACAGTTATCAGCCAAAATCAAGGACAGAGAGCGTCAACTTATTGTTTTGGAAGATGCTTTTAAGGGGCAAGGTCTGTCGCTGCTGGGGCGTTCGGTGGGCTCGCCGGTCACCGAAGGCTGGCTGTCCTCGTTCTTTGGTGTCCGTACCGACCCGTTCACTGGGCGGCCGGCCATGCACCGTGGGTTGGATTTTGCCGGCAAGCGCGGATCCCCGGTGGTGGCTGTATCGGCGGGCTCGGTTGTCTGGTCGGGGCCGCGTGACGGTTACGGCAACCTGGTCGAGATCGATCACGGCCACGGTTTCGTCACCCGCTACGGCCATAATCAGCAAAATCTGGTTCGGGTAGGGCAACTGGTCCGCAAGGGTCAGCAGATTGCCCGGATGGGCAGCAGCGGCCGTTCGACCGGCCCACATGTCCACTTCGAAGTGCTGCGCGACGGCCAGTCCGTTAATCCCCTGCACTACTTATCCGCTAGCCGCTGATCTTCTTCGCCGCATGTCTCAGACTGCCTGCTAATTATGGGGCAGTTGGAGTATCATGCCAGCCTTCGCGCGCGACGCCCAACAGCTAATAACGACGTAAATCCATGTTAGGAAATCTGGTACGCAAGGTCTTTGGCAGCCGTAACGACCGCCAAGTCAAACGCATGTTCAAGGTCGTGGCGCAGATTAACGCGCACGAACCCGACATCGCCAAACTCACCGATGCAGAACTCTGTGGCCGCACGGCCCAGTTCCGGCAGCGTCTCGCTGACGGTGCCACAGTCGATGATCTGTTGCCCGAAGCCTTCGCGGTTGTACGCGAGGCCGGCAAGCGCGTTCTCAACATGCGCCACTTCGATGTGCAGTTAATTGGCGGCATGGTGCTGAACGAGGGAAGTATCGCCGAGATGCGCACCGGTGAAGGCAAGACCCTGGTAGCGACGCTTGCCGTCTACCTCAATGCACTGCCCGGCAAGGGCGTACACGTGATTACCGTCAACGACTATCTGGCGCGCCGCGATGCCGGCTGGATGGGTCGCTTGTATACCTTCCTGGGTATGAGCACGGGCGTGGTCGTGCAGGGCATGTCCCCGGAGGAGAAGCGCGCGGCCTACGCCTGCGACATCACCTACGGCACCAACAACGAATACGGTTTCGATTATCTGCGTGACAATATGGCCTTCCGTATGGAAGACCGGGTACAGCGCGATCTGCACTACGCCGTGGTCGACGAGGTGGATTCCATCCTCATCGACGAGGCACGCACGCCGTTGATCATCTCTGGCCCCACTGACGACAACAGTGCGTTGTATACACAAATCAACACACTGATTCCGCAGCTCACGCGCCAGCCGGAAGAAGAAGGTAACGGCGATTATTTCATCGATGAAAAAAATAAGCAGGTTCAGATCACCGAAGATGGCCATGCGCGTGTCGAAGAACTGCTGACCGGCGCCGGGCTGCTGCGCGAAGGCGAGAGCCTCTACGACGCCTCCAACCTGACCTTGATGCATCATCTCAACGCCGCACTGCGCGCGAATGCCTTGTATCACCGCGACGTGGAATACATTGTCAAGGACGGCGAGATCATTATCGTCGACGAGTTCACCGGCCGCACCATGCCGGGCCGACGCTGGTCCGAAGGCCTGCATCAGGCGGTTGAGGCGAAAGAAGGTGTGCGCATCCAGAACGAAAACCAGACGCTCGCATCGATCACCTTCCAGAATTATTTCCGTCTCTACACTAAATTGTCCGGCATGACCGGCACAGCAGATACCGAGGCCTACGAATTCCAGCAGATCTACGGTCTGGAAGTTACGGTGATCCCCACGCATCGACCGATGGTGCGCAAGGATTATGGCGATCTGGTGTTCCTCACCAAGCAGGAAAAATTCGACGCCATCATCGACGACATCAAGCGATTGCCAGAAGCGCGGCCAGCCGGTGCTGGTGGGTACGACCTCGGTGGAAACCTCCGAGCACCTGTCAGGCATCCTGCAAAAGGCCAACATCGAGCACGAAGTGCTGAATGCCAAACAGCATGAGCGCGAGGCGCATATCGTCGCACAGGCCGGTCGCCCGGGCACGGTAACCATCGCCACCAATATGGCCGGCCGTGGTACCGACATCGTGCTCGGCGGTAGCCTCGACGCCGAATTGCGGGCCTTGGGCGAGGATGCCAGACGAAGACGCGCGCAGCCAAGTGCGTGCAACCAGTGGCAGCAGACGCATGACCAGGTGCTGGCAGCCGGCGGTCTGCACATCATTGGCACCGAACGCCATGAATCGCGGCGTATCGACAACCAGTTGCGCGGCCGTTCCGGTCGTCAGGGCGACAAGGCTCTTCGCGGTTCTATCTGTCGCTGGAAGACAACCTGATGCGCATCTTCGCCTCGGAGCGCGTCTCCGGGTTGATGCAGAAGCTGGGTATGCAGGAAGGCGAGGCCATCGAGCATCCGTGGGTGAACAAGGCCATCGAGAACGCCCAACGCAAAGTTGAGGCGCACAACTTCGATATCCGCAAACAACTGCTGGAATACGACGACGTCGCCAACGATCAGCGCAAGGTCATTTACAAGCAGCGCAACGACTTGATGGCCGCGGATGATATCTCCGAAACCATCGACGCTATTCGTCCCGATGTTGTCAGTGCGCGTTATCGACCACCTATATCCCGCCCAACAGTCTGGAAGAGCAGTGGGATGTGCCTGGGCTGGAGAGCCGCTGGAGCAGGAATTCGGTCTGCGACTCGATATGCGCAGTGGCTGGAGGCGGAGACAAATCTGCACGAAGAACGGCTGCGCGAACGCATCCTGATGCGGCATCGAGGCTATCTATAAGGCCAAGGAAGAGCAAGCCGGTGCCGCGGTGCATGCGGCAATTCGAGAAGTCCGTCATGTTGCAGGTGCTGGATCAGTCCTGGAAAGAGCATCTTGCCGCGATGGATTATCTGCGCCAGGGCATTCACCTGCGCGGTTATGCGCAGAAAAACCCCAAGCAGGAATACAAGCGCGAGGCCTTTGAGATGTTTTCGGCCGATGCTGGATCGCATCAAGCGTGAAGTGGTCAGCATCGTCTGAAGGTGCAGGTGCGTTCCGAATCCGATGTCGAGGCCTTGGAGAACAGCGTCGGCAGGCCGCAGACGCCGATGCAGTTCCAGCATGCCGAGGCCAATGCCATGGGCGAAGCGGGCGATGAGCGCGGCGCAGGATGACAAACAGTCGCCGTTCGTGCGTGGCCGCAAGATCGGCCGCAACGACCCTTGCCCGTGCGGTTCCGGCAAGAAATACAAGCAGTGTCATGGCCAGCTCAGTTGAGATTTACGTTCCCTCTCCCTCGGGGAGAGGGGGTGCTCGAATAAATCCTAAAAAATCATTTCAGCCACGGAAACACACGGAAGACACTGAAACACAGTACATTCCTGGGGCGACTATTTACCACCTCGCGGGTCATGGAGGTGGTTGCGTGAAGTTTATGACACTTGTCCGTGTTCTCTCCGTGTGATTCCGTGGCAGAGGCGGTTTATAGGATAAACCGTTTCTCGAACGTCGGAACGTTAACGATCATGCCCGTCGGTCTCTCCGCCCCCGTTGAATTGTCACCTGTCGCCGGGATTCGCCTCGGTATCGCCAGTGCCGGCATAAAAAAGCCCGGTCGTCGCGATCTGGTGGTGATGGAAATTGCCACCGGCGCCACCTGCGCGGCGCTGTTCACGCGCAATGCCTTTTGTGCCGCGCCGGTGATCATCGCGCGCGAGCATCTCGATACTGATACGCCGCGCTATCTGCTGATCAACACCGGCAATGCCAATGCCGGCACCGGTGCATCCGGTCTGGAAAATGCGCGGCGGAGTTGCGCGTCTCTGGCGCAACACGCCGGTTGCGCCGCGCGCGAGGTGCTGCCGTTTTCGACCGGCGTCATTGGTGAGCCTTTGCCGGTGGCTAAGCTCGAAGCGGCTATGCCGGCCGCGTTGTCTGCGCTGCGCGCGGACGCCTGGATCGATGCCGCGCACGGCATCATGACCACCGACACGCTGGCCAAGGGCGCATCGCGGCAGGTCGTGATCGACGGCGTGACCATCACGCTGACCGGCATCGCCAAGGGTGCGGGTATGATCCGCCCGGACATGGCGACCATGTTGAGCTTCATCGCCACCGATGCCGCGTTGCCGCAGCCGTTGTTGCAACGCGCGTTGGCGCAGGCGGTGAATGCCTCGTTCAATCGCATCACCGTTGATGGCGATACCTCCACCAACGACAGTTGCGTGCTGGTCGCGACCGGTGCAGCCGGTGGAACATCGAAGCCGTAGGCGCGGAGTTCGACATCTTCGCGGCCGCATTGACCGGGCTGTGTATCGAACTGGCCCAAGCCATCGTGCGCGACGGCGAGGGTGCCACTAAATTCATCACCATCGAGGTCGACCGAAGGCCGCGACGCGCAGGAATGCCTGGACGTCGCCTACACCATCGCGCACTCGCCCTTGGTGAAGACCGCGCTGTTTGCCAGTGACCCGAACTGGGGGCGCATCCTCGCGGCGGTCGGTCGCGCCGGCGTGCAGGATATGGTGTTGGAGCGCATCCGCGTACAGCTCGGCGATGTCTGCATCGTCAGCGAAGGCGGTCGCGATCCCGCCTACACCGAGGCCGCCGGGCAGGCGGTGATGAACCGCGAAGAGATTCTGATCCGCGTGCTGCTCGGTCGCGGTGATGCCAGCGAGCGTATCTGGACCACGGATCTTTCCTACGACTACGTCAAGATCAACGCCGAATACCGGACTTGATCGTTGCGCCCGCGCTGAACCTGTAGCCCGGATGCAGGCCCGGATTTTCGGGCCGTAATCCCGGGGAACTCGCAGCCGGTCTCCCGGATTTCGCTGCGCTGCATCCGGGCTACAGAAGGTGAATACGCCCATGTCTGCCATCGTCCACGTTGTCGCCGCCGTTATCGTCAACGCACAAGACAAGGTGCTCATCAGTCTGCGCCACGCGCGCGCGCATCAGGGTGGCTTGTGGGAGTTTCCGGGCGGCAAGGTCGAACCGGATGAAGATGTGTATACCGCACTCAAGTCGCGAGTTGCATGAAGAACTCGGGTTGATGTCGAGAAGGCGCGTCCGTTGATCCGCATTCCGCACTGCTATCCCGACAAGGCCGTGCTGCTCGATGTCTGGCGTGTTACGGGCTTCACCGGCGAGCCGCATGGACGCGAAGGCCAACCGGTGCAATGGGTCGCACCGGAACGTCTGCCTGAATTCGAATTTCCCGCCGCCAATCATCCCATCGTTACGGCCGCACGCTTGCCGGACCGTTATCTCATCACGCCCGAGCCGGGTGTGGATTTCCTGGAGCGGCTGGGCTGCGCCTTCAACGACGGGATCCGCTTGGTACAGCTGCGCGCAAAGACCTTGGATGAACACGCTTATATCAAACTCGCACACTCAGCGTATGCGCGCGCGCAGCGCATGGCGCGCAGGTATTACTGAATGCGCCGCCGGAACTTGTGGCCGAGGTCGGTGCCGCCGGTGTGCATCTCAGTACGCAGCGCTTGATGCGTTTGTCGCAACGCCCCTTGCCGGCACACCTTTGGGTTGCCGCGTCCTGCCACAACGCCGATGAATTGCAGCAGGCGGTGCGTATCGGTTGCGATTTCGTCGTGCTTGGGCCGGTGCAGCCGACCGCCAGTCATCCGGGTGCGCCGCACCTGGATTGGTCTGGGTTACGAACATTGTGCGAAGTCACTCGTATACCGGTGTATGCGCTCGGTGGTCTGCGCAGCACCGATCTTGATGCGGCATGGCGCGCCGGCGCGCAAGGTATCGCTGCGATCCGCGGGCTGTGGCCGGAGGCGCTATGCTGAGTCGAGTTTCGCTGCAATGGGGCGCAGCTGTGTTGGTCGCTGCCGGATTGGTCGGTGTATGGATATTGCGTTCCGGTCTGGATCAGCCCGTACGGAATGTTGTGACACTCCAGGTCGAGGCCGATTGCGATAGCGCACAACGCGCCTGTCGCGCGCGCGGTGACGAACTGGAGCTTGAGTTGCGCCTGGGTCCGCCGGTACGAACAATGGAGAGTTTCGAAATTTCTCTGCGTCGTCTGCGTGGCAGCCTCGGTACAGATGCGCAGGTCACGGTGCAGTTTCAAATGCGTGATATGGAGATGGGACTTAACCGCTATCGTTTAGTTATGGATGCAGAGGGTATCTGGCGCGGTCAGGCAATGCTGCCGGTGTGCAGTGCCGGGCGCAGCGATTGGATTGCCCAGGTGGACATTTCCGCAACCGGACAGCGCTGGCGCGCGGACTTGCCGTTTACGGCAGAATCGCATTAGGCGCTAAAGAACCTTGACAGACATGGGAGGAAGCCGAAGTCGAGGAGCCATCGGTAGCCACGGCCTTGGCCGGCGAAGCAGCCAACTAGTAATGGGATGGACGCCCACTCCCTAATACGGCATCAAAGTGCCAAAGTAGTGGGGCATTACTACCACTAACCATAGGAAGGGGCATCCCAAAATGAAGATTACGACAGTTGGCCTTGATCTGGCAAAAGTTGTTCAGATTCACGGAGTAGATGAGCACGACAAGGTGGCGGTACGTAAGCAGTTGAAGCGTGCAGAGATGTCGAAGTACTTTGCCAATCTTGAGCCGTGTTTGATTGGCATGGAGGCTTGCGGCAGCGCCCATCACTGGGCGAGGAAGCTTGAAGGCTATGGGCACAGGGTGAAATTGATGGCGCCACAGTTTGTGAAGCCCTATGTCAAAACGAACAAGAACGATATGGCCGATGCGGAGGCGATCTGCGAAGCAGTCCGCAGGCCGATCCGGTGCGTCGCAATAAAGACGGTGGAGCAACAAGCGATCTTGTCGGTGCATCGTCACGTGGGGACTGTTGAAGGCCAGACGGCGCAGGGCAACCAGATACGGGGTTTGCTCTCTGAGTTCGGGATCGTCATCCCGCCGGGAATCCGCTCGATCATGAAGCAGGTGCCGGAGATTCTGGAAGACGGTGAGAATGGTTTGCCTGGCACGATGCGCAACCTGATTGAGCGGCTGACGGAGAATCTGCAAGCGATGGATCGTCAGGCCAAAGAACTGGAAGCACAGATACAACTATGGCACCGCGAGAATGAAGCGAGCCACACGCTGGCAGAGATACCGGGGTTGGGGCCGATCACGGCGAGTGCGATTGTGGCGACAATTGGCGATGCGCGGGAATTCAAGAATGGCCGACAGCTCGCCGCATGGATGGGGCTGGTACCCAAACAGAACTCCAGCGGCGGCAAGCAGACCTTGCTGGGCATTAGCAAACGCGGTGACACCTATCTGCGCACCTTGATGATTCACGGTGCAAGAGCGGTCATCCGTTTAGCCGAGCAGAAAGCCGAGCCGGAGAGTTGGTTGAGAAAACTGATGGCCAGGCGGAACACGAATGTGGCGGCGGTCGCGTTAGCGAACAAGAATGCCCGGATCGTGTGGGCACTGCTGGCCCATAATCGAACATTCCGTCCCGGTTACACACCGGCAGCGGTAGTTACCAGCATGTGATCGGGGCGGTTGAGTAAAACCGATTATTTAACGAGTAGCAGGAGAGCACCACCACCGATTGCACAGGCAATCATGAAATGATGGCGAGACAGGTCAGACCGTGAGTGGGAAAGTCCGATCGACGCCACGGGCGAAAAGCCCGATTAAGTGATAGGGACCTCATTCAGCGAATTCCATCAGGGATAGAGGCGAGTGCCTCACTAAAAATCCGGATGTATGGCTGCAATCTTTACCTACTCTCAAAATCATCGATTGAAAGCTTGGTAAAAGTGGGCGTCCATGTCTGGCGTCAAGTCACTGTGGCGCTTTTCAGCCGCAGGACGAACCGATGCAAAAGGAATTAGCTGTCGCGCAACCCGAGGGTGCCAGGGGGCTCGGATGCCCCCTTGCATTTACTGAGGGGCGCGACACTCTTGCGATTGAATGGCACTAAGTTAAGCTCAATGAAGGGTGGGTTTACCCTGAAGGGCACAAGAGCGTTTTTCGCGTAACCCACCAAGCGTTGCGCAGCAACACAACGCGTTTTTTGAAGGTGTGCCTGACGGCACGGGTGGTGGGTTACGGCGCGGATAACGCGCCTAACCCACCCTACATTCGATAATAATCCGCCCGCTTAACTTGATGCCATTCAATCAAAGATTCCCTAACGCGCGTTCGGGTCTTCATTTTCCCCTGAGTCATCCTCCGGCGGCATTTCATCGCCGGTGATGCGCATGCCCTCGCTCAACCATTCCCCAAGATCGATCATTCGACAGCGTTCCGAACAGAACGGCCGCCAGCGATTGTCTGTCGACCAGGCCGTCTTACGACCGCAGTTTGGACAGGCGACTTGAAGTGGTTTTGGCGAGGTCATGCGTTGCAGCCTGAGCGTATGTGTAGGAGCGGCCTCTGGCCGCGAACCCGCCGATGGTAAAACGGATCGCGGGCAAAGCCCGCTCCTACAAGTGGAAATCTTTGATCAGATGATGCAGCAAGCCAGCTCGAATTTGACGTCGATAGGCGCCTGCACAGCGCGTTCGTTGGTCACGGGTTGATGCATCAGGCGCACACTGAAGCGATGCCGGCCGCCGCTGATTTCGGCGTAATACGGACTGCCTGAGGGCAACGCCACGCGCACCATCTGACAGGGAATATTCGGGTCCAACGCGCGTTGAAAAAAACCGGTCTCGGCGGTGAACTCGCGGAACAGGGTGCTACCGCGCGTCAGATGCAAAATCAGGGTGATGCCACGGCCCATGATTTCGAAGCTACTCAGCCAGTGTTTCAAATCACGCAGACGTTCTTCGGGCGGGCGTTCCAGCCAGAAATGAAACGCCGGCAGATCGAAATCGCACAGGCCGCCGGGGATGGCGCTGCGCTGCTGGATGGCGCTGAGAAATTCATTGCTCTTCAAATGTGCGCCGACCGGGCCGCTGTGCGCATGCAGTTGGTCGATGAGCAGATCCATCTCGTCGAGCAGGCCGACCAGCTGGGTGCGGTCGACGTCTGGATTCTTCTCCAGACGGGAAAGATTGGCGGTGTGACGCTCCAATTCCTTCATGACTTCGGACTTGAGATCGCTGCGGCCAAAGATGCTCATGATGTCGAGCAGACTCGCCAGCGTGGCACGGCTGTCCCACGGGCTGGTGCCGGCCAGATGATGCTGGACCTGCTGGAACAGAAATTCGAGCCGGAGGAAGGCGCGGATTCGTTCGTTAAGTGGTTGTTCGTATATGGCTTTTTGAGACACGGGCAGGGCCAGGGGCAAACGTCCGTAGAGTTAGGGCGCCTATTGTTCCATGCGGCTGGCGATGCTGGCAAATCGGCATTGCCTCTAGCTGACGTCATCCCGGCGAAGGCCGGGATCCAGTAATCATCGAGCAGAGGCAGCTGGATTCCGGACCTCCGCTACGCTACGTCCGGAATGACGAATTATTCAGGGTTTGAATGGGACTAAGTTAAGCCTGGAACAGAAAGGTGGCCACGGAATCCACGGAAGAACACGGAAATAACGATAGAAATAGGTCCTTTTCCGTGTTCTTCCGTGGATTCCGTGGCTAGATGTAACGCTGTCAGGTTTCCTGCGAGGCTAACTTACTTAGTGTCATTCATTCAGGGTTTCACTAAGCAGCAGATAGCGGTGATGCAACGCGTCTACCTGCCGCTCCAACGCGGCCGCGTCACCGCTGTTGTCGATGACATCGTCGGCGCCATCGATGCGCTGGTCCCGCGGCACTTGCGCGGCGAGTATTGCGTCGATCTGTGCGTCGCTTAGGTGATCGCGCGCGGATACCCGTGCACGTTGCAATTCCACCGGTGCATCGACCACCAGCACTCGATCGACCAGATCGCGCTGTCCGCTCTCGAATAGCAAAGGAATCACCAGCAACACATACGCAGTCGACTGTGCCGCTGTCCATTCGGCCATCACGGCACGGATGCGCGGGTGCAGAATCGCTTCAAGGCGTTCACGTTGTGCCGCATCGTTGAACACGCGCTCGCGCAAACGAGCGCGGTCGAGCTGACCTTCGGCATCTATGCAATCAGTGCCGAAGCTTGCGACGATCTCGGCAAGCGCCGGTTGTCCCGGCGCGACTAATTCGCGCGCGATCGCATCGGCATCGATCACCGGCACGCCATGCGCGGCGAACAATTCCGCGACCGTGGATTTTCCGGAACCGATACCGCCTGTCAGGCCGATGCGTAGCATGCGGGTAGCTTAATCGGAATGCGCTGAGGGTTGAACCGCCACGACGCTAAGAATGCCAAAGAAAAATGTTTGAACCGCCAAGGCGCCAAGACGCCAAGAAAATCCAATGAATGTTTTTGGTGGAATTAACAGCTGCTGTAGATGGCTCTGCTTCAGCACATAGAAGCAGCCCAAAGCGGACACCCAAGAAATCTTGGCGTCTTGGCGCCTTGGCGGTTCCATAGGTCTTCTTAGCGCCGTGGCGGTTCAAACAAAAAAATCACGCCATTCCCGCAAAGCGCAGATAGGCATCGGTGATGTCTTGACCCCACAGCATGGCCAGCCAACCGGCGGCAGCGATGTAAGGGCCGAAGGGAATAGGGATGTTGCGGTCGCGGCCGCGGATGACGATCAGGCCGATGCCGACCACGGCACCGACCAGCGATGACAGCATGATCGTCACCGGCAAGGCCTGCCAACCCAGCCAGGCACCGATGGCGGCGAGCAGTTTGAAATCGCCGAAGCCCATGCCTTCTTTGCCGGTGACGAGTTTGAACAGCTGATACACCGACCACAGCGCCAGATAACCGGCCGCGGCGCCGATGATGCTCGCGCGCATATCGACGAACACGGTGTTCAGACTCAACAGCAGTCCCAGCCAGAGCAAGGGCAGGGTGATGGAATCGGGCAATAATTTGTGATCGAAATCGATCAGCGTCAGCGCGATCAAGGCCCAGGTGAATACCAGCGCGGCGGCCAATGGCCAGCCCCAACCGAGTTTAAAAGCGACGACAGCCGACAACAGCGCGGTGACGAATTCGACAATCGGATAACGCGCCGAGATAGGTGTGCCGCAGGCCGAACACTTGCCGCGCAGAAACACATAACTCAGCACCGGGATGTTTTCCAGCGCAGTGATCGCATGCCCGCAGGCCGGACAACGCGAACGCGGCGCGATCAGATTGAAACGTTCAGTGGGTTTCGGCGAGGCTGATCCGGATGCAGATACTCCAGGCACTGCTGCTTCCACTCGCGTTCCATCATCACCGGCAGGCGGTAGACGACCACATTCAGAAAACTGCCGATCAACAAGCCAAGCAGAAACACCGCTGCAATGAGCAGGGGAGGATGTTGGGCCAGCAGGGTGAGCAGTTCCATGGTTCTCTTGAGAGTATTCCCTCTCCCTTAGGGAGAGGGTCAGGGTGAGGGGAGTGAATAAATACGTTGTTTCGCGATGCCCCCTCACCCCAACCCTCTCCCCCGGAAACGGGAGAGAGGGAGTTAAGTAGAGGTTCTTTAAATCGCCGAACCCATCTTGAAGATCGGCAGATACATGGCGACGACCAGGCCGCCGACCAGTACACCGAGGATGGCCATGATCATCGGTTCCAACAGGCTGCTCAGGCTGTCGACGGCGTCGTCGACCTCTGCCTCGAAGAAGTCCGCAACCTTGCTGAGCATCTTGTCCAGCGCGCCGGACTCTTCGCCGATGGCCACCATCTGCACCACCATATTCGGGAACAGCCCGGTCTGGGCCATAGCCAATTGCAACTGCTGACCGGTGGACACTTGATCGCGTATGCGCAGCACGGCATTGGAATAGACGATGTTGCCGGTGGCACCCGCCACCGATTGCAAGGCCTCCACCAACGGCACGCCGGCGGCGAACATGGTCGACAGCGTGCGCGCATAGCGGGCAATCGCCGCCTTTCGCATAATCTCACCGATGACCGGCGCCTTGAGTACCGCGCGGTCGAGGAAATGATTGAATTTCCGCGAGCGTTGCTTGGCCTGCATGATCGCATACACAGCCGCACCAATAGCGCCAAACACCACATACCAATAGTCCTGCATGAAGCGCGACATATTGACGACCATCTGGGTGAAGGCCGGCAGGTCGGCGCCGAAATTCTTGAACAGGCTTTCGAATTGCGGCACCACGAAGATCAGCAGGATGGCGGTTACGATCACGGCCACCACCAACACCGCGGCGGGATAGGTCATGGCCTTTTTGATCTTGGCCTTCAGCGCCTCGGTCTTTTCCTTGTAGGTGGCGATCTTGTCCAGCAGGGTGTCGAGCACACCGGCCGCCTCGCCGGCCTCGACCAGATTGCAGACCAGATCGTCGAAATACAGCGGGTGCTTGCGAAGCGAGTCGGCCAGATTGCTGCCGCCTTCCACATCGCCCTTCACCGTCATCACCAGCGTCTGCATGTTGGGATTTTCATGGCCTTTGCCGATGATGTCGAAGGCCTGCACCAGGGGCACGCCCGAGGACATCATGGTGGCGAGCTGGCGCGAGAAGATGGCGATATCCTTGGGCGTGATCGCCTTGCCCTTGCCCATCATTGCCGAGCGCGGATTTCTTCTTCACCTTGAGCGGGACCACGCCTTGCCGGCGCAGTTCGGCCTTGATGAGATTGGCATTGTTGCCGCGGCTCTCGCCTTTGACGCGATTGCCCTTCTTATCGGTGCCTTCCCAGGCAAAGACGTCGAGTTTGAGTGCTTTTTCCGCCATGGTTTAGTCCTTGGTCACGCGGTTGACTTCTTCAAGGCTGGTCATGCCCTGTTTCACTTTACGCAGGCCGGAGAGGCGTAAATCGGCCACCCCGTCTTTCCTCGCCTGATCGGCCAGTTGGATGGCGTTGCCACCGTCCATAATGATGCGCGACATCGCTTCGGAGATCGGCATTACTTGGTATATTCCCACACGGCCCTTGTATCCGCCCGTGCATTGATCACACCCGTCGGGGTTGTGCGCGTAAATTTTCATACCGCTGTCAACGTCCGCCTGGGTGAAGCCTTCTTCCAGCAAGGTATGTGCCGGAATCGTGGCCGGGCGTTTGCAATTACTGCACAGCCGCCGCGCCAGGCGCTGGGCGATGATCAGATTCACCGCCGAGGCGATGTTATACGCGGGCACGCCCATATTGGCGAGTCGCGCCAGGGTCTGCGGCGCGTCGTTGGTGTGCAGCGTCGACATCACCATATGGCCGGTCTGCGCCGCCTTGATGGCGATCTCGGCGGTCTCCAGGTCACGAATTTCGCCGACCATGATGATGTCCGGGTCCTGGCGCAGGAAGGCGCGTAGCGCGTCGGCGAAATTGAACCCGGCCTTGGGGTTCATATTGCACTGGTTGATGCCGGCGAGGTTGATTTCCACCGGGTCTTCGCAGGTGGAGATATTGCGATCCGGCGTGTTGAGAATGTTCAGCCCGGTATACAGCGACACGGTCTTGCCGGAACCGGTCGGTCCCGTCACCAGAATCATGCCATAGGGCTTGTTCAGGTTGGCGAGATAGATCTGTTTCTGTTCGTCTTCGTAGCCGAGCGCATCGATACCCAGCTTGGCGCTGCTCGGGTCCAGAATACGCAGCACGATTTTTTCACCGAACAAGGTCGGGCAGGAGTTGACGCGGAAGTCGATGGCGCGGCTCTTGGACAAATGCATCTTGATGCGCCCGTCCTGCGGCAGCCGCCGTTCGGCGATATCCATGCGGCTCATCACCTTCAGGCGCGCGGAGATGCGCGGCGCCAGTGCCAACGGCGGCGAGGCCACTTCGTAGAGCACGCCGTCCTGGCGGTAACGCACCCGGTAGGTTTTCTCATAGGGCTCGACGTGAATATCCGAGGCGCCGCGGTTGATGGCATCGAGCAGGATCTTGTTGACGAAGCGCACCACCGGCGTCTCGTCGATCTCGGAGGTATCAGCGCCTCTGTCGTCGTCTTCACCGCCGGCGACGATGTCGAGGTTTTCCAGATCCTCGTCCAGCAGGCTGGCATCGCTCATGCTGGTGTCGGCCTTGTCCAGGGCCTGATCGATAATCTTGCTGAGTTTGTCTTCCTCGACCAGGATCGGTTCGGTGGTCACGCCGGTGTGGAATTTAATCTCGTCCAGCGCGGCCAGATTGGTCGGATCGGATACCGCCACGAATAAGCGGTTGCCGCGTTTGAACAGCGGCAGGGCGCGGTGCTGGCGGATCAGTTTCTCGTTGACCAGTTTGATCGGCGCCGCGTCCAGGTCCATCACGGCGATATCGAACACCGGAATGCCGAATTCCTGCGCGGACAGATTGGCGATGGTCGCGCTGTTGACCATCGCCAATCTGTCCGCGCAGGAATTCGGCATTCCGGTGTTCGATATCGCCGTGATGGACCTGGACGCGGCGCCGATCAAGCTGGTCAACGAGAAACTCATCCGCCAGCACCGCGCCCTGCCGCTGTTCAAACGCGGCAACCGCTTATTCGTGGCGGTATCCGATCCGACCAATCTGGCCGCGCTGGACGAAATCAAATTCCACACCGGCGTGACCACCGAACCGATCCTGGTCGAGGAAGACAAACTCAGCAAGATTATCGATCAGGCCCTGGACAAGGCCGACACCAGCATGAGCGATGCCAGCCTGCTGGACGAGGATCTGGAAAACCTCGACATCGTCGCCGGCGGTGAAGACGACGACAGAGGCGCTGATACCTCCGAGATCGACGAGACGCCGGTGGTGCGCTTCGTCAACAAGATCCTGCTCGACGCCATTAACCGCGGCGCCTCGGATATTCACGTCGAGCCCTATGAGAAAACCTACCGGGTGCGTTACCGCCAGGACGGCGTGCTCTACGAAGTGGCCTCGCCGCCGTTGGCACTGGCGCCGCGCATCTCCGCGCGCCTGAAGGTGATGAGCCGCATGGATATCGCCGAACGGCGGTTGCCGCAGGACGGGCGCATCAAGATGCATCTGTCCAAGAGCCGCGCCATCGACTTCCGCGTCAACTCCTGCCCGACGCTTGTTCGGCGAAAAAATCGTGCTGCGTATTCTGGACCCGAGCAGCGCCAAGCTGGGTATCGATGCGCTCGGCTACGAAGACGAACA
This sequence comes from uncultured Gammaproteobacteria bacterium, assembly GCA_963696465.1. Classification (GTDB taxonomy): domain Bacteria; phylum Pseudomonadota; class Gammaproteobacteria; order Thiohalobacterales; family Thiohalobacteraceae; genus JAHJQQ01. The sequence goes on along the minus strand of CAVOKC010000019.1, from coordinate 3,466 downwards.
GAAACAGATCTATCTCGCCAACCTGAACAAGCCCTATGGCATGATTCTGGTGACGGGACCGACCGGTTCCGGCAAGACCGTGTCGCTGTATACCGGGCTGAACATTCTCAACACGCCGGATCGCAATATCTCCACCTGCGAAGACCCGGTGGAAATCAACCTCGCCGGCATCAACCAGTGCAATATGAACCCCAAGGCCGGGTTCAATTTCGCCGACGCGCTACGCGCCTTCCTGCGCCAGGCCCGGACATCATCATGGTCCGCGAAATTCGTGACCTGGAGACCGCCGAGATCGCCATCAAGGCGGCGCAGACCGGCCATATGGTGATGTCGACGCTGCACACCAACGATGCACCGCAGACCCTGGCGCGACTCGCCAATATGGGCGTGCCCGCATATAACATCGCCTCGGCGGTGAATCTGATCATCGCCCAGCGCCTGGCGCGGCGGCTGTGCAGTAATTGCAAACGCCTGGCCACGATTCCGGCACATACCTTGCTGGAAGAAGGCTCACCCAGGCAGACGTTGACGGCGGTATGAAAATTTACGCGCACAACCCCGACGGGTGTGATCAATGCACGGGCGGTTACAAGGGCCGTGTGGGAATATACCAAGTAATGCCGATCTCCGAAGCGATGTCGCGCATCATTATGGATGGCGGCAACGCCATCCAACTGGCCGATCAGGCGAGGAAAGACGGCGTGGCCGATTTACGCCTCTCCGGCCTGCGTAAAGTGAAACAGGGCATGACCAGCCTTGAAGAAGTCAACCGCGTGACCAAGGACTAAACCATGGCGGAAAAAGCACTCAAACTCGACGTCTTTGCCTGGGAAGGCACCGATAAGAAGGGCAATCGCGTCAAAGGCGAGAGCGCGGCAACAATGCCAATCTCATCAAGGCCGAACTGCGCCGGCAAGGCGTGGTCCCGCTCAAGGTGAAGAAGAAATCCGCGCTCGGCGAGATGGGCAAGGGCAAGGCGATCACGCCCAAGGATATCGCCATCTTCTCGCGCCAGCTCGCCACCATGATGTCCTCGGGCGTACCCTTGGTGCAGGCCTTCGACATTATCGGCAAAGGCCATGGAAATCCCAATTGCAGACGCTGGTGATGACGGTGAAGGGTGATGTGGAGGGCAGCAGCGATCTCGCCGACTCGCTACGTAAGCACCCGCTGTATTTCGACGATCTGGTCCTGTAACTTGGTCGAGGCCGCCGGTGTGCTCGATACCCTGCTGGACAAGATCGCCACCTACAACGAGGCGCTGAAAGCTAAAATCAAGAAGGCCATGACCTACCCCGCCGTGCCTCAGGTGGCCGTGATTGTGACCGCGATCCTATTAATCTTCGTCGTGCCGCAATTCGAAAGCCTGTTCAATAATTTCGGCGCCGACCTGCCAGCCTTGACCCAGATGGTCGTGGACCTGTCCGCGCTTCATGGAAATTTATTGGTATGTGGTATTTGGTGCCATCGCTGCGGCCGGGGCACTGAGATAATGCAGGCCAAGCAAACGCTCACGGAAATTCGAATCTATTTCCTGGACCATTCACTACCCAAGAAGCACCAGTTATCGGTGAGATTATGCGAAAGGCCGCGATTGCCCGCTATGCCCGTCCCCTGTCGACCATGTTCGCCGCCGGCGTGCCGCTGGTGGAAGCGTTGAAATCGGTGGCGGGCGCCACCGGCAACATCGTCTATTCCGATGCGGTGTACGCATACGCGATCAAGTCTCTACGGGGCAACAGTAACAATCCCGGCTATGGCACAGACCGGGCTGTTCCCGAATATGGTGGTGCAGATGGTCGCGATCGACGAAGAGTCCGGCGCACTGGGCCAGGTGCTCAGCAAGGTCGCGGACTTCTTCGAGGCAGAGGTCGACGACGCCGTCGACCCGCTTAGCAGCCTGTTGGAACCACTTCATCATGGCCATCCTCGCTGTACTGGTCGGCGGCCTGGTGGTCGCCATGTATACTGCCGATCTTCAAGATGGGTTCGGCGATTTAAAGAACCTCTACTTTAACTCCCTCTCCCCCGTTTCCGGGGGAGAGGGTTGGGGTGAGGGAGCATGCGCCGAACGACGTATTTATTCACTCCCCTCACCCTGACCCTCTCCCTAAGGGAGAGGGAATACTCTCAGAAAAATATGTATTTTTTCACCTTGCTGGCCCAACTCCCTGCTCATGGCAGCGGTGTTTCTGTTGGGCTTGTTGATCGGCAGTTTTCTGAATGTGGTCGTCTACCGCCCACTGCCGGTGATGATGGAACGCGAGGGAAATTGGGTGCCTGGAGTACCTGCATCCAGATAAGACCATCCGATGGACAGATGCCGTTGAACGTTTCAAATCTGATGGTGCCACGTTCACGTTGCCCGGCGTGCGGGCATGCAATCACTGCGTTGGAAAACATACCGGTGGTCAGCTATGTGTTTTCTGCGCGGCAAGATGTTTGTTCTTTTTCACCACTCATTTTGAGCCACGTGAACATAAAATATAATTTGTATAAAATTAGTTCTCCGCCGTCGTGGCTTAAAGATTTCGTTGGGGCTGGCCATTGGCCGCGGCCCCAGTATTCACCTGGGCCTTGATCGCGCTGACGCTGATCGATTTCGATCACAAACTATTTTCCGATTTCCATCACCCTGCCCTTGCTCTCGGCTGGGACTGCTGTTGAGTCTGAACACCGTGTTCGTCGATATGCGCGCGAGGCCTCATCAGCGCCGCGGCCCCGGATCTGGCACTGTGGTCGGTGTATCAGTTATTCAAACTCGTCACCGGCAAAGAAGGCATGGGCTTCGGCGATTTCGAACTTCTCGCCGCCATCGGCGCCTGGGCTGGGTTGGCAGGCCTTGCCGGTAACCGATGATGCTGTCGTCGCTAGTCGGTGCTGTCGTCGGCATCAGCCTGATCGTCATCCGCGGCCGCGACCGCAACATCCTTCATCCCTTCGGCCCTTCTCATGGTTCCCCCGCGGGTTCCTTTCATGCTGTGGGGGCAAGAGCATCACCGATACGTATTTTCGCCGTGCGGGCATGGCGTGATTTTTTTGTTTGAACCGCCAAGACGCCAAGGCCGCCAAGAAAGATCATTTGGAACCGCCAAGGCGCCAAGAACGCCAAGAATTTTGGGTGTCGGCCCTGGGCTGGTTCTATGTGCTGAAGCAGAACCACCTACTGTAGCTGCTCAATTCCGCCAAAAACTTTGGTTGGGATTTTCTTCAGCGTTGTTTTGGCGTCTTGGCAGTTCAACGTTTACTTTTGGCATTCTTAGCATCATGCAGCAGTGCGAGACCTCGGCGCATTAGAATTAAGCTACCCACATGCTACGCATCGGTCTGACAGGCGGTATCGGTTCCGGAAAATCCACGGTCGCGGAATTGTTCGCGGGGCAATCAAGTGATCGATGCCGATGTGATCGCGCGTGAATTGGTCGCGCCGGGACAACCCGCGCTTACCGAGTCATCACAATACTTG
>CAVOKC010000018.1:0-28437 GCA_963696465.1 uncultured Gammaproteobacteria bacterium | reverse complement strand
TCTGGGCGTTGCTGAGCAGCGGGGAATGCTACCGCACGCCGGTGGCGGAAGCCGCGTAATGTAAGCGCGGCATGACGTAACGCGGCAACGAATGACAGGAGGTGCTCAACCGGGTTTTGCGTAACGTGACGCGGACATGGCGGAACAGGTCAAACCGATGCGGTGGCAATCCGATGTAACCCACTAGGCCCGGTTGAGGCCGTTAGGGTGATAGAGATCACCGCGTGCAACTGAACCATGCGTGGCCAGGGCTCAGCACACCGCCCACCAACAGGCCGGATATATGAGAGCAATCCTGTCCCTGTCAGAGTGCGCACGGTGTCTTGCAAAACGGGAGGAGACCATATATGGGTTTACCCTAAAGGGCACAAGAGGCACGTAGTTTGTGCCGTAACCCACCAAGTGTGCCGTGAGGCACGCATTGAAATAGGAGTTGTGTTGCTACGCAACGTTTGGTGGGTTACGCAAAAACGCTAACCCACCCTACTTTTCGGCCTAAGTTAAGTGCCATTCGGCCCGGCCCCTTTTTCAGACTTTCATTATTCCTCTTCGCGCTGCGCCCAGAACAACCGGTTCAGCAATGGTTGGCCCATGCCCAGACGCATCGCGTGGGCCAGGGTTTCCCAGGTGTAGGGCTGTGCCTCTGCACGGCGGAGACGGTTCCAGGCCTTGCGCGAGCAGGCCGGCGATGCTGGCGGCCAAGGTGCACCCCGAACCGTGGAAACTGCCGTTGAGACGTTCCCAGGTGTAGGTTTCCAGCAGCCGGTGATTACCGTAGAGCGTATTGGTCACGGCGGTGGTGTTTTCGTGGGTGCCGGTGATGAGCACGAATTCGCAGCCTTTTTCCAGCAGGGCCATGGCGCAGGCGTCGAGGTTGTCCGCCTCGGGTGCGAGGGCGCGCGCCTCCAGGCTGTTCGGTGTGAGTACCGTGACGTGCGGCAGCAGCAGACTTTCGATGGCTTCGAGTACGTCGTCCCCGCCAGTTCGTGCCGTTACCGGAGGCGATGATCGGATCGAGCACCACCGGGATTTCGGGTAATCCTGCAACAGGCCGTGGATCGCTTCGACCGCCTCGGCACTGCCGAGCATGCCGATCTTGATGGCGGCGACTGGCATGTCTTCCAGCACGGCGCGGGCCTGCTCGATGATCAGCGTGTCCAGCGGGGCGTACTGACCGTCTGGGTGTCCTGCACGGTGATGGCGGTGATCACGGGCGCGCATGGCAGCCGTGGCTGGCCAGAGTTTCGATATCGGCTGAATGCCGGCGCCGCCGGTAGGATCGCTGCCGGAAAGCGCAAGGACGACGGGTACGGTGCTGGCGATTTCGTTCATGTGAGGTGTCCGGGTTGTGCCGCAAAGCCTAGTGCGCCCTTGAACGGCGACCATTTAAGGGGATTGTAGCATTCCGACCGTGGCATGCGCTTACGCCGGCGTTGGGGGCGCTTGCGTTATGATGAACGCATTCACAGCTTCCGGGGTCGTATAATCCCGTATAATCCCCACACCCACATCACGGAACCGATCGTATGCACATAGCCCCACAGCGCAAACGCCAAGCCCGCGGCTTCACCCTCATCGAAGTGATGGTGGTGGTGGTGATCCTCGGCATCCTCGCGGCGATTGTCGTGCCGCGTGTCATGGACCGCCCCGATGAGGCGCGTAAGGTCAAGGCGCAGCAGGATATCCGTTCAATCGAAGCTGCCTTGAATCTCTATCGTCTCGACAACTACGACTACCCGACCACCGATCAGGGTCTGGAAGCTTTGGCGCAGCGACCGGCCGCGCCGGAGCCGCCGCACTGGAAGGAGGGTGGCTACATCGACCGTCTGCCCATGGATCCTTGGACGCACCCGTATCAATTTCTCAATCCGGGCACGCACGGTGCCATCGATATCTATTCATAGGGCCTGACGGTCAGCCCGGCACCGATGACGATATCGGCAACTGGTCCTTACAGTAAGCGCCCCGCATCGGCACGCTCCCCTCTATGCATAGGGGCGGGGTTTACCCTGCTGGAGATGCTGGTGGTGGTGGTCATCATCGGCATCGTGCTGAGCTTCTCGGTATTGTCGCTCGGCGGTGACCGTCGCGGCGAGGAACTCGACCGCGAGGCGCGGCAGTTCACCGAATTGTTGCGCCTCGCCGCTGAGCAGACGGTGTTGAGCGGCGAGGAATGGGGCGTGCAAATCAGCACCGATTCCTACCGCTTCCTGGTGTATACCGACAAAGGTTGGGTAGTGCAGGAAGAAGACCCGTTGTTTCGGGAGCGCACGCTGACCGAAGGGACTGAGCTGGATGTCGAGTTGGAGGGGCGCGAGGTCGTGCTCGGCGCCAATCTCGACACGGATACCAAAGACACCGCGGATAAGGACGATGCTGACAAACTCAAGCCCACGCTGTTCATCCTGTCCAGCGGCGAGATCAGCCCCTTCGTCATGCGTTTGAGTGCCAAGGAAACCAAACAACGCTTCGAGGTGAAGGCCGATGCGCGTGGCGTCCTCACGGTGGGAACACCGGAACTCTGATTGGAACCTGGCGAGACTCTGATGCGCGCGCGAAATTCCTCGACTCGTTCTACCGGCTTCACTCTTCTGGAAGTGCTGGTCGCGCTCGCGGTGCTGGCGCTGGCGCTGTCCGCGGCGGTCAGTGCCGCGGCGGCGTATGTCGGCAATCAGGCCTATCTGCAGGAGCGCACCCTCGCGCATTGGGTTGCGCGCAACGTGCTTACCGAATTGCAGTTGGAAATCCCCTGGCCCGGCACCGGCGAACGTAGCGACACTGCGCGCATGGCGGATCTGGACTGGAAGTGGCAGGCGACCATCAACGAAACGCCCGAGAAAGATATGCGCCGTGTCACCCTCAAAGTCTGGTTGGGCAAGGACGACGAGCGTGAACCGCTGGCCGGACTCGACGGCTTTCTGGAGAAGCGCGAATGAACCCGCCACGTGTGAACCTAAAAAATATCATTTCAGCCACGGAAACACACGGAAGACACTGAAACACAGTACATACAAGGAGCGACTATTCACCATCTTGCGGGTGATGGAGGTGCCGGCGTGGAGCTTATGATCATGTCCCGTGTTTTTCCGTGTGCGATTCCGTGGCAAATGCGGTTTATAGGATGAATCAAGCATGAACCCGGCGCCTATAAAAAAACCCGCGCGGTTTTACGCTGATCGAATTGCTGATCGCGCTGTCGGTGTTCGCGGTGCTGGCGATGCTTGCTTACGGCGGCTTGAACACCATGCTCAACACCCGCGCGTTGACCGATCAGAGGGCCGATGCCCTGCGCGAACTGCAACTGGCCTATCGCAGTGTCGAACGCGACATCGATCAGTGGGTGCCACGCGAGATTCGCGACGAATTCGGCACGGTGAAGCCGTCGCTTAGCGCTGGCGGTGAACTCGGCGCGGCCCTGGAGCTGACCCGTGGTGGCTGGCGCAATCCAGCGGAACAACCGCGCAGCACGCTGCAACGTGTCGCGTATGGCGTGCAGGACGACAAACTGGTGCGCCTTACCTGGTTGAGTCTGGATCGCGCGCCCAATGCCCAGCCCGTGGAGCAGGCGTTGCTCACCGGTGTGCGCGAACTGCGGTTGCGCTTTCTCGATGCCGCCAACGTCTGGCAGGATCGCTGGCCGTCGACGGACGCGCCAGCGACGGGCGAAGTGCCCGTTGCGGCACCGCCGCCGCGCGCAGTGGAATGGGTGTTGGTGACCGAACGCTGGGGAGAATTGCGGTGGTTATTCCGTCTGCCGGGATGAACAATGCGCACGCCCAACGTGGCGTCGCCTTGGTCACCGCGCTGCTGGTGGTGGCGCTGGCGACGGTGGCCGCGGTGGCGATGGCCTCGCGCCAGCAGTTGGATGTGCGCCGCACGGCCAATCTGCTGCAAGGCGATCAAGCCTATGTCTATGCGCAGGCGGTGGAAAATTGGGCGCGGGTAGTGCTCAAGCGCGATGGGGAGAACAAGCAACTCGACACGCTCGACGATGATTGGGCGCAGCGCCTGTCGCCCATTGTCGTGCCGGGCGGCCAGGTAGACGGATTTATCATCAATCTGCAGGGGCGTTTCGATCTCAACAATCTGGTGAAGCCGGACGGCCAGCTCAGCGAGCCCAACATTAAATGTTTGCAGAATCTGTTACGCGTGCTTGGACTCGACACTCAATTGACAGAGGGCCGTGCTTGATTGGATCGACGCCGATACCGAAACGCGCTATGACATACAATTCGGTGATGGTGCCGAGGATGATGTTTATCTGTTGCCGTCGAGGTGCCATACCACGCCGCGAATCAGCTGTTTCAGAGCATCAGCGAGTTGCGTCTGGTGAAAGGCTTCGATGCCGCGATCTGGAATAAACTGGCGCCCTATGTGTGCGCCCTGCCAACCCGCACGCCCTTGAACATCAACACCGCCGCAGCGCCGCTGTTGCAGGCGTTGTCGGAGGAACTCGCCCAGGCGGATGCCGAACAATTGGTGGAGGAGCGCGGCACGGAGGGATATGAGTCTGTCCAGGAGTTCCAGCAGAGTGAAGTACTCGTCGGGCGGCCGATCGAGGAGGGTAATCTGGCCGTGGCCAGTCAGTTTTTCCTGGCGCGTTCCGAGATCAGCGTCGTCAGTGCGCGGGCGCGGGTGTTCAGTGTGCTGCAACGGGCCGACAACGGCGCGCTCACACTGGCGCGCACCCAAGGCACTTGGTAGGGGCACCCGGTAGCCAATCCGTGGCGGTTGCGATAAGGTCAGTCGAATTACAAAGTGATGAGTCGCTATGCGTGAAACCCTTCTGCTTCGCCTGACCGGTCTGTCCGACCTCGCGGTGGAGAGCGTGTGTCTTAACGATGTCGGTAAACCGATTGCGGGTAGTCGCCGTGATTCGCTGGCCGAGGCCGCCGCGCAGTCTGCCGGGCGGCGCGTCGTGGTGCTGGTGCCGGCGAACGATGTGTTGCTGGCGTGCGCGACTGTGCCGACGACGAACCGCCAACGTGCGCGCAAGGCGCTGCCGTTCGCCTTGGAAGATCTGCTCGCCGAGGATATTGATGGGCTGCATTTCGCGCTGGGCGTCCGCGATGCCGAAGGCCAATGGCCGGTGGCGGTGGTCGCACGGAAACGTATGGATGCCTGGTTACAGCTATTGCACGAGGCGGGAACTCCTCGCCGGATCGCTTAGTGCCTGAGGCGCTCGCATTGCCGTTGGCAGCCGGCAGTGGCGGCCTGTTGTTGGAGGCGGAGGGGCGCGCTGCTGCGCGATCAGCCCTGGTCGGCGCAGGTGCTTGCGCCCGACATGCTGCCCGCGGTGCTGGAACCGCTGGCGTCGCGCAACGAGGCGGGGATCGATCTGCAAGTCTGGCACTGCGGCGGCGAGTTGCCGGTATGGCTGGAGCGAGTCTCGGCCAAGGTCGAGCCATGTAGCGACGGCGCCCTGAGTGTGTTTGCGACAGGTCTTGTGCAGGCCGAGCAGCTCGATCTGTTGCAGGGGCCGTATAGCCGCAAGGAACAATATGGGCGCTTGTGGCGGCCGTGGCGTGCCGCCGCTGCTTTATTGCTGCTGGGTGTCGTCGTCTCGGTCATTCAACTCGGTTTGCGGCATCGTGAGTTGCAGGCCGAATCCGCCGCGCTGGTTACGCAGACCGAGGCGAGTCTACAAGCAGGCCTTTCCCGAGGGGCGCATCGTCAATCCGCGCGCGCAGATGGAACAGCAACTCAAGGCGTCGCGCCAGCAGAGCGGTGTCGGCGTGGATTTCCTCGCGCTGGTCGCGAAATTGGGTGGCGTGTTTGCCGCCACACCGGGTGTTGAATTGACCGCGGCGAATTTCCGCGAGGGTGCGTTGGACATTGAGTTGACAGCCGCCGATGTGCAAGTGCTCGACCACTCAAACGGACGGATCGAGCGCGAAAGGCGGTTTGAGTGTGGAAATCCAGTCGGCGACCACTGGCGCGGATCAACGCGTGCAGGGACGCCTGCAGATCAAGGAGCGGACTCGTGAAAGAATGGTGGACAACGTTGGGCACACGCGAGCGTTTAATCGTGAGTGCCGGCGCGGCGGCATTGGTGCCGCTGCTATTGTGGGCACCTGATCTGGCAGCCGCTGGCCAGTGGTGTGCGGCAACTGGAGACCGAGGTCGCCACACAACGCCAGGACCTGCAATGGATGCGCAATGCCGCGGCCGAACTGCAGCAGTTGCGGGGCACGGGCGCCCGGGCGAATGCCGGTCTCGGTGGGCGTTCGCTGTTGGCCGTGGTCGATCAATCGGCGCGGGCGGCCGGTCTGGGTAATGGCATCAAGCGCATCGAACCGGACAGTGCAACGGCGGTGCGCGCGCGTCTGGAAGGCGTGGCCTTTGATGCCGTCGTTAAATGGTTGGATGAACTGTCACGTCAGTTCAGCGTATCGGCCACGTTGGTCACGGTTGAACGCGCGCAAAGCGCCGGTCAGGTGAATGTGCGTCTGACCTTGCAGTCGCCCGGATCATGACGCGAGCGTCACTCCGCGTGGCGGTGATCGCCGCCGTCTTATTCCTGTGTTTTCTGTTGTTGACCTTGCCGGCGCGGCATGTCTGGGGTTGGCTCGGTGACGGGCAACTGGCTGTGCAGGATATCGAAGGCACGCTGTGGCAGGGCCGTGTCGCGCGGCTGGTGCATCCCGCATTCTCGACCGGTCCGCTGGCATGGCGACTGCGGCCGCAGGCCTTGCTGCGCGGGCGTATCGAATATCAGCTATTCATGCAAAGCGGTACGGGCGGTGGCGAGCTGCGTGCCGGGCGGGGCTTGCTCGCGGGAGTTTATGTGACGGATGCGCATCTGACGCTGCCGGCCGCGGAGCTTGCGCAGCGCCTGCAATTGGATCTGGTGAGCCTGGCTGGTGACTTTCAAATCGATCTCGACGAACTGCGTTTGTCCGACGCTGGAATCAGCGCGCTGCAAGGCGTCATGGTTTGGCGCGGCGCACAATTCATCCAGCCCAGCGCCCTCCTGTTGGGGCATCTACAGATGCAATTGGGGCTGCGCGAGGGCCAGGTTGTCGGCACGCTGAGCGATCAGGGCGGCCCACTGGAATTGACTGGTGAACTGTTGATCGGGGCGGATAAACGCTATCGGCTCGATGCCCATCTTAAACCGCGTGCTGACGCCGATGCGTCTCTGCGCGAGGCGCTCGGGATGCTCGGCGCGCCCGATGCGCAGAAGCGCTATCGTTTGCAGTACTCGGGCAACCTGTAATTATAGGAACGGGCTATGGGGCGCTTTGCGTGATGGTTTACCCTAGGAAAACATTTCAGCCACGGAAACACACGGAAGACACTGAAACACAGTACAGTGCTGGAGCGACTATTGACCCCCTTGCGGGTGATGGAAGTGCCTGCGTGAAGCTTATGATCTTGTCGGTGTTTTTCCGTGTGATTCCGTGGCAAATGCGGTTTCTAGGTTTATTCTTCCGGAGTTGAACGATGGTCAGTAGAATTCCTGTCAAGGTCGAAATCACGGCCGAGAACAAATGCGGTTTTTGCACCAACTCGAAGTGCTGCACCTATGTCACGCAGAAGATCAACGGTCCGCGCTCGCGCGACGATTTCGATCATCTCTTATGGCAGCTTTCGCACGAAAATATCCAAGCCTACAAAGACCGTGATGGTTGGTTTTTGCTGGTGAACAACACCTGCCACCACCTCCAGAAAGATGGTCGCTGCGGGATCTATTTCACGCGACCGCAGGTCTGTCGCGATCATACTAATGATTATTGCGAATACGATGCCCCGGCCGAGGATGGCTTCGAGCTGTTCTTCGATGGCTATGAGAGTCTGCTGAAGTACTGCCAGAAGCGTTTCAAGAATTGGGGTACAGCCTGACATTCACTGGTCGTTGGCGATAGCCCAAAGCGCAAATCAACCTAAAAAATCATTTAAGCCACGGAAACACACGGAAGACACTGCAACACAGTGCAGTCCTGGAGCGACTCATCACCGCCATGCGGGTGACGGCGGTGCCGGCGTGAAGCTTATGATCTTGTCCGTTTTTTCCGTGTGATCCCGTGGCAAATGCGGTTTATAGGATCGATGCTCCTAAGCGTGAATGTCGGATTCCAGGCAAAAAGAAAGCCCGCCGAGGCGGGCTTTCTATCTGGCTTGAAGGCTGGAGCGGTCTGCGCAACTAGGCCGCTGCCTTCTATAGACTACATGTTACTTAGCAGCTTTCTTTTTGCTGGCCTTCTTCTTGCCAACCTTCTTTTTGGCTACACGCTTCTTGGTAGCCGTCTTCTTAGCCGCTTTCTTCTTTGCGGTTTTTTTCTTCGCAGTCTTTTTGGCTGCGGGTTTCTTGCTTGCTACCTTTTTCTTTGTTGCCACCTTCTTCCGTGAAGCGACCTTCTTCTTGGTCGCGACTTTCTTCTTGGATGTGGCCTTCTTTCGAGTTGCCATCTGTGTTTTCTCCAAGTGATTAACAGGGGTCCGTGGCTGAGTATAATCAGCTGTCAACAAAATACCAGTTTTTTGACGAATTAATTCTTAGGTGATGTTGTCGCGAAAGTTCGGCGTGTTGGTCTCGAACGAATCAGAATGCATTCATTCAAGACCGAGTATGTACTGCCACTGCGACTCACTCACCGGCATGACCGACAAACGATTGCCGCGTCGCAGCAGCAGCATGTCTTCCAACGCCGGGTGTGTTTTGAGTTCATCGAGGGTGATGGTGCGGCTTAATTTACGCTCGAATTTCACGTCGACCATGAACCAACGCGGATTGTCGGATGTACTCTTGGGATCGTGATATTTGCTCTCGGGGTCGAGGGCGGTATGGTCTGGATAACCCGCACGTACAATCCGCGCAATGCCGACAATGCCGGGCGCAGCGCAGTTGGAATGATAGAAAAACACCTGGTCGCCGACCTGCATCTGGTCACGCAGCATGTTGCGGGCTTGATAATTGCGAACGCCGTCCCAGTGCTCGGTCTGTTTCGGTCGCTTGCGCAGATGGTCGATACCGAACACATCGGGTTCGGTTTTCATGAGCCAGTAATTCACGCTGTACTCCCCAAAATTGATCGGCGCTGGATCAGCGGCTGAGATAGATACGGTGGTCGGTGGCGATGGCCTGCAGTGGCACGTCCCAGGCTTGTGACGGCAAGCGGCTCTGGCGTTGGAAATCGTAGGCCAGGCCGATCAGGCGCGGGCGCAACCAGCGCGTGTGACGCAGCAGATAGGCGAAGCTGCGGTCATAGAATCCGCCGCCCATGCCCAGACGATGTCCATGCGCATCGAAGGCGACCAACGGCGTCAGTACCAGATCCAGGCTCAGGGGTGCGACGCGGGTGTGTGCCGCACGCGCCGGCTCCGGGATATCGAAGCGATTGTAGATCAGTTGTGTTTCAGGTGTGTAGCGGGCGAACCAGAGGCGGTTCTCGCCGTGCGGCAACAACACCGGCAGGTAGACGCGCTTGCCCATTTCCCAGGCGCGCTCGATCAGCGGCGCAGTATCGAGTTCGCCATCGGCGGGCAGGTAGGCAGCGAGGCGCCGGGCATTGCGAAACGCGGAATGATTGAGCAAGTGGCGGGCGCAGGCCTCGGCGTGCTGCCGGCGTTCTTGCATCGTGAGGGCGCAACGTGCCGCGCGCATCTGAGTACGCAGCTCACGTCGGGCGGTTTGCTCTTGAGTCGGATTGGCTGGCGGCATAAAGCTCGCGCAAAAGGTGTTCATCAAACAGGGCAATTCAAATACAGAAGAGATGCACCCTCACCGATGGGAGGTTGTAAGGAGGGAATTTCTCCCTCTACAGTTAGCCCGCGCAGGACTTGTCCTAGCAGGCGGAATTCAAAGTTCATAATTTTTGTTCCCCCCGCTGGGAGGTTGCAAGGAGATATTCTCCCTCCTTACAGTTAGCCTGCGCAGGACTTGTCCGAGCAGGCGGAATTCAAGGAGGCACTCTCCGCGTCTGCCGTCGCGGCCTTCGACCTTGAACCATGGGCTCATGTGGGAACAATGGCGAAGTCTTTAGGCTATCCGCTCGAAGACGGGCATGCACACCGACCGCGCAACCAAGTTCCCGGGGTCGATAAATTATCGGCTCAAGAGTGTTACTAGCCGCTAACCTACAGCGCAGGGAGTGCCTTGATGGAAAGTATACCTCAGCAGGAATGGCGATGCGCGGTAGATTAAAGCTCGAGCTGATTGCCTTTGTTGAGCGCGAGTTCGATCTTTTCTTGAAGGGTCCGGATGCGTGCGCCGATCGACTGTTGCAGGTCTTGTTTGCTGCCACGTTGTTCCAGCAATTCATGGGCCATGTTGAGCGCGGCCATCACGGCGATGCGGTCGATACCGACGATCTTACCGGTGTCGCGGATTTCGCGCATTTTGCCATTGAGGAAATCGGCGGAGGCCAACAAATCGTCGCGTTCTTCGTCGGGGCAGGAGACCAGAAACTCTTTGTCGAGAATACGCACGAGAACCGGTTTGGGTGCGGCCACCTTGCTCATACGTTCTGCTCCATGGCCTTGAGACGACCGATCATGGCTTCGACGCGCGAGCGCGCCAGCTCGTTGCGTTCGATCAGTTGTGCGCGCTCGGCGGTCATGTGCTCCTGCTGCGCGCGTAGCGAGCGGTTTTCATCTTTCATGCGTTCTACGGTGCGCACGAGTTCCTCGACACGGAATTCGAGACGCTTAAGATCCTGATCTATCGCTTGTTGTGCGCTGGCTTTGCTCATGGGCTCACTATAGAGCGCCGGGGCGTTGGCGGTCAATCTTCTCCCGCGGCGGGGGCAGGGGCTATGGCATAATCGACGCCAACACACGTGACGGCTCACTCTAAATGGGTGGTATTGGTCGGCGCTTGGAACACGTTTTTGAGCTTAGGAATCAGCGCGCATGCAGCAGCACGGTCGTCCGGATTATCTTGAACTTGAAGAGGCGCTTGGTCGCGCCGAGGCCGTGGCCAGTCCGGCCGAGGTGCACGGTTTGCTCTGCGGCCTGCTGTGCGCTGCCGGGCGGCTCGAAGAGAATACCTGGCTGGCTCAGGTGTTTGTCGAGGTGGACAACCAGAACGTTGCGTTCCAGCAAGGTCGTGCTCTGGTACAGCAGTTGGCTGCGTGGACCGTCTCGGCGATGAATGACCCGGTGCTGGGTATGGATCTGGTGTTGCCGGCCGATGCCGAGCCACTGGCCGAACGTACCGCGGCATTGGGGGAGTGGTGTCAGGGTTATTTGCTGGGACTGGCGGCCGGCGGTGTCACGCAGGACACACAGCTGCCGGAGGACGCGGCCGAACTGATTCGCGACTTCACCGATATCTCGGCCGCCGGCTTCGAAGTCGACGCCAGTGATGAAGAAGACGAGGTGGCCTTTACCGATGTCGTTGAATATGTGCGCGTCGGTGTGTTGCTGATCAACGACGAGTTGCAGCCGCTGCAGGCGCCGTCACGCTTGCAGTGAACCTATAAACCGCATTTGCCACGGAATCACACGGAAAAACATAGACAAGATCATAAGCTTCACGTTGGCACCTCCATCACTCGCAAGGTGGTAATTAGTCGCTCCAGGAATGTACTGTGTTTCAGTGTCTTCCGTGTGTTTCCGTGGCTGAAATTATTTTTTAGGGTCAATGGTTGATTCCGGTTGATTCTTGGGCGCGGGTTCTAACTGGCTTCGGGCCGCGCTATGCTTGCCGCATATATCCGCACCGCACGGAGTCCTATGAAAATCACCGAATACGCCCGGCGTCGCAAACAACTGATGCGCATGATGGGCCACGATTCGCCATCGCTATTCTGCCCACGGCGCTGGAACACATCCGTAACCGCGATGCTGAGTATCCGTTCCGTCCGGACAGCGACTTCTATTACCTGACCGGCTTTGCCGAACCCGAGGCGGTGATGGTGCTGGTGCCCGGCCGCAAACACGGCGAGTACCATCCTGTTCTGCCGTGATCGCGATCCCGCACATGCGAAACCTGGACCGGTCGGCGCGCCGGTCCCGAAGGTGCGTGCGAACGTTTTGGTGCCGATGATGCCTTCCCCATCGGCGACATCGACGACATCCTGCCCGGACTGCTCGAAACCGCGAGCGGGTGTTCTACACCATGGGCTTCCATCCGAATTCGACCAGTCATGTCATGGGTTGGGTCAACCGCATCCGCGCAGGGTGCGCGCTCGGCAGCGCACCCCGGATGAGTTCGTCTCGCTGGAACATCTGCTGCACGATATGCGCTTCTATAAGAGCGCGCGCCGAGATTCAGGCCATGAAGCAAGCGGCCAAGGATCGCCGCTGGCGCGCACCGGCGCGCCATGCAGATCTGCAAGCCCGGTCTGTGGGAATACCAGGTCGAAGCCGAATTCTGTCATGAATTCCGCCGAACACGGCTGTGCCAGCCTACAACCCCATCGTCGGCGGCGGCGCCAACGGCTGCATCCTGCATTACAACGAGAACAATATGCCGCTGAATGATGGCGATCTGCTGCTGATCGACGCCGGCGCCGAAGTAGACTGCTATGCCTCGGACATCACCCGCACCTTCCCGGTCAATGGCCGCTTCAGCAAGGCGCAGCGCGCGCTGCTATGAGCTGGTGCTGGCGGCGCAGCAGGCGGCTATCGCCAAGATCAAACCCGGCAATCACTGGAACGATCCGCACGATGCCGCGGTGCAGCGTGCTGACCGCAGGCCTGGTCGAAGCTCGGCATGCTCAAAGGCAAGGTCAGCAACTCATCAAGGACGCAGGCCTACAGGCGCTTCTATATGCACCGCACCGGCCACTGGCTGGGCATGGACGTGCACGATGTCGGCGACTACAAAGTCGGCGGCGAATGGCGCGTGCTCGAACCCGGCATGGTGATGACCGTCGAACCCGGCCTGTATATTCCGGCCGGCAGCAAAGGCGTGGCGAAGAAATGGTGGAACATCGGCATCCGCATCGAGGACGATGTGGTGGTGACCAAAAGGTTGCGAGGTCTCACCATCGCTGCGCCGAAGACGGTGGAGGAGATTGAGGCGTTGATGGCGGGGTAGCGTCGCTGCCAGGAAGCCTCAGGCAGGCCGTCATTACGAGCGCAGCGCGCCTTGCCATGACGGATACATCAGCTTCGTAGCCTGGATGCAGACCCGGTAGGGTCGTAATCCGGGAAATTCGCAGCACAACCCCCGGATTGCGCTGCGCTGCATCCGGGCTACGCATCTGAATGCGCTTGACGGAAAGCACAGTTCATTGCGAGTGCAGCGAAGCAAACTCGTACCGTACGATTCGCGCGAGCAGAAAGATCGCTGTGCTCGCAATGACAAGCACGCGTTGTTCGGCAGGTTGCCATGATTAACACACGCATCGACGAGAGATGTAGATGACCGAGACCAGCTACGACATCCTCATCAGCGGCGGCGGCTTGGTCGGTGCGAGTCTGGCCTGCGCGCTGTCCGGGCAAGGTCTGCGCATCGGTCTGATCGAGGCGGTGCCCTACGGTGAGCCAGGCCAGCCGGCTTACGATGATCGCGCACTGGCGCTCGCCGCCGGTACGCAGCGCGTTTTCTCCGCGCTGGGTTTATGGTCGGCGCTTGAGGCGCAGGCCACCGCGATTCACCGTATCCATGTTTCCGATCGTGGGCGCTTTGCCTTCGCGCGCTTGGATCGCGCCGAGGAAGGCGTGCCGGCGCTCGGCTATGTCGCACTGGGGCGCGATCTCGGCGCCGTGCTCAGCGCGCGGCTCGCGCAGCTGAGTGATGTCGAACTTATTTGTCCGGCGCGCGTGACCGGCGTCGAGTTCTCCGCCGCCGCTGCGCAGGTACAGATCGAATCTGCTGCCGGTGCAAAATCACTTTCTACACAGCTGTTGGTTGCCGCCGATGGCGCGCAATCCATGCTGCGTGATCTGCTGGATATTCCGACCACGGTGTGGGAATACGGCCAGACCGCGCTGATCGCCAACATCACGCCCGAACGCGCGCATGCCAACGTCGCCTATGAACGTTTCACCGATACCGGCCCATTGGCGCTGTTGCCGATGAGCGATAATCGTTGTGCGCTGGTGTGGACGCTGCGCGACGATCAAGTCGATGCGGTGATGGCGCTTGACGATGCGGCCTTCCTGGCGCGCCTGCAGGAACGTTTCGGTCAGCGCCTCGGGCGGTTGACGCGTATCGGCAAACGCACGGCCTACCCACTGCGGTTGGTGCGTGCACGCGAGTCGGTGCGGCCGCGGCTGGCGTTGATCGGCAATGCTGCACATACATTGCATCCCATCGCCGGACAAGGCTTCAATCTGGGTGTGCGTGATGTTGCGGCACTCGCCGAGGTGCTGCTCGATGCGCGGCGTGAGCAGCGTGACATCGGCGATCCTGCCGTGTTGAAGCGCTATGCCGATTGGCGTCAGGGTGATCATCGTCGCGTGATTGCCTTCACCGATGGTCTGACCCGCCTCTTCACCAACCCGCTGCCGCCGATCGCCTGGGTGCGTGATTTCGGCATGCTGGCCTTGGATCTGTGTCCGCCGGCCAAACGCATCTTCGCGAAATTGACGATGGGCCGGGCCGGGCGCTTGCCGCGGCTGGCGCGCGGTTTGGAATTGTGAGCACATATGATCGCTAACGATCTGCACTACGACATTACGATCATCGGCGGCGGTTGCGTCGGCGGCACGCTGGCCTGCGCCCTGGCGCAAGCGGGATTGAAGGTTGCCGTGGTCGAGGCGCGTGAACCGCAACGGGTCTGGCCGGCGGGCAGTGTCGATGTGCGCGTGTTCGCGATCACGCGCGCCTCCGAGCGCATCTTCCGTTCGATCGGGTGTTGGGACGCCATCGAGCGCGGCGGCGTGAGTCCGTTTCGCGATATGCGCGTGTGGGATGCCAGCGGTTCCGGCGCGATTCATTTCGATTGCGCCGAATTGGGTGAACCGATGCTGGGATACATCATCGAGCAACGCGTGATTCAAGCGGCACTGAATGCGCGCATGGACATGCTGCCGAGCTTGACGCGATTGTGTCCGGCGGAACTGGGTGCGTTTGAGTTGGACGCCGACAGCATGCGCGTCACCTTGGCGGATGGACGCCGCTTGCATACGCGATTGCTGGTCGGCGCCGATGGCGCGTCATCGCGGGTGCGCGGCATGGCCGGTATCGCGGTCGAGATGCGCGATTACCAGCAAGAAGCGGTGGTCGCTGTGGTCACGACCGAACAATCGCACCAGGAAACCGCCTGGCAGCGCTTTCTGCCAACGGGTCCGTTGGCGTTCCTGCCATTGCGCGATGGGCGCAGTTCGATTGTCTGGTCGACCACGCCACAACAGGCGGCCGAATTATGCGCGCTCGACGCGGGTGAATTTCTCGAACGTCTCAGCGCCGCCTTCGATCAACGTCTCGGGCGCGTCACGGCCGTCGAGGAACGTGTGCGTTTTCCACTGCGACGTCTGCACGCCAAGCGATACATTGCCGAACGTCTGGCCTTGGTGGGTGATGCGGCGCATGTGATTCATCCCCTGGCCGGTCAAGGCGTGAATCTGGGTCTGCTGGACGCTGCTGTGTTGTTTGATGTGATTGTCGAGGCGCGCGCCGCGGCGCGGGATTACGGACTCATCAATAATCTGCGCCGCTATGAGCGTTGGCGGCATGGCGACAATCACACTATGCAGCGGGCCATGGACGGCATCAAGGGACTGTTCGGTGCGTCGGCCGTGCCGCTGCGGGTGTTGCGCAATACGGGGCTGAATGCGGTTGATCGATCAGGGCCGCTGAAGGCAGTGTTGGCACGGCATGCCATGGGCTTGGCCGGGGATTTGCCGACGCTGGCGATCCCTGGTTTCTAATCCCTGTGTTGGGGTATAGTCGGCACCCTCAACGCAGGCCGTCGTGGGAGAGGGCCCAAGGTCACGGATAACGCCGTGCACCGGGGGACGCCGAAGGCGCAACACGCCCGGAAACGCTCAGGCAAAAGGACCACGGCAGTACGTTGACTCTGGAGAGCGGTCGGCCTTGGCAAGTTGCCGGGTATCGACCCACCGAAGGGGCCAGAACACCCGTGCATCAGCATCGGTGTCAATACTCTCAGGTTTGTGGACAGAGGGGCGGAGAACCGGGTCGGAGTCAGCTCCGATCATCGCGATGGCAGCGTCGCGGCGTGGATCGCAGACTGCGATCTCCCTATTTCCGTTTTCCACAGACCGAGGTTTCGGAGAGTTTCAACATCATGGGCAATCACACCCCGCTGTTCGACCAGCATGTCCGCATGGGCGGCAAGATCGTGGATTTTGCCGGCTGGGAAATGCCCATCAATTACGGCTCCCAGATCGAAGAACATCATGCCGTGCGCCGCAGCTGCCGGCATGTTCGATGTCTCGCATATGTGTGTCGTCGATCTCACCGGCGTGCATACCCGCGCATTTCTGCGCTACCTGCTGGCCAACAACATCGATCGACTGCAGGCGCCGGGCAAGGCGTTGTACAGTTGCATGCTCAACGAACGCGGCGGTGTCATCGACGATCTGATCGTGTATTTCCTGCGGGAAGATTTCTTCCGCATGGTGGTCAATGCCGGCACCCGCGACAAAGATCTGGCCTGGCTCAAACAGCAGGCGACAGCCGTTCGGCGTGGCGGTGCGTGCGCGCACGGAGCTTGCCATGATCGCCGTGCAGGGCCCGGCGGCACGCGATCATGTGTTGGATCTGCTGCAGGGCAACCTGCGTGAATGTGCCGCTGCCTTGCAGCCGTTTTACGCCGTGGCCAGTAGCGAGGACGGCGAGTGGTTCGTGGCACGCACCGGTTATACCGGCGAGGACGGTTTCGAGATCGTGTTGCCGGCGACGGATGTCGAACGTCTGTGGACGGCGCTCGCCGATCGCGGCGTACGCCCGATCGGCCTCGGCGCGCGCGATACCTTGCGCCTGGAGGCGGGCATGAATCTCTATGGCTCGGACATGACCGAAGACACCACGCCGCTGGAGTCGGGCCTGGGCTGGACCCTCGGTTGGGAACCGGCCGAACGTGATTTCATCGGTCGCGCCGTGCTGGATAAACAACGTGCCACAGGCGCGCCGGCCAAACTGGTGGCGTTGCTGCTGGAAGGCAAGGGCGTGTTGCGCAATCATCAAAAGGTAACGACGGCAGCGGGCGACGGCGAGATCACCAGCGGCAGTTTTTCACCGACCTTGGGCCGTTCGATCGCGCTGGCACGCATCCCGGCCGCGGCCAGTGGCGAGCGTTGTGAGGTCGATATCCGCGGTCGCCTGGAGCCGGCGCGGATCGTCAAGCTGCCGTTCGTGCGCAACGGCGAGATCAAGATTGCACTCTAATCAACGGGGGACAGATCTTCAGCTCTGTCCCCCCAACCAACTTTCATTTGAATTTAATTTAGAGAACCGCCCAAGAGGACCACACGATGAGCAACATCCCAGCCGATCTGAAATACACCAAGAGCCATGAGTGGGTAAAGCTGAATGCCGATGGCACCGCCACCATCGGCATCACCGACCACGCGCAGGATCAGCTGGGCGACATGGTCTATGTCGAAGCGCCGGATGCCGGTCGCAGCCTCAAGGCGGGTGAGGCCTGTGCCGTGGTCGAATCCGTCAAAGCCGCGTCCGATGTGTACGCGCCGATCGCGGCGAAGTTATCGAAGGCAATACCGGCCTGGCCGATGCGCCCGAGTCTGGTGAATCATGATCCGTATGGCAGCGGCTGGTTGTTGAAAATGAAGTTGGCGGATGCCGCCGCCGTCAACGGCTTGATGGATGCCGCCGCCTATGCGGCGTTTGTGGCGTCGGAAGAACATTGAACTGCTAGGTAGCCCGAGATGCAGGTCCGCCCGGTTGCGGCACACCCGTTTTTATCGGGGCGGCCGGAATCGCGGGGTGCCATCCGCCGAATGTCCCGGATTGCGCTACGCTTCATCCGGGCCATGGGCAACACAGATAGAGATAGAGCAATGCCGTTCATTCCCCATACCGAACATGATGTCCGCGAGATGTTGGCCGCCATCGGCGCCAAGGATATCGATACGCTGTTCGACGAGATTCCCGCTGAACTACGCTCGCGCGGACTCGAAGTCATGCCCGAGGCGTTGACCGAACAGGGTATTGGCCGCCTGATGTCGGAACGGGCCGCGCGCGATGGCCAGCCGCTGTGTTTTATCGGCGCCGGCGCCTACGAGCATCACATTCCGGCGGCGGTATGGGAGATCACCACCCGCGGCGAATTCTACAGGCCTACACGCCGTATCAGGCCGAGGCCAGCCAGGGCACGCTGCAACTGCTGTACGAATATCAGACCATGATGACGCGGCTGCTGGCGATGGATGTCTCCAACGCCTCGCTGTATGACGGCGCCTCGGGCTCGCCGAGGCGGTGCTGATGGCGGTGCGCGCCAACCGGCATTCCAAGAGTCAAACGCATCCTCATGCCCAGTACCGTGCATCCGCTGTATCGCCAGGTGGTGCGCAGCATTGTCACGAATCAGGGCATCGAGCTGGTGGAACTGCCGTTATTGCACTGAGTGCGGAAACATCGTTCCGGCATCACTTGGAGCAATACAACGGCGAAGACATCACCGCGTTGGTGATTCCGCAGCCGAATTTCTTCGGCGTACTCGAAGAGGTCGATGCGCTCACTGATTGGGCGCATGCCAACAAGGCCTTGGTCATCGGCGTGGTCAATCCGGTGGCGATGGCGTGCTCAAGCCACCGGGGACAGTGGGGCGCGCGCGGCGCCGACATCGCCTGCGGCGAAGGTCAGCCGTTGGGTGTGCCCTTGTCCTCCGGCGGTCCGTACTTCGGTTTCATGTGCTGCCGCAAAGAGTATGTACGGCAGATGCCCGGCCGCATCATCGGCCGCACCGTCGACCGCGACGGCACGCGTGGGTTACACGCTGACCTTGCAGGCGCGCGAGCAGCATATTCGCCGCTCCAAGGCGACCTCGAACATCTGCACCAATCAAGGTTTGCTGGTGACGGCGGCAACCATTCATATGGCGATTGTCGGTGGCGCCGGTTTGCAGAAGGTGGCGCAGGCCTGTCATGCCAATACCCGCGCGCTGGTCGACAAACTCACCGCGCAATCCATTTGTCGAGCCGATGTTCACCGGCCCGTATTTCCACGAATGCGCCCTGCGGCTGCGCGTGCCGTTGCAGAATCTGCTGCGGCCGCTGGCGGCGCACAATCTGCTGCCGGGTTACGAACTGGCGCAGGATTATCCTGAATTGGAAAACGGTCTGCTGGTCTGCGCGACCGAGACCAAGACCGAGGCCGACCTGGATCTGTTCGCCGATCATCTGCACAAACTGATCGAACGCCAGACGACGGCCGGTTGCCCGGTCAAACCGAAGATGGTTTAAGGTGCTTTAAACACGCCGACGCGTTGGCAACAACGTGATGACTACATTTCACTGGAGGAACAGCACATGGCCAAAATTTCACTGCACGGCAATCCGATCAACACCAATGGCGATCTGCCCAAGGTTGGCAGCCAAGCCCCCGAGTTCAAACTGGTCGATGCTGACCTGGCCGACCGCGGCTTGGCCGATTACAAGGGCAAGAAGAAGCTGCTCAACATCGTGCCCAGCCTGGACACGCCGGTCTGCGCGACCTCCACGAAAAAATTCAACGATCACGCCAAGGGCCGCAACGATGTGGTCATGCTGGTAATCGCCGCCGACCTGCCGTTTGCGATGAGCCGCTTCTGCACCGGCGAGAGCGTCGATAAGGTCATCCCGCTGTCGATGATGCGCAGCAAAAATTTCGCCAAGGATTATGGCGTGCTGATCACCGACGGCCCGCTGGCCGGCATCACCGCGCGAGCGGTGGTTGTGCTGGATGCCAACGACAAGGTTGTTTATGCGGAGCTGGTGCCGGAGATCGCGCAGGAGCCGGATTACGATAAGGCGCTGGCGGCGCTTTGAGCGTCTCTTCCGCGCTGCTGCGCGGGTTACTTTCTCTTGCGTGCCCAAGAGAAAGTAACCAAAGAGAAGGGCACCCCGACGGCTTGCCCCCTGCGGGGGTACCCTGCGCTCCTCGGTATTTTGCGCGCGCGCCTAACTCGCGATTGCAAACAACGCAATCGCTCAGACAGGAGGCGCGCTTTATCGCAAAAGCGCCTGCGGTGCTCGGCAGCGCCGACGGGGCCCGGGCGCACGATTCGTTTTTTGTAGGTGTGCATCTGACTGCGAATAGCCGTTCTATTGTTCGTTCGGCCATGCCCCAGGGCAGCCTTCGCGCAAGCGCCTCACCTTTAGGTTGCTCCTATAGGTGAGATGTTTGGGTTTTGACGTTAACCCCCGTAGGTGCAGCCGAGCATCGCAGCGCACAGCGGGGAAAGCGAGCAACTGTTTGAGCCGCGTAGCGGCGAGTTTTGCGAGCGACCGCTGTGCGCGAGAAGCGCAGGGAAGTCGCCGATAGGCGACCAAACCTTCGGGCCGCCTTTCTTTTTGGGTACTTTTCTTTGGCGGAGCAAAGAAAAGTACCTCGCCCAGCAAAGGGCGAAACAAAGGCCGAGGCAAAAAAGAGAAAGTAACCCGCCCAGCCAGGGCGGAAAAACGGCCAAGGGCGGAGCAAAGAAAAGTACCTCGCCCAGCACAAGGCGAAATAGCGAAATAGCCGAGTAAGTTGCTACAACTAAGGTTCAGTGATTACAAACTAATTCAGACAAGTGACCAAATGACCATGCTGATATTCGAACATTCACGCCCCGGCCGCGCCGCCGCCGCCCAATCCCCGTTCACTGCGGCGGACTGCTCCGATATCCCCGCGCAACATCTGCGCAGCGATCCTCCCGGTCTGCCGGAAGTGTCCGAGTTGCAGGCGGTGCGTCACTACACGCGGCTGTCGCAGAAAAACTTTTCCATCGACACGAATTTTTATCCGCTCGGTTCATGCACGATGAAATACAACCCGCGTGGCTGCAACACCTATGCAATGCTGCCGGGTTTTCTGGCACGGCACCCGCTGGGTCCGATATCGGTAGGTCAGGGCTACATGGCCTGTATGTACGACTTGCAGGAGATGCTTAAAGAAGTCACTGGCATGCAGGCCGTGTCGCTGACGCCCGCCGCGGGTGCGCAGGGTGAATTCGCCGGTGTGGCTATGATTCGCGCCTATCACGATGCGCGCAACGACACGGCGCGCACCGAGATCCTGGTGCCGGATGCGGCGCACGGCACCAATCCGGCGACCGCGACCATGTGCGGCTACACGGTGCGCGAGATTCCCACCGACAAGCAGGGCGATGTCGATCTTGACGCGCTCAAAGCGGCGGTCGGTCCGCACACGGCCGGCATTATGCTCACCAATCCGTCCACGCTGGGTGTGTTCGAGCGCCGTATCAAGGAGATCGCCAAGACCGTACATGATGCCGGCGGGCTGCTGTATTACGATGGCGCCAACCTCAACGCCATTCTCGGCAAGGTGCGCCCGGGCGATATGGGTTTTGACGTGATTCACATGAATCTGCACAAGACCTTCTCGACGCCGCACGGTGGCGGTGGTCCGGGCGCAGGTCCGGTCGGTGTGAGCAAGCGTCTGGAGCCGTTCCTGCCGGTGCCGATGGTCGGCTACGACGGCGACGAATATCACTGGATCACGGAGAAGGATAAACCGCAGTCCATCGGTCGGCTGTCTGCTTTCATGGGCAATGCCGGCGTGCTGCTGCGCGCCTACATTTATGCGCGCATGCTCGGTCGCGAGGGTATGCAGCGCGTCGCCGATTACGCCACGCTGAATGCGAATTATCTGATGGTGAAGTTGCGCGATGCCGGTTTCGACTTGGCCTTTCCGAATCGCCGTGCGACGCATGAATTCATTGTCACGCTGAAGAAGCAGGAAAAGGAACTGGGCGTGTCGGCCATGGATTTCGCCAAGCGGCTACTCGACTTCGGTTATCACGCGCCGACGACGTATTTTCCGCTGCTGGTACCGGAGTGCCTGTTGATCGAACCGAGCGAGACTGAAGCCAAAGAAGACCTGGACGGTTTCGTCGCGGCGATGATCACTATTCTCGGTGAGGCGCACAGCACGCCTGAGGTGTTGAAAGAGGCGCCACATACCCAGCCGGTGCGGCGTCTTGATGACGTGCGCGCGGCCCGCGAGTTGGATCTGGCGTGGCAGGCGCCGACCGCCTGATGGGTAAGCCGGCCAACAACACGGGGCTGCGTCGGCTGATCAACGCGACGCGGTTTTCGTGGCAAGGTCTATGTGCCGCGGCGCACCATGAGGCGGCCTTTCGCCAGGAATTGGCGGCGTCGATCGTGATCGTGCCGCTGGCATTCTGGTTGGGCCAATCAGGTGTCGAACGCGCCGTGCTGTTGGCTGTGTGGTTGCTGGTGCTGATTACAGAATTGCTCAATTCCGCGATCGAGGCCGTGGTCGACCGTTTTGGGGGTGAGCATGCATGAATTGTCCGGTCGCGCCAAGGATATTGGTTCCGCTGCCGTGCTGATTGCGCTGTTTACTGCCGCCGTTACTTGGTTCTTGGTACTGCTGGGTTGATTGTGCTCCTAATATCTTGTTGACTTTGAGTCTATAGAGAGAACAATTATGTCCGCATTGATCTGTGGTTCCTTCGCCTACGACACCATCATGGTGTTTCATGACCGCTTCAAGAACCACATCCTTCCGGACAAGGTGCATATCCTCAATGTCGCCTTCCATGTGCCGGACATGCGCCGTGAGTTCGGTGGTTGCGCGGCCAACATCGCCTATAACCTGAAGCTGCTGGGCGGCGAACCCGTGCCGATGGGCACGGTCGGTACCGATTTCGCGCCCTATGCGGAGTGGATGGATAAGCAGGGTGTCTCGCGCACGCATGTCACGGTCGTCGACGGCACCTATACGGCGCAGGCCTTCATCACCACAGATCTCGATGACAATCAGATCATCGCCTTTCATCCGGGCGCCATGGACCACGCGCATAACAATAAGATCGAAGATGCCAAGGGCATCACGCTCGGTATGGTCTCGCCCGATGGCCGCACCGGCATGATCGAACATGCGACGCAATTCGCCGAGGCCGGTATCCCGTTCATCTTCGATCCGGGTCAGGGCCTGCCCTTGTTCGGCGGCGAGGAGCTGATCGACTTCATCGACAAGGCTACTTACGTCTGCGTCAATGACTACGAGTCACAACTCATCTGCGATCGGACCGGGCTGTCGCCGCACGAAATCGCCGAGCGCGTCGAGGCGCTGATCATCACCCGCGGCGGCAAAGGTTCGGAGATTTATCTGACCAATCGGCGTATCGATATCCCGGCGGCTGACGTGCGCGAAATCGTCGATCCGACCGGCTGTGGCGATGCCTATCGCGGTGGCTTGCTGTACGGGTTGATGAATGGGCTCGACTGGGAAGTGACCGGACGCATTGCCGCCCTGATGGGTGCCCTCAAGATCGAGCATCACGGCACACAGAATCACGCTTTCAACCGCGATGAGTTTGCGGCACGGTATCGCGAGAGTTTCGGTCACGTGCTGGGGTGGTAAGGCGATGAGTTACTACAAGCATCACGTATTTTTCTGTACCAATTTGCGTGAGGACGGCAGTGCCTGCTGTCAGCGCTTCGATGCGCAGGCGATGCGTGACTACGCCAAGCAGCGTTCCAAGGAGTTGGGGTTGGCCGGGCCGGGCAAGACGCGTATCAACAGCGCGGGATGCATGGATCGCTGTAATGAGGGGCCGGTGCTGGTGGTTTACCCCGAAGGTATTTGGTACAGCTATGTGGATCGGGAGGATATCGATGAGATTCTTGAGGAGCATCTGGTCAAGGGGCGGCCGGTGGAGCGCCTGAAAATTTAGCGGGTATCGAGACTTGCGGGCGACGGCCCCGGCGCCTTACGGTGATCCGCCGCCCCCACAGGAAAATTTCGGGGAAGGGTGTTGACAAGCAAATTCGAGTATTAGAGAATACTCACATACTGAATCGTCGGCCCCCCTAAAAACCGGCGGTTCAGTACTCCTCCATCCTCCTTTGGTGGTTTTTAGCGCGGCACCATCTGCCGCGCTATTTTTTTGCCTGCGTTCCGGGTCGCCAAGCCCGTATCAGCCACGAAACCCACGGAATCCACGAACCCTACATATATGTATGGTAGATATGAGGCTGGATTCTTCATCGACGTTCGTGGTTTTCGTGGATTTCGTGGCTAAGCAGGGTAGTCAGGCACGGCCTTGAATCTTATCCCTGACTTCTATACCATTCCGCGTCTTCTTCGATGTCGGTGTGTGGAGTTACGTTTCTCATGAAGACCTACAGTGCCAAGCCAGAAACCGTTAAGCGCGACTGGTTCGTTGTTGACGCCACGGGTAAAACCCTAGGTCGTCTGGCGACCGAATTAGCGAGTCGTCTGCGCGGCAAACATAAGCCGGAATTTACCCCGCACGTTGATACTGGCGATTACATGGTCGTTATCAACGCCGAAAAAGTGCCGTGACCGGCCGTAAAGAACAGAACAAGCTGTATCACCACCATACCGGCTATATCGGCAGCCTGAAGACCACCAGTCTTGAAAAGCTCCGCGCCAAGGCGCCGGAACGTATCATCGAGATCGCCGTCAAAGGCATGCTGCCGAAAAATCCGCTGGGTCGCGCGATGTTCCGCAAGCTGAAAGTCTATGCCGGCGCCGAACATCAGCATGCCGCTCAGCAGCCGACGGTCTTGATTTCTGCCAGGCTCGACATTTAATCTTTTAGGGAACGTAAACATGGCGCAGCAACAGTTGTACAGCACCGGCCGTCGTAAGTCCTCTACTGCGCGCGTTTTCCTGCGCAAGGGCACCGGCAAGATCGTGATCAACCAGCGTCCGCTGGATGTCTATTTCGGCCGCGAGACTGCGCGCATGATCGTGCGTCAGCCGCTGGAAAAGACGAGCATGACCGACACCTTCGATATCTACGTCACTGTTGCCGGTGGTGGTATCAGCGGCCAGGCCGGCGCGATCCGTCACGGCATCACGCGTGCGCTCATGCTGCACGACGAAACATTACGCTCGCCGCTGCGCAAGGCTGGTTTCGTGACCCGCGACGCCCGCGAAGTCGAACGTAAGAAAGTCGGTCTGCGCAAAGCCCGTCGCGCTGTTCAGTTCAGCAAGCGCTAATCGCGTTTGTGGTTGCGGGTGGCGCTGCCACTCGCGCCGAGTCGCTCGCACATTGATGTGGGCAGCCGCGTAAAAGATGTTCCTGGGGGATCGTCTAACGGCAGGACGGTGGACTCTGACTCCTCTAATCTAGGTTCGAATCCTAGTCCCCCAGCCAATAAACGCAGAACCCGCCGTAAGGCGGGTTTTGTGTTTATGGGGGACTGGGATGAGAACCTCAGGTTCGACTAAGCGCGCGCAGCGCGCTTGAACACCGAAGCGAAGCGGAGGTGGCCCGCAGGGCGAGACGCCTCGTCAGGGGCGGCGAAGTAATCCTAGTCCCCCAGCCAAGAAACAAAAAATCATTTCAGCCACGGAAACACACGGAAGACACTGAAACACAGTGCATACCTGAAGCGACTATTCACCACCTTGTGGGTGATGGCGGTGCTTGCGTGAAGCTTATGATCTTGTCCGTGTTTTTCCGTGTGATTCCGTGGCAAATGCGGTTTATAGGTTTTTGGGTTGCGGCGTCGCCGCAACACAGGACTTTTTCGGGACTATCCGGCAGCGGCTGCCGACCGATACACGCAACACCCCGCCTGGGCGAAGAAATTTTCCTGTGGCCGAATGCGCAAGATTTTGTGGTGATTGCCGTTTCAGGCCCCAGGTGCCACCGCATGTTGTGTTGCCATAAAACTACAAAACCACGGACGTGTAGTTTTTTTGTGAATAGGTGTTGCATTCATGTTTGAGCTGAGCTAGATTGACCATCGTTTCAAACCGTTTCTACTTGGAAAAAGGGGTACATCAAATGGACAAGAAGATTCTTTCCGCTGCTATTATCGCTGTCATGGCCGCTCCTGTGGCCGCCGTGGCTGACGTTACACTTTATGGTCAGGTTCACATGTCGGTCGGTGCTGTCGACGATTCCTATGACGACACTACCGATGCTCTCCTACTGGCGAAGACAACATGCAGGTGCGCAGCCATGCCTCGCGCCTGGGCGTCAAGGGTTCCGAAGATCTGGGTGGCGGCCTGAAGGCCAACTTCATGCTGGAATACGGCGTGAACCCGGATTCTAACGATCCGAATGACGATGGTGATGACACCTCTGGCATGAGTCGTCGTAACCAGTGGGTCGGTCTGTCCGGCGACAGCTGGGGCGAAGTCCGCGTCGGCCGTCACGACACCCCGTTGAAGTGGGCCCAAGGCAGCTTCGATCAGTTCAACGACACGGATGCCGACATCGAGAACACCACGCTGGGTGAACAGCGTATCGATAACGTCTTGGCCTACATATCCCCGTCCTTCAGCGGTTTCTCTTTCGTCGGCGCGATGGCTCCGGGCGAAGCCACCAACTGCGACGAAGCTGGCAACGACGGCATCGGCATTG
Organism: uncultured Gammaproteobacteria bacterium; assembly: GCA_963696465.1. GTDB lineage: Bacteria > Pseudomonadota > Gammaproteobacteria > Thiohalobacterales > Thiohalobacteraceae > JAHJQQ01. The sequence continues at coordinate 2,035 of CAVOKC010000018.1, read as the reverse complement.
ACTGCGGCGCTCTTGCCTCCGGGCACTGCCGCGAGTGACAAGACTGGTCTGGCCGACCTCTATTCGCTGGCCGGCATTTACAGCAACGGCCCGTTCTTCGCCTCCCTGGCCTACAACGACTACGACGCCACGTCGGGTACGGGTGACCTCGATCAGCTGTTGCGCGGTGTGGCCACCTACCAGTTCGGCGACTTGCAGGTCGGCGGTCTGTACGAAATGGGTGAGCGCGATGGCAGCAACAGTGACACTGAAGCATGGGGCCTGAGCGGCAAGTACTCCTTCGGCGCTGTCGACCTGAAGGGTCAGTACATGGATGGTACCTATGAAAATGGTGTCGTCTTCCCGTCAACCCGGCCGATCAGGAAATTACTCAGTGGACCTTGGGCGTGGACTACAACTTCAGCAAGCGCACCACGGCGTACTTCATGTACACCAGTGCCGAGAATGATTTGATTCTGGCCTGAATGGTGACGAAGACTACGACTTCACTGGCGTAGGCATGATCCACAAGTTCTAATTTGTCGCAAGACGAAGTCGAACAGAGAACGGGGCCTTCGGGCCCCGTTTTTTTATGCCTTTATCACGGCATGGTTCTGGGTGTGATCGGGTACACTGAGCTTCACCGGGTAAGATGAGCAGGATGGGTAAGCATGGCACAGACCGAGTGCGGAACTGACCGCCACTGCCAACCCTGCACCGCTTGTTGCGACGGTTGGGTGCGCATCGCCGTCGAAGGCATCGAGGTCTATCCCGGCCATCCCTGTCCCCACAGTACCGGTAGCGGTTGTCGCATCTACGCGCAGCGACCGGTCGACCCGTGCGTGAATTTCGAGTGTGGCTGGAAAAAAATTAACAGCCCCTTGCCGGACTGGATGCGCCCCGATTTGGCCAAGGTCATGGTGTTGCCCGCGCTGCGAACCTGGAACGGCTTGCCGGTGGATGTCGCCGTACCCGTGGGTCCGTACATTCCCGAGGCCGCGCTCAGCTGGTTGAAGGAACACGCGGTGAACGCGCGCCGGCCACTCATCTATCTGGAACAACTCGATAGCGAAGGAATGCAGCGACTGCAGGATGCCATCGCCTTTGGGCCGCCGGCGTTTCAGGCCGAAATGGTGTGCCGTATCGCTGCGGGTGAACGGATCTGGTAGTTCGCAGGCTAAGCGGTGTTTTCCCAGGTATTCCGTGACTCATCCCGGGTCTCGCCTAGTGCTAGAATGCCCGCAGATCCGTAGTTGCCACCGTCCCCGATGATCCACCGATGACCCAGCGATGACCCAAAATCCCGCTCGCATCCGCGAGATCCCTTACAACTACACCTCGTTCTCCGATCGCGAGATTGTCATTCGCTATCTCGGCGCGCCGATGTGGGACGTGCTCAACGATCTACGCGGCACCCGCAAGACCGGGCGTTCGGCGCGCATGTTGTTCGAGGTGCTGGGCGATATGTGGGTCATCGACCGCAATCCTTATATCCAAGACGATCTGCTCGACAACCAGAAGCGTTGGGGCTCATTGGTGCATGCCTTGCACCATCGCCTGGATCAGATCGTCGCCCGCGCCGAGGGCAATGACCTGGCCTTGCAGTTGGTCGAGCGCGCGCGCATAGCCGTGCAGCGTTTCGAGGCTTGGTTTCCGCATACCCGCGAACTGCGCCGCAAGGTCCGCCGGCGTTTGGGTAAGGTCACGCGCGCCGATAACATCGACTTGGCGGGCTCGCACGCGTTCGCATGCGACCGATGCCACCGACTGGCGTGTCGAGATGCCGTTTGTGGTGATCAGCCCCGACAGCGAAGAAGAAGTCTGCGCCGTGGTCGCGGCCTGCATCGAGTTAGGACTCACAGTCATACCCCGCGGCGGTGGTACCGGCTACACCGGCAGCGCGGTGCCCTTGTCGGGTGATAGTGCGGTCATCAACACTGAAAAACTCGAAGCGCTCGGCCAAGTGGAATTGCGTCGACTCGAAGGCGTGGATCGCGAAGTCGCGACCGTGCGTGCCGGTGCCGGTGTCATCACCAAACGTGTCAGCGAGCGCGCT
>CAVOKC010000017.1:0-14220 GCA_963696465.1 uncultured Gammaproteobacteria bacterium | reverse complement strand
AATGCCAAACACCGCCGTCTTACCGCTGCCTGTCTCCGCCTGGGCAATCAGATCAGTGCCTTGCAGGACCACAGGCAAACCCTGCGCCTGAATCGGCGTCATGGCTTGGTAACCCATGGAATCGAGATTAGCGAGCAGCGCCGCGTCTAAGCCCAGAGTTGAAAATGCGTTAGTAGTCATTACGATTGCATACTCAAAAATGTTTTGGTTCATACGTGGTGCGGGTTCGAGTGTATCGGAGGCCCGCAATACTATGCGATTAATTCCAGAGTACCCGACATCCACAAACTACCCAATGCAAAGCTGAGTAGACGATAGAGAGTAACGAACGTTTTAATATCACATGCACCTAGGCTGCTCAGCGGGATCGGCGTGGTTCGCATGGGGTCGAGTGGTCGCTGGAACGGAGTCACAAGCTGTCTGACCAGGCATAAGGTCATACGGTAGGAGAAGCTACGAGTAGGTAGAGCTGGCGAAAACAGTAACCGTTGCAGAACTACCCGGCACTGTGAGGGTAAGCATGCCCTGCCGGAGCTGCGTACAACTGCCCTCTCGCAACCCCTCTGAGTGAGTTCGAGAAAGTAGTTGTGAGTTACCGCAAACCCCCATCCGAAACTGCCAGGCCATCGGGCTTTAGAAGCCGAGATCGCCTAGCCCGACTGAGGCTGCATAGAAATTGGTAGCGGGGCCAGGATTTGAACCTAGGACCTTCGGGTTATGAGCCCGACGAGCTACCAGGCTGCTCCACCCCGCAATTGGAGAGCGCCGAAGTTTACAGAGGGGTGAAGGTCTTGGCAACCCTCTCCAAAAATTATATTAATAGCACGCCCTAAGCGCTTGAATCCTATACCCTGCCAGTTACCTCAGATGCCTAGGCACGGCGATGTTTAGCCTTATCCAGATGGCCTATAAGGTCATAACGATAAATGAATCCCGGCAAGGCGAACACGAGGAACAGGCACAGGGTAACGGCATAGAATTCCCAGTCCTGGGCGTGCCGCTCGCCGAAGCTCTTCTGCTCCAGACCAAGGGCGATGCCGCCGACCAGAAAGTACAAGACCAACCATTCCAGCGGACGCAGCCAAGCGGATTTCTCACCGCCCGGTGCTGGGAACACGAACAGCAGACGTTCACTCAACCACGGGAGATTGGCGGCCAACACAGCCACCATGAGCAACATGGCAACAGCCAGGGACAAGGACATCGATCACCTCTGCAACGTTTTCAGGCGATCGCCGAGGCGCACAAGGCCATCAGGCCACCCGGGAAGATGCCCAGTAACAGCACGGCCAGCGCATTGGCGCTCAGCGTGACGCGCAGGTCGGTGGGACAGGTCAGCGGCGTCGTGTCTTCGGGCGCATCGAAGTACATCAGCTTGATGACACGCAAGTAGTAGAAACGCCCCGATGATGGAAAACGCCACGGCGACGGCGGCCAACCAGAGTCATGTCGATATCGACCACGGCACTTCAGCACCGCGAACTTGGCGTAGAAACCCACGGTGGGCGGCACGCCGGCCATCGAGAACATCAGCAGGAGAGCATGACGGCGAACCAGGGACTGCGTTCATTGAGCCCTTTGAAGTCATCCAGAGCTGCTCGGCTTCGAAACCGGCACGGCTCAGCAGGATCACCATGCCGAACGCGCCGAGCGCCATCACGGCGTAGGTCACCGTAGAAGGTCGCCGCCGCATAGCCTTCTGCGGTGCCGGCAGAGCACACCCAGCAGCAGAAAACCGACATGCGAGATGGTGGAATACGCCAGCATGCGTTTGATGTTGGTCTGGGCGATGGCGACGATTGTGCCGACCGCCAATGACAGCACCACCAGGATGATCAGCATGTCGCGCCACTCCGCTATGAAGATTGCCGAGCGCTTCGGTGAGCAGGCGCATGACCATGGCGAAAGCGGCGATCTTCGGCGCACTGCCGATGAGACAGCGTCACCGGCACCGAGGCGCCGTGATAAACGTCGGGCAACCACATATGGAAGGGCACGGCACCGAGTTTGAAGGCCAAGCCAACGCTGACGAAACACAGACACACAGCACCAGCACCGGATCGGTGCCGGAATGCTGCACCGACGATGAGAGTGCCCGATGGTCGACGATATCCAGACTACCGGACACTCCATACAGCATGGACATGCCGTACAGCAGCATACCCGAGGCCAGCGCGCCCAGGACAAAATATTTCATGGCCGCTTCCGAGGCACGCCCCTCGAATCGCGATCAAAAGCAACCAGCGCATACAGCGCCAGGGACAGCAATTCAAGACCAAGATAAATGGTCAGCAGACTGTGCGCCGACACCATCACCATCATGCCGAACATGGCGAACAGGCCGAGCACGTAGTATTCGCCCTTAAACAGCTTGCGGTCCTGCAGATAGTCGCGCGCATAGAGGAAGGCGCCGAAGATCATCATGTAGATAAAGGACTTTAGCAGCGTCGCTCATAGGGTCGATGACGAAGGTGCCGTTCATCAATACCAGACTTTCGCCGCTGCTGACGGCCAGCGTCAGCGCCAATGCGCCGATCAACGTGAACTGCGCGAGCCAGTAGGATACCACACGACTGCGATCGTTCAGGAACAAATCCAGCACGAGCACAACGCAGGCCATGGAGAGCACCCAGATCTCCGGCAACAGGAGCATGAACTCAGTCATACGCGATGTTCATTGCTCAATTATCCCCACGCCCGGTACTGCGGGGGCGGGTTTCACAACTTCTGATTCACCCTCGCCGACCTGCCGCAGCAGATTATCTTTACCTCGAGACTGGCATCGCATCACTTCGAACAGCGGGGCTGGATACAGGCCCAGCCACAGCACGGCGACCGCCAAGCTGGGCAAGAATCAGAAACTCGCGACCGTTCAGATCCTGCAACGCGGCGACGTTGTCGTTGGCGACGGCACCAAATATCACCCGCTTCACCAGCCACAGCGTATAGGCGGCACCCAGAATCAGGGTCATCGAAGCCAGGAAGGCATACCAGAAACTGGCCTTGAAGCTGGCCAGAATCACCAGAAATTCGCCAATGAAACCGGAAGTACCGGGCAGGCCGCAGTTGGCGAGCGCAAATAGCACCATGAAGACGGCAAATCGCGGCATGGTATTCACGACGCCGCCATAGTCAGCAATTTTCCGGCTGTGCATCCGGTCATACAGCACGCCGACGCAGAGGAACAAAGCGCCAGAGATAAAGCCATGTGAAATCATCTGCACCATGCTGCCGGACACACCCATGGCAATACCGCTGGTGGCCCCGGTGTGCGCGACGATGGGCCAAGCGATGAAAAGCCCGAGCGTAACGAAGCCCATGTGCGCGATGGACGAATAGGCAATCAGCTTTTTCATGTCCTGCTGGACGAGCGCGACAAAACCGATATAAACCACCGCGATCAGCGACAGGAAAATCATCAGCCCAGCCAGTTGCTCGCTGGCATCCGGTGTAATGGGCAGACTGAAACGCATAAACCCGTAGCCACCGATCTTGAGCATGATCGCCGCCAGTACCACCGAACCGCCGGTGGGCGCTTCGACATGGGCATCCGGCAACCAGGTATGCACCGGCCACATGGGCACTTTGACGGCAAACGCGGCCAGAAACGCGAGGAAAATCAGTGTCTGCTCGTTGTGGCTCAACGGCAACTGATGGAAGTCGAGAATCTGTAAGCTACCTGTCTGGTAATACATGTAGATCAACGCGACCAGCATGAACACCGAACCGAGGAAGGTGTAAAGGAAAACTTGACGGTCGCATAGACCCGCCGCGGCCCGCCCCAGACACCGATGATCAGGAACATCGGAATCAGCATGGCTTCCCAGAACACATAGAACAGCAAGGCGTCCAGCGCACGCAAACACGCCGATCATCAGGCCCTCCATGATCAGGAACGCCGCAATATACTCGCCACCTGCGGATGACTTCCCAACCGGCCAGCACCACGAGCACCGTCATGAAGGTCGTGAGCAGGATCAGCGGCATCGCGAAACCATCCACACCCAGGTAGTAATCGACGTTGAAGGCACCTATCCAGGGCATGAGTTCGACAAACTGCATGTCGGATGTCGTGACATTGAAGCCGGTCTACAGCGGAATACTCAAGAAGCAAGATCGAGCAAGCGCAACAGTAGCGCGATGCTACGCACGTCCCCAGGGCTCATCGTCACCGCTGCGAGCACGTCGCCAGACCGTCACCGACTATCGGCAGCCAGATCAACAGACTCAGACGGTATTCCAACGGCATTCAATATCTCCATCGCTAACATCTTTGCCACGTAGTGCCACAAAATCCCATGCGACTGCAAGCACGGAAACGCGTCAGCAAGTGCACCCTACATAAAACCAATTTTTTCATATCGTTAATGATTTCGTGGCACTCCGTGTTTTCCGTGGCCGATTATGGCTATTTCAGCCGATAAACAGCAGCCAACAACATGGCCAACAGCCAGGATCATTGCGAACGCATAGTGGTACAGATAGCCGGACTGTATGCTGACGCGCCACCCTGCGAGGACCAGTCACCAGCCGCGCGCTGCCGTTCACACAGGCCGTCAATCACAGCGTATCGCCGAGCGCCAGAAAACCCGCCCGACGCGTGCTGCCACGCGCGAATACCTCTCTGATTGAACTCATCAACGTAGTACTTGTTGATAAGCAGCGTATAGAGCCCGCGAACTGCTTGCCCAGTCGCTCTGGCAGCGCCGGATTTTTCAGATAGACATACCAGGCACAAAATACGCCACCGAGTGCAATCCAGGGCACTGGCGCATGCAGACCGTTGAACCAGTCCGATCCGTGAAATTCTGCTGCACCTTCGCCAGCACGTTATGCTGCGGCACGCACATGGATTGCATCACCAAAATAACTCGCCGAACACCACCGGACCCGATCGTCAACAGCCGAAATGCCACCGAGGGCACGGCCAGCAGTATCAAGTGGCAGCGATACAACCATCGCGGTGCTCATGCAAATGCTCCCTCGCATGCGGTGATCACATGAGCCGCTCCGCGCCATGGAACACAAGGAAAAACATCCGGAACGAATACAGCGCCGTGACGAATACCCCGATCATCAGGCACACCAGGCAAAACCGGCACCAATCCGATGCGCAGCCCCAACCGCTTCGATAATCGCATCCTTGGAAAAGAAGCCGGCAAAACCCGGGAAAGCCGATCAGCGACAGGGTACCAATCAGGCTGGCCAATAGGTAATCGGCAGGTATCGCCACAGGCCACCCATCTTGCGGATGTCCTGCTCATGATGCATGGCGATGATCACCGAACCCGCAGCGAGGAACAGCAACGCCTTGAAAAAGGCGTGCGTCATCAGATGGAAGATACCCGCCGCATAGGCCGAGGCACCAAGCGCCACTGTCATGTAACCCAGTTGGGACAGCGTCGAATAGGCCACCACGCGCTTGATGTCGTTCTGGACCATACCGAGAAAACCCATGAACAAGGCCGTGATTGCACCAATCACCATGACCACCGACAACGCTGTTTCCGACAGCTCGAACAGTGGCGACATGCGGGCCACCATGAAGATACCTGCAGTCACCATGGTGGCAGCATGGATCAAGGCCGAGATCGGTGTCGGGCCTTCCATGGAATCCGGCAGCCAGACATGCAGCGGCACCTGTGCCGACTTCCCATGGCGCCGATGAACAACAGAATGCAGATCACCGACATCAACGACCATCCATGCCGGGAACACCTGGATGGTCTCATTGCCCATCCCGGCACGCATAAGACCGTCGCATAATCGAGGCTGTTGAAATCGTCAGCACGGCGGCGATACCGAGCAGGAAACCGAAATCACCGACGCGGTTGACCAGAAAGGCCTTCATGTTGGCGAAGATCGCACTGGGCGTGTATACCAGAAACCGATCAGCAGATAGGACACCAGACCTACCGCTTCCCAGCCGAAGAACAGCTGCAGGAAGTTGTTCGACATCACCAGCATCAGCATGGAGAAAGTGAACAAGGCGATATAGCTGAAGAAGCGCTGATAACCAGGATCTCATGCATGTAGCCGATAGTGTAGATATGCACCATCAGGGACACGAAGGTCACCACCAGCATCATCAAGTCTGAGCCGGTCGACCAGGAAACCGACCTCGAAGCGCATGCCATCGGACAGCGCCCAGGTATAGACCGTGCCGTTGTAGGTGCTGCGCCGTCAAGCACATGTGCTTCAATACCACCAGCGACAGCACGAAGGATATCGCCACACCGAGAATGGTCACCCAATGCGCGCCGGCTCGCCCGATCAGCGCCGAACAGGCCGGCCAGGATGGCGCCGCAAGCGGCGCGAGCGGGATAGCGAGATAGATGATTTCCATGCCCTACCTACCCTTCAAGTGTCGAGGTCCTGGACATTGATGGTTCGCCGGTTGCGGAACAGCACCACCAGAATGGCGAGGCCGATGGCGATTCGGCGGCCGCCACCGTCAGTATGAAAAATACAAATACCTGGCCGGCCGTGTCGTCGAGGAATGCGAAAAGGCGATGAAATTGATGTTGACCGCCAGCAGCATTAGTTCGATAGCCATCAGCATTATGATGACGTTCTTCCGATTGAGGAAAATCCCCGCCACGCTGATAGCAAACAGTAGAGCCCCGAGGGCCAGATAGTGCGCCAGAGTGATCATTCATTGTTTCGTTACTATTGTTGGCTCTCGTTCTGCGCGCATCAGTCACTTTTTTCGGTTTCCATCTTGACGATTCGCACGCGTCGGGCGAACAGCACCTGCTTGGAGGGATCCTGGTATTTGGTTTCCGGGCGGCGGCGCATGGTCAGCACGATCGCCGCGATGATCGCCACCAGCAGAATCACCGCAGCGATCTCGAATGCATACACATATTCGGTATACAGCACCCGCCCAGTTCCTTGGTATTGCTGTAACCCGCAGGCGCGGCATTAGACTGGCGACCGCCACCAATCCGCATTGACCGCTCACAAGATCAAATCCAGTTCCAGAATGATCATGCCGCCAACGGTCGCCCCGACCGGCGGATAACGCGATGAAGCCCTCGCGCAGCGGCCCAGATTGATGTCCAGCATCATCACCACGAACAGGAACAGCACCATTACCGCGCCGACATACACCAGCACCAGGATAATGGCCAGGAACTCGCCTCAAGCAGCAGCCAAAGTACCGCACTGCTGAAAAACGCCAGCACCAGGCAATGCGGCATGCACCGGATTACGCACCGTGATCACCCGCAACCCGGCGAACACCAGATCAGCGGCGAATAGATAAAAAATGATTTGTTCGAAGGTCATGGGGTGACTGATGATTTTTTTTTTTTTTTTTTTTTTTTTTTTTTTTTTTTTCGCAAAGGCGCAAAGGCGCGAAGATTGTTTATGTTTGATTCGTGGCATCGATAAAATGCCGCCCGCATACTCCCTAGCAAAGATCTGAAGTACATCAATCTTTATTTCGTCTTTGCGACTTTGCGCCGTAACATTAATGCCATCTTGCCGCTACCTTACTCGCGGTAACTCGCATCCGCCGCCCGCTCGGCGATCATGCGTCTCGTGTTTCTCACCGATCTCGAGCAGTTTCTCCTTGGTCATGATGTTTCTCGCCACGGTTTTCGATATGGTATTCGAGGATCCGGGTCTCGACAATGGAATCGACCGGGCAGGATTCCTCGCAGAAACCGCAGTAGACGCATTTGAACAGGTCGATTCGTAACGGGTCGTACGACGTGTACCGTCATCCCGCTGCTCCGACTCGATGGTGATCGCCGCCGCGGGACAGACCGCTTGACAGAGCTTGCAGGCGATGCAGCGTTCCTCGCCATTCGGGTAACGGCGCAAAGCATGCAGGCCGCGAAAACGCGGTGATTTCGGCGTCTTTTCTTCCGGGTAGAAAATCGTGAACTTGTTCGCAAACAGGTTACGGAGGGTCACCCGCATGCCCATCAGCAGCTCCCAGAGCAGCAGAGTTTTCAGCTAATTCATTGCATTCATGCAACATAATACCCTTGGTGATCCCGCACTCAGTCAATCCACTTGTTGATCCATGAGCGCCGCACCATCCACCATGATCCAGACCATCGTCATCGGTATGAAAACTTTCCACCCCAGGCGCATGATCTGGTCGTAACGATAGCGCGGGAATGTGGCGCGGAACCAGAGGAACAGCAACAGGATGAAGGCGACCTTGAAGAACAACCAGGCCAGGCCGGGCACCCAGGCAAAGACTGATTCCAATCCGGGGATGCCTTGAAAAGGTGATAGCCAGCCGCCCAGGAACAGTAGCGAGGCCAGTGTCGCCACCAGGATCATGTTCGCATATTCAGCGAGGAAGAACACGGCGAAAGCCATGCCGGAGTACTCAACATGGAAACCGACGATTTCGGACTCCCCTTCCGCGACATCGAACGGCGAACGGTTGGTCTCGGCCACGCCGGATATGAAATAGATCACGAACAAGGGCAACAGCGGCAGAAAGAACCAATGCCCCAGTTTGCCCGACTGCGCGCGCACAATGTCGCCGAGATTGAGACTGCCGGCCATCATCAGCACGCCGACCAGGGCGAAGCCCATGGCGATCTCATAGGCGACGATCTGCGCCGCCGAACGCATCGCACCCAGAAAAGCGTATTTGGAATTCGTCGCCCAGCCGGCGATGATCACGCCGTATACGCCCATCGAGGTCAGCGCCAGGATATACAGCAGGCTGGCGTTGATGTCCGCCAGCACCAGTTCGGCATCGAAGGGCACCACCGCCCAGGCGGCGAGTGCGGGGCCGATCGCCAGCACCGGTGCCAGCAAGAACAGAAACCGGTCGGACCGGTCGGTATGATGATTTCTTTCATCAGCAGCTTTACCGCGTCGGCGATCGGCTGCAACCAGCCTTTCGGACCGACGCGATTCGGGCCGATACGAACCTGCATATAGCCGATGATTTTGCGCTCGGCATAGGTCACGTAGGCAACGCCCAGCATCAGCGGCACCATGATCGCGACAATCTTGACCAGTATCAGAACGACTTGGAGAATCGACTTCCAGCATGCTTGTCCGCCGTGACTATTCGTTATCGTTAAGCTGGTTTAACTTCAACATGACCGAAGGCCGCGCCCAGTGTTGCGCTCCCCGGCCGCGCGGCCGCGATAGACACCGCACCATCCGGCACGCGCACATCGATCACCACCGGCAATACCGCCACGGCCTCGCCCTGCGTGACCTGCGCCAGTACATTCAAACCCAAGCGCGCCGCCTCAGCCGCATTGATGCGCACCATGGCATCCGCGCTGTCCGCCATCGCTTGCAAGGCCGCGGCACGCCGCACCAGCGCATCGGTTGCATACAAGGGCACATCGCCTATACGTTCGAGATATTCCAATTCGCTGTTTGCCGCGGGTACAGTCACCGTGGTCGTCACGCGCGCATGACTGGGTCGCCGTTCACCGACCAGTGTGCGCAACTCGTCGCGCACCGCTTCGGAACTCTGATAGTCGCACCCGCTCAGGTTCAGCAGGTTGCCGAGTACCCGCAACACCTTCCAACCTGGACGCGTCTCGCCCAACGGTCGCACTGCGCCAGCGAAACTCTGCCAACGGCCCTCGCAATTCACGAACGTGCCCGAGGTCTCGCTGAACGGCGCGATCGGCAACAATAACGTCGCCTGTTCGCGCAACTGCTTGGAGTCGAAGGCCGTCAGGCTGACGACGAACTCGGCTGCTGCCAATGCCTGTTGTGTCAAAGTGGGATCGGCGAAATCGGCATCCGGTTCGCAGCCGAACAACAGGTAGGCCTTACGCGGAGATGCCAACATCGCCGCGGCCGACAACCCCGCTTGCGCGCGCACCGCACCGGCGGCCGCACGCTGCGGCAATACTCCCGCCAGACACGCGCCTGCGCCGTTCGGTCCGTCGGACAAGATGCCCAGACGTAGCGCCGCGGTTTCCGCCAACAGGCTGGCGAGTGCGCGTAATGCACTGGCAGCGGGATGTGCAGCGGCGCCCAATCCAAGCAGCACTTGGCCCTGTGTACTGTTACACAGAGCCTGCGCCATCGCCTCATGACGCGCACTGATCTGCGCTGTTGCCATTAAGCTTTGCAGTTCAACCGGCGCACTCGCGCCACGCAGCTTCAACGCCGCGGCGGTCACCGCGGCGAGTTCCGCGACCAGCAGCGAGGGCTTCACAGTGATCTGATCGGCCAGTGTGAAATTAAAGTCATAGGCCAGCGGATTAATGGCGAACACGCGCGCACCGGCCAGTACAGCTTTACGCAAACGGTGCGCAATAATCGGCACTTCTTTGCGCGGATTGGCACCGATCAACAGCACGGCATCGCGGCTTTCCAGGTCGGCCAGCGGCCCGCCCAACCAGGGATACAACGGCGCACTGTGCTGATCGGCAAAATCTATCTGCCGCAGGCGATGATCGATGTTTGCACAGGCCAAACCTTCAGCGAGACGCGCCAATAGATAGGCCTCTTCCACGGTTGCGGTCGGACTCACCAACACACCGAGGTCGTCGCCGGCATAGCGCTTAAGACCGTCCGCCACTATCCGCAGCGCGGTCTCCCAATCAATGCTCTGCCATTGGCCTTTGACCTTGTGCTGCGGCTGCGAAAGACGCTCGGCATGCGCGAGACCTTGATAGGCGAACCGGTCACGATCCGACAGCCAGACTTCATTCAGCGCTTCATTGTCGCGCGGCACCACCGCATCACCTTGTTGCCACGGGTATGCGCATACAGATTGGAACCCACACAGTCGTGCGGCGCGATGCCCGCTGCACCAGTTCCCAGGCGCGCGCGGTGAACCGGAACGGCTTGGACGTGAGCGCGCCGACCGGACAGACATCGATGACGTTACCTGACATCTCGGATTCGATGGCGCGTTCGATGTAGGTACCGATTTCGCATGTTCTCACCGCGTCCGGTGCCGCCGAGTTCCTTCTGACCGGCGATGACATCCAGAAAACGGATGCAACGCGTGCAATGTATACAACGCGTCAGATCCGTGGAGATCAGCGGGCCGAGATTCTTGTCATGCACCACCCGCTTGCTCTCGGCGAAGCGCGACACGCCGCGTCCGAAGCCCAGCGCCAGATCCTGCAATTCGCACTCGCCGCCCTGATCGCAGATCGGGCAATCCAGCGGATGATTGATGAGCAGGAATTCCATCACGCGCCCTGCGCACAGCGCGCTTAGGCGGATCGTGTGTGCACCTTCATGCCTTCCATCACCGGCGTGGCGCAGGCGGGCATGGGTTTTGGCGCGCGCTCGACTTCGATCAGGCACATGCGGCAATTGGCGGCGATCGGTAGTTTCTTGTGATAACAGAAGCGCGGAATGGTGATGCCGTCCTCATCCGTGACCTGGATGATCATCTGCCCCTTGCGCGCCTTGAACGGGCGGCCATCGACTTCGATGTTAATCTGTTGTCGGCGGAAATTTCTGGATTGCGCGCTCATGCCGCGGCATCCTTGGGCTTGGCGCCGGGGCCGACCAGGCAGCGGCCATTGTTGATGTGGTATTCGAATTCACGCGGAAATGTTTCAGGAAACTCTGCACCGGCCATGCGGCCGCATCGCCGAAGGCGCAAATGGTATGACCTTCGATTTGTCCCGCCGCACTTCCAGTCTTTCGAGATCCTCCGGACGTCCCTGACCGTTATCAATTCGGTTCAGCATGCGGTACATCCAACCGGTGCCTTCACGACAAGGCGTGCACTGGCCACAGGATTCGGCGTGATAGAAACGGGATATACGTATGCAGCGCCCGGACCATGCAGGCCGAATCATCCATCACGATCACAGCCGCCGGTTCCTAATGCAGACCCGGCTTTGGCCAGCGAATCGTAATCCATGGCGAAATCCATGATCATTCAGCCGGCATTACAGGCATCGAAGAGCCACCGGGAATCACGGCTTTCAGTATGTCCGCTGCGCATGCCTCCGGCCATCTCCAGCAAATCCCTGAACGGTATGCCAAGCGGCAATTCGTAATTACCCGGGTTTATTCACATGACCAGAGACAGAGAACACCTTGGTGCCGCCCTTATTAGGCACGCCCAGATCCGAAAACCATTCCGGACCGTTGCGCAAGATTGCGGGCACTGAGGCAAACGTCTGGGTGTTGTTCACCGTGGTCGGTTTGCCATACAGGCCATAATTGGCCGGAAATGGCGGCTTGAAACGCGGACGACCGGTCTTGCCTTCCAGCGATTCAATAAGGCCGGTTTCTTCTCCGCAGATATAGGCGCCTGCGCCAACATAGGTATGCGATCGAAATCAATTCCGGAGCCCGAATATTCTTGCCCAGCAAGCCAGCTGCATATGCCTCCTTAAGAGCAGCTTCAAAACGCTCGAATTGGTTCATGATGAAATTCACCGCGGAGGTAGTTATAGCCGACGGTTGCGCCGATGGAGCCTCCGCCGATCGCCATCCCTTCGATCACGGCATGCGGGTTATAACGCAGGATGTCCCGATCCTGACATGTGCCGGGCTCCATTCGTCGGAGTTGCAAACGATTATTTCTGGATCGAGCCTTGCGCGGCATGAAGCTCCATTTAAGTCCGGTCGGGAGCCAGCGCCGCCGCGGCCGCGCAAACAGGATTTCTTGAGTTCATCGATAATCTGCTCCTGCGGCGTCTTCTCCGCCAGGATTTTTTTCCACGCCTGATAGCCGCCCACCTTGAGATAGTTCTCAAGCGTCCAGGGCTGATCGAATTGCAGCGTTTGGAAACAGATTTCGTTGGCCATTGTCGTGGTTCTTACCTGGTGCTACTGCTTTGCGGCATCGGTTCGCTCACTTTAGAGCACCCAGAATCGTGTCGACTTTCTCGATTGTCAGATTCTCGTGATAATGCCCATCCACCGCCATCATCGGCGCGCCGCAACAGGCGGCGACACATTCCTCTTCCTTCTTAGCGTGAAGCGGCCGTCCTGCGTGGTCTGCCCGGGCTCCTGCCATACTTCTTTTGATATGCGCGACTATGTCCTCGCGCCGCAAACAGGCAGGAAATATTGTTGCACACCGACACCTTGTGCCGTCCGACCGGACTGAGATTCAATATCGAGACAAACTGCCGACCTCGTACACTGAAACGCGCGGCATGCCGAGATATTCCGCCACGGCATCCATCGCCTCCGGACTCAACCAACCGCCATTCTGATCCTGCACGATGGTCAATGCCGCCAGCACCGCCGACTGCTTATGCTCGGGCGGATACTTGGCGATCCACGTCGATGGAACGAGATTCGGGTAGTGATGGCGCGTCTTACCGGCATACCTGAAAACCTTTTGCCTGCGTAAAGACGCCAAGAAGACGCGCAGAAATGCGTTTGCAACAACACGACTCATAATTCCATCTTCCCCAACTTAATCACCTTTGCGGCTTCGCGTCTTTGCGGCATCGGTCAGGCTCACCGGTCGATCTCGCCGAACACGATGTCCTGTGTGCCGATTATCGCCACCACGTCGGCCAGCATGTGTCCCTTCACCATCTCATTCAGCGCGGACAAGTGGGCAAAGCCGGGGGCGCGTACTTTCAAACGATACGGCTTGTTCGCGCCATCCGAGATCAGATACACACCGAACTCGCCCTTGGGGTGCTCGATCGCGGCATAGGCCTCGCCGGCCGGAATGCAGAAGCCTTCGGTGAACAGTTTGAAATGATGAATCAGCGCTTCCATGTCGGCTTTCATCTCGGCGCGCGGCGGGGGTGCGATCTTGTGATCGCCGATGATCACCGGGCCGCCGTTGGCGCGAAGCCAGTCCACGCATTGTCTGATGATCCGATTGGACTGACGCATTTCTTCCATGCGTACCAGATAGCGGTCGTAACAATCGCCGTGGACACCGACCGGAATATCGAAATCCAGCCGGTCATAGACCTCGTAAGGCTGCTTCTTGCACAATCCCAGGCGATGCCCGATCCGCGCAGCATCGGACCGGAGAAGCCCAGCTGCAACGCGCGTTCCGGACTGACGACACCGATACCGACGGTGCGCTGCTTCCAGATACGGTTGTCCGTGAGCAGTGTTTCATACTCGTCGACATACTCCGGAAAGCGTCGTGTGAACTCTTCTATGAAATCGAGCAGCGAACCGCTGCGGTTGCTGTTCTTGCGCGCCAAGTCAGCGGCCTTGTGCCCCTGGGAAGTCTGATACAACGGCATGCTATCAGGCAGATCACGATACACACCACCGGGGCGGTAATAAGTCGCATGCATGCGCGTACCGGAG